>JAQXJT010000016.1 GCA_029009095.1 bacterium
TAACGGAAATCCTAATGAGTTTATAGATAGAATATATACATGTCAGGACACAGTCTTTGTCTACCGAGGCGTCAAATATTGGTTTCAAGGATACATGCCTGATGACAGCACTGTACATATGGAAGTTTTTCAAGTTGATCCCGAAAAAGACGGGTACATATGGGAATATGACGGAAAAACCATTGAAGAATGTCACGAAGCATTTCTTGGAGCTCCAATCTTTGATGGGAAAACTTTTTGGGATGCAGAACAAGATATAGAGTGGGTTGATGACTAAAGGAGTATAAATATTGTTTCTGCTTATCCGGTAGCATATTAAGGAGGAAAATATGTATACAGTTAAAATTGTTCACGAATATATCCATGGTCCGATATGGGTTTATGGGCCGGATGGAATATCAGTATGGGAATATCCATTGATACACAACGATACTGTTTTAGCAAAGTTGAACGAGCAAGCAGCAGATATGTATGATGGATACTTCGAATTCGACTCACGCGATGTCCCATATAACCAAAAGACGAAAAGCCGGCAGCAAAAGCTGTCGGCTTTTTGGCACGCCCGGCGCGATTCGAACGCGCGGCCTTTCGCTTAGGAGGCGAACGCTCTATCCTGCTGAGCTACGGGCGCACAGGGTGGCTTACGGGGCGGAGACACGCCCCGTAAACCAAGGCATTATAACATCAGATACTGGGTGAAGTCAAGCCTCTTTCTATTTTCCTGTCCGCGCCGGTGCGGCGGAGAGCCGAGAGGAACAGCAGTCCCAGCACGCCCACGGAGATCACCTCGCCCGCCCCCACGGTCAGCATCATATAGGGGATGGCTTCGTCGATGTGGTAGGCGTAGGCGAGCACCAGCGGAACGATGATCACATTGCTGAGGATGGGGGGCAGGGCGGCCAGCGCGGGATGGCGGCGGCGCAGGGCGTAGGTACCCAGCGCGCCCAGCAGCGTGGCCAGCGAGCCGAAAACAACATCCCAGAGGATGCACCCGGAGAGGACATTGGCCAGCAGACAGCCGATGGTCAGGCCGGGGATGGCCGCGGGAGTGAGGATGGGCAGCAGGCACAACGCCTCAGAAAAACGCACCTGAACGGCCCCGGAGGACAGTCCCAGCGCCGTGCTGACCAAGGTCAGCACCACATAGAGAGCGGCGATGAGCCCACTTTGGGCGAGGATCTTGCTTTGTCTGGACATGTTTCTTTCTCCTTTAGTTTTGTTTTAGGTGAGGAAGGTCTCGAACTCACCGTTTATTTCAAAAAGGCCCGGAGGCCCCTTTGATCTGCGCTTCACGCCGTGGGCGTCAGGGCCGTGTCGGCGGCGCGGCGGGCCACCTGGGCCTTCTCAAAGCGGAAGGTGCCCGTAAAGGTGTCCGCGTGCTTGAGATAGAGGTCGGAACGCTGCACATCACCCACCGAATCGAAGGCCAGGTCCCCGGTGACGCCGTGGACGCTCACGCCGCCCACCGCCGCGGACACGGCGGCCGGTTCGGTGGAGTTGGCGGCCTCGATGGCGGCCACGGCCATCATGTAGGCGTCGTAGGCCAGGGCGGAGGCGCTGTGCACCGTGTCGTCTCCCCCATTCGCCTCGATACGCCGCTCATCGGCGTTGAGCCAGTCCTGGAAGCCCTGGGTAAAGGCCAGCGTCTCCTCGTTCCGGTCCGTGGGGAAAATGGAGGCGCAGGAAACATACATATAGGTCTCCCTGGCGGCCTCCGCGATGGCCGGAGTGTCCCAGTTCACATCCCCCAGCACACTGAAGCGCACATCGCTGGCGGCGCACTCGCCGATGAGCTGAGCGCCCTTCCGGGGCGGGATGGGGGCGAAGAGCACATCCGCCTTGTTCGTCACCGCGCCGTAGAGGTAGTCGGCGAAGTTATTGAGAGATGTGGAATAGGTGTTGTAGAGGATGGTGGTCACCGTGGTGATGACGCTGCCGCCCAGAGCCTGAAACTCCTTGATGAAGGCGTTGCACATAGCCCTGTCGTAGTCCCGGTCGGTCTGGGCCAGGCAGTAGGCCACCCGCGCCCCGTATTCATAGGCGTAGTCCGCCAGCAGCATGGCCTGATACTCGTCGGTATAGCACACCCGATAGTAATTGGCGTGGCCGGTAGTCACCGTGGGATCGGTGCAGGTGATGCCGATGACGGAGATGCCCGCCTCCTCCAGCGCGGGAGCCGCCACGCTGCACTCCGAGGAGCCGTAGGTGCCCAGGGCGATGCTCACGCCCTCCTCCGCCAGCGCCCGGGCCGCGTACACCGAGCCGTCGATCCGGGAGCGGGTATCCTTTTCTACCAGTTCAACCGTATGGGGCACGCCGTTCACCACCGCCGACTGCCGGACGGTGCGGGCGTACTCCACCCCCAGACGCTCCCAGTTGCCATAGAGCGCCTGATCGCCGCTCATTGGCTCAAACAGGCCGATCTTCACAGTATGATCGACGACCTCTTCTTTCTTCCCGCAGCCGGCGAGACAGGAGAAAAGCATCGCCGCGCACAGCAGCAGGGCCCATGTTCTCTTCATATCGTTTCCTCCCTGTAGCGCTCCCACGGAGATATTTTGCCCTGGTATTATACAACACTTTTTCCCGTTTTACAAGCCCGGAGCACGGCCTCCCCCCTGACGCAAAAAGCTGCCGGTGGGCAAAGGGCCCCTCCGGCAGCTTTTCCATATTCTTTTCGTTGCCCGGAGGGAACTCAGGTGCCCAGGTAGGCCGCCTTGACGCCCTCGTTTTGCAGCAGCTCCGCGCCGCTGCCCGAGAGGGTGATGTGGCCCGTCTCCATGACATAGGCGCTGTCGGCGATCTTCAGGGCCATGTTGGCGTTCTGCTCAATGAGCAAAATGGTCACGCCCTGGCGGTTGATGGTCTTGATAATGGAGAAGATGTCCTTGACCACCAGCGGAGCCAGGCCCAGAGAGGGTTCGTCCATCATCATGAGCTTGGGCCGGGACATGAGCGCCCTGCCCACGGCCAGCATCTGCTGCTCGCCGCCGGAAAGGGTGCCGCCGGGCTGCCAGGAGCGCTCCTTCAGCCGGGGGAAGAGTTCATAGACCCAGGCAAGGTCGGAGTTGATGTCGTCGCCGCGGAGGTATGCGCCCACCTTGAGATTTTCCAGCACGGTGAGGTCGGGGAAGATCCGACGCCCCTCGGGCACCAGCGTGACGCCCTTTTTCACAATGGTGGTGGGGTCGCGCCCGGTGATGTTGTCGCCCCGGAAGATGATGCTGCCGCCGGCGGCCTTCTCCAGCCCCGCGATGGCGCGGAGGGTGGAGCTTTTGCCCGCGCCGTTGGCGCCGATCAGCGTGACGATCTCGCCCTCATGCACGTCCAGCGACACGCCCTTGACGGCCTCTATGCCGCCGTAGCGCACCTGCAAATTCTCGATATGCAGAATACTCTCGTTCATTCCTCGCTCACCCCCAGATAGGCCTCGATGACTCTCGGGTTGCTCTTGATCTCCGCCGGGCTGCCCTCGGCGATCAGCTTGCCGAAGTCCACCACATAGATACGGTCGCAAAAGCGCATGACCAGATCCATGTGATGCTCGATCATAAAGATGGTCAGATCGTGCTTTTTCTTGATCTCCACGATGAACTCGCCCAGCTCCAGCGTCTCCTGGGGGTTCATACCCGCGGCGGGTTCGTCCAGCAGCAGGAGCTGCGGCTCCGTGGCCAGCGCCCGGGCGATCTCCAGCCGGCGCTGCAGGCCGTAGGGAAGCGACACGGCCAGATCGTCCCGGTACTGCGCCAGACCCTGCTCCTCCAGCAGAGCCATGGTCTCCTCCCGCATCCGCCGCTCCTCTCCGGCGCTCAGCCGGAAGGTGGCGGTGAACACATTCTGTTTGGCGCGCATGTGCTTGGCGGTCAGCACATTCTCAAAGACCGTCATGCTCTTCCAGAGGCGGATGTTCTGGAAAGTCCGGGCGATGCCCAGCTTGGTGATGTGGTCGGGGGTGGGGTTCAGCACCCGCTGCCCCAGATACTTCTCCGAGTTGGCGCCCCGGTAGTTCTTTTTCATCTTGCCCCGGGGGTGGCTGATTACGATCGGCTCGCCGGAAAAGCTGATGCAGCCGTTGCTGGGCTGGTACACCCCGGTGATGCAGTTGAAAGCGGTGGTCTTGCCCGCGCCGTTGGGGCCGATGAGGGCCACCACCTCGCCCTTGTTCACCTCCAGGGAGAGGTTATCCACGGCCACCACGCCGCCGAACTGCATGGTCACGTCCTGAAGACGCAGGATGCTCTCGCTCATGCCTCCCCGCCTCCTTTCGCCGCGTCCTTACCCCTGCGGCGGAGCTTTTCCCATCGTTTTCGTATTCGCTTCACGCTGAACTCCCTGTCGCCCATGAGACCACGGGAGAAGAAGAGCACGATGACCATGATGACCACGGAGAACACCACCTTGCGGAAGCCGCTTCGGAGGATATTCAGTCCGAGGATGTTGTTGGAAGCGTCGTCCAGGAAGCGGAGCCACCACTCGTTGCAGGCGATGAAGAGGAAGGAGCCGATGCAGGAGCCGGTGATGGAGCCGATGCCGCCGATGACCACGATGAGCAAAATCTCATAGGTCATGGAGGTCTTGAAGGGGGCGGCTTTCACCGTGAACTGGTACATGGCCAGCAGCGCGCCGGAGATACCGGCGAAGAAGGAGCTGATGACAAAGCTCAGTTCCTTATAGTGGAAGAGGTTGATGCCCATGGCCTCGGCCGCGGTCTCGTCGTCCCGGATGGCCTTGAAAGCCCGGCCGTAGGAGGAGTTGATGAGCAGCACGATCACCGCGATACACCCGCCCGAGAGCAAAAAGACAAAGAATGTGGGCGGGATCTTCACCTGGGTAAAGGGGAAGTAGACATGGTTGAGGTCAATGAAGCCCGAGAGGATGTTGGCGCCGTTGGTCAGGGGGCCCAGGGCGTCCCACTGGAACATGGCGCGTATGATCTCCGCGAAGCCCAGCGTGGCGATGCCCAGATAGTCGCTCTTGAGGCGCAGCACAGGGATGCCGATCAGGGCGGCCATCAGCGCCGCCACCAGCCCGGCCATGAGCAGTCCGGGGATCATGCCCGTCTGGAAGTGGACGATGCAGTCGTAGTACTTATACACCGAATCGCCCATCTTCAGCTCCACGGGCATGGTGAGGATGGCGTATGTATAGGCGCCCATGAGCATGAAGCCCGCCTGGCCCAGCGAGAACAGCCCCGTAAAGCCGTTGAGCAGGTTCATGGATACGGCGGCCAGGGAATAGACCGCGCTCTTTTTGAGAATGGAAAAGAGCATATGCGTGGGAGGAACCACCATTTCCACCACCAGCAGCAGCACATAGAAGCCCGCCAGCAGCCCCATGGCGATCCAGGAATCCCGCTTTTCTTCTTTTGTTTTCATCCTGTTTCGCCTCCTCTCAGACCTTGTCGGTGGCCTTCTCGCCAAAAAGGCCGGTGGGTTTCACCAGCAGAATGACGATCAGCAGGGCAAAGGTGAAGGCATCGGAGAAGGTCGTCCAGCCCAGACCCTTGATGATATTCTCGCAGATGCCGATGATGAACGCTCCGATCACCGCACCGGGAATGGAGCCGATGCCGCCGAACACCGCCGCCACGAAGCACTTCAGTCCGGGCATACCGCCGGAGGTGGGAGTCACGGAGGCGTAGTTGGAGAAGTACAGCAGACTACCCACGGCCGCCAGCAGGGAGCCGATGATGAAGGTGACGGAGATAACGGAGTTGATCTTGATGCCCATGAGCTGGCTGGTCTCAAAATCCTTGGCCACAGCGCGCATGGCAAGGCCGATCTTGGTATAGCGGATGAAAAGCACCAGCACCACCACCAGCACCAGAGTGAGGATGGGGGTGATGAGCGTCACGCGCTTGGTGACGGCCCCCCACACCGTAATGGTGTCGGAGATCCAGGGAATGGCCGGGTAGACCTTGGCCAGACCGCCGGTGAAGTACAGCGCGCAGTTCTGGATCAGGTAGCTCACGCCGATGGCGCTGATCATGACGGACATACGCGGAGCACTGCGCAGCGGTTTATACGCCACGCGCTCAATGATAAAGCCCAGCAGCACGGTGGCCAGCAGCGTCAGCGGAATGGCCAGATAGAGCGGCAGCGTGGCGGAGAGGTAGACCATCATAAGACCGGCCGCCATGAAAACGTCGCCGTGGGCAAAGTTGATCAGGCGCAGTATGCCGTAAACCATGGTGTAGCCGATGGCGATCAGGGCATACTGGCCGCCCACGGAGATGCCGGCCAACAGATAGGGCAGAGAGTTTTGCAGAAACTGCATGGTGATTCCCCCTTGGTGTTTGTATGGGAAAGCGGCGGGAGAAGGTCTCCCGCCGCTTGTGTTGCGATGTGTGACCGCTTACTCCACGGTGACAGGGGGCAGGGCCTCCCAGGTGCCGTCGGCGGTGTTGGCGTGCTTGACGTAGGCAGTGGTACGCACCGCGTCGCCGTTCACGGCGTCGAAAGCGATGGGGCCGGAGACGCCCTCAAAGGTGGTGCCCCACATGGCCTCCATGACCTTGGCGGAATCGGGGGTGCCCGCGTTCTTGATGGCCTCGAGAGCCACGAAGTAGGCATCGTAACCCATGGCGCTCACAGCAGCCACAGTGTCGTCGCCGCCGTTGTTGGCCAGGTAAGTAGCGTTCCCCTTGAGCCAGGTCTTGAAGCCGTTGTCGAACTCGGGCTTGGCGCCTTCGGGATAGAAGGTGGTGACGGTGATGTCCACATCCTTACCGGCAGCGGCCTGGAGGATGACGTTGGAGTCCCAGGTATCGCCGGCCAGCAGGGGGAAGTCCACGCCCTGGGCCACAGCCTGGTCGATGATCAGCTGGGCAGCCTCGGTGGAGACGGGGCTGAAGAAGACCTCGCAGCCCTCAGCCTTGGCCTTGGCCACATAGGAGGTAAAGTCCATGTTGCCGTCGGGGAACTCCTCGTGTACGACCTCGCCGCCGGCGGCCTCAAAGGCTTCGATGAAGTAGTTGACCAGACCGCCGGAGTAGTCGTCGCCCAGCTTGTTCAGGCAGTAAGCCTTGGTGACGCCCAGTTCACCGGCCGCGTAGTTGGCCAGAACGGTGCCCTGGAAGGGATCCAGGAAGCAGATACGGAAGTAATACTTGTTGCCCTCAGTCACGGCGGGGTTGGTGCAGGTGACGCCAATGACGGGGATGTTGGCAGCCTCGAAGGTGGGGCCGCCGGCACGGGCCACGGAGGAGCCGTAGCTGCCGAGAACCACGGAGCAGCCGGCACCGACCAGCTCAGCCGCGGCGGAGGGAGCCTTATCATCCGCGGACTCGTTGTCCACGATCTTCAGCTCCACCTTGTACTCCTTGCCGCCGACTTCAACGGTAGGCTGCACGGAGTTGGCGTACTGGATGCCCAGGGTCTCCTGCTTACCGCCGGCGCCGTTATCGCCAGAGGCAGGCTCGAAAACACCAATGTAGATCACATCTTCCTTGGCCTCTGCTGCGCCGCCGCCGCAACCGGCGAACAATGCACAGAACAGTCCGAGGCACAGAAGCAGGGCAAGTGCTTTTTTCATGATAACCTCTCCTCTTGTTCCAAATTTTGTCCGTGTGTCACGGACATTTGTCCTTTCCATGAATGATAGGCGTATTATACTCTTTCTGCATAAAAAAAGCAAGACTATTTTTCACCAAATTACAGGTATATTATAGATATCGTTTTGTGGAAATCTTCATCACCACGGCGATGCGCTGCCTCGCTAAAGCCCAAAACGAAGAGATCGTGGGCCCGGCTGCCCAGTTCAAAGATCGCTTCGGCCCTCCCCCCTGTCCTCCGTACGTCGCCGCCCCGGCTCAAAATGGGCAGCGCGGCGCGCTTTTTCATCTCCCGGAGCAGCGCGCAGCCCCGCTCATTGGCGCACAGGGGGCGGATATAGGGGACTTCTTCCTCCGCCATGCCTTTCTCCACGCCCAGCGCCGCAGAGAGCAGCGCCCTGCGCAGCCGGGCGAGGGGGTAGCGTTTGGACTTGCAGCCCGCCAGCACGCTCTCCCAGCTTTCCCCCACCCGGCTCTGGGCGTAGAGGAGGTTATACAGCCCCTCCCCGGCGTCGCTCAGCCGCTCGAAAGCCGCCCGGGGCAGCATACGCAGCCGCGACAGGAGCGCCGTCTCCAGCGTGGCCATGGTCACCATCCTCCCTTCCCGTATCTCCCGTTCCCAGACAGGGAGGCAGCTCTCCGGGGTCAGCCCCCCGATGCTCTCCCCTGCGCGGAGCCGGGCACGGAGGGCGGAGGCGGAATTCTCTCCCCCATGGCCTCCGTCCGCCCTTTCCACGGTGACACACTCCATCCCGCTCCCCAGGCGGCGCAGGGCGCGGCAGTACTCCACACCCAGGTTGTTGTTGGGCGGGCGCAGCAGCGCCGCACGCTCCTCCCCCACCGCCGCCGCCACAGCCCTCTCCCGGGCGGCGGCATAGGACACGCCGCTGCGCAATACATTTAATAATTCCTCCTCCGTCTCCCGCCGCTCCAGCACCGACGCCAGTTCCCGCAAAGCAGCCACATCGCCGCACTCGCTGCCAAAGGAGAGACAGTCCACCACACCCGTGGCTTCCAGCAGTCCCACCGCCCCCCGGGCAAAGCCCTCGGCGGAGGCGATGCTCCAGGGCAGGGGCAGCTCCAGCACCAGATCCGCCCCGGCCCGCACGGCGGCCTCCGCCCGGGCGAACTTGGAGAATACCGCCGGCTCGCCCCGCTGCACGAAATCCCCCGAGAGGACGCAGACCACCGCTTCCGCCTCCGTGAGGGTCCGGGAGCGCTCCAGATGATACAGATGCCCCCGGTGAAAGGGGTTATACTCCGCCACGATGCCCACAGTACGCATAAGACTTTCTCCTAAAACACTTGCGTTTTTTCAAAATATCCTGTATTATTTAGCCTTGGGCCAATGATAACCAACATTTTATAAAAAAGTTCAGAAATACACAAGACGAAAGGAACGGTAAAATGAAAATTCTTGTCATCAACGCGGGCAGCTCCTCTCTGAAGTACCAGCTCATCGACATGGAGAACGAGTCTCTGCTGGCCAAGGGCCTGTGCGAGCGCATCGGCATCGACGGCCGTCTGGAGCACAAGCCCCAGAACGGCAAGCCCGTCTTCGCCTCCGAGATGAACTTCCCCACCCACCAGGAGGCCATTGAGGCCGTGCTGGAGAAGCTGGTCAGCGAGGAGTACGGCGTGGTGAGCAGCATGAGCGAGATCGGCGCTGTGGGTCACCGGGTGCTGCACGGCGGCGCGGAGTTCACCAAGTCTTGCCTGGTGGACGACGCCTGCGAGGCGGCCATCCGCAAGTGCTTCCCCCTCGGGCCTCTCCACAACCCCGCCAACCTCATGGGCATCAAGGCCTGCCAGGCTGTTATGCCCGGCACCCCCCAGGTCGCCGTGTTTGACACCTCCTTCGGCATGGACATGGCTCCCAAGGCTTATATGTACGCCCTGCCCTACGAGTACTACGAGAAGGATTCCGTCCGCCGCTACGGCTTCCACGGCACCTCCCACCGTTTCGTCTCCGCCCGTGCCCTGGAGCTCACCGGCAAGAAGCCCGGCACCCGCGTGATCAACGCCCACCTGGGCAACGGTTCCTCCCTCTCCGCCAGCATCGACGGCAAGTGCGTGGACACCTCCATGGGTCTGACCCCTCTGGCCGGCGTGCCCATGGGCACCCGCAGCGGTGACATCGATCCCTCCATCATCCAGTACCTGATGACCCAGAACGACCTCAGCATCGACGAGATGATGACCGTGCTGAACAAGAAGTCCGGCGTGCTGGGCATTTCCGGCGTGTCCTCCGACTTCCGCGATCTGGACAACGCCGCCGCCGAGGGCAACGTGCGCGCCCAGCTGGCTCTGGACAAATTCGCCTACGAGGTGAAGAAGTACATCGGCGCCTACATCGCTGCCATGGGCGGCGTGGACGTGCTGACCTTCACCGCCGGTGTAGGTGAGAACTCCTCCTCCATGCGTGCGAGCATCTGCGAGGGCCTGGAGTGCTTCGGCATCAAGCTCGACCCCGAGAAGAACAAGGGCCGCGGCGAGATCGAGATCTCTGCGGACGACTCCGACGTGCGGATCTTCATCATCCCCACCAACGAGGAGCTGATGATCGCCCGCGACACGCTGGCTCTGGTACAGGGCTGAGTTTTTCCTGGCATTCCGGCAGGGGCGGACTTCCGCCCCTGCTTTTCTTTGGCTGCGGCCCCGCCGCCTTCTCCGCGCAAAAATCCCGCCGAAAGATTTTCGGCGGGATTTTTCTTTTCTCATTTTTACTTTCGCAGGTGCTTGCCGCCGCCGTTGCCAAGACTCTTCGGCAGGGGCAGGCCATAGGTATACACCGCTTCGGGGAGCTTGCGGGAGAGAAAGACGCCGCAGTTCCCGCCGATGGTGCCCAGGATCAGGCCCACCAGCACATCCGTAGCGTAGTGGACGGAGAGGTAGATGCGGGAGAGGGCGATCAGGAAGGCCAGAATGAACGCCACCCAGATCTTCCGCTTATCCCGGGAGGCGGTGACGCCCCAGGCCATGGCAAACGCCGCGGTGGTATGGCCCGAGGGGAAGGAGTAGTCGCTCTCCATGGGCTCGCCCAGAAGATGCCAGTACTCCTGATAGACGCTGCCGTCCCAGGAGTAGGGCCGGGGGCGGAGCACCAGGGGCTTGAGTATGACATTGGTCATCAGCGCGCCCACGATGATCCCCATCAGCATGGCCATGCCGAAGCGGCGGGTGCGGGGCCAGAGGGCGAGAAAGAGCGAGATGCAGATGGACCCGGCGGGGCTGGCCAGCAGGGTGACAAAACTCAGCAGCGGGGTAAAGAGCCAGGGCAGCGCCTCGTAGAGCACGTGCACTCCCTGAGCCACAGACAGATCAAAGGACGCAAAGACGGTGTTCAGCCAGCTGGCGGCGGCGGTCAATTCCATAGCAGTGATGTTCCTCTCTTATTTCTTTTCTTCGGGATGGGCGGCAGCATAGGCCTCCTCGGTCTTTCTGATCTCCTCCATGAGCCGGCGCTGCACGAATTCCCAGCTCTGCTCCTCATGGATCTTCAGACAGCCGAAGCAGTCCTTGACACCCTTTTTCGTGTAGGTGTAGTCGCCCCCGCACTCCTCCAGAAAGTACAGCGGGCAGTAGCAGAAGAGGCAGTTCAGCTCCCCCTCCATCTCGTGGCAGGGGTAGTAGCGGCAATCATGATTGGCAAAAAACTTGTGGGAATTCTCCAAGGCTATCCGACCACCTTTCCGAATACGCGAAACTCGTCGCCCTCCCGCACCGGTATGGGCGCGTAGGCGCTGTTCAGCGAGACCAGCATGGGCGTCCCGCTCCCCGTCTCCAGCCGCTTGCAGAAGCCCTCCCCGTTATGGAGGAAGATGCCGATCTCGCCGCTGCGCAGCGTCTCCTGCCGCCGCACCCAGACGATCTGCCCGTTGACAAAGCGCGGCTCCATGCTGTCCCCGGCGATGCGCACGCCGAAGTCCGCCTGCGCGGAAACCTCGTTGCCCGCCTCCACCAGATCGTAGCTGCTCCCGTCCAGAAACTGGCCCGTGCCGGCGGAGACCGCCAGCGTGTAGAGCGGCAGCTGCCGGATCGCCGTGCTCTCCGGCTCCTCGCTGAGGAAGGCGCGCTGTACGTCGTGGACGCGGTAGAGCTGGCACAATATGAGAAACTGGGCGGCGTTGGGCAGCGTGGTGTCCTTTTCCCATTTGCTCACGGCCTGGGTCTTGACGCTCCAGCCCCGTTCCGTCAGCATCTGTGCCACCTCGCCCTGGCTCCAGCCCTGCCTTTTTCGCAGCTCTGCCAGCCGCTTTCCAAAGCTCTTTTCCATGCTTATCGCCCCTTACGCCCCTACTATACCCTTTTTCCGGCCAAATGGCAAGGCTTTCCCGGGACAAAAATTCTCTCACCGGGCGAATTTTCCTCTTGAATTCGCTTAATAAGCGAATTATAATAGGAATTAGCTTGTGAGGCGATTTTTATGGAACCTGTGATTTTTCATATTGATGTGAACAGTGCCTTTCTCTCCTGGACGGCGGTAGAGCGGCTGCGGGGGCAGGGGGATTCGCTGGATCTGCGGCAGGTGCCCGCCGTGATCGCCGGAGACGCGGAGCGGCGGCACGGCATCGTACTGGCCAAGAGCGCCCCCGCCAAGGCCCGGGGCGTGCAGACCGGGGAGCCGCTGTGGCAGGCGGAGGAAAAGTGCCCGGGGCTGCTGGTGTCGCGGCCGGACTACGCCCTCTATGTCCAGCAGTCCCGTCTGCTGCTCCGGGTGCTGCGGGAGACGGCCCCGGCGGTGGAGCAATACTCCATCGACGAGGCATGGGCGGACATGAGCGGCACCCGCTGGAGCCGGGGCGACCCGGCGGAGGCGGCGGACCGGCTGCGGCAGCGGATCAAGGAGGAGCTGGGCTTCACGGTGAACATCGGCGTGAGCAGCAACAAGCTGCTGGCCAAGATGGCCGGGGATTTCCAGAAGCCCGACCGGGTGCACACCCTCTTTCCCGGGGAGATCGAGGAGAAGATGTGGCCCCTGCCGGTTCGGGATCTCTTCGGCATCGGCCCGGCCACGGAGCGGAAGCTGGCCCGCTTCGGCATCCACACCATCGGGGAGATTGCCGTGGCCGATCCGGCCTTCCTCCGCGCCCGGTTCGGAAAGCAGGGGGAGTATATCTGGCACGCCTCCAACGGCCGCTGCAGCGAGATCGTGAACCCGGAGACGGCGCTCAACAAGGGTTACGGCAACTCCGTCACCACCGACAAGGATGTGTGCGACCGGGAGAGCGCCCACCGGGTGCTGCTGAGTCTGTGCGAGACGGCAGGGATGCGGATGAGGCGGGACGGACAGTCGGCGGGCGTGGTGGCCGTCCACATCCGGGACAGGCAGTTCCGGGATGTGTCCCACCAGCGGCAGCTGATGGCCCCTTCCTCGGTGACGAGGGAGCTGTGGGAGGCGGCCTGCCGCTGCTTTGACGAGCTGTGGAACGGGCGCACTCCCCTCCGGCAGCTGGGAGTGCAGCTCTCCCGCGTCTCCCCCGACACGGCGCGCCAGCGCACGCTCTTTGACGAACGGGATTTTGAGAGGCTGGAGCGGCTGGACCGGGCCGTGGACAGCATCCGGGAGAAGTACGGGGAGGGCGCACTCTGCCGGGCCTGCTTCCTCCACGGGGATGTGGCGCCGATGGGCGGCGGACTCAGCAAGGAGCGGAGGACGGGCATCACCAAGCCGGTGTGAGATCGGCTCTTGACGGTTTTTCCGCAAATTGCTACAATAAGTCCATTCCAACCCCGCCCTCGGGTGGGAGAAAAGAGGCGCGGTATGGGAAAAAAGGTGGCCGTTGTGGCCGGTACCGGGGTGGACACCCGGATGGGCGTGGACTTTCTCGCAGGGCGGGATCCCTCTCTGGAGCTGATCTGTCACCCGGTGGCCCCCACGCCCCAGGACTGCCATCTGATCCAGCTGCGTAGCCAGCGGGAAAAGGACGAGATCTTCCAGCAGCACTTCGCCCGGGCGGAGGAGCAGGGAGCCCGGGATTTTTTCCTCTACTGCAACTCCCTGAGCGCCTGCTTCGACTTTGAGACCATGGCGGAGAGCCGGGGAGACCGGATCTACACCCCGCTGCAAATTTACCGGGAGCTGGGGCAGCGCTACCGCCGTCTGGCGGTCATCGCCGCCAACAACCAGTCCACCGCGGGCATCGAGAAGTGTCTCTACGAGCGCAACGGGAGCATCTCCGTCATCGGCGTGGGCTATCTGGCCATAGTGGAGGCGGTGGAGGCCGCCCTCCCCCCCGAGGAGCTGATCCGGCGGTTCCGTCTGGCGGAGCTGTGCCGCTATTTTGAGGAAAACGGGGCCGAGGCGCTGATCCTGGGCTGCACCCACTTCCCCTATTTTCAGGAGGCCCTCGCCGCCCAAACCTCGCTGCCCCTCATCAACCCCGCCGAGGAGATGTACCGGCGGATGATGGCGCAGTAACCTTTTACCCCAACGGAAAAGGCCCCGAGCCGCTCACGGAGCGGCCCGGGGCCTCCTTTTTTGTTTCGGTGCGAGGGAAAGGTCTTACTCCGCGAACGCCCGCAGCGCCCGGCTGTCCAGATCGCCATAGCGCTCCAGGAAGGGGGCCAGCTCCGCGGCAATGCGCTTCACGCCGCCCGGGCTGTCGGATTCGATATTCAGCGGCAGCAGAGGGTCGTGGAGGGAGAGGCGGAGCAAAAACCAGCCGTCCCCGTGCTCCTTATCGAGGTTCACCCGGACGCCCTCGAAGTTCTCCGCCTCCATGCTCCAGCCTGCCCGCCCCGCGGCGTAGGACGCCAGATCGTCGAGGACGCGCTGGCCGTAGCTCCTGAAGTCTCCATCCGCAATGTTCATGCGGAATTCCCGGCTCTCCGCCGGCTCGGCCAGCCCTTCGAGCAGCCCCTCCAGATCGCCCCGGCGCACCAGCTCGGCGATCAGCCGGGTGACGAGGTAGGCCCCGTCGTCCAGAAAGTAGTTCTCTTTCATGGCGCCGTGGCCGGAGGTCTCCATGGCCAGAGGGCAGTCCTGTCCCTCCCCGTTGAGGCGCACCGCCTCGTTGATCACATTCCTGTAGCCCCGCTTGAAGCGCCGGTGCACGCCGCCTCTGGCCCGGAGGAAGGCGGCCAGGCCCGAGGAAGTGATGGAGTCGGTGACAATGGTGGCGCCGGGGTGCTCCTCCAGCAGCACGGCGGAGATGGCGGCGATGAGCCGGTTGCGGTTCAGCTCCCGCCCGTCGGAGAGCACGGCCCCGGCGCGGTCCACATCCGTGTCAAAGATCACGCCGAAGTCCGCCCCGCTCTCCAGCACCGCCTGACGGATGCTCTCCATGGCGTCCTCGTCCTCGGGGTTGGGGATATGGTGGGGGAAGCTGCCGTCCGGCTCCAGATAGCGGCTGCCGCTCACATCGGCCCCCAGCTTTTCCAGCACCTCCGTGGCGTAGAAGCCGCCCATGCCGTTGCCCGCGTCCACCACGATATGCCTTCCCCGGAGGGGCTGCTCCCCACCGGCGGCCTTGCAGATCATCCGGCGGAGCTGCGCGGCGTAGACGGGCATGAACGCGCCCTCTTCCACGCTGCCCGCAGGGAGGGCGGTGTGCTCTTCCGTGGCGGCGAGGCGGAGGATCTCCCGGATGTCCCCGCTCTCCAGCCCGCCCCGGGGGGTGAAGAACTTGCAGCCGTTGCGCTCCCGGGGCAGGTGGCTGGCCGTGACCATCACGGCGGCGTCGTAGCCATAGCCCTCGGTCACGGTGGTCATGAACATGGCGGGGGTGGTGGCCAGGCCCATGTCCGTCACGCTCATGCCCTCGGCGGACAACGCCTCGGCCAGCCAGCGAAGAATGTCCCCGCCGCTCAGCCGGCAGTCCCGGCCCAGCGCCACCCGATAGGGGCGCCGCTCCTGCCGGCACAGCCACAGAGCGAAGCCCCGGCCGATGTCCCGGCAGGCTGTCTCTGTCAGCTCGACGCGCCGTCCCTCGCTGTTCTCCAGCGCCACGCCCCGGATGTCGCTGCCGTTTTGCAGGTTGCTGTAGTCCATATTCTTTCCTCTCCTTTATTCCGTATAGGCGTGGGCGAAGAGCCGGGCATAGGGAAGCAGACTGCCGTATCCCTCCGCCAGCTTCTCCGGCAGCGCCGTATCGAAGAGCGCCTCCCCGAAATCGTGCTGACAGCCGATCTCCAGATCGCGCTTATTGTACCACTCGCCCAGTATCCCGCTCTTGTCCCCCTTGGGGCGCTTGTAGCTCTCCCCTCCCAGGGCAAAATCCTTCCGGCGACTCAGCCGCCTGGCAAGGCGCTCCACCTCCGCGCCGTTGGCGTCCACGAAGCGCCGCCAGTTTTCCGCCTCGTGGGCGCGCATCCAGCCGCCCAGCCCGTAGCCGTAGGAGGAGGCGGAAAGGGTGAAGTAGAAGCACAGATCCCCGTTCCAGTCCCGCCGCCGCAGGGAAAACCACAAATGATCCTTATACGGCCCCCGGCCAAAAAGCCGCCGGGCGTCCCGGTAGATGCGGGAGACATGGAGGTCGTACTCGTCCCCCGTGGCGCTCTCCAGCGCCGCCTTCGTGTCCTCCGCCAGGTGCTGAAAGGGAGTTTTCAACACCCGGATATACTGTTCCTTGTGCTCGTCAAACCACGGTTTTTCGTTGTGGAATGCCAGATCCCAGAGAAACTGGCTGGTCTCTTCGCTGAAGCCCTCGAACATAGCTCGCTCCTTGTTTTCCGTTTTCTCTTACAGCAGTTCCCGGTAGTAGAGCCCCCCGGTGCGCTCGCCGGCGGCTCTCCGTCCCAGCCGGTAGTCCTCCGTGACGCGCCCGCACTCCTCCCGGCTCTCCCGGGTAAAGTAGAGCAGCAGATACGCAAAGCCGCTCAGATCCTTTTCGGCAATGTGCAGCGGCACACTGTTGAGCAGCGTGGAGCTTTTCCTCTCCGCGCACTCCACCGGGAATTTCACTCCCAGACGGTCTGTCAGCACGCCCTCGCCCCGGCATTTCCCGCAGCCCACATTGGCCCGGAGGGGGCAGTTCCGCCAGCGCATCAGCGGCAGATAGCCGTAAGCCACGATGCCCCGGGGCAATGTGCCGCCCACGGCTTTGGCCCGGGACATGGCCAGTTCAAAGGAGAGCGCGGCGTCGTCGAGGCCCAGCCGCCCATAGCAGTCCAGGGCGCGGGTGTTGAGGATATTGAGTCCCATGCCCCCGTGAACGCGGAGTCCCAGACGGCGGCCCAGACGGACGCCGTAGAGGTTGTCCGCCACGATGTCCCGGAGTCCCTGTTCCTCCATGGCGGCGAGTTTTTTCGCAAAGGCCGCCTCGTCCTCGGGGAAGAGCACCCCCGGCAGCTCCGCCGCCAGCTTTTCTCCCCATCGCGCCAGAAGCTCCGGCGTGATCTCCCCGGCGGGCAGGATGACCATGTCGTAATCCTCCCCCTCGGGGATCTGGGAGGCCCGGGAAAAGCGGGCCCGGAGGGCGCAGCGCTCCGGGGCGATGTGGGCAGGAATGGAGCGCGGCGGCACGACGCGGGCGGGAACCGGGACGGTCTCGCTCCGTGCACCGAGCAGCTCCTCCAGCGCCTTTCTCCGCATCTCGTTGAGCGCGGCGGCAGGGAGCATCAGCCCCGGATCGATCGCGGCGGAGAACTTCTCCACATAAAACGGGGTGCCCCCGGTCTTGACCAGGTTTTTCCTCGCGCCCGCCTCGTCCGTCTCCCGCCGCAGCGCCCGCTGGGGCGTCTCCCCCGGCACGGTGACGGTGCGCGTCCCGTCGCTGACGGTGAGGCTGCTGCCCTCCGGCGTGGCGGCAAAGGACATATCCACGGCCACCCGGGGCGTCTCGCCCCGGTAAAGCCCCCGCAGCTCGCCCAGCACCTTCTCCGCCCCGGTCACATCCTCTTTCGTGCGGATGCCGAACATGGCCCCGTCCCGGCGGCCCGTCAGGTAGCCGTCGGTGAAGCCGCTCCGGGAAAAGACCGCCCGAAGCTGCTCTTCGTCGTAAGCCTTCCCCTCCAGGGCGTTTTTGCAGGCGGTCACGGCGGCGGCCACATACTCCGCCCGCTTCATGCGCCCCTCGATCTTGAAGGAGCCAACGCCCGCCTCCGCCATCTCCCGGATATGGGAGATGAGGGACATGTCCTTCAGCGAGAGGACATGGTTTCCCTCGCCGCAGCGCCAGTCCAGCCGGCAGGGCTGGGCGCAGAGGCCCCGGTTGCCACTCCGGCCGCCCAGCATCCCCGAGAGGTAGCACGCCCCGGAGACGCTCATGCAATGGGCCCCGTGGACAAAGGCCTCGGTCCGGATATTCACCGCCTCCGAGATCTTCGCCATCTCCTCCAGCGTGAGTTCCCTGGCCAGCACCACGCACTCGCAGCCCAGCTCCTGAAGCTCCAGCGCCCCCTCCACATTGTGTACCGCCGTCTGGGTGGAGGCGTGGAGGCGCAGCGTGGGATAGTTCTCCCGGAAAAACTCCATCACCGCCAGATCCTGCACGATGACCGCGTCCGCTCCTGCCGCGGCGATCTCCGCGGCGGCGCTCTCCAGAGCCGCCCACTCCGTGTCCATCACCAAAGTGTTCACGGTGACATAGACCTTCGCCCCCCGGCCATGACAGTACGCCACCGCCTCCCGGAGAGAGGCGGCGGTAAAGTTGGCGGCGTTGCGCCGGGCGTTGAAGCCGCCCGTGCCCAGATACACCGCGTCCGCTCCGCAGCGCACGGCGGCGATCAGCTGTTCCATGCCCCCTGCCGGGGCCAGTATCTCCGCGCCGGTCATGTCCGCTCCTTTCCGCCGGGGATCTCTCCCCACGCCCATTTGTTTTCCGCACGCTATTCTACAACACTTTTCGCCGCCGCGCAAGGAGGGAGAAAAGAAATGGCCATTTCCGAATTTTTCTGCGTGCATTTTTCCGTGAATATGGTATAATGCCACGAATACAAAGTTTTTGGGAGGCTCCACCATGCGAAAAACGGGAGTCACTGGGCTTATGCTCCTGCTCTTCACTTTTTTTCTCTCTCTGAGTGTCTCTGCGGAGGACACTGCCGTGTGTCGCAACGGCACCGGCACGGTGTGGCAGGATGGGAAAAAACTGTCCCAGCTGCTGGACGGCAGCGGCTACACCCGCGTGCCCGTTGCCAACGGCACGGAGTTCAATATTGTCTGCGAGCATGAGATAGGAGCGCTCTATTTGGAATTCTGCACCGCGCCGGGCGAGTGGACCCTCATCTCCGAGGCAGGAGAGCGGCGCTGCGGGGAAAACGGCTTTCTCCACGAGTACATACCCTCCCTCTCCGGCCACGAGCTGACGCTGCGCTTTCAGGGGGACGGAGAGCTTTGCGACATTTTCCTGCTGTCCCGGGGCGAGCGGCCCGACTGGGTGCAGGACTGGCAGCCCAGTTGGGACAGAGCGGACGTGCTGCTGCTCCCGGCCCACTCCGACGACGACCAGCTCTTCTTCGCGGGGGTCATCCCCTGGTGTCTAGAACAGGGGGCACGGGTGCAGGTGGCCTACCTTGTCAGCCACAACGACGACATGGAGCGGCGCAACGAGCTGCTGGACGGGCTGTGGTGTGCCGGACTGCGCAACTACCCGGTGCTGGGCGAATATGACGACATAGGCCGCTCCACCTCCAACCATCTTCCCTTTTACGAGGCCAGAGGCATTGGCTGGGAGGTTTTTGAGGCGCGGCAGGTGGAGCTTTACCGCCGTTTCCAGCCGCAGGTGGTCATCACCCACGCGGAGGACGGCGAGTATGGCCACGGCGCCCACAAGTTCTACGAAAGTCTGGCCGTGGGGACCATCGACTCCGCCGGAAACCCGGCATGCTGCCCCGCCTCGGCGGAGCAATACGGGGTCTGGACGCCCCGCAAGGTCTACGTACACAACTGGCCGGAGCATCAGATCCGGCTGGATCTGGACTCTCCCCTCCCCTCCCGGGGCATGAGCGCCTTTGAGGTCTCCCTGGAGGCTTTCCGAAAGCACACCTCCCAGTTCGCCTCCTTCAGCTGGTGGATCTGCTCCTCCAGAACGGCGGCGGGACTGGAACTATATAACCCTGCGGAGTACGGGCTCTACGCCACCACCGTGGGCTATGACGACGCCACCGACACTTTCTTCGACCACATCACCCTCTATGACGAGGAGGAGCGGATGCAGCGGGAGGCGGAGGAGGCGCGGCTCCTCGCTGAACAGGCGGCTGAGGAACAGCGGCAGGCGGAGGAAGCGCGGCTCCTCGCCCAACAGGCGGCAGAGGAACAACGGCAGGCCCAGCAGGCCGCCGAAGAACAACGGCAGACCCAGCGGGAACAGCGGTATCGGGCTGCCGCAGTTCTGGTGCTCACCGTCGTGGCCGCCGGCGCCATCGTGTGGCTGATCCGAAACCATCCGCGCAAACCCGGGAACGCCCGTTCCCGGCAGAAGGAGAAATAAGATATGAAGAAAAGGCTCTTTTCCCTGATTTTGGTGCCGCTGCTGTTCGTCCTCTTCGCCCTGCCCTCTCTGGCCGCGGACGGCGCCATCCCCGTGTCCGACCCTGACTCCCTCCGGGGCATGGCCGCCCACCCCGGAGATCGCTTCTACCTCACCTGCGATATCGACATGGCCGGGGAGGCCTGGACGCCCTTCGCCTTCTCCGGGGAGCTGGACGGCGGCGGCCACACCATCTACAATCTGAGCGTCACCACCGTTGGGGAAGATGTGACCCGGAGCGTGGACGGCAATCTGAAGGAGTACGACACCGTGGGCGCGGGACTTTTTTCCACCCTCTCCGGGGCGAAGATCCACGATCTCACGCTGCTCAACATCCGCGTGGAGGTGGAGACGGAGCAAAACTGCTTCATCGCCCCCTTTGCCGGGTGCATCGCCTCGGCGGAGTTTGAAAACTGCTCCGTCAGCGGCAGCGTGAAGCTCACCAGCAACGCCAGGATGGTAGGCGTGGGCGGCATCGCGGGCTTCGGTACCGGCACCTTCGAGGGCTGCTCGGCGGATGTGACCCTCATTCATCTGGATCGCAATTTGGAGAGCCACTGCGAGCAGTTCACCGGTGGCGTTCTGGGCTGCGGCTATGGCAGTATCAACCATTGCAGCGTGAATATCGCCGGATACACCTCCTGCCACGGCTACGTCCATGACGGCGGTCTGGTGGGTATGCACTACCAGTTCTTCGACACCGGCAACCAGGTCAAGCAGTACAGCCAGAACAACCGCGTCACCGGCTTTATCCAGTTCTTCGAGCACAACTGGGACCGCCGGGCTTACTGCGACGCCTACTGCGGGGAAAACCTCTACTACACCATGATCCTGCAGGACAACGAGCAGAGCTTTGAGCGGCAGGAGGTCTTTACTTACGATACCGAGCTTCTCCCCCATTCCTGTACCGAGGACGCCTACACCGTCTCGGTGACGGAGCCGGACTGCGCGAACTTCGGTTTCACCACCTACACCTGCTCCCTCTGCGGCTACAGCTACACCGACAATTATGTGGCTCCCCGCCATGTGCCCGGCGCCTGGGAGGTGATCACCCCCGCCACCCTCACCGCCAGCGGCGAGCAGGTGCTGCGCTGCGCCCTCTGCGGGGCGGAGCTGGAGCATCAGGAGATCCCGCCCCATGTGGCCGGCGAGTGGGAGACGGCGACGCCCCCGGACTACGGCGTGCCCGGGCTGGAGCAGCTTCGCTGCGCGGAGTGCGGGGAGCTGCTGGAAGAGCGGGAGATGCCCGCGCTGGTGCGCACCGAGATGATCTCTCTCTTTGAGAGCGATGTGAAGCTCCAATACAAGGGCACGACCCAGCTCCACGCCACCGTGCTCCCCTCCAACGCCGACGACCAGACGCTGGTTTGGAGCAGCAGCAACATGGATGTGGCCTCCGTGGACTCCAACGGCACCGTCTTCGCCCGGGGCAACGGCAGCACCGTGATCACCTGCGTCTCCCAGGACGGCGGCGCCCAGGCCCAGTGCACCGTGACCGTGAAGTACAGCTTCGGCCAGCAGCTGATCCGGATTTTCCTGCTGGGCTTCCTGTGGTACTGAGCATGAAAACGAGCGTTCCTCCGACTTGAGGAACGCTCGTTTTCCCATATTCCGTGAAAAAGCGGAGCCGTCCCGATGCCGGAAACGGTTCCGCTTCTCCCTCAGACGATTTCGTCCGCTTCGTCCCGTTCCCGGAACAGCAGAGAGATGCACCAGACGGATGCCAGCCCCACCAGCGTATATACCACACGGCTGACGGTAGCGGTCTGCCCACCGAAGAGATAGGCGACCAGATCAAAGCGAAAAAGGCCCACACAGCCCCAGTTCAGTCCGCCGATGATGGCGAGGATCAGCGCCACTCTGTCCATGATCATGTCATAACGCTCCTTCCTGCATAGTCCCGCGCCGCGCGTGGCGCGGTGCAGCGCTCCCTATTGTGTCCCGGATGGAAGAAAGTATTCCTGTTGGCACAAGGGTGGGGCAAAAAGAGGCGGTTCGACGACAAAAGTAGTGGTTTTCCGACATTCTTCGCTCTTTACAAATGGGCCGCGGCGCGGTATGCTCTACCTACAGCTTATCCAATTGGTCAAGGCAAATCCCAAATGCTCTGACCCGAGGAGCTCATATCTTTATCCCACAACCCTGTTTTTGGCGGGCCGGAAAGCGGCCCGCACTTTTTTTGGGCGCAAAGACGCCCCCGGAGTGGGGGCGTCTTTCTCGCTCAATAGGTGCCGATGGGGGGCTGTACATACTCGGGCAGGGGGCAGACATATTTGCCGCCGTTCTTTTTCAGCAGCTCCGCACGGGCCTTTTCGATCAGTTCCGGCTGCTCCATAGTGCGCAGACAGGCAAGCGCCATGATCTCCGCGGCGGCCACCATGCCCTTCATGCCGATGCTGGAGCAGGAGAAGGCGGTGTTCTGCCAGGAGTGGCCCACATTGCCCAGGCAGGCGGTGGCCATGTTCAGCATGACGGTGGGGGTCACATAGCCCACATCGCCCACATCCGTGGAACCGGACTCGTAACGGGTCTCCCTGTCGTTGAAGGGGTGAACGGTCACATCCAGCGGCTTTTCCAGCCGCTCCTCCAGCTCGTCCCCCTCGAAATACTCGCCCAGCTCCTCCCGGATGTTGTTCAGCGTGGTGCGGGGGTAGCTGCGCAGAAATCTCGCCGCCAGCTCGAACTCGCCCTCGTCCCACTCCGGCGCGCCCACCTCCTCCATGCACTCGCTCATTACCCTCGCCAGGGTCTTATTGGGCAGATAGTCGGAAAAGGCCATGGTCACGTCGTAGCGCATCTCCGTCCCGGTCATCAGCGCCGCTCCTTTGGCCACGTTCACCACCCGGGTGAACAGCTCCTGCATCTGCTCCACCTTGGGAGCGCGCACCTCGTACTTGATCACAGCGTGGCTCTGCACCACGTTGGGGGCGGTGCCGCCGGCGTCGGAGTAGGCGTAGTGCACCCGGGCCTGATCGATCATGTGCTCCCGCAGGTAGTTGACGCCCACATTCATCAGCTCCACCGCGTCCAGGGCGCTCCGCCCCAGATGGGGGGAACCGCCCGCGTGGGCTGCCACGCCGTCAAAGATGAAGTTGGCGCCCATGATGGCCACGCTGCCCGTGCCGGGCACGGTGTTCATGGTGGCGGGATGCCAGGTATAGCAGAAGTCCACATCGTCAAAATACCCCGCCCGGGCGATGAACTGCTTGGAGCCCGCGCCCTCCTCGGCCGGGCAGCCGAAGAAGATCACCGTGCCGTCGCACTGATGCTCCACAAAGTAGTTTTTCAGCGCCACCGCCGCCGCGTAGCAGCCCGCGCCCAGCAGGTTGTGGCCGCAGCCGTGGCCATGTCCGCCCTTTACCAGCGGCTCCTGCTCGGGGCAGGCGGCTTTCTGGCTCAGCCCGTCCAGCGCGTCGTACTCCGCCAGCAGACCCATGACCGGCTTGCCGCTGCCGCTTTGGAAGGTGGCGGTAAAGGCCGTGGGGATCTGGGCAATGTTGCTATCGATGGTAAAGCCCTCTTTCTCCAGCGCCGCCATCAGCGCAGCGGCGCTCTTTTCCTCCTCGTAGGGGAGCTCCGCATACTCCCATATCTCGGCAGCCAGACGCTTGGCGTCCTCCGCCGCCGCGGCCACCAGACGCTTGATCTCTTCCTTTTGGTTCATGAAAATCCTCCCATTTCTTTTCTTGGCTCAAATCAGCTTTTCTCAGAGCACCATGCTCAGGAAACGGATGGTGCTGGGGTCGTGGGGACAGGTGAAAATGGTGTCGGGATTCCCCTCCTCCTTGATGACTCCGTCGCAGATAAAGAGCACTCTGTCGGAGATACTCCGGGCAAAGCCCATCTCGTGGGTGACAATGACGATGGTCATGCCGCTTTTGGCCAGGCCGCTGATGACATTCAGCACCTCCTTGACCATCTCCGGGTCCAGCGCGGAGGTGGGCTCGTCGAAGAGCATGACCTCCGGGTGCATGGCCAGCGCCCGGACGATGCTCAGCCGCTGCTTCTGCCCGCCGGAGAGCTTCCGGGGGTACTCCCCCGCCTTGTCGCTGAGTCCCACCCGGGCCAGCAGCGCCATGGCTTCCGCCTCGGCCTCCTCCCGGGGGATCTTCAGCTCCAGCGTGGGGGCAAGGGTGATGTTCTCCAGCACCGTCAGGTGTGGGAACACATTGAAGTTCTGGAACACCATGCCGATCTGACGGCGGAACCGGGCGATGTCCAGCTTCTTATCGGTGATGTCCTGTCCTTTGAAGAAAATCTGGCCGCTGGTGGGCTCCTCCAGCCGGTTGAGGCAGCGGAGAAAGGTGGACTTGCCGCCGCCGCTGGGGCCGATGATGGAGACCACCTCGCCCTTGTGTATACTGGTGCTGACGCCCCGGAGCACTTCCAGCTTGCCGAAGTTCTTCACCAGGTTTTCCACCCGCAATATCTCGTTAGTCACTGGCCATCAGCCTCCTTTCCAGTACCCGCAGCAGCCGCGAGAGCACAAAATTCAGCAGAAAGTAGATGATGCCCACGATGGTCAGGGATTGCAGCGCCAGAAAGGTGGCCGACTGGACGCTTTTGTAACTGGTCATCAGCTCCCCCACAAAAAACACCGAGGCCAGCGAGGTGCCCTTCACCGTGGAGATGAACTCGTTGCCCAGAGCGGGCAGGATATTCTTCACAGCCTGTGGCAGGATGATGCGCGTCATCACATTTTTCTCGCTCAGTCCCACGCTCCGGGCCGCCTCCCACTGCCCCGCGTCCACCGCGCCGATACCGGCCCGGATGATCTCGGAGATATAAGCGGAGGCGTTGATGATCAGCGCCACCAGAATACAGCCCGTGTCCGACAGCTCAAAAGGAACGAGCTTTGGCAGGACGATCCAGAAGAAATAGAGCTGCAGCAGCACGGGCGTACCGCGCAGCACCTCGATATAGGCTTCCGCCAGAGCCCGGAGCGGCTTCAGCTTGCCCATGTGCATCAGCGCCACCAGCATCCCCAGCACGGTGCCCAGCGCCACCACCACCGCGGAGATCCACAAGGTGCCGCCCAGGCCCTTGAGGAACACCATATAGTACTTTTCCCAAATCTTTATCATCTTTGCCATAAGGCCACTTCCCGTCTATAGTCCTTGCAGGCAAACGCTCCGGCTGCCATTGCAACCGAAGCGTTGCGTTTCCCTCCGCGCAAAGCGGGCGGAGGATCAGTTGGTCTCGATGCCCAGAGTCTTGGCGTAGGCGGTGTACTCCGCCTTCCACGCATCGATCTGGCCGCTCTTGTTCAGCTCGTCGAGCACCTCGTTGATGACCTCCATGAGGCTGTCGGTGCCCTCGGGCGGGCAGGCCACGCGGGCGCCGTTGTCGGTGTTCACATCAAAGCGGAACTCGGGGATCGCCAGACCGCCGTTGGCGTCGGCGTAGAGCTTGCCGGAGGTGCAGTCGGTGATGCAGATGTCCGCCTTCCCCTCAGCCACGGCCAGGTAGCCGTCGGTCATGGAGGAGACCAGCTTCAGTTCCTTGCATTCGCCGATGAACTCTTTATAGAAGCCCTCCTGCACGCTGCCGCTCTGGGTCACGATCACCGCTTCCCTGGCAGCCTCGGCGGAGTTCCACTTGTCCTCCTCGCCCGCACGGACAAGGAAACCGTAACCGTTGCCCTCATCCTGATTGATGTTGTAACCGATGCTCATGTTCATGGCCGCGGCCCGCTCCTCGCTGTAGGCCAGCGCGGAGATGGCCATGTCATACTTGCCCTCGGCCACGCCGGAGAGCACGGCGCTGAACTCCAGCGGGACGATCTTCAGCTCCACGCCCAACTTCTTGGCGATGGCCTTGCCGATCTCGATGTCCATGCCCACATACTGCTCATCCCCGCTCTTGGAGCTGTCGATGAACTCGTTGGGAGCCCAGTACGGCTCCGTGGCCATCTCTATGTAGCCTTTCTCCTTGATCTGCGCCAGACGGTCCTTTTCCTCCGCCTTGGCTCCGCAGCCCGTCAGCGACAGCAGCAGCATGGCCGCCATGCACAATCCAATGATCCTTTTCATATTCATGTCCACCCTTTCTCTGATGGATACGGGGCTTCGCGCCCCTCCCTTTCCGGATGGTGACAGTATAGACCCGCTTTTGCAAAAATGCAATACGCTAAAGTGATAATTTATTAGCGAGTTAACATACTATCTGTGTGCAAAGTACCCATAACACGAAATACCCCCGCCGAAAGCGGGGTGTTCGTAAGACAGGATTGAGTACGCCCGAAGAAGCCTAAACTTCTTTGGGCGTTTCTCTGTGCGGATGGTAGACTTCTTCATATTTTACGGATATACTTCATTTACAAAAGAGTGAGATAAATCGGAATTTGAATTTCTACAACATATGACCTCTTAACAGCGATTATATGTTATCAATAAAATCCTCCAAAAGCCTTGCAAATAAAGGATTTTTCGCAGTGTGCTCGCCTTATCCCTTTATACGATTTCACTATTGTTTATGCTTCCCTCGTGACCTCATAAGGGAAAAATCAAGGGAAGAAAAAACTCGTAACACAATATAACAAAATGTGGTAATCAGGAAACTGTGACATATGTGCGAATATATTATACTGGAGGATTTTATAATGGACAAGTACATTTACAATAACAGCAACGGCTTAAGCTATGAATTACAGGAAGATTATTACATCCCTTGTTTGGTATTACCTGCCGAAAAAGAAGAACGACATATCGGCGTATGGGGGCATCGGCATTTGCGGTATATCCGTGAGCATAAAAAGGTGTTCTACACCGATTTGGTGATAAGCGGTAAGCTGCAATCTTACCTTGCCGATGTTGAGGAACAGGCACAGGAGCTGTTTGACCGCCTGATGAAGCAATGCTCAGAGCATGAGGGCATTACCGAAAAACTAAAAGCCGAGAACCAAATGGAATGGGTTGGCAGAATGAATGCACTGCGGTCAGCGGTTACGGAAACTGTGAATACAGAGGTAATCTTCGTATGAGAAAGCGAAAGTATTACCTTTACCTTACAGCAGAAGAACGGCGGTATATTTTCAACGCTCTGCTCTCCTACCGTAACAAGCTGATTGCACAAGGTAGATACACAGATATCGTTGACGAAGTTATGATAAAACTGCAAAAATGAGCATACGGCGGCAGGGAAAGCAGTTTCCTTGCCGCCTCTTTTGTTTTGCTATAGAAAAATCAATCCGTTGGTGGTACAATAATCAAAATGCTTGTTGATAAAGGTGAGAAAATGATAGAGCCAGATAAATATTGGATTGCAGTCGGGCATAAAATCGATGATATTTCCAATGCACAGGATGTAATTACCTTTGATTGGAGCGGAAACCGCTCCGATGACTATATAAAATTAAGCGAATCTTTCTACAATGCATCTCAAGTAATTATTACAGAAATAATTGATAACTATAGAGATAATGCGAAGTGCGATCAATGGTTTTTTCCTGCCTTGTATCTGTATCGACAAGCCATTGAACTGTTGTGCAAAGGCTTGTTAATAACGGTTGTTCCTCGAAAAGATATTACAGCAAAATTTACCGCTTACAAACATAATATTATTGACTTGTTTAGTGAGTATTGGAATCTTTCCTCAAACAAACCAATTAGCAATGACGAGTTAAGTTGGGTGTGTTCTTATCTTACAGAGTTAGAGACAATTGATAGAGAGTCCAACTTGTTCAGATATCCGATAAAAGATGGGTATCTAAACCAATACAAAGATGATTTCCTTGATATAGTTGACATGGCAAATTCAATAGATCAGTGCTACTCGATTATATATAAGTGTGTTGATGTTAAACATATTCCGCTTAAATATTCTGATGACATTGATTTGTCATTAAAACCAAAGGTTTTGTTTTTTGCTTCTCACGGCTTTGGAAATTGTATGTTATATACCTCTCCGTGGGATGAAGGTTATTATCCTCATATACAGGGTTATTCGAACATTGCTTTTTTTCTGCTGGAGAAACTCGACAAAAATCACTGGTCTTTTCTTACAATAGCATTTCTTATAAGACATGCAATTGAATTAGCACTCAAATGTATGTTATTATCACGAACGGAAACAAATGTTAGCGAAAAGGTGCAACGCAGTAAAAGGAGAAGTCATATTCTCTACAAAGATTTATGGAAGTCTGTAAAAGACATGATAGAATATTACGCAAAGTCAATGGGGTATGACTTGAATGTTGTATACTGTGCAGATACATATTTAAGTGAACTAAGCGCACTGGATAAACAAGGAGATAAATTTAGGTATCCAACGAATTATGGCCTTGAATACCATTTGCAGTTAAAGCGTATCGATTATTATCAGGCGATTTATTGGCTGATAGGCATCTTTAATTTTGTCAACGGCTGTTCAGATATGCTTGATGCTGCCTATGAGTATGAGTGTGATATGAGGTCTCAATATCTGTAAAAGCCGCAAGATCTATTGCAAGAAAGTTATGTTTTTGCGATAGGCCTTTGTTATCTAAAAAGCAATTCGGAAACGCTATCATAACCACTTTATTTTTCAGACACTTTGTGGTATAATATTCAAGCCAAACAAAGCTGAATAAGGAAAAGGACTTCTTTTTATCAAGAGGGATATTATACCCTTTTTTGGTTATCATCCGATATGAGTTCGGTAAAAACGCAACTCCACTCGGATGGTAATAAGGGTTCCCTTTTCTATTTGAGCTTTGTTTGGCGACAATCGGAGTTGCGTTTTTCGGTGCGTGGCTTCGGTCACGCACTTTTTTATTAAACACAAAGTGTGGTAATTACTAAACTACTAAAAACAGATATTAGAAACTCCGAAAAGAGATGGTTATATTGAGTGGTAAAAAAACAGTTGTACTCTTGCTTTCTGCTATAATGCTCTGCATGTGTTTATCGGCCTGTGATTCTTCTGATTACAAAGCTGCGGAGAGACTTTTTGAAGAGGGTAAATATGAGGAAGCTGTTGCTGCTTTTACTGCATTAGGTAACTATAAGGATTCTGAACATAAGCTTGACGAAGTTAGTTACTATTGGGCCAAGCAATTGTTAGAAGATGGTTATTGGTCCGAAGCGGCTCAGAAAGCAAAAAGCATAGTTACCGATAATATTGAACTGAACGGGTTGATAGAGTTATTGCTTCTCAGGTGTGAATTGAATCATGCAGAAGAACTTATGCTTGCTGGCAAGAATAAACAAGCCGCTGAGATTTGTCAGACCGTGAAGAAGAAAACAACCGACAGCAGTATTATTGTTGCTGCTGATAATCTTCAAAAAAAGTGTCAAGAAGCATTGTCTATGGGAGATGTATATAAGTTATTAGAAGATGCCCAAACAGCGTGCAATAACAAAAATTGGAAGACGGTTATCACTCTTTGCGAAGAGATATGCGAAATCGCTCCCGGTACCGAAGCTGATGCCGCTGCGAACGATCTAAAAAATCAAGCCGAAGAAGAAATTGAAACTGAACTATCAAGCCTTATGACCCGTTTAGAAAATGCTCGCAACAACAGTGAATGGAGCGCAGTAATCGAAATTACATCAACAATCCTCAATGATTATTCTGAATATGTTACAGATCAGAAAACAATAGAGCAGTATAAAAGCGAAGCTTCTCAAAAACTACATGCAGAAATAGGAGAAAAACTCGGACCAGCTTTGGAAAAACTTAATAAGGAATACGACGAAGTGGACAAAACCACTTGGTATATGCCAAATAGCAAGCCTCGATATATTAATGATTACTGTGTCAGCTATCTGTATATTGGTGACAGAGAAAATAGGTCCCCTTGGCTACGATGGCGAACAATTCATGTTGATGATGAATGGTTATACTTTGACGAATTGATTATCAATGTTGACGGTACGGTATATTCAGTGCATTGCAGCTATAACGATGTCGTAAGAGATAGCAATCGAAAAAACTATTGGGAATATGTTGATTTCCAGCCAAAGGCCTCGCAACTTGATATAATCCGAGCAATTATTACTTCCGAAGACACCGTCATTCGTTTTGTTAATAATGACGACGATAAAATTTTTGATTATACTGTTAGTCAAAGCGAAAAAGATGGCTTCAGGGATATTTTGGATGCTTTTGAACTTATGCAATATCAAGAATAGAATAAAGAAAAGAGGAACAATAATGAGAAAGAAAATCTTGTCTTTGATTATGGTTATTACTATGTGTTTGGTGCTTGTTGCTTGCGATTCAAGCGACTACACGAAAGCTGAAGAGCTTTTCAGTGCTGGCGATTATGCTGCTGCACTAGAAATCTATACCACCTTAGGTGAATATGAAGATGCGCAAAATAAGGCAAAAGAATGTAAATACGAAATTGCCAATACTCATTTTGAAAAAGCCGAATACAAGGCTGCCTTGGAGATTTACACCGAATTAGGTGAATATGAAGATGCAAAGGATAAGGCAGCATACTGCGAAAGAGAAGTTGGAATGACTGAAAATGCCGACTATGCTTTCTTGGCAGATATTGAATCATCCATTTTGGGCAGAATGGAAGCTCCCGAAGGTGCAGATAGAAACCAGCTTGTAAACACCGAATTGGCATATCTCGAAAAGTACAGCGACAAAACTTTCTATGATGCCGCACTAAAGGAAATTGCAGATAAATACATTGAAGGTTTGTATGTTCAAAAGGAAGCACTCAAAAAAGATGCAATATGGGAATATCAGATTGAATGGCAGAGAGGGCTTGTTCTTCGTTATGAAGCATTAACCGATCTCTATAAGAAATACGATTTTCTTTCTGATAACCCCGAATTCGTAGGTACATATGTAGCGAACCTTGAAGATCAGCAGCATCTTCTAAATGGATATAATGCAATCGAAGCAGACCTGACCGAACAGATGAATGCAGAAGATTTTTCATGGGGGTTGAGCAAAGGCGGCTATAACATTTATTGCACATTAAAGAACAACACAGAATATACTTTTGGTATGTTTATCGATGTATCTTTCTACGATGCAGACGGTGTGCTTTTTGAGACAAACACAGGTTATGTTGAAGAAGTTAAGCCTGGTGAAACATATATTGTAGAGGTATATATTTCTGATGCATCCAGAGTTGAAAGCTTTGGATGGGTCACTTACTATGACTATGTGAAATAATTTAATAGACTGCGAGATATTTATTAAGCAAAATGAACACCCTGCAAGACTTCAAAATCTTGTAGGGTGTTTCTATGTCAATAACTGTATGTAATCCCGCAAGGCAGGGGAACTGCCCTGCGGTGTCGTGTTCGGTGTCAAAACTATCTTTCTCTGTCTTGGGACTTCTTTCGTGTTCTTTGCTGTTTGCCCTCTGCCTGTAACTGCCTGAGCCTGTCTCGGACACTTTCCTTTTCGGGCGGTCTTTTGGGTGTTCCTTTCTCCTTAACCTGCTGTTCCCATTTGGCAAGGTCACGGTTGTACTGTTCTACAACAGCCTCCATTTTTCGGAAGGTATCCATAAACGCCTGTACATCGGGATAACCGTCTGATTTCAGCGTGTCGGGAATTTTGCCCAGTTTATTGGCGATTTCCCTTTCGGTTTGCTGTATCTTTGCTTCCAACGCTTTACGCTCCTTGCCTTTGAAGATGCCTTTGGTTTCGGCAAACTGCTGTTTCAGGTCGGGTAGCACCCTGTCCTGTAAGTGCTTGATTTCTTTTGCCCTGTCCTGCACCTTAATCATCAGGCTTCGCATATGACGGAACTCAGATATATCAATATCCAGTGTGGGCTTGGGCGGCATATCCTTTTCTCGGATAAGATTTTGCAGAAACTCCTTTGCCTTGCTGACGATACTGCGGAACAGGTTGGGAAGCCAACCGCTGTCACGGATTGATTGGCTGACTTTTTCGTGGATCTGCGTCTGCTTGACTTCCAATATTGTTTCTTCCGAAATTCCTGTGATCAGTGCCATATCTGCCGTTCTGTTCCACTCCTGCCTTGCGGCGTTGTCCGCCTTGATTTCTTCCTCTTTCGGATTGTTCTTGCCGATTTTCTTGGTGGGCAGATACACGCCGTTTTTGTCAAAGACCTTGAGCTGCTGTTCGGGGTCTGCGATATGGCGGTTGATATGGGCGGTGTAAACCTGCTTGACTTCTTCAAGAAAGGGTTCACTTTTGAACCGCTCGTCTTTGGTGGTAAAGAGATGACTTTCGTAAATCTCGCCCTTTTTGATGACTGTACAGCCTTTTCGTATCTGTCCGTCCTCGCCGGTGATTTCTTTCTTGGTGCGTACCCTTTGCCCTTTTTCATCGAAGAAAACACTTCGGGTGGCTACCTTTACATCAGGCTCCGGGAGCAGTTTTCGTTCGCTGAAAATCAGGTGGATATGGTAATTGGTCTTTCTCTTGTTGTGGTGGAGAGCCGATACACATTCCACATTGTACCGTCTGCGAAATTCTTCTGTGAAATCTTCAAGTACCTGTTGTGGCTCATAGGTGGTGTAAACTTCGGGCAGGGCGATAATTAACTCCCTTGCTTCGATACACTTTCCGTCTACTCCGCTTCGCCTAAACTCCTGCTGACACTCTTTTGCGAGGTTGCTCCAAAAGGGATTGTCTGCGGTGCGGTAGGTGGCATAGAGGTTTTCCTGTCTTGCGTGGCTTGTAATATACGATATTCTTCCCTTGACATTGGACAACTTTGACATCTGAATAAAGCTGTGTCTCGCCATAGTGTCCTTTCTCCCGTATTGGGGCGTTCTCATTTTGCAACCGACTTATCGGTTGCGGCTGTTCCGATGGATTTTGACAGCGGGACAGCAATCGAAAATTGCGGAGCAATTTTCTCTGTATCAATAGAGGGATTGTCCTGCCCGATATTGATACAGGCTCCCCGCAGGGGCGGAATACCCGGAGAACAAATCGTCAGATTTGTGCTAGGGGTGTATTTCGCTCTCAAACGCCGAGGGCTTTTAGAGAACGGTTATTCGACTTTTCGTACATCTTTTTCATTGAGCAAATTTCGCCCCTGATTGACGGTCATAAAGTGCTCCAGCGTATCGGTTCGGATGATGGTCTTTCTTCCTACCTTTAGGACAGGAAGCTTGCCCCAGTCTACCAACTTGCGCATAGTATTTCTCCCGATGCCTGTACATTCAGCGGCTTCTTCGATGGTGAGTCCCATTTTAGTTGCACTCATGTTAATCCCTCCTTTAATAAACACTCATTTTGCAACTTTGCAATTATCATTATACTTATTTTGCTATCTCACGTCAACCCGTTTTGCAACTCTTTAAGGATTATTTTTAATATTTTCAGAAATAAGAGTTGCAAATTGAGTTTATTTGTGATATACTGTACTCAAACAGGAGGTGAATACCTTGAAAGAAGAAACAATGTTTGCCCCAAAACAAGTCGGGAAACGCATTAAAGAGCGTAGAATAGAACTCAAACTTTCTATGCCGGAACTCGGAAAACGTATCGGCGTGAACAAATCTACCATTCAAAGGTATGAAGCAGACGGTGTTGACCCGAAGCGAACCATGATTATCAACGGTCTTGCCGAGGCACTTCTGACCACTCCCGAATGGTTGACGGGGCTTTCCGAAGAAAAGGAATATGATGCTAAAACGCTCTGTCAGAGGAACATTGATGCACATATCGCAAAGTACCTTGACAGCGTGAGTGTTGTTCAGGGAGAGCCGCACCAGCAGCTCCTGACAACATTTCTCGGAAAGATGATAGACCTGTACTCGGTGCTCTGTTATCACTTTGCCGACGCTATGGCAGAGGTTGACCGTGTGGCAAACGACGAAGGCTTGAAGCAGTCGCTTATGCGATACGCTATCGAGTCGGGAACGATTACCGAAAAGGTCTATCGCAACGAAATGGAAGCACCGATCGAAGATATGAAACGATTTCTTGACGGGATTTTACATATCTACGATGAGGGTCGCACAAAGGTATCTATGGGCGAACTCTTCGGGATAGTGACGGCAGCCGAGGAAAGGCTGGCCGAAAAGAAAAATTCCGTGGCACCTTGACAAATGAAAATGCCGGCTGAAACAACAACCGGCAAGTGACACTATTTACTTTACGCACACCATATGTCACAGACCCGATTGCCACGGATAGAAAGGAGAAATTTTATCTATGGCAAAAGGTTCTGTAAGAAAGAAAGGCAAAAAGTGGTACTATCGCTTTTATATCGAAGATGAAAGCGGAAACCGTGTGCAGAAGGAGTTCCCCGGAACAGAAAGCAAGGCGGAAACAGAAGCACTGCTCCGAAAGGCAATGGAGGACTACGAGGAAAAGAAATTCGTTGCGAAAACGGAGAATATTACGGTGGGAACACTGCTGGATATGTGGGTGGAAGAAGAACTGAAGCCAGGTAATCTGAGTAACGGTACGGTGATGGCATATCAGGGGACGGTAAACCGTATCAAGCAGCACCCTATCGGCAACCGAAAACTGAAAAGTGTAACGGCTGACCATTTACAGGCATATATCGACTTT
>JAQXJT010000017.1 GCA_029009095.1 bacterium
GACAATATCATTGAAGCTTATGGATATGCTTTTTCGTCCGTTGAGATTACCCGAATTAAAGGCACTATCACGATTCTGAAATAATTACAGGGAGCGGGGCGCGTGTCCCGCTCCTTTTCCTATCCATTTCATTAGGGTATACCCCATTGACACACAAAAACGAGCCGTTTTTTGTGTGTCACAAGACTTGTTTTGGTATTTATGAAATATTTCATAATGTTGTATAACTCTAATGACATACTTTTGGTTTTGTGGTGGAATAATTACAGAAACGAAAGAGAGGGAACGGCAGCAGCCATTCCCTCTCGTAAAAAGTCAGTATTTAAGGCATTTTATTAGCCGAAGTATCTCTTCAGCAGACCTTCGAATGCCTTGCCGTGACGGGCTTCGTCGCGAGCCATCTCGTGAACGGTGTCGTGGATTGCGTCAAGACCTGCTTCCTTTGCGCGCTTTGCAAGGTCGAACTTGCCGGCGGTAGCTCCGCACTCAGCGTCAACGCGCATCTCAAGATTCTTCTTGGTGGAGTCGGTTACAACTTCGCCGAGGAGCTCAGCAAACTTAGCGGCATGCTCAGCCTCTTCAAAAGCGGCCTTCTCCCAGTAGAGACCGATCTCGGGATAACCCTCGCGGTGAGCGACGCGAGCCATTGCAAGATACATACCGACCTCGCTGCACTCGCCCTCGAAGTTGGCGCGCAGGCCCTCCACGATCTCGGGATCGACGCCCTTGGCCACGCCCACCACGTGCTCGGCGGCCCAGGTCATCTCCTGGGTGTCCTGCTTGATGAACTTGTCGGCGGGAACCTTGCACTGGGGGCAACTCTCGGGGGGATTTTCTCCTTCGTACACATAACCGCAAACGCTGCATACCCACTTTGCCATAGCTATATACCCTCCTGAAAATAAAGTAAAAACAAGAAAAAGATGGAACAATTCCCTGTTTTGTATACCACTTTTTCCCGGAAAAGTCAATAGCTTCTATCCCTCCCGCAGCCCCAGCAGCACCGGCGCCGCGCTCTCTCCGAAGCTCCGCACCGCCCGCAGCGCTTCGGGCAGGGTGTTGCCGCTGCTGCCCACTTCCAGGATCATGGAGCCGGTGGTGTAGTGCTGATTGTAACGCTCTCTCACCAGGTCGATGGGCCGCGCCAGGCCCGGGCAGGCGGCGTTCATGGCGTCCTGGAGCCGCAGCGCCAGCTTGAAATTTTCCCGCCAGAGAGGGTGGGCCAGGCCGTTCTCCCCTGTGCCGATGAGGATCATCACCTGGGCGGCGCTCTCCCCGTCCGTCTCCCAGCGGGTCTTGTACACCGTCTCCCCCTCCCCCAGCGCGTCCCGGTGCACATCGATCACCACGGCGATGCGGGGGTAGAGCCGCAGCCACTGCTCCACCGCCGCGGCGCTCCGGGCGTAGGAGGCGGTATAGGAGGGATAGTCATAGAGGGTGCGGTCGTGGATCACCCGCAGCCCCTGTTCGCTGAGCGCCGCCGCCAGCTCGTCCCCCACCCGCACCACGTTGCAGGCCGTGTCGGTGCTGCGGTAGGCGTCGCTCTCGGCATAGGTGTGCCCGGGATCCATGGTATAGGCCTCCGTGCCGTGGGTGTGGAGGATCAGGATCTGCGCCTCCCCGGCGGGCAGGCGCTGGCTCAAACTCTCGCGGCGGAGCGCCTCCAGATCCAGCGTCTGGGCGGTACGGTTGGTGACGGTGTCTTTGGAAAAGCTCAGCGCCCGGGGCGTGGGGGCCGGGGAGAGCGTCTCCTCCGCCGCCTCCGCCGGGGACTCCGTGGGGAGGGGCGCGGGCTCGTCCGGGGCCGGGGACGACTCCGGGGGCGCGGGGGTCTCCGCCGGGGACGCGGGCGTGGCCGTCTCTGCCGGAAGGCAGGGCATGTCCTCCCCCGGCGCGGCCGCCTCTGCCCCCTCCGCCCTCTCGTACCGCCAGCCCAGCTCCGCCGTGACGATGCGCGAGCCCACCGCGCCGCTGTCCACCCGCGGCGCTCCCCCCTGCTCCCCCCAGCTCCAGAGCCGGAGGCACAGACACAGCAGCAGCATTCCCACAAAGTTCTTCTTCAACGCCTCACCCCCTCGGAGCAGACTATGCCCCCGCGCCCCGGCTTATGCCCCCCCTTGACGGAGGTGGCGGGGCCGTGATAAGATGCCGGGAGAAAGCACGGGGGAGGAAGAGCATGGAAGAGATTTTGCGCGAGGGCTTTGCCGCGCTGGGCGTGGCCATGCCCGAAGGCGCGGCGGCTCAGCTGCGGCGCTACTGGGAAATACTGGAGGAGCGAAACAAAGTCATGAACCTCACCGCCATCACCGGGGAGGAGGACTGTGCAAGGCTGCACTTTCTCGACTGCGGGGCGCTGCTGGGCGCGGCGGATCTCCGCGGCAGGCGCTGTCTGGATGTGGGCAGCGGCGCGGGCTTTCCCGGGATCGTGCTGAAGATCCTCGAACCCACGCTGGAGCTGACCATGCTGGACAGTCAGCGCAAGCGGGTGGACTTCCAGCAGGAGGTCTGCGCGGCGCTGGGACTGGATTGCCGCTGTTTGCAGGGCCGGGCCGAGGAGAGCGCGGAGCTGCGCGGGCGGTTTGACGTTGTCACCTCCCGGGCGGTGGCCCGGCTGAACCTCCTCTGCGAGCTTTGCCTGCCCATGGTGAAAAAGGGCGGACTGTTCGTGGCCATGAAGGGCCCCGCCCCCGAGGAGGAGCTGGAGGAGGCCGCGCACGCCATCCGCACGCTGGGCGCGGAAGTGGAGCGCGTGGTGAAATACGCCGTCCCGGGCACCGACGCCGTACACAGCGCCGTTTTGCTGCGCAAGAGCGGCCCCACCCCCGCCCAATACCCCCGGCGCTGGGCAAAAATGACCAAATTCCCGCTCTGAGAGACAGAGCGGGAATTTTTTCCGGGTTTTTTGGTTGACAATGCAGAAAAAAAGCCTTACCATAGGGTTGTCGGTTATAAGCTCAGCGCATTACAACATGACTTTTGAGGAGGAGACAGCTATGCTTACCATTCGTCAGAATTTCCTTGAGACCATCCGCGGCGGCAACCCTGACCGCTTTGTAAACCAGTACGAGTTCCTCTCCATGGTCCGGGGCGACCCCATCACCGGCCAGTCCCCCCGCTGCACCCCCGGCGGCGGCCCGGTGGTGGACGCCTGGGGCGTCACCAAGAACTGGCCCGCCGGTCTGCCCGGCCAGTTCCCCGTCCATGACTACGAACACCGGGTGGTGAAGGACATCACCAAGTGGAAGGAGACCGTGAAGATGCCCCGCACGGACTTCCCCGACGAGGCCTGGGCGGCCTACGAGGCGGCAGCGGCGGCCATCGACCGGGAGCAGTACTTTGTTTCCACCTCCATCGCCCCCGGCATCTTTGAGCAGGTACACTACCTGATGAGCATTGAGGAGGCGCTGGTGGCCTTCTACACCAACCCCGACGAGATGCACGAGCTGGTCGATTACATCACCGAATACGAGCTGAAGCTGGCCGAGCAGCTCTGCAAGCACGCCCATCCCGACGCGGTGTTCCACCACGACGACTGGGGTTCCCACAACTCCTCCTTCCTCTCCCCGGAGATGTTTGAAGAGTTCTTCGTCCCCGCCTACAAGAAGGTCTACGGCTACTACAAGGAGCATGGCGTGCAGATCATCGTCCACCACTCCGACTCCTACGCCGCCAACCTGGTGCCCGCCATGATCGAAATGGGCATCGATGTGTTCCAGGGCTGCGTCACCACCAACAATGTGCCCGAGCTGGTGAAGAAGTACGGCGGCAAGATCGCTTTCATGGGCGACATCAACAACGGCGTGTGCGACGTGGCCGACTGGACGCCCGAGCTCATCGAGCGGGAAGTGCGCCGGGCCTGCGAGACTAACGGCAAGCTCTACTTCATCCCCTGCCTGACCATGGGCGGCCCCATGAGCACCTACCCCGGTGTGTACGAGTGCGCCACCGAGATGATCAACAAGATGAGCAAGGAGATGTTCTGATCCACCCCCGCTCCGGAGGCGGCCCCGGGGCCGCCTCCGGGAAACGGGATCACGGCCTGCCGCGTGCGCTGCGCACCGGCGGGCCGTACAGGTATCTTGCATCACCACCGAGAAAAGTGAAAAGGAGAATGATCGTATGCTGACCAAGAGAGACAACTTCCTTGAGACCATCCACGGCGGCAATCCCGACCGATTTGTGAACCAGTACGAATTCTTCACCATGCTCTTTGGCGACCCCATCATGAGACAGTACCCCATGGCCCGTCCCGGCGGCGGCCCCGTCAAAAACGGCTGGGGCGTCACCATCAACTGGCCCGAGGGCCTGCCCGGCCAGTTCCCCGTCCATGACTACGAGCACCGGGTCATCAAGGACATCGAGCACTGGAAAGACACCGTGAAGCATCCCAATCTGGACATCCCCGAGTCCGCCTGGGAGGACTACGAGGCCGCCGCCAAGGCGGTGGACCGCAGGGAGCAGTTCTGCGCCTGCGCCATTTTCCCCGGCGTTTTTGAGCAGGTGCACTACCTGATGAGCATCGATGAGGCCCTGCTGGCCTTCTACACCAACCCCGACGAGATGCACGAGCTCATTGACTACATCACCGACTACGAGCTGAAGCTGGCCGAGCTGCTGGTGAAGCACGGCCACCCCGACGCGGTGTTCCACCACGACGACTGGGGTTCCCACAACTCCTCCTTCATGTCGCCGGAGATGTTCAACGAGTTCATCGTCCCCGCTTACAAGAAGATCTACGGCTACTACAAGGAGCACGGCTGCGAGATCGTGATCCACCACTCCGACTCCTACGCCGCCAACCTGGTGCCCGCCATGATCGAAATGGGCATCGATGTGTTCCAGGGCTGCGTCACCACCAACAACGTGCCCGAGCTGGTGAAGAAGTACGGCGGGCAGATCTCCTTCATGGGCGACATCAACAACGGTGTGGTGGATGTCCGGGACTGGACGCCCGAGCTCGTCGAGCGGGAAGTGCGCCGGGCCTGCGAGACCAACGGCAAGCACTACTTCATCCCCTGCCTCACCGCCGGCGGCCCCGGCAGCACCTATCCCGGCGTGTACGAGTGCGCCACCGAGATGATCAACAAGATGAGCAGGGAAATGTTCTGAAAACCATAAGTAGGCGGGAGAGAAGCTCCCGCCTTCTTTGCGCCAGACAGCCCCGGCGGTCGCTCCGCCGGGGCTGTGTTTTCGTTCAGTTGAAGAGCTGGGCGATGGGGCTGTCGGCATTGAGGATAATGGTCTTGTCCCCGCCCTGCATGGACTCCTCCATGGCGTCCAGCGCGATCATGAAGGTGTAGAACTCCGCCTCCTCCCGGGTATCGTAGATCTCGGAGAGGATGCGCATATACTCCGCGTCGCCCTCGGCACGTTTGGCCTCGGCGCCGGCCTTCGCCTCGGAGAGGATGATCTCCACCTGCTTGTCTGCCTCGTTGCGGATGCGCTTGGCCTCGGCGGCGCCCTCGGCGGCGTAGGAGGCGGCGATGTTGTTCCGCTCGGAGATCATGCGGGTGTAGACGGCCTCCTTGTTATCGTCGGGCAGATCGAGGGTCTTGGTCTCCACGGCGATCATCTCGATGCCGTAGCGTTCGAAATTGTCCCCGATGTTCTCCATGACCAGCTGCACCACCCTGCCGTCCCGGCCGGAGATGATGGTCTCCTGTTTCTGGGAGGAGATCACGGTTTTCAGCGCGTTGTACACGATGGCGTTGATGCGGCTCTCGGCGGTGGCCACGCTGCCGGAGAGGGACTCGATGAAGAGCCGGGGGTCGCTGATGCGCCACAGGGCAAAGGAGTCCAGCACCATGGAGTGCTTGTCCGCGGTGATCACATCGCTGATGGGCAGGTCATAGAGCAGCACGGTCTTCGGCAGGGTGGAGACGGTCTGGACATAGGGGATCTTCAGATAGAGCCCCGGCTCCTCCTTGACCTCCTGCACCGCGCCGAACTGGCGCACCACCCCGTACTCGTTGGGCTGCACCACATAGAACGCGCCTTTCAGCACCGCCAGCGCCAGCACGAGCGCCACCAGCAGCAGTACCTTTCCCGCTTTTTTCATTCCTCACGACCTCCTTCCGCGACCTCCGTCACGCCCATGGGCTCCAGCGGCAGCAGCGGGGAGACGGTGGCCCCGTCGTTCCCCATGATGTACACCTTCACATCCGGAAACACCTGGGTGATCATCTCGTAGTAGAGCCGCTGCCGGGTGATCTCCGGGAACTTTGAGTACTCCTCGTAGAGCTGGGAGAAGCGGGACGCCTGGCCGTTGGCGGCGTTGACGCGGGCGGTCTTATAGGCCTCCGCCTGCTGCAGGATCTCGTCGGCGTCGGCCTTGGCGGCGGGGAGCACCTCGTTGGCGTACTTGTTGGCGTTGTTGGTGGCGGTCTCCGCCTCCTGCTTGGCGGTCTCCACGGCCTTGAACGCCTCCTGCACCCCCGCCGTGGGGGGCTCCGCGTCCTGGATGGTGATGTTCACCAGCGTGATGCCCATATCCTCCTGCTCCAGGCGGTTGAGGATCTTATCCTTGATGGAGGACTGTATCTCGCTCTTGCCGGTGGTGATCACATCGTCCACATTGTAAAGGCCGATGGTATCGCGGATGTAGGACTGGCAGAGCATCTTCAGGATCCCCTCCGGGTCCTGAGAGCTGTAGAGATACTTGATGGGGTCGGTGACCCGGTACTCCACATAGAAGTCCACATTGACAAAATTGTAGTCCACGGTGATCATCACGGACTCCGAGGGCACGGACATCCCGGAGCGGACGTCGTAGCCGATGGGGAACCCCCTGGTGGCCTTGGAGACGATGGTCTTGCGCTGGATGAGGGGGATCTTGAACTTCAGTCCCGGCTCCGACACGACGCTGGGGTGGCCGAAGGTGGTCACCACGGCGTACTCGTCCTCCTGCAATTCGTAGAACGAGCTGCCCGCCAGACTCAGCGCCAGCAGCACCAGCAGCGCCACGATCCCCCACTTTCTGATCTTCTTCCCGTCCACGGGCCGCACACTCCGGGGCGGCGCGCCCGTGCCGTCCGGCGCGGCCCCGGGTCTGAATTTTATCTCCATAGTCTGCTCCTTTCTCTCTTTTGGAGAATTTGTCGATGGGAGGATTATATCAAATCGCCCCCGGGGTTCAATGAACAGATTGTGAACAGTGCCCGCAGAAGCGGCAGACCCCCCATCCTGCAATGTGTAGCACGAACCCCGTCGAATATATACATTTTAAGCATTTACATTCCGTTTAATATGTGTAAAAATTATAACAAGGCCTGTTCCGGCCCATTTCTCCGGCTTTCGTCCGGAGGCGACAGAGAGTGATCCCGCGAGATACGCCACACACTTGCAGAAAGGGGAGAAGACAATGGCGAGGAAACCCTTTGACCCCAGCGAGCTGGTACCCATAGGAAACTACCCCAGTCTTTTCGGCGGGCGCCCCGGCCCGCCCCGCTATGACCGCCCCGTTTCGCCCCGGGAGAACATCAAGCTGTATTTTGAACGCAAAAAGCCCTACTGGATCCCCGTCATGGGCATGACGGGCGAGGTGCTGGGCTTCCGGCCCCGGATGCACCCCGACAACGTGGCCACCCACCTGGTGGTGGACGGCGAGGGGCCCATGGAATACGCTCCCGGCAATGTGCAGGAGGGCTGGTTTGGGCTGATGTGGCAGTTTGTGCCGCTGGTAAACGGCGCCACCGTGCGCCCCGGCGCACCCACGGTGCCGGACATGGCCCGGTGGGAAGAATATGTCCATATCCCCGATCTGGACGAGATGGACTGGGAGCGCAGCGCCGAGGCCAACCGGGCCTGGTTCGCCGCCAGCGACCAGTTCCACGAGGTCTGCTGTCTCAGCGGACTGTGGGAGCGGCTCATCTCCCTGTGCGATGTGGAGGGCGCGGCCGTGGCGCTCATCGACGAGGATCAGAAGGAGGGGGTCCACCGCTTCTTCTCCGCCCTCTGCGATATGTACGAGGACATGATCGCCCGCTATGCCCGGTACTTTGACCTGGACATGCTGCTGATGCACGACGACTGGGGCACCCAGAACGCCCCGTTCTTCTCCCTGGACACCTGCCGGGAGATGATCGTCCCCTATCTCAAGCGCATCGTGGACGCCTGCCACCGCAACGGCCTCCGCTTCGAGCTGCACTGCTGCGGACAGGTGGAGGCGCTGGTGCCCGCCATGATCGAAGCGGGCGCGGACATCTGGTGCGGCCAGACGCTCAACGACTATGTCAGGCTGTCCGGGCTCTACCCCGACACCTGCCTGACCTTCGGCATGACGCTCCCCGCCCCGGCGGAGGACGCCACGGAGGAGGAGCTCCGCACCGCCGCCAGGGACTTTGTGGAACTCTGTAAGGATCGCCGGCTGGTGCTCAACGGGGCCACCGACCCCCGGCTGCTGGCGCTGGTCTACGAGGAGAGCCGGAAATACTACGCGCAGTTCGACGATTGAAACACCGCGAAAGAGGAAAGCAAAAACAGGATAAGGGAGGAAGAACACCGTGAACGACACACTCAACAAGGACATAAACAAACTCACACTACAGGTCTTTATGCAGACCGTGGGTTCCAGCATGGTCATGGTCTACATGAATCTGTTCATGACCGACTACCTGATGATCGCCGCCGCCACCGTGTCCACGGCGCTGGTCATTGCCAAGACCATCGACCTGGTCTTCAGCGTAGTCGCGGGCCCGATCATGGAAAAGGTCCGCTTCAAGAACGGCAAGTACCGCCCCTGGCTCAACATCGTCAAGTGGCTGCTGTTCATCTCCTTCACGCTGACCTATCTGAACACCTATGAGCTGGGCGTCGGGAGCGAGTGGCTCCGCGCCGGCGTCATCATCGTCTCCTATGTGGGCTTCGGCGCGGGCATGAGCCTGCTGATGATCTGCCGGGGCGGCGTGTTGCAGTACATGGCCGGCGCCGACATGGGCATCCGTGCCAAGATCTCCGCCCGTCAGGCTCAGGCCACCGCCGCCGCCACCATCATCACCTCCGCCTGCGTGCTGCCCCTGATCAAGCTGGTGGGCGGCTTCACCGGCGACAAGTGGGCCTACTGGGTCACCTGCACCTTCCTGGCGCTGTTCATGCTCTTCGGCGCGGGCGGCATGGCCCGGCTGGCCAGAAATTACGACGCCCCCAGCGACGCCGCCGCCAAAAAGACCGTCACCGTCAAGGATATGTTCAACGCCGTGGCGGGCAACTCCCAGCTGCTCATCATGATCCTCTCCATGGGCATCTTCTACATCAGCATGAACGTGCTCACCGGTATTCAGGTCTACTACTTCCGCTACATCATCAACGACTACGGCTTCATGGCCACCTCCATGACCATCAAGACCGCCTTCGCCTTCGTGGCCTCCCTCTTCATCCCCCGGCTGGGCAAGAAGCTGGGCAAGCGGATGTCCTATGTGGTGGGTCTGCTGGGCTACGCCGCCTCCATGGTGTTCATCGGCGTGTTCGGCGGCTCCAGCAAGTGGATCTTCACCATCGGCACCTGCCTCTTCACCGCCTTCATGTACATGTTCTCCAGCTTCGGCGTGAACTACTTCCTGGACTGCGGCGAGTACGGCTACCACAAGACCGGCAAGGACTACCGCTCCACCGCCATGGCCATGTTCAACCTGCCCATGAAGATCGGCTTCGTGGGCGGCAGCGCCATCGCCGGCTACGGTCTGGCCGCCATCGGCTACCAGCCCGGCATGGAGATCACCGCCGACTTCACCAGCAAGTACATGCTCATCATCGGCACCATCCCCGCCGTCCTCTGCGTGCTGGCCGCCGTGATCTTCCTTGTCGGCTACAAGATCAAGGACGAGGACGCCGCCCGCTACGCCAAGGAAAACGCCGAGCGCGACGCCGCCATGGCCGTCGCTCAGGCCAACTGAACCGGCTCTCCTTAGATGATCATACCCACCACAGCAGCATACCCGCCGGGGTTTCCCCGGCGGGTATGTCTTTCTCCGTATTCCTCGTCCGCCCGGGGGCGGAGACGGTCATTTGATCAGTTGGATATCGCCGAGCAGAGGCAGCTTCACGCACTTGCCTGCCGCGGCAGCCTTGGCCCCCAGCACCAGGCAGTAAAGACAGAACGCCGCCCCGGCCAGCCACAGCACGCCGCCCAGGCAGATCTCCACCACCAGCTCCGCCAGGAACAGCAACAGCCCCTGGTTGGCGTGGAAGCGGACGAAGGCGTTGTCCTTATGGAGCAGCAGGGGGAGCAGGAACAGCGGCCCCACATAGGAGAGCACCGAGAGGCGCCGGACGCGCTCGTCTTCCCCCATGTCCCGGGACGGCGCGCTCTCCCAGCCGCCGCTCTCCTCTTCCTCCTCTTTCTGGTTCCAGGGAGCCCAGGTCATGGTCTGGGAGTCGGCCTTTTCCTCGCGCCGGACGCTCTCATAACTGCCGGAGGTCTGGGCGGCGCCTTCGTATCGGGGCTGCCGGGCCTGTGCCGCGCCGCCGGAGAAGCCGCTCTGTTTCTGCTCCGCTTTTTCCTTTTCCGGGTCGTAGCCACAGGCGGGGCAGGCGGTGTCGCCCACGGGGATGTAGGCGCCGCAGCGGGTACAATTGCTCATGCAAGATCGCTCCTTCACATTTTTTGCCATTATACCCCCAGCCGCGGCCAAATGCAACGGCTTTTCCCCTCAGGCGCAGAAGCGGTGCTTGCCGATGATGAGCAGAACCGGACGGGACCAGATCCACTTGCTGGTAGCGGTGGCGGGGTTGAAGTAGTAGATGGCGCCGCCGGTGGGATCGGCCCCGTTGAGGGCGTCCCGGGCCGCCTGATAGGCGCTGTCGGCAATGGGCTGGTCAAACTGCCCGTCGGAAAGGCAGGTAAAGGCCCCCCGCTGGTAGATCACCCCGGATAGAGTGTTGGGAAAGGAGGGGTGGTCCATGCGGTTGAGCACCACCGCGCCCACCGCCACCTGTCCCTGATAAGGCTCCCCCCGGGCTTCGGCGGAGATGAGCCGGGCCAGCAGGTACACATCGCCGTTCCCGCCTGCGGAGGGGGCGTTGATGCCCAGAGCCGCCAGCGTGGCCGGGCCGGCCTTTCCGTCCACGGCCAGACCGTTCTTCTGCTGAAAATAGCGCACCGCCGCCTCGGTGCGGCTGCCGTAGATCCCGTCGATGGCGCCGTTATAGTAGCCCCAGGCGGAGAGCTTCTGCTGGATGGCGGTCACCGTGTCGCCGCTGCTCCCCCGCTGGAACGTCACCGCCCCCACCTGCTGGATCAGCGTCAACAGGAGGATGGACACCGTGATCACCGAGGCAAAGGCCGCCGCCAGTTTTCTTTTTTCTGCCTGCATGAATAAACTCCCTTCCCTGCGCCTTGAAAAAAGGCAGATCGGGGCTCCGCCCGCGGCGGAGTCCCGATCTTACTATGTGAAGAGAGTTTTTCTTTAGTCAGTCAATTTCTGGCACCTTCAGGGCCTGGACTCGGCCTTGACGCGGGCGAGGAACTCCGCGAAGTCCACCGCGCCCTCGTCGCCCGCCCGGCTGCGGACGGCCACCTGGCCGTTCTCGGCCTCCTTGTCGCCGATGACCAGCAGGTAGGGGATCTTCTGGGTACGGGCCTCGGCGATCTTTTTGCCGATCTTCTCGTTGCGCAGATCGGCCTCCACCCGGATGCCCTCGGCCTCCAGTTTGGCCTTGAGCTCCCCGGCGTAGCCGTTGACCCGGTCGGTGATGGTCATGAGACGCACCTGCACGGGAGCCAGCCAGGTGGGGAACGCGCCGGCGAAGTGCTCGGTGATGACGCCGATGAAGCGCTCGATGGAGCCGAACACCACCCGGTGGATCATCACGGGGCAGTGCTTCTCGCCGTCCGCGCCGGTGTACTCCAGATCGAAGCGGCCGGGGAGCTGGTAGTCCAGCTGGATGGTGCCGCACTGCCAGGTACGGCCCAGGGAGTCCTGGATGTGGAAGTCCAGCTTGGGGCCGTAGAAGGCGCCATCGCCGGGGTTGACCTCGTAGGTCTTGCCGATGGAGGTAATGGCGTCCGCCAGCGCGGAGGTGGCCACCTCCCAGTCCGCCTCGGTGCCGATGTGATCCTCGGGCATGGTGGACAGCTCGATCTTGTAGGGCAGGCCGAAGAAGGAGTAGACCTCGTCGAAGAGCTGGGCGATGCGCACCACCTCGTCCTTGATCTGCTCGGGGGCCAGGAGGATGTGGGCGTCGTCCTGGGTGAAGCAGCGGACGCGGAACATACCGTGGAGGGCGCCGGAGAGCTCGTGGCGGTGCACGGTGCCCAATTCGCCGTAGCGGAGGGGCAGGTCACGATAGGAGTGAGGCTCCAGCTGATAGACCAGAATACTGCCGGGGCAGTTCATGGGCTTGATGGCGAAGTCCTCCCCGTCGATGACGGTGGTGTACATGTTGTCCTTGTAGTGATCCCAGTGGCCGCTGGTCTCCCAGAGGGTGCGGCGCATGATCTGGGGAGTCTGGATCTCCACATAGTCCCACTTCCGGTGGACGTTGCGCCAGTAGTCGATGAGGACGTTGCGCAGCACCGTGCCCTTGGGCAGGTAGAAGGGGAAACCGGGGGCCTCATCCCGGAAGGCGAAAAGCCCCAGCTCCCGCCCCAGCTTGCGGTGGTCGCGCTTCTTGGCCTCCTCCACGCGCTGGAGGTACTCCTCCAGCATATCCTTGCTGGGGAAGGCCACGGCGTAGAGCCGCTGGAGCATCTTGCGGCTGGAGTCGCCCCGCCAGTATGCGCCGGTGACGCTGGTGATCTTGATGCCGTTGCCCTTCACGCGGCCGGTGGAGTCCAGATGGGGCCCGGCGCAGAGGTCGGTGAAGTCGCCCTGCTTATAGAAGGAGATCACCGCGTCCTCGGGGAGGTCGTTGATCAGCTCCACCTTGTAGGGCTGGTTCATCTCCTCCACCAGCTTCAGCGCCTCCGCCCGGGGCAGTTCAAAGCGCTCCAGCTTCTCCTTGGCCTTGCAGATCCTGCGCATCTCCGCCTCGATGGCCTCGAAGTCATCGGGGGTAAAGATGTGCTCACTGTCCACGTCGTAGTAGAACCCGTCGTCGATGGCGGGGCCGATGGCAAACTGTGTGCCCGGGTACAGGTGCTGAATGGCCTGGGCCATGATGTGGCTGCAGGTGTGGTGGTAGGTGTGGCGGTATTCGGGGTTCTCCCAGCTGAATTCAAAGTTTTCGCTCATAGTCTTTCCTCCTGATCATGAAAAACACCCCTGAGCCCGGTTTTGGGCCCAGGGGTGCAGAAAATACACGGTTCCACCCTGTGGTTTCACTCATTTCGCGCATATAACGGGCGCACCCGGGCGGGCATTTCCTCCCACCGGCTCCGGGGACGGTCGTGCATGGTGTCCTTCTCCCTGTCCAAGGCCGCTTCCAGCCCGCGGCGGCCTCTCTCTGGGGTCGGGAAAAGGAACGCACTTCCCCTTCTTCGCTTTTTGGCCATCTTATCACCGAAACCGCGCCCTGTCAAGCAAAAAGCGCCGCCCCGCAGACACAAAGAACCTCCCCCGGAGGATGACGGAGGAGGTTCAGAGAGGACCCGGCCGGGCTGAGGAGGCGCCCGGGGATCAGGGAAGGACCGAGTGTCCTTCCGGGCAAGATGCCTGTAACGAAAAATTGCCCTCCATTCGGGAAGGCAATGCAACGATTCTCGTTACACATTACGCTGCCCCTGAAACGTAACTATGTGAGCGAGTGGCGAAAGACCCGACTTTACGGTGGCAAGGACGCCGCTGCGGAGATTAGCCGCATTCCATCCCAACCCGCTTTTCATTACAAGCTCTTTATACCACATACGCCGGTCTCTGTCAAGCCCATATACAGGGATTTTCAATTTTTCGCAAGAAAACTTATGGCCCCGCCCAGCGCTTCCACAAAAGCAGCGCGCCCATCATCAACGGCTGGTGGACGAGATAGATCCCCAGGGCGTGACGGCCCATCCAGGTGAAGGGGCGGGGCAGCGTCCACCGGGGCAGATGCTCGCAGAGCCGGCGTCCCGCGAAGGCTCCGGCGAAGAACAGCAGCCCCCAGGGCAGCAGGGGGTAGTAATCGGCGCTGTAGAATTCCCGCGTCCGAAGCCCCAGCCACCAGAGCCACTCCGTCTCCACCCGCACCCCGGGCAGCCAGGGGAACAGCGCGGCAAAAAGCAGCAGGCAGAGCAGGGCGCACCGCACCCCGGGCAGGGCCCGGAACGCTTTCTCCCCCACGGCGTAGAGACCCACGCAGACGCAGAGGAGGTGCAGCACCCCGAAGAGCACCGGCTGCCCCACCGCGCCCATGGCCAGCGACACCCCCAGCGCCGCCAGCGCCAGACGGCCGCAGCGGCGGAGGTTGTTCCGCGAAAGGCAGCAGGACACCCCGGCCAGAAAGAGAAAGCTGTGCACGGCTCCGGCCCGCAGCAGCTCCCAGGGCATCCGCTCCGCCGTGCCCGGGCGCAGCATCCCCAGGCTCTCCAGATCCCACAGCAGGTGCCAGACCACCATGGCCGCCACAGCCAGACCCCGCCAGAGATCCAGCGCGTCGCTGCGCCTGCGGCCGAATTCAGATGTTGAAGCGGAAGTTGGTAATATCTCCATCCTGCATCACATAGTCCTTGCCTTCCAGACGGAAGAGGCCCTTCTCCTTGGCCGCCTGCATGGTGCCGCAGGCCTTCAGATCCTCAAACGCCACGATCTCCGCGCGGATAAAGCCCCGCTCGATATCCGTGTGCACTTTTCCGGCGGCCCGGGGGGCCTTAGTGCCCCGGACGATGGTCCAGGCGTGAACGTCGTCCTCGCCGGCGGTCAGGAAGGAGATGTAGCCCAGCAGGTCGTAGGAGGTGCGGATCAGCCGGTCCAGACCCCGCTCGGTGAGGCCCAGCTCCTCCATGAACATGGCGGCCTCCTCCCCGTCCATATCGGAGATATCCTCCTCGAACTTGGCAGCCACGGGCAGCACCGCGCAGCCCTGCTCCGCCGCCAGTGCGGAGAGCGCGCGGAAGTTGGGGTCGTCCCCGTAGTGGGCCATGCCGTCCTCGTCCAGATTGGCCGCGTAGATCACGGGCTTCACCGAGAGCAGGCCGCCGTCCTGGAGGATGTCCCTGTCCTCCTCGGTAAAGGGGAAGCTCCGGGCGGGCAGGCCCTCGGACAGATGGGCGATGAGCTGCTCGCACATCTCGCACTCCCTCTTAGCCTTCTTCTCCCCGCTCTTCCCGGCCTTTCTGGCCCGCTCCAGACGGCGCTCCACCAGCTCGATGTCCCCCAGGATCAGCTCCAGATCCAGCGTCTCCGCGTCCCGGCGGGCGTCGGCCTCCTCGAGAAAGATGTCGTCGTTTTCAAAGCAGCGCACCACATGGACGATGGCGTCCACCTGCCGGATGGCCTGAAGGGCGGCGTTGCCCTTGCCCTGGCCCTTGCCCACGCCGGGGATGTCCACAAAGTCCATGGTGGCGGGGGTGTACTTTTTGGGATGGTAATACTCCGCCAGCCAGTCCAGACGGGGGTCCGGCACCTTGGCCTGGCCGATGTTGGGCTTGGCGTTGGCGTTGGCATAGCTGCCGGTCTCGGCCTTCTGGCCGGTGAGCGCGTTGAAAAGCGTGGTCTTGCCCGCGTTAGGCAGTCCTGCGATACCTAATTTCATATATCTTCATTCTCCTTTGTTTTCTCTGTATTTTCAAGGGTTTCCGGGTTTGGGGCTTTCGGTGTCTACTCCATTTTTACGCCATTTTGGTGCAGAACTGCGGCTCTCATTCAGATAACCCCATTCATTTCAAATTGCCGTACCGCTTGGTCCAGAGATTCGGTGGTCACATGGACATACCGATCCATGGTGGTTTTGATGCTACCGTGTCCCAGCAGTTTTTGAAGCACTTTCGGCTGCATACCGCTTTCAATGGCGCGGGTAGCATTGGTATGCCGCAGGGCGTGCATACAAAAGTGCTTGATCCCTGCTTCGTCGCAGAGCTTATATAAGTGGGTATCATAGGAACTGTTCTTTGCCGGCTCGCCTGTTCGCCAGTTGATAAAAACAAGGTCACGCATGGACAAGCTCGCCTTTTCCCCAGTATGCCGATCCAAATAGTCCAATGTCAGTGACAGGATATCCGTTTCCTTGCGCTCAGGAACCCGTGCGTGAACCTTTTCCAAAATCTCGTATGCGCGGTTTGTGAGCGGGATGGTACGATAGCTTTGCTGTGTTTTCGGAGGACCTGCGCGCCACACCTTCTGTTTATGCCGAAACTCCAGCGTCTTATTTACCGTAAGAGTTCTTGCTTTCCAGTCGATGGCATCCCATGTCAGCCCGATCACTTCACCTGTCCGCAGCCCTGTTTCTAAAATCAGGGCATACTGCACATAGTTGTGGGAGCGTTTGGCCGCTTCCATAAATTTCTGCTGCTCATCCGTTGTAAGACATTTGATGTCATCCACAGCGCGGACGGGCTTGGTAAAGCGAACGCCGTCCATCGGATGCTTCTGGATCATGTCGTTCATCACAGCAGCCCGAACCATCGTTCCCATAGCAATATATGTCGGCGGATCGTTGAACCGGCATACGATGCTTCCATTCGGTTGAAAACCATCTTGCAGTGCATCGGCTTGACATCTGCAAGCTGCATGCCACCAATAAGCGGCTTCACGTTATACTCATAACGCTCACGGTAATTTCTGCGAGTATTGGGAGCCAGATCCCCAACGATATGAGCGATCCAAAACTCAAACCACACGTCTACCGTCATATCTGGCGGAACAAATATATTTTCGTGCTTATCTGCATACTTGGCATCGTCCAGCCAATTTCGTGCTTCCGGAAGTGAGGAGAAGCACTTGACCTGGCGCTTCCCGGTTTTGGTCACAAATCTTGCGCTATATAAACTGTCCTTTCTTTGTCAGATACCCTTGCCACATTCTTTGCCTCGCAAACTCTTGCCCATTTAGAGCCTCCTTTCTCAAAAAGAGAAAAAAGCCCTATGCAACAATGTGATTGTAGCACACGA
>JAQXJT010000018.1 GCA_029009095.1 bacterium
GACGCAATGGCGGCAGATCCGTTTTTCACGGTTTGCTTCACATTTGAAAGGGTTGTCATAGCATGGGACAGTTATAAAAAAGAAGCATGGTATACGTCACGAAACGGTTAACACTACTTTTACTTACTCTTACCTCAATTCTGCTCCGTTTGGTTACTCTTTGGCATATAATCTTATATATAATATTATAGACAAGCTTATATAGGAGAGAGACAGATGAAAAAAAGAGTTGCAAGTATTCTGGCAGTGATTGCTTTCGGCCTGGTTGCTCTTGGAATAATAAAAATTACGGTTTCAAAAAACGGAGTGCAAAAGGCGGCTGAATCAGTTCTCTTTCTTGAATTATACAATAGAAAAGGAGAAATGCTGGGAACGGGCAGCGGTTTTTTGATTGATGAGAACACCCTCGTAACAAATTACCATGTAATTGAAAGCGTGTATAAGATTATCGCCAGAACAGCAGATGGAACCAAAAGCGTGGAAATAAACTCAGTGCTATCTTATGAGGGACTAAGAGACCTAGCTCTCTTGGATGTAGAAGAACCGTTAAGTGTTTACCCGCTTAAATTAGCTGATTCTGACAGCGTTAAGCAAGGAGACAAAGTATACGCAGTTGGGTATCCGTTGGGGATTGCAAACACACTTTCTGACGGCTTAATCAGCGCATTTTACCAAGAGGGAAAATACAAGCAGATTCAGTTTTCAGCCCCCATATCTCCTGGCAGCAGCGGTGGCGTGCTTCTCAATGAAAAAGGGAAAGTGATTGGAGTTCTCTGCGCATCTTATGGTGAAGGGCAGAATTTGAACTTAGCAATTCCATCCAACGATATTCTACCTTTAATTGATCGAATAAACCGGGACAAGAAAACGAGCCTTTCAGAATTATATTTCCACACACTGACAGGATATGCTGCTTACACTGAAAGCGAGGCAGTAGAATTTGGCAACCTATGTTCAAATTATGGGCTCTATGAAGACAAGTTAATCTCTACGCAAGGTTACGTGATATACACTGATGGCGAGGAGTTTGTTGTAGCGCCAGGTGCAACATATCAAGCAAAAACGCACAAGCGTGGGGGTAATGACTTTAACAGTTGGGATTTTGATGATCCTTTCGTTTTAGTCTGTATAGCTTCCCAGAAGGCAAATATAACGTATGATCATGGTATTAAACCATCTGTTGGTGATAACGTTTTAGTTTGTGGATATCCTGTTTATCTTCCTCTGCCGGATCTATTGACTGTCCAAGATATTCTGTTTGTTAGCATAATCGAATAATACAGTTAAAAAAGGGAAGAATGGGTAATTCATCGATCCCGGCTTCTCAAAGCAATGGCTACAATAGCGTTTAGATAGAATAGAGCAGCAGATATATTAGATTATATCTGCTGCTCTATCTTATATTATATATCGGATTATATATTCTCTAACATATTATCTTATATATAATATTCTATATTTAATTATCTAACAGGGCATTGCGCAAAATAGTGTTCAGCACTTTGCTCTTGCTGAGTTTCTTCTGACGGGCCAGCTTTTCCAAAGCCTCCACTACTTCCTCATCCAGGTAGAAACCGTAGCTCTTGCCGCGGGGTCTCTCCTATGTCAGTCCTGCGAAGAGGTCCTTTTCAGCCTTGGGTGCAACCTCCACGGGAGCAACTTGGGGAGTGGTCTCAACGGGTGTAGAAGCGCTCGTTTCTTGCACGATAGGATGCGGAGTGTCCTTATAGGATCTGAGTATCCTGTAACGGGCACTCCGCGTTTTTTATCTCCCATTCACAGGCGCGAGGAAATGCGTCTGCTGTACGTCGGCTTTTTTGTCGTCCGGCAGATTTTTATCAATTACAGAGTTATCATGCGTAGTTGCGCATGGCTAATTGCTCGTCAAACAGAACACGGGATTTCATTTTGCTGCGATTTTCTCGCCGCAAATGTGCCCATACCCGCGCACCCAATTCATCAATGGAAAAGTGTGTATGATGAGCTTATAGCTTGCGTCATGCTCCGTTCCCGCCCGATGCGGTCAATCGCGAATGTCGATTTTCTCCACCAGCATGGAGCTGATGATCTGCCGGAAGCCATACTCCAGAAACTCCTCTTCGGAGAGAGAAAACTGTTTTTCGATGAACTCTCCCTTGCTCTCCGCCAGCGCCAGCAGGGCGGTCATGCCCGAATACAGGACATACACGGACATCCCCGGGACAATATCCCTCCGTACCGCGCCCTCCGCCTGCCCCTCTTCCAGAAGCGCTGTAAGCAGCCCGTTGATCTCCGTTCCCAGTACCAAAATGCGCTTCACCGCGTCCGGCAGCTCCGTCTGCTCAAAAGACCCCGTCCTGGCCCGGTTCACATGCTCCACAGACTGTGGGCAATCCCGATGGTAGCGGCGCACGGCATTGCAGATGGTGCGGTACTTCGCCAGAAAATCTCCGTCACCCGTGAGCGCTCCCGCTATATCTTCTTTCAGAACGAGCAGACCCTTTTCGATGATATGGTGGAGGATCAAGTATCCGATAAAAACAACAGAACGCGGGCGCCAAGGCGCCTGCGTTCATTTTGTCGTTTATGATTTTTCGTTGAGGACATCGGCAAACTGCCCCCACGGCTCCGCCGGGGGCGGCAGGGCCTCGAAGCGGAGGGCCGCCCCGGTTTTGGGGTGGAGAAAGGATAGCTCCGCGGAAAAGAGCGCCAGCGGCGTCTCCTCCCCCTCCTCGCTGTACTTCCTCTCCCCCACCAGCGGCATCCCCCGGGAGGCGAACTGTACCCGAATCTGGTGGGTGCGCCCGGTGTGCAGCACGATGCGCAGCAAACTGAGCGCACCGGCGCGGCCCAGCACCCGGTAATCCAGCGCCGCCTCTTGCACGCCCTTGCCCGGGGCGTCCGCCACGAAGGTCATGCGCCGCCGCTTATCCCGCCACAGCAGATTGCGCAGCGTCCCCTCCGACTCCGCCGGGCAACCGTGAGCCACGGCCAGATACGCCTTGTGAAAGGTCTGCTCCTCCATCTGCCGGGAGAGACAAGCGGCGCTCTCCCTGTTCCGGGCCAGCACCATCAGCCCACTGACCACCCGATCCAGCCGGTGCACCGTTCTGATCTCGCCGCCCAGCTCCCCGCGCAGCAGTCCCGGCAGACCGCCCTCTTCATCGGTGGACAGCACCCCGGCGGGTTTGATGCAGGCCACGAGATCCTCGTCCACATAGCGTATATCCATTGCATCCCCCTTTCCGGGAAAACGGAGGCGGCGGAAAACCGCCGCCTCCGGAGCCTGGTCACTTTCTGGGCTTGAGAATCAGGTTGATGAGCTTGTCGGGGACAAAGATGACTTTCACCACATCCATGCCCTCCATGTACCCGGCTACCTTTTTGTCCGCCGAGGCCGCCGCAAGGGCCGTCTCCTGATCGCAGCCGGCCGCCACCACAACGGTGGAGCGGAGCTTGCCGTTGACCTGCACGGCCAGGGTCTTCTCCGCGTCGTGGAGCTTCGATTCGTCGAACTCCGGCCAGCGGGAGAGGCAGCAGTCCCCCCCAAAGCCCTGGATCTCCCAAAGCTCCTCGGCAATGTGGGGCGCGAAGGGGCTCAGCAGCTGGAGCAGCACCTTCACATCGCCCCGGCTGGGGGCGCTCTGGTAGAAGCGGTTCACCAGCGTCATCAGCGCAGCGATGGCGGTGTTGAACTTCATCTCCTCGATGTCGCGGCTGACCTTCTCGATGGCCCTGTGGACGTCTCGCTCGTTCTCCCGGCTCAGCTCATCGCCCTCACGGGGCTGCTCGCAGAGGTTCCAGATGCGGTCCAGGAAGCGCTTACAGCCCTTGACCGCGTCGTCCTGCCAGGGGGCGGCTTTCTCGAAGTCGCCGATGAACATGATATAGGTGCGAAGGGTGTCCGCGCCGTACTCACGCACCACGTCGTCGGGATTGACCACATTGCCCAGAGACTTGGACATCTTCACGATGGGGTGGTCAGCCATCTCGCCGTACTTCTCCCGGAGGTGCGCCCGGGCGCCCTCCTCGCCGCCGTATTCCTCCATCAGCTTCCGCTGCTCCTCAGCGGGGAGATTGGCGAAGTTCCGGGGATTCTGGCCCAGGATCATGCCGTGGCTGGTGCGCTTGGCGTAAGGTTCGCTGGTGGGCACCACGCCGATATCGTAGAGGAACTTGTGCCAGAAGCGGGAGTAGAGCAAATGCAGCGTGGTATGCTCCATGCCGCCGTTGTACCAGTCCACCTGCTTCCAGAACTTCACCGCGTCCTCCCCCACCAGCGCCTTGTCGTTGTGGGGATCCATGTAGCGGAGGAAGTACCAGCTGGAACCGGCCCAGTTGGGCATGGTGTCCGTCTCGTGCTCGGCGGGGCCGCCGCAGCGGGGGCAGGTGCACCTGACCCAGTCGGTCATGGCCGCCAGGGGGCTCTCGCCCGTGTCGGTGGGTTCGTAGCTCTCCACCTCGGGGAGCAGCAGCGGCAGATCCTTTTCGTCCATAGGCACCCAGCCGCACTTGTCGCAGTGGATGATGGGGATGGGCTCGCCCCAGTAGCGCTGACGGGAGAACACCCAGTCGCGCAGCTTGAAGTTGACCTTTTCCCGGCCCAGCCCCTTGTCCTCCAGCCAGCGGATCATGGTGGCGATAGCGTCCTTGACCCCCAGACCGTTCAGGAAGCCGGAGTTGATGAGCACACCCTCTTCCACATCGGTGAAAGCGCCCTTCTCCAGATCCACTTCCCGCCCGTCGGCGGCGGCTACCACCTGCACGATGGGCAGGCGGAACACCCGGGCGAATTCCCAGTCGCGCTGGTCGTGGGCGGGAACGGCCATGATGGCGCCGGTGCCGTAGGTGGCAAGGACGTAGTCGGAGATAAAGATGGGGATCTCGTTGCCTGTGACGGGGTTCACGGCCCGGACGCCCTTGAGCTCCACGCCGGTCTTTTCCTTCGTAAGCTCGGTGCGTTCAAAGTCGGACTTGGCGGCGGCCTTGCGGACATAATCGGCCACCTCGTCCCGGTTCTCCAGCTTGTCCTCCCACTTCTTCACGCACTCGTGCTCGGGGGACATGACCATGTAGGTGGCGCCAAAGAGCGTATCGCAGCGGGTGGTGAACACCGTGAGCACGTCGCCCTCGGTGGTGGCGAAGTTGACCTCCGCGCCGGTGGAGCGGCCGATCCAGTTGCGCTGCTGGGCCTTCACCCGGTCGATGTAATCCAGATCGTCCAGATCGTCCAGCAGCCGCTGGGCGTATTTGGTGATGCCCAGCATCCACTGGCTCTTTTCCTTTTTGATCACGGGAGCGCCGCAGCGTTCGCAGACGCCGTTGACCACTTCCTCGTTGGCCAGCACGATCTTGCAGTCAGTGCACCAGTTCACGGGGATGCTGGCCTTGTAGGCCAGACCCTTCTTGAACATCTGTAGGAAGATCCACTGGGTCCATTTATAATACTCCGGGTCGGTGGTGACCACGCAGCGGTCCCAGTCGAAGCTGTAGCCCAGCATTTTGAGCTGCTCGGTGAAGCGGGCCACGTTCCGCTGGGTCACCAGCTCGGGGCGCATCTTGTGCTGGATGGCGTAGCGCTCGGTGGGCAGGCCGAAGGCGTCGTAGCCGATGGGAAAGAGCACCTCGAAGCCCTGCATCCTCCGCTTCCGGGCGACGATGTCCATGGCGGTGTAGGGCCGGGGATGGCCCACATGCAGGCCGTCGCCGGAGGGATACGGGAACTCGATCAGGCCGAAAAACTTGGGCTTATCGCTGCCGGTTTTGGCGGCGTAGGTCTCGTTATCCTGCCAGTGCTTTTGCCATTTTTTCTCAATGGCGGCAAAATCGTACTTCATTTTCCTCTCTCCTCTATTCTGCTTCAGTGCAGCATTTCCGTATAATCCACCGCCTGAGCGTCGGCCCACAGCCGCTCCAGACCGTAGAACTCCCGGGTATCCTCCAGGAACACATGCACCACCACACAGCCAAAGTCCAGCAGCACCCAGTTGCCGGAGCGGTAGCCCTCCCGGCGCAGCGGCGGCTCCCCGGCGAGGGTCAGCGCCTTCTCGGTCTCCTCCACCAGCGTCTTGCCATGGGTGGAGGAGGACGCGGTGCAGATGATGAAATAGTCGGCCAGCACCGTGACCTTCTCGGTCTTCAGTACGGTGATGTCCTTCGCTTTTTTTTCGTCCAGCGCCTGCACGGCCAGCCGGGCGATCTCGTAAGATGTGAGCATTTTGCTTCTCTCCTTCAGGCTTTGCAGCCGTTATTGCATATAGTCGTAGAAGGAATCATAGCCTCCCGCCAGGATCCCGGTAGTGGAATAGAAACTGCCGTTGGAGAATGTGAGGATGTCCAGATGCTCCTCGGTGATGCTCTCGTAGTAGGGGTTCAGCTTCTCGTTGAGCATCTCCATCCAGGCTCCCAGATTGACGGAGACATAGGAACCGCCCTTGATATACACGGGTTCGTAGGGCATGATGCTGAAGGTGATCTGATCGCTGTCGAGCTTGAGGAATTCCTGGGCGTAGTAAGCCATGTTGCCGGAGGTCAGGTTGGTTTTCAGGTTGTCGGAAATGATGCCGATGATCTTGCTGAGATTGGGGATGTTGCCCAGACTGAGCATCTGCTTCGCCACCGCCAGCGCAAAGCGCTGCTGGGTCTCCACCCGGCCGATATCGCCGGTGGGATAGCCGGTGCCGTCCGTATTCTTCCGGAAGCGCACCACGCCCAGGGCGTCGTGGCCGTTCAGGTGCTGCATCCCTGCGGGGATGTCATAGCTCCGCCCGATGGTAGGGTCGCCCCAGGAGATGTGCATGGGCACATCAAAGTCCACCCCGCCGATGGCGTCGATCACCTGCTCAAAGGCGTAGATATTCACCACCGCGTAGCTGTCCACCTTGTAACCCAGCAGCTCGGAGATGCCGTCCACCAGCCCTTCCTCCGTGCCGGTCATGCCGTAGATGGAGTTGATCTTCTTCACGGCCCAGGTGACGTTCACCAGCGTGTCCCGGGGGATGCTGACCACATTGAGGGACTTGTTCACCGTGTCCAGGGTGGCCACCATGATGGTGTCGGTATTCATGCCCGCCACATCCTGGCCCACCACCAGCACCGTGTAAACGCCCTCCCGGCGGCCCGTCTTTGCCGGCTCCGGCGTGGCCTTGCTCTCCCCGTCCGGCTCCGGCGTGGACTCGGGCTTCGGCGTGGCGGCCGGCTGGGGGGTGGACAGGGTGTCGCCGGGCTTATCTGTGACGGTGGGTTCCTTGGTGACCAGGCCGCCCTTGTCTATGTCCGGCGCGTCCGCCCAGATCTCAAAGGCGGCCAGCCCGATCATGGCCAGCAGCACGATGGTGCCCAGCACGATGGCCGCGATCAGCAGCCTGCTCTTTTTCCTGTCCGGCGCCTTCTCCGTCTGTCTGCCGGCGCCATCCCGCCGCTCCGGAGTCCGCTCCCGACTCGCGCCCTCCGTCCGGGGCGCATGTTTCGCCGGCTCGGGACTCGTCCTTTTCTCCTCTGTCCGCCCCTCGTCCCCGGCGTTCTCCCGGGCGCGAAGCCCGCGCTCAGGATCCATCTTCCCGCCGTGGGGTTTGGCGCTGTGCTTTCCGGGGGCGGAATGGCGGCCGGAACCGCTGAATAGTTTCATAGAATTACTCTTCCTTTTTTGAATTAAACCAGGCGAGAGCCTCTTCCGTCACATGGTAGACTTCCTGACGGCGCGCTCTCACGGCGTTGCAGCTCATCTGCAGCCCCAGGCGCATGGCCGCGTCCAAATCCTCAAAGGCCAGATGCCGCAGCTCCTCCACGCCCCCGTAGGCGCGGGTGGGTTCCATGGCGTCGGCCAGGTAGAGAATTTTTTCCATGGTGGACATACCCGGTCTCCCTGTAGTATGCCAGAAAATAGCACTGTAAATACCTTCATCCACTCCAAACCGCTCGCGGGCGAGGGCCGCGCCGGTTTTGGCATGGAGGAGCTGGGTCTCACGCCGCTCAACGGTGTCCGTCATAATACCATATTTTTCACACAAACGCAACTGTTCCGCGCCGTCGAATTTCTTGGTGATGTCGTGGAGGATGGCCCCCTCGGCCGCTCTCCCCTCGTCCTCACCCCATCGCCGCGCCAGCTGTACCGCCATCTCCTCGCAGCCCCGGACATGGGGGATCCGCTTGGGCTTGAGCATCCCGTACGCCTGCTCACGCAGCCAGGGGAGATTGGGCCGGGCCCCGTACCAGCGGTGGGCGATCACGGCGGCATAGACCAGCCCGGGGAGCATATCCTGCCCCTGCCGCTCTTTCAGCGCGGCACGCACCTCCGTGGAGGAGAGGATCACCAGTTCCTTGTCGAGGATGCGCACCCGGCAGTCCCAGTCCCGCTCCAGCTGCGCGGCTTTCTCCCGCAGTGCGTCCGTCTCGCCCTTGTCCCGGGCCATGGCGTACACCGTCCTGCCGCGCAGGAGGTAGTCGTGGCGGCGCCAGGTGTCGATGCTCAGCAGCATATCCGTCCCTACCAGCAGGGAGAACTCATCCTCCGGGTACTGCCGCTCCAGCTCCTGCAGGGTGTCCACCGTGTAGTCCACATCGTCCTGCCGTATCTCGATATCGCAGATCTCCGCCCCGGGGAGGCCCCCGAAGGCCAGACGGCACAGCTCCAGCCGCCGCGGGGAGTCGGGACTTCCCTCGGCCAGCTCCTTATGAGGGGGGGTGCCGCTGGGGATCACCAGCACCCTGTCCACCTCGCGCTGTTCCAGCGCCGCGACCACCGCGGTCACATGGCCCAGATGAGGCGGATTGAAGCTGCCCCCGTAGATGAGCGTTCTCACTTGCGCACCTTGATGTCGATGCGGGGATGTTTCTCGTTGCGCTTAAAGAGCACGAACTTGTTGCCGATGGCCTGCACCCCGTCGGCCCCGCACGCTGCGCAGAGCGCGTCGCAGGCCTCCCGGGCCGTGAGCATGGAACTCTCCAGCACCTTGCCCTTGACCAGCTCCCGGGCCGCCAGCGCATCGGAGACCGAGTCGATCAGGCTGCTGGTGATGCCGCCCTTGCCCACAATGATGATGGTGTCCTCTCCGGCGGCCAGGCCCCGGAGCAGGGCGCGCTGCTTACTGTTGATCATAATACTTCTCCCATTCCGCCTTAAAGGCGCGCAGTGCCGCTCCCCGGTGGGAAATGGCGTTTTTTTCCTCAGCGGTCAGTTCCGCCATGGTACGCTCGTAGCCGTCGGGACGGAACAGCGGGTCGTAACCAAAACCGCCCTCGCCCTGTTCCTCATAGCCGATGTAGCCCGAGCAGGTGGCCTCGCTGCGCAGCACGGCCCCGTCAGGCATCACGCAGCAGATGGCGCAGACATAGTGACCCCGGCGGTTCTCTTCGCCCGCCAGGCATTGCAGCAGATAGCGGTTGCGCGCCTCGTCGCTGTCCTCGTGGCTGCCGGTGAAGCGGGCGGAGTAGAGTCCAGGCGCGCCGTCCAGCGCGTCCACACAGAGCCCGCTGTCGTCGGCGATGGCGGGAAGGCCGGTGTCCCGGGAAACGGCGGCGGCCTTCAGGTAGGCGTTCTCGGCAAAGCTGGAGCCGTTCTCCTCCACCTCCAGCGTGCAGCCGCACTCTTTCTTGCTCACCAGCTCGATGCCGCTCTCGGAGAGGATCTCCCGGAACTCCCGGAGCTTGTGGGCGTTGTCGGAGGATAAGACCATCTTCATGCCAGCAGCGCCTCCGCGAAGTCATGGGCGTCAAAGGGCAGCAGATCGTCCGCGCCCTCGCCCACGCCGATGTATTTGACGGGCACGCCCAGTTCCCGCTTGATGGCAAAGACCACGCCGCCCTTGGCGGTGCCGTCCAGCTTGGTGAGGACGATGCCGGTGAGCTGGGCCGCGTCGGCAAACTGTTTGGCCTGCATCAGCCCGTTCTGCCCGGTGGTGGCGTCCAGCACCATCAGGCACTCAACACTGCACCCCAGCATCTCCCGGTCGATCACACGGCGGATCTTGGTCAGCTCGTTCATCAAATTCTGCTTGTTGTGGAGCCGCCCGGCGGTGTCCACGATGACCACATCCACGCCCCGGGCCCTGGCCGCCGCCAGCGAGTCGAACACCACCGCGGCAGGGTCGCTGCCCTCCTCGTGGCGGACGATGTCGCAGCCGGCCCGCTGCGCCCAGACGGTGAGCTGTTCGGCGGCGGCGGCGCGGAAGGTATCTCCGGCGCAGAGCAGCACCTTTTTCCCCCCGGCGCTCATGGAACAGGCCAGTTTGCCGATGGTGGTAGTCTTGCCCACGCCGTTCACGCCCACCACCAGAATGACGGAGGGGTGGGTGTCCAGGTGCAGCGCGTTGTCCTCGCAGCCGATGGACTCGGCCAGGATCTCGCACATGGCCGCTTTCACCTGCTCTCCGCCCCGGATGCCGTGCTCGCTCACATAGCTGCGCAGGCGCATCACGGCCCGCTCCGCCGCGTCCACCCCCGCGTCCGCCATGATCAGCGTCTCCTCCAGCTCATCGAAGAACTCCTCGTTCTCCCCTGTGAAGTCCGCCACCATGCTGTTCCAAGAGGCGGACATATTCTCTCTGGTCCTGGCGAGACCGTTTTTGATCTTCTCAAAAAAGCCCATATTCCATTCACTCCGTTCCTTGGATGTTCTTCATCGCCTCGTCCATATCCAGACTCAGCACCGTACTCACGCCCTTTTCCTGCATGGTGACGCCGTAGAGGGCGTCCGCGCTCTCCATGGAGCCGCGCCGGTGGGTGATGACGATGAACTGGGTCTTCTCCGACATGGTGTGCAGGTAATCGGCCACTATGTTCACATTGGCCTCGTCCAGGGCCGATTCGATCTCGTCCATGACGCAGAAAGGCGTGGGGCGCACCTTCATGATGGCAAAGTAGAGGGCGATGGCCACAAATGACTTCTCTCCGCCGGAGAGCAGGCTGATGTTGGACAGGGCCTTGCCGGGGGGCTGGATGCGGATATCGATACCGCAGTCCAGCACATGCTCCGGATCCTCCAGGGAGAGCGACGCCTTGCCGCCCCCGAAGAGCTGCAAAAAAGTCTCGCGGAAACAGACGTCGATCTTCCGGAATTGTTCCACAAAAATGGTCTCCATCTGGGCGGTGATGTCCCGGATGATACCCTCGATCTCCGCCTTGGACTTCTCCACGTCGCTGCGCTGCGCGGTGAGGAAGTCGTAGCGCTCGCTGAGCCGGGCGTACTCATCGATGGCCCCCACATTGGGATTGCCCAGTGCGTTGATGCTCTTTCTCAGCTCGCTCACCTGGCGGCTGATCTTCGAGTAGCTCTCGATGGGCTGGCGCAGGGACTGGGCGGCGCTGCGGCTGAGCTCGTAGTTGTCCCAGAGCTTGTCCACGATCTGGCTCTCCTCCAGATCCGCCGCCTGTTTGCGCTGCTCGAGCCGGGCGCAGCTGCGCTCCAGCTCCAGAAGCTCCTTGTTCTTCTCCTGGGCGGCCCTGTCGCCGCTGACGCGCCTGGCTTCCAGCTCCAGCCGCCGCTCGCCGAGGCTCTTGCCCTCCCGCTGCAGCTCCTCAATGTGCTGCCGCCGGGCTTTCAGCCGTTCTTCCCGCTCCGCCAGCTCCCGTTCGAACTGTTCGCCCCGTTCTTTTGCCAGCGTGAGCGCGTCGTTCTGCCCGCCGCTGCGCTCGAGCATATCCTGCCGCAGCGAGCGAAGCTGTTCCACAGAACGCTCGGTGGAGCGCTGCTCGCTCTCCACGGCGGCGCGGCGTTCCCGCAGGGCGCCAAGCTGTTCTTCCAGCCCCCGCCGGGCCTGTTCCACTTCCTCGCCGCTGCGGTTTTCCTTTTCGATCTCCTCCCGGAGCGCGGCGAGCGCGTCCTCCAGCTCCCGCCGCCGTTCCAGCAGCGCGCCGATACGCTCCTCGCAGCTCTGCTTCCGCCCCTCGAGACTGTCCTGTTCCTCCCGGAGTGAATCGAGCGCCTCCTGCGCGGCCTTGTGCAGCAGCTTCGCCTGGGCGAGGCTGCCCTCCCGGCGGCGCTGCTCCTCCCGGGCGGCAATATTGTCCTCCCGGGCGTTTTCCAGCTCGAGCCGCAGCTCTTCCCGCTTCCGCTCGGCCTCCCTTGCGTCCGCGGCCACCTTTTTGAGCTTCTCCTCCCCCTCCTGCCGCTGCTCCGTCAAATGTTGCAGCTCGTTGGCCCGGGAAAGGATACCGGTGTTTTTCGCGCTGCTGCCGCCGGTCATGGAGCCGCCCACATTCACCATCTGTCCGTCCAGCGTTACGATGCGGAAGGCGTTTCGGGTTTTCCGGGCGATGCGCAGCGCGTCGGACAGCGTCTCCGTCACCACGGTACGGCCCAGCAGGTTGGAGATCACGGCGCGGTAGCGCTCCTCGCAGTCCACCAGCTCGTCGCAGAGGGCCACAAAGCCCTCCTCCCCGTCCAGACGCTGCCCCAAAGAAGAGGGGCGAATGGTGTCCAGCGGCAGGAAGGTGCCCCGGCCGGCGCCCCGGCGCTGGAGCATCTCGATGGCGCTTTTGCCCACGCTCTGGCTGTCCACCACAATGTGCTGGGCGCTGCCGCCCAGCGCCGTCTCCACGGCCAGGGCAGTGCGGTCCTCCGTGGAGATCAGTCTCGCCACAGGGCCATGGACGCCCCGGAGCGCGCCCCGCTCGCTCTCCCGCATGACGGTCTTGACCGCCTTGTTGAAGCCCTCGTACTCCTTCTCCATCTCCTGCAGCAGGGAGAGGCGGGAGTCGATCCAGCGAAGCCCGGAGGAAAGCTTCTCCCGCTCTTCCGCCAGCTCCGCGCAGCTGCGCTCCCGGTTTTGCAGCAGCATCTGCCGCCCGGAGACCATATTGCCCGTGCGCGTCACCTGCTCCGCCGCCTCCGTAAGCGCCTTTTCCTCCCGCTGCACGCTCTCTCCGGCTTCCTGCAGCCGCTCTCCGGCCTCCCGCAGTTCCCCGTGGAGGGCCGTCCGACGCTCCTCAAAGGAGGCGAGATTTTCCCGCAGCAGCGACTCCGCCGTGGCGTTCTCCGCCAGCTCCGCGCTGTACCCGTTTTCCCGCAGCAGCAGCGCGTTCAACCTGTCGCCGTGCTGACGCAGGCCGAGACTCGCGTCGTTGGCCGCGCTCATAAGGCCCGCTTCGCGCCCGCGAAGCTCCTGCTCCTCGCCAAGGAGGGCGGTAAGCTGCGCCTGCTGCGCCTCGATCTGCCGGAGGAGCTGATCGGAGCGGGAGCGCTGATCCTCCATCTCCCGTTGCAGCCGCTCCATGGTCTCGGCGTTGTTGCGGATGTTGCTACGCAGCACCGCCGCGCCGCTCTCCAGCTCGGCCGCACCGCTCTCTTCTTCACGCTGCCTCTCCCGCTGGCGCTCGATGGCCAGATCGTTCCGGCGCATCTCCTCGCTGAGGCTCTCCGCCGCGGCGTAAAGGCTCTCCAATTCGCCTTTGGCCGTATCCCGCGCCTTCACCGCCTCCTCGTAGTCCTGCCGCAGTCCCTCGGACTGCTGGTGGAGCCGATCGAGGTTTTCCATCCAGAGTGAAATTTCCTTGATGCGCAGTTCGTCCCGGAGCAGCAGATACTTCTTTGCCGTCTCCGCCTGCTCCCGCAGCGGCTCCAGATGGAGTTCCAGCTCCGCGATCTTATCGCCGATGCGCAGGAGGTTTTCCTCCGTTTTCTGCAACTTCCTCTCGGACTCTTCCTTGCGGTAGCGGAAGCGGGAGATGCCCGCGGCCTCCTCGAAGATCTCCCGCCGGTCGGTGGATCTGGCGGAGACGATCTCGGTGATGCGGTTTTGCCCGATGACGGAGTAGCCATCCCGGCCAAGACCCGTATCCATCAGCAGATCGGTCACGTCCCGGAGGCGGACGGACTCCTTGTTGATGGCGTATTCGCTCTCGCCGCTGCGGTAGTAGCGCCGGGAGATGGAGATCTCGTCGCAGTCCCGGGGAAACGTCCGCGCAGTGTTATCCAGCACAAGCGTCACCTGAGCAAAGCCCATGGGGCTGCGCTTCTCCGTCCCGCCGAAGATCACGTCCTCCATCTTGCCGCCCCGCAGCGTGCGGGTGCGCTGTTCGCCCATGACCCAGAGGAGGGCGTCGGAGATGTTGGATTTGCCGCTGCCGTTGGGGCCCACGATGGCCGTAACGCTGCGCTCAAAGGTGATGCGCGTTTTTTCGGGAAATGATTTGAAGCCCTGCAGCTCCAGTGCCTTTAAGTACACGATTGACTACCTCATGGGGGAAATTATCGGAATATGGATTCAGACAGAATATTTTACCCTATTTTTCCCGTCATTGCAACGGTTACGGAGAAGTTTTCCCCGTCCGGGCAGGGGGATTTTCCCACGCGGATCCCGCCCAGCGCGAACTTCTCCTGCAAATAGCGGAGATTGGCGCGGTTTTGCCCCGTCATCTGGGAGATGTGCCGTCCGTCCACCTCCAGCGTCACAACGCTGCCTCGCTCCACGCCCCGCAGCGCCTCCTCCGCCCGCCGCCGGTATATCCTGCTGCGCACCATCTCCCCCAGCGCCGGGTGATAGGCCCCGCCCACCGCCACGCCGCCGGAGAGCTCCTCCGTGGGATTCAGTCCCAGACGGATCACCGGGATGCCCGCCCGCTCGAAGATGGGCAGGATATCCGCGCAGAGCTCCACCGCGTCCTCCACGGTGTGCTCCCGGTACTCCCCCCGCTGCCACAGCTCATAGAGCGGCGTGTCCCGGAGGATGACCGTAGGGTAGATGCGCACCCCGTCGGGGCGCAGCGCGGCGATTTTCTCCGCGCTCTCCAGGCAGCTCTCCCTCGTCTCCCCGGGCAATCCGGTCATCATCTGGAGGATCAGGGAGAAGCCCCCCTCCCTCACCAGCTCCGACGCCCTCACCACATCCCCGGCCGTGTGGCCCCGGCCGCTGCGTGTAAGCACCCGCCCGGTCATGGACTGGGCGCCCAGCTCCACGGTCTCCACGCCGTAACGGCGGAGCCGCTCGAGGCGTTCTGTGTCCACAGCGTCGGGCCGGGTGGAGACGCGGATGGCCGTCACCGTGCCGTTGTCCCGGTAGGGCTGGGCCGCCCCCAGCAGCTCCTCCTGCTCACAGATGGGTATGGCCGTAAAGCTGCCCCCGTAGAAGGCCAGCTCACAGCCACGCTCCTCCCCCAGCGCGTCCAGCGTGCGGCGCACCATGTCCCCGGACGCAGGAAGCAGGCTGCCGGAGATGCGCTTCTGGTCACAGAAAACACACCGGTTCGGGCAGCCTGCGTGGGGTATGAACAAGGGGATGATCTTACGCCTTGCTTCCATAGGTCAGTTCCTTCAGCGCCTGCCCCGCGGCAGACTGCTCGGCCTCTTTTTTGGAGTGGCCCGTCCCCTCTCCCAGACTCTCCCCGTCCAGCAGCACCCGCACATGGAAGGTCTTGTCGTGGTCGGGACCGCTCTCGGAGAGCAGTTCATAGCTGAGCTGCCGCCCGCTCTCCTGCTGCACCAGCTCCTGCAGGGCGGTCTTGCAGTCATTGTAGTAGAGCGGCTCGGTCTCGCCCAGCTGCGAGAGCAGTCTCTCGTGGATGAGCCGGGAGGCCTCCTCCATACCCCCGTCCAGATAGACGGCGGCGATCAGCGCCTCGGTGGCGTCGGCCAGGATGGACGGGCGCTCCCGCCCGCCGTTGTGCTCCATGCCCTTGCCGAGCCGGACGTAGCTGCCCAGAGAGAGGCCCTGCGCCAGATGATAGAGAGACTGTTCGCACACCAGCTCCGCCCTCAGCCGGGTCATCCGTCCCTCGGGCATACGGGGGAAGCGGCGGTAGAGTTCCTCCGCCACCACGGCGCCCAGGATGCTGTCCCCCAGAAACTCCAGCCGCTCGTTGCACACGGCGCTGCCGTTGCTCTCGTTGGCGAAGGAGCTGTGGGTCAGCGCCGTGCGGAGCAGGGCGCTGTCGCGGAAACGGTAGCCGATCTTCTCTTCCAGCTTCGTCATGATCTCAGCCGATGGTCTTGGCCACATAGTTGGCCAGATCGCCCACGGTCACAATGTTGGCCAGCTCTTCCTCGGGGGTGTCAGGCAGGGAGAATTCCTCCTCCAGCGCCATGGTGAGCTCCACCACATCCAGTGAATCCGCACCCAGATCTCCCACGAACGCGGTCTCCGCCGTCACGCTGTCCTTTTCCACCAGGAACTGCTCGGCCACCATCTCGCAAATCTTTTCCAGTACCATACTCTGTCTCCTTAGGTGTTCTTTATGCGCATCTGCGCTATGTTTTTCTCAATTCTGCCGCACACATCCGCCTCCACGCAGGCGATGGCCTGCTTCACGGCGCTGCGGATGGCCCGGGCGTCGGAGGAGCCGTGGGCCTTGATCACCGGCCGGGTAAGCCCCAGCAGCGGCGTGCCGCCCACCTCGCTCACATCCAGCAAAGCCTTCAGCTCGCCCAGATCGTTTCGGAGCACCAGCGCGGCCAGCTTGTTGGCGGTGCTGCGCGTCAGCGTCTTTTTCAGCCTGTTCATCAGGAACCCGGCCGTGCCCTCCACGCTCTTGAGCAGCACATTGCCGGAGAAGCCGTCGCAGACCACCACATCCACCTGTCCCGAGAGGAGCTGGGTAGGCTCCACATTGCCGACAAAGCGCAGCCTTCCCTCCACATCCGCCTGAGTGAGCAGAGCGTAGGTCTCCTTCTGCAAAGCCGTGCCCTTGCTCTCCTCCGTGCCGATGTTCAGCAGTCCCACCCGGGGGGCGTCGCAGCCCAGGATCTCCTGGGAGTAGAAACTGCCCATATAGGCGAATTGCAGCAGGTATTCCGCCGTGCACTCGGCGTTGGCCCCGCAGTCGGCAATGATCACGCCCCGCTCCCCGTTGGGCACCACCGGGGCAAAGCAGGCCCGGCGGATGCCGGGGATGCGCCGCACGGTGAGCGTGGCGCCGCTGAGCAGGGCGCCGGTGCTGCCGGCGGAGACGCAGGCGTCCCCCTCCCCCTGATGGAGCATCTGCAGCGCCAGGGACATGGAGGAGTTCTTTTTTCTCCGGGTGGCCGTGGAGGGATCGTCCTCCATGGTGATGACCTCGTCGGCGTTCACCACGCTGACGCGCTTCCCGCCGCCGCACCGCTCGAGGCACTCTCGCACCTCCGCCTCCCGGCCCACCAGCACCACCTCTGCTCCGAACTCACCGGCAGCCGTCACCGCGCCCTGTACGATCGCTCCCGGGGCGTTGTCGCCGCCCATGGCGTCTATCAGGATACGCAAGACCACATATCTCCTTTCACCAGCTCGTCGATGATCCTCAGCGAGCGCTGGGAGATCTCCATATTCTTGTTCCGCTTGCCCTTGACCCGGTAATCCAGCGGCGTGATGATGCCGAAGTTGATGTTCATGGGCTGGAATTCGCCCACGCTGCCCCGGGACACATAGAGTCCCAGCGCGCCGATGGCGGTCTCCTGAGGGAAGTTGACGGGCTCATAGCCCAAGATCCGTGCGGCTGTCTCCAACCCCACCAGCATCCCCGAGGCGCAGGACTCCACATAGCCCTCCACGCCGGTCATCTGCCCGGCGAAGCTCAGCCGCTCCTCGCCGATGAGGCGGTAGTAACGGTCCAGCAGGCCGGGGGAGTTCAGGTATGTATTGCGGTGCATCACGCCGTAGCGGACAAAATCCGCGTTCTTCAGCGCGGGGATCATGGAGAACACCCGCTTCTGCTCGCCGAAGGCCAGGTGGGTCTGGAAGCCCACCAGATTGTAGAGGGTGCCGTCGGCGTTGTCCTGCCGAAGCTGCACCACCGCGTAGGGCTCCTCCCCCGTCCGGGGGTCCTTCAGCCCCACGGGCTTCATGGGGCCGTAGCGCAGCGTGTCCACGCCCCGGCGGGCCATGACCTCCACGGGCATACAGCCCTCGAAAACGCCGCTGTCCACAAAGCCGTGGACCTCCGCCTCCCGGGCGTTGACCAGCTCCTGCCAGAAGGCCAGGTACTCCTCCTCGGTCATGGGGCAATTCACATAGTCTGCGGTGCCCTTATCATAGCGGGAGGCAAAGAACGCGCTGCTCTGATCCACACTCTCCAGCGTGACGATGGGAGCCACCGCGTCGAAGAAGTGGAGTCCGTCCCCGCCGGTGCGCGCGGCGATCCGGTCGGCCAGCGCGTCGCTGGTGAGCGGCCCGGAGGCGATGATCACCTCGTCCCCATCGGGGAAGTCCGTGACCTCCTGCTCAATGACCTCCACATTGGGGTGGGAGCGCAGCGCCTCCGTGACGGCCCTTGCAAAGCCCTCCCGATCCACCGCCAGCGCGCCGCCGGCGGCCACACGGTGCGCGTCGGCGCACTTCATGATCAGGCTGCCGGTACGACGCAGCTCCTCTTTCAGCAGTCCCACCGCGTTGGCCAGCTCATCGCTGCGCAGGGAGTTGGAGCAGACCAATTCCGCGAAATAGGGCGAGACATGGACGGGCGAAGACTTGCCCGGGCGCATCTCCATGAGCTTCACATGGATGCCGCGGGTGGCCAGCTGCCACGCCGCCTCACTGCCGGCCAGGCCGGCGCCTACAACGATCGCTTCCTTGCTCATTTTTTCTCCTCCCCGGCCTCCGGCGCGTTCTCCTCTGCGGGAGCCGCTGTGGCCGCCGTCTTTTTCCTGTAGCCGCGCTTCTCCTCCGGGAGGAAGTTGGGGCACTCGGGATTGACACAGAATGGCTTCCGCTGGCCCTTGCCGGAGAGCTTGAACATACTCTTGCCGCACTCGGGGCAGAGATCCTTCACCGGCACGTCCCAGGTCATGAAGTCGCACTCCTGATCTTCCTTGTTCCGCATCTTTTCGCAGGCGTAATAGGTGTAGCCCTTTTTGGAGGTGCGCTTGAGGATGCGGCTGCCGCACTTAGGGCACTTGCCGGGCATCTCCACCACCAGAGGCTTGGTGAAATCGCACTCGGGGTAGCCGGGACAGGCCAGGAAACGGCCGAAGCGGCCGGACTTGACCACCATGTTCCGCCCGCACTTTTCGCAGATCTCGTCGGTGACCTCGTCGGGGACGTTGTAGCGTTTCCCCTCCAGCGCCTTCTCCGCGGTGTCCATCTCCTGCGCAAAGCCCTGATAGAAGTCGTCCAGCAGCTTCACCCAGTCGTTTTTCCCCTCCTCCACCTTGTCCAGCTCATCCTCCATCCGGGCGGTAAACTTCAAATCGACGATATCGGGGAAGTGCTCCTCCATAAGCTGGGTGATCACCTCGCCCAGCGAGGTGGGTTTGAGGTACTTGCCCTCCTTGGCCACATACTCCCGCTTGGTGATGTTGCTGATGGTGGGGGCGTAGGTGGAGGGACGGCCGATGCCCTTCTCCTCCATGGCCCGGATCAGCGTGGCCTCGGTATAGCGGGCCGGGGGACTGGTGAAGCGCTGCTCCCGGCTGAGCTTCTTCAGCTCCAGCGCCTCGCCCTCCTGCAGGTTGGGCAGGGGCTTCTTCTGAATTTCTTCTTCCTCGTCGCTCTTTTCCTCGTACACGGCGGTGTAGCCGGGGAATTTCAGCTCCGAATAGCCGGCGCGGAAGTGGTGACCCGCGCTCTCCACATCCACGCTCACGTTGTCATACACGGCGTTGGACATCTGGCTGGCGGTGAAGCGCCCCCAGATGAGCCGGTAGAGCCGGTACTGCTCCGGCGTCAGATCCTGTTTCACCATCTCCGGCGCCAGATTCACATCGCTGGGCCGGATGGCCTCGTGGGCGTCCTGGGCGCCCGCCTTGGTTTTGAATGTGCGGGGCTTACCGGGGTAGTAAGCGTCCCCGTAGCGGCCGCGGATATAGTCGGCAGCGGCGGAGAGGGCGTCGTCGGAGAGACGGAGGGAGTCGGTACGCATATAGGTGATGAGACCCACGGTGCCGCGCCCCTCAATGTCCACGCCCTCGTAGAGCTGCTGGGCCACGCTCATGGTGCGCCGGGGCGGCATATTCAGCCGCCGGCTGGCCTCCTGCTGCAAAGTGGAGGTGATAAAGGGCGGCGAGGGGCTCCGGGTGCGCTCGCCGCGCTTGACGGAGTGTACCGTCCAGGGGGCGTTTTCCACATCGTGGCAGACCTCGTCCACCTCGCTCTCGCTGCGTAGCTCCCGTTTCTTCTCCCCGTCGCCATGGTAGCGCACGGACATGGCCCCGCCCTTGCCCCGGCTGAGCGAGGCGTCCAGATGCCAGTACTCCTCCGGTTTGAAAGCGCGGATCTCGTTCTCCCGGTCCAGCACCAGGCGGGTGGCCGCGGACTGGACGCGCCCGGCGGAGAGGCCCCGCCGCACTTTCCGCCAGAGCAGCGGCGAGAGCTTATAGCCCACGATGCGGTCGAGGATCCGCCGGGCCTGCTGGGCATCCACCAGGTCCTGGTCGATGTCCCGGGGGTTGGCGATCCCCTCCTGCACCACTTTCTTGGTGATCTCGTTGAAGGTCACCCGCCGCGCCTTGCTGTCAGGCAGCTCCAGCAGCTCCTTGAGATGCCAGGAGATGGCCTCTCCCTCCCGGTCAGGGTCGGTGGCAAGGTAGACGGTGCCGGCGCTTTTGGAGCGCTTCCGCAGATCCTCTATCACGTCCTCCCGGCCGGGGACGGGGATGTAATTGGGGACAAAGCCCGCTTCGATATCCACGCCCATCTTGCTCTTGGGCAGATCGCGCAGGTGTCCCATAGAGGCCACGACCTTATAGCCGCTGCCCAGATACTTCTCTATGGTCTTCGCCTTGGCGGGCGATTCCACGATCACCAGATCCGTTTTTTTTGCCATGTGTGTCCTCACTTCAATGCAAATCGTTTCCCCGGGCGCATACTCACCAGCCCCCGGATGCTCAATATTGTCAACTCCGCCATGACCTTTGCCGGGCCAAAGCCGGAGGCGGCGATCAACTCGTCTGCGTGTTTTTCTCCCGTGCCCAGCAGCCGCAGCAGCGCCAGCTGGTCCTCGCTGCAGCCCTTTGCCCGGTCGTCCACGTCAATATACGCGGGGTTTTCTTTCCTGTCAACCGCCGCTTTCCCCGTTTCATAGGGTTTTTCCTGCCGTCCTTCATCCACTTTGACGGAGAACATCCCGCTGTACTCCTCGAGAATGTCCGCCCCGCTCATGACGGCCCTGGCCCCCTCCCGCAGCAGCGCGTTGCTGCCCGCGCAGTTGGGGTTGTCCGCGTTGCCGGGCACCACGAACAAATCGCGCCCCTGCTCGAGGGCGTCGTTGGCGGTGATGAGCGCGCCGCTCCGCTCCGGAGCTTCCACCACGCACACGCCGCTGCTCAGTCCGCTGATGATGCGGTTGCGGCGGGGAAAGTTCATACCCCCGTAGCCGGGCGGGTACTCGCTGAGGATGCACCCCACGGCGGCCACATCCGCGATCAGGGAGGCATTCTGTCTCGGGTAGTCCACATCAATGGCCGAACCCAGCACGCCCACGCACTTTCCCTGTCCCAGCAGCGCGCCCCGGGCTGCGGCGGCGTCGTTGCCCAGCGCCATGCCCGTCACCACCACACCGCCGCCCCTGGCGATCTGGTAGCCCAGCGACGCGGCCATTTTCTCTCCGTAGGGGCTGGCCTTGCGTGTGCCCACCAGGGCGATGGTGGGAGCTTCGTCCAGATAGGGCAGCTTGCCGCGGAGGTAGAGCACCTGGGGCGGGTCATAGATCTGCTGCAGGCGCAGCGGGTAGTCCGCGTCACGAATGGTGAGGATGCGGATATTCTTCTCTTCGCACTCTCCCAGGATCCGCTCCGCCTCGGAGAGATCCTTCTGCCGCAGCAGAGATGCATCCTTTTCCGTCACATCCGGCAGCGCGGCGTAGCTGTCAAAAGGCGCAAAGTATGCCTCCATGGGGCCGCCGAAGGCGTCGATCACCGCGCAGGCCGCCCGGCTGCTCAATCCGCGCAATGCCGAAAGCCAAACCCAGTATTTCACCGCCGCCATGTCCCACTCTCTCCTTTATCCTCTGCTCATCTCCCACATGATCACCGAGGCGGCCACCGCCGCGTTCAGCGATTCGCTCCGGGGCGCCATGGGGATGATAAGCTTTTCATCGCTCTTCTCCAGCAGTTCCCTGCTCAGTCCCCTGCCCTCGTTCCCCACCGCCACGGCGCAGCGGCCAAGGGGCAGCGTGCGGATGTCTCTGGCTCCTTCGCACAGCGCCGCCGCGTAGAGGGGCAGTCCCCACTCCGTGCAGCGCTCCCGCAGGGTGGGCAGGGACATCTCACAGAACCTCTGCCGGAAGACGGCGCCCATGGTGGCCCGGACGGTCTTGGGATTGTAGGGGTCGGCGCACTCTCCAACGAGGATCACCAGATCCATACCGAAAGCCGCCGCCGAGCGGAGCACCGTGCCCACGTTGCCGGGATCCTGCACGTTCTCCAGCACCAGCGCCCGCCGGATCTTCCCCTCTTCCCCCGGCTGGGGGATCCTGACGGAAAAGACGGGCCCGGGACTGTTCTCCAGGGGGGAGACGTAGCGGAGCATTTCCCCATCGACCCGCCAGGCAGGGATGGAGGGGTCTACGGAGGGATCCGCCTCTCCGGCCCACAGGATGCCCGTCACCTGTGCGCCGCTTTGCAGCGCTTCCTCGAGCATCTTCCGCCCGTCGCAGAGGAATTCCCCCTGCCGTCTCCGCGCGCTGCGCTCCGCGCCCAGCTCCCGGAAGCGGCGGATATGTGGATTTTTTCGGGATGTGAGAAGTTCCATAAGCTGTTTCTCTCCGCAATTTTTACCTAATTACTAAAGAAAACACGAACCGGGGGCGTTTGTCAAGAAAAAAACCGGGCTTTCTTTATTATAATGTGTAAATATTGTGTGAATAGCCCGCCCTTTTCCCCCCAAAAAAGCGCCCGGAGCCGGGGGAAATCCCGCCGGCTCCGAAAAGAGCTTCTATCCTGCGTATTCGTAGCAGCGCACCTCCATGCTGACGCTGTAGCGCCCCGCGTCGGCGCCGGGGACCGCGTTTTGGGCGTAGCCCACTCCATAGCGTCTGGCGCTCTCGGCCAGCTTGTCCGACCAGGAGAGTTCCGTGATCACGCAGCTGCTGGCGCAGTCGTGGACGGCGCGGACGATCTCCACCACCTCTCCGTAGCTCCCCACGGCGCACTGGATACTCACATCCCGCGTCACCATAGGCGGCGCGGCCTCCTCCCCGCTGAAATTGATGCTGTAGGAGGCGGTGGAGCCGAGTATGGCGTGGAGCTCCGCCAACAGATTGTTCAGGTTGTTGTACCTGGGGACGGAGACGGACGCGCCGGACTCCTCCACCGCCTTCTCCATGCGAGTGAGTTCTGCGCATTTTCCCTCAGCCTCCGCCAGCAGTCTCACATTGAGAGTCTTCTGCTGTTCGATGAGCTCCATCTGGCTGCTGACAGGACGGTGGAGCACGAAGTAGTACACTGCGGCGATCAGCAGCACGCCCGCCAGCAGCAGTTCCCGGACGGAAAACTTTTTCTTCATTCCTCCGCCTCCTGTCCCAGCCGCACCAGCACCGTGGCCTCCACATAGCCCGTGCCGTCCTCCGTGGCGATGTTCTTCCCGGCGTTATACACCGTGACCTCTTTCACCAGCTCCTCCGCCTCCAGCGAGCGCTGCAAAGCGGCGATATCGTCCAGCGACGCGGCGTAGAGGCGCAGCACGGCGCTGTTGTCTGTTATGCTCACGCTGCCCATCTCCGCATAGGCGGGCAGGCGCGCTTCCAGCAGGGCGAGGATGTCCAGCCGGTCCACCAGCGCGGCGTCGCTCTCGCTGAGGTAAGCGTCCGTGTGGCGGTAGTAGTCCTCCCGCACCTGATCGTACTCCCCCAGCTCCGCGGCCGCCGTGGCCAGACGGGCCTGCATTTCCCCCAGTTCCCGCTCCGATTCGTAGAGGCGCTGGAGTCTGTCCAGTACCGCGAAGCGGGTAAAAAGCCCCACCAGCACCGCCATGAGAAGCGCCGCGGGGATCACCAGCGAGAGGCTGTTCCCCGTGCGCCGGGGCGTATAGAGATTCATCTCCCTTTTGGAGGGATACCGTATCCTTCTTTTCCGGGTCAAGGCCCTCTCCCCCCTCATACGCTCAATCCCAGCGCCATCAGGCACTGTCCAGCCGCCGCCTCGCCCGCGCAGCCGGCCGGCAGCAGCGTCTCCGGGGGCAGCTCCCGGAAGGGTATGGTCTCCAGTACGGCCTCCCGCAAAGGCTCCCAGCCCTCCTCTCCGCAGAACGACAGCTCCTGAAACTCGATCTGCGGGTTTTCGTAGAGGAAGAAATTGACCGTCTTCATGATCTCCAGCGCCAGCGAGTGATAGACCTCCCGGCAGGCAGTGGCCGTCTCCGCGCTGTTCTCCTTCTCCCCGGCCATGGCTCTGTCCACATCCCGGCAGCCGATGTCGATGACCTTGGATGCCATCAGGTGCGTGCCCCGGTAGATATAGATCCGGCTCCGCGCACAGCCAAACTCCACCAGCGCTCTGGCCCTGTCCGGCCGGGCGTCCACCGCCCGCAGCAGCCTCACGAGCGCCATCTCCCGGGGGATGGCCCGCACCAGATGCAGCCCCGCGCGCGAAAGGAGCGCGGCGTATTCCTCCATGCTCTCCTTATGGGCGGCGGCGGCCAGGATGTCCATGGACGCCACCTCCCCCGTCTCGTCCCGCCGCAGCTCCTCCAACGCATAGTCATAGGCGTAGGCCATGCCGTCCCCGCCCAGATAATCCCGGAACTCGCCGGGAAGGCGGATCTTCAGCTGCTCGGGCGGAAGGGGCGGCAGGGAGATGCTTCGGAAGATGCTGCACCCGTCGGGCAAAATCAGCGCGCAGCGCCGACCGGCAAAGCGGTGCTCCCTCCGCATACGGCGGATGATCTCGCCCAGCTTCTCCGTCTGGAGGATGCGCCCGCCCTCCATAAGACCCTCTGGGAGGGCCTCCACGGCCATCAGCGGCGCGGGCAGCAGCTGCACCATGCGCAGTTTATTTTGATTGATGTCGAAACCGATCAGAGATCTTCCCATGGTTCCGCCTCTCCTTACCGTCAATACAGTCTCAGCGGGCAAAGAGCCCCAGATAGGCGCTTACCGCCCGCTCCCCCACCATCACGGCGACCCAGGCCCCGCAGGCAATGGCAGGGCCGAAGGGGATCCGCTCCTCCTTCCCTTTCCGCGCCGCCAGGGCAAAGACGATGCCCAGAAAGCAGGCGCAGAGGAGCAGGAACAAATTCACTTTCCAGTCAAAATACAAGCCCAGCATGAAAAAGAGCTTGATATCGCCCCCGCCCATGGTCTCCTTCCCCAGCGCCCTCTCTCCGCCCAGTGCCAGCATCAGCAGCGGCAGCGACACACAGAGGCCGCCTGCGAGGGCGAAAAGCGCCTCCCAAAGCGGCGACGGGCTACCCGCCAGAGCAAGACAGCGCAGCAGCACGCCCCCCAGGATCACCCCGTCGGGGATGATATACTCCGAGAGATCCCTGAGAGAGGCGTAGAGCAGCAGGGCAAAGAGCAGGGCGTACTCCAAAAGCTCCCAGCTCACATCAAAGCGCCACAAAAGCGAGAGGAACAAAAGCCCCGAGACCGCCTCCGCCCGGAAACTGCCCGCGGGGATCTTCCCCCCGCAGTAGCGGCAGCGCCCGCGCAGAACAAGATAGCTCCCCAGCGGCACCAGATCCCGCGCTCCCAGCGTGTGTCCGCAGAGGGGGCAGCGGGAGCGTCCGCGGAGGCTCTCCCCCTTGGCGCGGCGCTCCGCGGCGCAGCAGAGGAAGCTCCCCGATACAAGGCCCACCAGCAGCGCAAAGGCGGAGAGCAGGGCGTCTGTCAGGGGCGACATATGCAGCATCCTCTCTCCCACCTTTCCCGTGCTTGTGCTCCCGCCCTCGCCGCAAAAGAGCGGGGGCAGGGCGTGTGTGATCTCAGCCCGTCGTGCTGAACGCGATCGTCACCGTGCCGGTGGCGTCGCAGGACACGGTGGCGCTGCCGCCGGACACGGGGTTCATGGAGTTCATGTCGATGTTGCCGCAGATGGCGTTGCCGGTCTTCCAGCCGTTTTCGGTCTGGACGAGCTTCACGGTCTTGGAGAGGTTTCCTTCCCCGGTCAGGTAATTGGCGAGCACCTCGGCATAGGCGCTCCGGATGTTGGCCAGGTCCACAGCCTCCCGGGACTTCTCCATCTGGGTGCTGAATACGGGGATGGCGATGGCAATGAGAACGGCGATGATGCCCACCACGATGAGCATTTCCATCAGAGTAAAGCCCTTGTTTTTGTTCTTCTTCATAGTTACCGACCTCTCTTCTCTTTCTTTTAGGGTGGGATCGCTCCCTCCGGGTCAACTGCGGCGCTGTGTCCGCAGCAGCTCACAAAACACCGTTGTACATCTGGAACATGGGCAGATATACCGCCAGAAGGATCATGGTCACGAAGACCGCCAGCAGGCAGATCATGACCGGTTCAAACAGACTGACCAACCGGGCGGACAGGGTGGACACCTGGGAATCGTAGTACTCCGCCACCACGCGCAGCGTTTCCTCCAGAGAGCCGGACTCCTCGCCCATGGAGGTCATCTCCCGCAACAGCCGGGGGAAGCGGTTTTCCCGGCGCATGGCCTCTCCCATGGAGAAGCCGCCCTCCACCGCCTCCGCCATGTTCAGCACGCTCCGGCCCATGGCGTAGTTGCTGAGGGCCCGGCCCGTGATGGTCAGACTGCGGATGGTGGGGACGCCGGCGGAGAGCATGGTGGAGAGGGTACTGGCAAACTCCGTGGCGCTGCTCATATACTGGAGTTTCCCGATCAGCGGCAGGCGGAGGCGCAGCTCGGCCAGCGTCATTTTGCCCCGGTCGGTGGCGGCCCAGAGCCGTACCGCCCCCGCAAGCAGGAGCAGCAGCAACAGGATGGGCAGCGTATAGCGGCGCAGGAAGCCCGAGAGGGCGATCACCGCCCGGGTGGGCAGGGGAAGCTCCACATCCATGGCGGCGAAAGCCTCCACGAAGGCCGGCACCGCCCTGAGCATGATCACGCCGATGACCACCAGCGCCACGAGCAGAACAAAGGCGGGATAGATCAGCGCGGAGACCAGCTTTTTCTGAAGGTCGCTGCGCTTGCCGAAATACTCCGCCAGCCTCTCGAAAGACAGCTCCAGCGCGCCGGACTCCTCCCCGGCCCGGATCGTCTCCACGAAGGTGCCCGGCAGACGGGGGCCTCTCCTTGCGAAGCTGTCGGCCACCGGATAGCCCGCAGCCACATCCTCCCCCACCGCCGTCAGGATCCTTTTCAGCTGCCTGTCGCCGGTCTGCTCTCCCACCAGCTCCGCCGCGCGGACAATGGGCATACCGGAGCGGAGAAGGATGGCAAACTGCCGGCACACCAGCGCCAGCTCCTTCTCGTCGGTCTTCCCCGGCAGCAGCTCCCGGGACAGAATGCCGCTCTCCCTCTCGCTCAACCGGCTCAGTGAGAGCAGTCGGCGCCGGAGGCGGTAGGCCGCCTCTTCGGCGTCCCGGGCGCGGACAATGCCGCTCACCGCCCTGCCGTCCGGGGAAATGCCCTCATATTGGAACGTCTTCCTGGCCAAAGCGCCGACCTCCCTGCAAATTCCCGCGTTCCCTTACTCTGTGGTATTGAGGATGCGCCGCACCTCGTCCGTGGTGGTGACGCCCTCCTCCACCAGTCTCCGGCAGTCCTCCCGCAGCGTGCGGAAGCCGGATCGCTCCGCCACCTCCCGGAGAGCGGAGCTGTCCCCCGTCTCCCGGAAAGCCCGGCGGATATCGTCGTTGAGCACCAGTATCTCAAAGGCCGCCGTTCTGCCCCGGTAGCCGGTGTTCAGACACTCCGCGCAGCCCTCGCCCCGGTAAAACCGGACGCCGTCCCCGCTCCCGATGCCAAGCATCTCCCTTTCCTCCCTGTCCGGGGTATACGCCCGTCGGCAGCGGGGGCAGATCTTCCGCACCAGCCGCTGGGATATCACCCCTTTCAGGGCGCTGCTGATCAGATACGGCTCCACGCCGATGTCCACCAGCCGGTCCAGGGTGGTCACGGCGTCGTTGGTATGCACGGTGGAGATCACCAGATGGCCCGTGATGGCCGCGCGCATGGCGATCTCGGCGGTCTCGCCGTCGCGTATCTCGCCCACGGCGATCACATCCGGATCCTGCCGCAGAATGGCCCGAAGGCCGGAGGCGAAGGTCATGCCCACTTTCTCGTTGATCTGTACCTGATTGACTCCCTCCATGCTGTACTCGATGGGGTCTTCCAGCGTGACGAGATTGATCTCCTCACTGTTGATCTCCCCGATCATGGTGTACATGGTGGAGGACTTGCCCGAGCCGGTGGGCCCAACGATCAGCACCACGCCGTTGGAGTTCCGGATGAGGCGGCGGAATTTCACCAGATTGTCCCCGGTGAGGCCCACGCCCCCGCAACTGAGCTCCAGAGAGCTCTTGCGGAGCAGGCGGATGACGATCTTCTCTCCGTAGGCCGTGGGCAGCGTGGAAATGCGCAGATCGACGTCCTCGCCCCGCAAGCGCATATTGCTGCGCCCGTCCTGGGGGATGCGCTTTTCCGCGATATTCATGTTGCCGAGGATCTTGACGCGGGAGATGATGGCGTTCTGGAGGTTGCCCGGCACGGTCAGCATGGTGTGCAGCACGCCGTCGATCCGCATACGCACCACCATGCCCGTCTCCCTGGGCTCCAGATGGATATCGCTGGCGTTCTCCGCCACGGCCCGCTCCACAATGGAGTTCACCAGACGGATGGCAGGGGCGGAGGGCGCGTCCTGGGCCTGCCGGGGCTGCCCTTCCGCCTCCATGGCGCCGATGCTCCGCTGCATCTCGTCGATGGCGCGGCTGACGCCCTCGTTGCCGTAGAGGGTGGCGATGGCCCGCTCCGCGCCGCTGATGGTGGCGATCATGGGGATGATCCGTTTTTTTGTGGCGTTCCGCACTTCCTCGATGGCCACAAAATTCAGCGGATCCACCATGGCCAGATGGAGCTCGTCGCCCATGAGCTTTACGGGGACGACGGTGTACTTCCTCGCCAGGCTTCTCGGCACCAGCTGGGCCAGCGCCGTGGGGATGTTCACGCTGCTCAGATCCACCGACTCCACGCCCAGCTGCATCTTCAGCACATCGATGAGCTGCTGCTCGGTGATCACGCCTGTATCAATAAGCACCTGCCCGAGGCGCTTCTTCTCCTCCTGCCCCTGCCGGAGCGCGGTGTTAAGCTGTTCCCCGGTGATCATGTGAGCAGACAAAAGTATGTCGCCCAGACGCTGATAAGCCATCTTCCATCCCCGTTTCCTCTATGCCTGCCGTACCTGCTCTCTCCGCAGATTTCCAGAAAAATCAACTGCTTTTTCCATATTATACACTCCCTCTTCATTTGTCAATAACACAATCTCCCCCTTTTTCCGTCTTCTCTCCGCTTTTATGACCGGGAGCGGTTAACCCGCTTTTTTCGCCGCCGCTCCGTTTCCTGCGGCGTGCCCGCCGCGGCGCCTCCGTCCGCTTTTTCCCGCCGGGAAACGGTGTTTTTGTAATGTTGCACAATTTCTTTCTTCATCCGCCGGTTATGATTTGCGGGTTATGGGTCTTTTCACCGAATTTTAGGCTCTTGCTGGCACAGAATATGACAACTCACATTTCGCTGCACTTTCTGGTTGCATCTTACAGAACATTTGTGTTATAATCATGAAAATCGGAAAAACAGGTCAGGAGGCTCTGGTATGGAAATTCGGCAGCTTCGCTATTTTCTGGCGGTGGCGAACGCCCGCAGCTTTTTGCAGGCGGCGGATTCTCTCTATGTGTCCCGGCAGGCGGTGAGCAAAGCCATCACCCAGTTGGAGGATGAGCTGAATGTGTCGCTTTTCGTCCGCACACAGAACGGCGCCATGATGACCCCCGCGGGCATCTACTTCTACCCCCGGGCCACAGCACTGACCGCAGACTTTGACCGGCTCAAAGGGGAAATGCTGGAGGTGGATCGCACCTACCGCTCCCGGATCCGTCTCTATATGGCTTTCGGCGTTTACGATATGTTCGCCCGGCAGCTCCACGACTACAGTGAGAAGCACTGGAGCGAGATGGATCTGCAGATCCACGGCTGCCTGGACTCGGACTGTGAGATGATGCTGGCCGACCGGCGGGCCGATGTAGTGCTCTCCTTCTCCCCCATCTCCAACCACATGTTGGTGACCGCTCCCATTCTGGACACCTCCGTGCAGATCCTGCTGCGCCGCTCCCACCCGCTCTGCGAAAAGAGCGTGCTCACCCGGGAGGATCTGCAGGCGTGGCCCGCCCTGCTCTACACCGGCGGACACAACGCCTGTCCCTGGTGGCCCGAGGAGGCCCGGCGGGGGGACGAGCTCAGCGCCGACCTCTCCAGTCTCTTCTCCCGGCTCAAGGAGAGCGACGGGTATATGCCCCTCCCCGAGGCCATGATCCCCGTCTACGCGGACTTTGCCGAGCGGCGGGCGTGCACGCTGGTGAAAGAGCCATGGCACATTTACTATTCCACCCTGACCCCCGCCTACTACGACGCCCTGACCTACAACCTCATGGGCGCCATGGAGAAGGACATCTTCGGGAAATGACGGACATGGGAAAACCCTCCCGCGGCTTATACCGCGGGAGGGTTTTCGTCCTTTCACAGTTTGACGGAGAACAGTCCGTGCCGGTTGCAGAAGGCCAGCAGCTTCCCCGGCCCCTTCCGCCGGAAGCGGGTCGCCGCCCCCTGCTCGGGATAGAGCTTCTCCATCTGGAGGTGGCTGTCGGTGACGTAGGCCAGGAACGAGATGTAGTGCTCCCGCTCCATGGGGTGCTCCAGGTGCACATAGAGTTCGTCCTCCACATTTTCCACCACGATCCCGTGTCCGCCCTCCGCCGTCTCCTCCTCCAGCATGGGCAGACGGATGCCGCAGCAGGAGAAAGCGCCCTCGCCCATGGCGTGGATCACATTGCCGCAGACGGGGCAGACGGCAAAGACGCTCCGCTTCATGTTGGCGGAGACATTGCGGTTCACCGCTACCTGACCGGTGAGCAGTTCCGGCACGGACACGCCCAGGGCGTCGCCCAGCTCCGGGAGAATGGTAATGTCGGGCAGACCCCGGCCCGTCTCCCACTTGGAGACGGTCTTGTCGGACACGCAGAGCCGCTCCGCCAGTTCCCGCTGGGTGAGCTTTTTCCCCTCGCGGAGGCGGCGGATGGTGTCCCCGGCGATATAGTTCATGGGTATTCCCCCCTTTCGCCTCCCATTGTACGGCACGGGGGCGAAAAAGCCAACCTACGCCCGGTAGAGTGCCGCGCCTTCCCCCTCCTGCTCCCGCCGCAGCAGCCTGAGGCAGAGATAGCCCTCCCGGACGCCGTAGCGGCTCACCACCAGTTCTTCGGCCCGAAAGCGCCGGAGGATCTCCTCCAGGATCATCAGCCCGGGCAGGATGGTGTGGATGCGGTCCGGCGCCAGCTTCAGCAGCAGATCGACGGACTCGTTCCCACCGCCCCGGAGGAAGCGGCACATATCCCGAAACTGTTTGCGGGAGACGGTGTTCTCCTCCGCAGGCAGACCGTAGAGCTTCCCGGCAATCTTCAGCGCCGCCCGGGCGGTTCCGCCGGAGCAAACCAGGGAAGAGTGGGGCGCGAAAGGAAAATCTTCCTCCCCGATGGTCTGGCCGATGGTTTTGCGCAGCCGGCGCAGAGAACCCTCCCCGGGCAGGATCTTCTTCACACATTTCTTATACAGGCTCAATGAGCCCATGGGAAAGCTCGCCGCCGCCACGGGACGGCCCTCCTCGAAAGATACGACCTCCGTGCTGGCGCCGCCGATGTCCACGAAAGCGCCGCTCCGGCGATGCAGTTCCTCCATGGCCCCCGCATAGCCCAAAAGCGCCTCCTCTTCGTTGCCGATCACCTCCACGGCATAGCCCGTGGCGGCGCGGATCGCCTCCACCGCCTGCGCGGTGTTGCCAATGTTCCGCAGAGAAGCGGTGGCGAAGACGGACACGCTTTCCACGCCCAGCGAGCGCAGCGTCTCCCCGAACCGGCCCAACGCCCCGCAGGCGCAGGCGATGCCCTCCTCCGAGAGATCGCCGTGCTCCACATAGCCCGCGAGTCCGGCCATGATCTTCTCCCGGAACAGTGTTCGAAAGCGCTCCCCCTCTACCTCATACAGCGTCAGCCGCATGGAGTTGGAGCCGATGTCGATCAATGCTTCCTTCCTCAAAACTCCTTTTCACCACCTGTTCTGTCACTCTGCACAGCGTATGCCGCCTGCGTAAAAGGCGCAAGGGTTTTCCTGTAAAAAGTGGGTAAACTTTCAGAGCACGCCCAGATGCTCCAGCAGGATCTTCACCCCCAGGGCAATGAGGATGACGCCGCCCATAGCTTCCGCCTTCTTCTCGAAGCGGCTGCCGAACACGCTGCCCACCTTGACGCCCACGGCGGAGAGCGCAAAGGTGGTAACGCCGATGAGGATCACAGCGCCGAGGATGTTCACGCCGCCAGCCATGGCCAGCGAGATGCCCACGGCCAGCGCGTCGATGGAGGTGGCCACAGCCATGGTGAACATGGTCCTCACGGAGAGGTCGGCCACGGAGCCTTCCTCCTCTTCCTCCCGGGAGAAGGCCTCCCGGAGCATATTGACGCCGATCACGGCCAGCAGCAAAAAGGCGATCCAGTGGTCCACGGCGGTGATGGCCTCCGCCAGCAGACTGCCCAGCAGAAAGCCCGCCAGCGGCATCAGCGCCTGAAAGCCGCCGAACCAGCCCCCGCAGATGGCCATGCCCCGCCAGTCCGCCTTCTTCATGGCCAGGCCCTTGCACACGGACACGGCGAAAGCGTCCATGCTCAGCCCCACCGCCAAAGCGAGAAGTTCCCAAAATCCCATAACAACAAAACCTCCGAGCTGGAATTGGCACAGCCCGGAGGGTTATTTCTCTGTGGAAAGAGTAGCCCGAGCCTGCCGGTGCAAGTCTCGTCAATTAAGGATGACCAGAGAGAGACTCTCAGTGTGTTGATCATCCCCGCCCCCCGGCGGCGACTACTCCCTTGAATGGGTATCTTTATACCACATTTTCCCCCTGTCCGTCAAGAGTTGGGAGAAACGCGGCTCATTCTTTTTTCTCGCCGTCTCCGTCCAGCAGATCATACCGCTGCTTATGGCGCAGTCCCCGGTAGATGAGGCGGCGGGCCATGTCATAGAGCACCGCGAAGAGCGGCACGCCGAGGATCATGCCCATCACGCCCCACAGCCCGCCGAAGAGCAGAATGGCGAAGAGCACCCAGAAGCTGCTGAGTCCCGTGGTGTTGCCCAGGATCTTCGGCCCGATGAAGTTGCCGTCCAGCTGCTGCAGGACCACGATGAAGAGAAGGAAGAGCAAACACTGGGAGGGGCTTTCCAGCAACAGCAGCAGCGCCGAGGGGATGGCCCCGATAAAGGGTCCGAAAAACGGGATGATATTGGTTACGCCCACGATCACGCTGATCAGCGCCGCGGATTTGAAGCGAAAGAGGCTGGTGCAGACAAAGCAGAGCACGCCGACGATCGCCGAGTCCAGCAGCTTGCCCATCAGGAAGCCGTTGAACATCTTGTCCGCGTAGCGGATCTCCTCCTCCACCAGATCGGCCCAGTGCTTCGGCAGGACGCCGCAGAGGAGCATTCTGGCGTGAAGGGCGAACTTCTGCCGGCTGGCCAGCAGATAGACGGAGATGAGAATTCCCAGAAACAGATCCTTCGTCCCGCCGAGGATCCCCGCCGCGTGAACGCCGATGCCGCCCAGGATGTTCTGGGCCGTGGGCAGCAGATCCGTCTTGAGCCACACTTGCAGCCGCTGGGACGCCTCCGCCCAGATCTCGTTCAGCAGAGACTGCACCTGGGGGTTATTCTCCAGGTATTCCCCCGCCCATTTCACCGCCCGGTCGATCTCGCCCGGCAGGGACAGGGCGATACTCACCAGGCTGCTCCCCACCTGGGGCAGCACCAGCATGACCACCGCGCCCACCAGCACCAGCGCGAACAGCAGCGAGAGCAGGATGGAGCAGGCCCGGGGGAAGCGGCGGCTTTTGGGGAACATCCGGGTAAAGAACTTCTCCAGCCGGTTGCAGAGCGGCGAGAGCAGATAGGCGATGGCCCCGCCGTAGAGGAAGGGCTTCAGGATGCCCAGCACCCGGCCAAAGACCAGGGCAAACCAGCCGAGACTGTTCAAAAAGAAGCCGCCGAGCACCACGGCCATGCCCGCCAGGGCGATGGTCACGCCCAGTTTGATGTATTGTTCGTTTTCTCTCTTCATAGATCTCACCCTGTGAACGAAAAAAAGTCGGAGCAAGCGATGTGAAGCTTGCTCCGACATGGTACGCCGGACGGGATTCGAACCCACGACCTTTGGCTCCGGAGGCCAACACTCTATCCAGCTGAGCTACCGGCGCATATCCACGGTTGGCTATTGTAGCACAGCGCGGCGGGTTTGTAAAGGGGAAGTTTTCGTTTTTTGGAAAAGTTTTGCTTTTCCTTTCTCCCCGGACATGCTATACTTTCCCGGGGCCGCCGCTGAGCAAAACGCGCAGCAGCGGACGCTGTCTATCAAACACAAGGGGTTGACGGAATGAAACTGCGGGTCTTTTTGGCTCTGCTCTGCGCCAGAGCGGCGCGTTTTGCCCTGCGCCTTACCCACCGGGGGGGCACGGCATTGCCGGGCCGGGTCGCCATGAGGCTCTGCCCGGACATCCTCCGCTATCTCGGCCGGGACGTGAAGACGGTGCTGGTCACGGGCACCAACGGAAAGACCACCTCCTGCCAGATCGTGGAACAGCTCTTTGCTGAGGAGGGCGTGTCCTGTTTCTCCAACAAGGGCGGCGCCAACCTCATTCAGGGCATCGCCACCGCCTTCGCCCTGCGCGCCTCTCTCACGGGGCGCATCCGGGAGAGCTACGCCGTGATGGAATGCGACGAGGCTACCATGCCCGAAGCCTGCCGCCAGCTCCAGCCGGTGTGTATCCTGCTGACCAACATTTTCTCCGACCAGCTCGACCGCTTCGGAGACGTGGGCAACACCCTCTCCGTCATTGAAAAGGGCGTACGCAGCGCCCCCAACGCCGCCGTCTGCCTCAACGCCGACTGCTCCCTCTCCTCCTCCATGGCAGAGAGCCTTCCCAACCCCGTGGTGTTTTACGGGGTGGAGACGGAGCTGTACCGGCAGCGGGTGCGGGAGGTCTCCGACGCTCCCCGCTGTCTCCGCTGCGGCGCGGAGTATAGCTACACGCTGCGCACCTACGGCCACCTGGGGGCGTTCCGCTGTCCCCGGTGCGGCTACGGACGGCACGAAGCGCAGGTGGCCGTGACCGGGCTGCTGCGGCAGGACGCCGAGGGCAGCCGGGTGCTGCTGCGCCTGGACGGGGAGGAGTACGAAGCGGAGATCGCCGTGCCCGGGGGGTACAACGTCTACAACGCCGCCGGCGCCGCGGCCGTGGCCATGGCGCTGGGCTTTCGCCCTGAGAGCGCCGTTCGTGCCATGGGGAACTTCCGCTGCGGCTTCGGGCGCATGGAGAAGATGGAGCTGGGCTCCTGCAGCGCCAGAATGGTGCTGGTGAAAAACCCGGCGGGCTGCAATCAGGCGCTGAACTTTCTGGCCAATCTGGAGGGCGAGGCCCTCTTTGTCATCGCGCTCAACGACCGGGCCGGGGACGGCACGGACATCAGTTGGATCTACGACGCGGACTTTGAGGCGCTGCTCCGCCTGGGCGAGCGGCTGCGGGGCGTTTTCTGCGCGGGAGACCGGGGCGCGGACATGGCCGTTCGCCTCCGCTACGCCCGCTTCCCCATGGAGAAGCTCCGCGTCTTTACCGACTACGACGCCCTCATTGACGAACTGTCCCGGCAGAGCGCGCCGGTGGTGATCATGCCCACTTACAGCGCCATGATGGAGCTGCGCGGCAAGCTGGCGGAGCGCTACGGGCTGCGGGAATTCTGGGAATAAGGGAGTGAGCCTATGGAAACTCATATCGTGCATCTCTGGAAGGACGCCATGAACCGCAACGGCTCGGCGGGCAACCTGCTCTGCCTCCGCCGCCGCCTGGAATGGCGGGACATCGCCGTCACCGTCCGGGAGGTCGCCGTGGGCGAGGCGGTGGAGCTTTCCGACTGCGATCTGCTCTATCTGGGGGCGGGCGCCCCCTACGAAAACCCGTCGCTGCTCTCCGCCCTGGCGGAGGCCGCTCCCGCGCTGCGTTCCTATGTGGAGGACGGCGGCGCCTTTCTCGCCGTCTGTGAGGGGATGGAGCTTATGGGTAAAAGCGTGACGCTGCCCGGGGGACAGGTGATCCCCGGGGCCGGCGCGGCGGATTTCACCACGGTCTATAAAGACCGGCGGGCCGGAAATCTGGTCTTTTCCCGGGGCAGGGCGCGGATGGCGGCTTTTGAAAACCACGCCGGGCGCATCGCCCTGGGCCATGCCGTGCAGCCGCTGGGCGAGGTGCGCGTGGGCAGCGGGAACGGCGAAGGGAACGGCGTGGGGCTGCGCTACAGGAATTTCTACGGCTGCCCGGCCTATTCCCTGCTTCCCCTCAACCCCGAGCTCGCCGACGAGATCCTTCTCTCGGCCCTGGAGCGGCGCTGCGGCGGGTTGGAGCTGGCGGCGCTGGACGATCATCTGGAAGATATGGCGCGGCAGCGGTTGCTGCGGCGGGTGGACAAGGAGGCATGAATGGGACGGGTATTGGCCATTGATTACGGCGACCAGCGCACGGGGCTGGCGCTCTCGGATATGACCGGGCTCCTCACCGGGGAGGCGGTGACCGTGCAGGAGTGGGACGCGGAGCGTCTGGCGGACAGAGTGGCGGACTTCGCCCTCTCCCGGGGGGCGGAAACGCTGGTACTGGGGCTGCCGAAGAATATGGACGGCAGCGAGGGACCCCGGGCGGAGAAAGCCAGGGCTTTCGCGGAACTGCTGCGGCAGCGCTGCGATCTGCCGCTGGTGTTCTGGGACGAGCGGCGCAGCAGCATCGAGGCCCACAACATTCTCCACGCCGTGGGGAAAAAGGAGAAAAAGCACCGCGCCACTGTGGACGCCGTGGCCGCGTCGCTGCTGCTGGAGAGCTATCTGGACAGCCGGCGGTAAAAAGGTATAATCAGGAAACGCTCCGTACAGAATAGTAGCAACATTCTGTACGGAGGTTGTTTATGAGAAAAATCGTTCGCATCCTTCTCCCCGTCCTGTTCTCCCTCCTGCTGGCCACGCCCGCCGGGGCGGTGCCGGTGGCGGAAAATCAGGAGATACAGACCTACCGGGGCGTCAGCGTGGGAGGACAGCTCTGCGCTGCCACCCCCGACGGCGGCGGCGTGAGCTACACCCTGACCACCTACCCCTGCAAGGGCAGCGTGGAGCTGCAGGAGGACGGCAGCTTTGTCTACACCCCCCAGGAAAACCGGCGGGGCCGGGACTACTTCGGCTACCGGGCCGTGGACGCGGAGGGCAACGTGTCCCAGGAGGCCGTGGTGATCATCCGTCTGCTGCGGCGGCGGCAGAGCGAGCGCTACGAGGACACGGCGGGGCTGCGCTGCGACTACGCCGCCCACGCCCTGGCCGAACGGGGACTGATGCAGGGACAGACGCTGGCGGGCCACACCCTCTTTGAGCCGGAGCGGAACATGAGCCGGGGCGAATTCCTCGTCCTGGCCATGGAGAGCGCCCACCGCTCCCCCCTCTCCGCGGTTTTGCGCAGCGGCTACGAGGACGACGGGGAGATGGCGCCGTGGCTGAAGCCCTATGCCACCACGGCGCGCTTTGACGGCTATGTGACGGAGGGGAGCTGCCGCGCCAACGAGCCCATCACCGTCCGGGAGGCGGCAGAGCTGGTGAACACGGTGTTCGCGCTGACGGACGCCCCCGCCCGGGAGGGCGAGGAGCAGAGCGCGGCCAATCTGCGGCAGTGCGGCGTCTGGGACTCACCGGTGGAGGACGTACCCCTCACCCGGGGGGAGGCCGCGATGCTGCTGATACGGACGGTGGAGATACTGGAGCGGTAAACCCCGGCGCGGATGCAAAACGCAACGATGGGAAGAGCCATGCCGGGAGCGTCCCGGCATGGCTCTTCTCTCATGTTTTCATGATGACGCCGCCTCCCAGCACCACGTCTCCCTCGTAGAGCACCGCGGCCTGTCCCGGCGTGACGGCCCGCTGGGGGCTGTCGAAAACGATGCGCACCGTGCCATCCTCCAGCGGTATCGCCACGGCATCCTGCTCTGTTTGCCGGTAGCGGATCTTCGCCCTGCACCGCACCTCGCCCTCCGGCCTTTTTCCCGAGATCCAGTGAAAGTCCCCGGCCGTCAGGGTCGTGCTGAACAGCGCCCCGTTCTCGCAGAGCGTGACGGTGTTTTCCCGGGGCTGGATGCTTTTCACATACATCGCCTTGCCGAAGGCCGCGCCCAGTCCCCGCCGCTGTCCGACGGTATAGTGGGTCACGCCCCGGTGCCGCCCCATCACTTTCCCCTGCGCATCCACGAAGTCCCCCTCAGGGCACGCCTTCCCCGTGTAGCGCTCAATAAAGGCCGCGTGATTCCCGTCGGGGACAAAGCAGATGTCCTGGCTGTCCGCTTTCCCGGCGTTGATGAACCCATTCTCCGCCGCGATCCGCCGCACCTGCGTCTTCGTCATGTCCCCCAGCGGGAAGCAGAGCCGGCTCAGCTGCGACTGCGTCAGGAAATACAGCACATAGCTCTGATCCCTGCTCTCGTCGATGGCTTTTTTCAGCACATAACGCTCCCCGTCAAAGCCGATCCTCGCGTAGTGCCCCGTGGCCAGGCAGTCGCAGCCCAGCACCAGCGCCCTGTCAAGAAGCCGGCGGAACTTCATATAGCGGTTGCAGTCGATGCACGGGTTCAGCGTGACGCCCGAGGCGTAGGCGCAGACAAAGCGCTCCATCACTTCGCTTTTGAACTCCCGGGTATAGTTGAAGACATAATAGGGAATGTGCAGACGGCAGGCCACGCTTCTGGCGTCCTCCACATCCTCCAGCGCACAGCAGGTATGCCCCCGCTCCAAACCGGCTTCCCCGTTCCCGTAGAGCTTCATGGTGCAGCCCACGCACGCAAAGCCCCTGTCCTGCATGAGCTTGGCGGCCACGGAGGAATCCACGCCGCCGCTCATGGCGATCATCGCCTTTTTCATGTCCCCTCACCCCGTTCCCCGCTGTCTGCCACGGTGCTGAGATTTTATACTTATTCACCTACTATGTCAATATATAATCAATCGGACAGCGCCCTCTTTCCCGATGCGGCGCAGTGAAAAGGCACGGCCGAAGCCGTGCCTTTTCACGCTGTTTTCCAAAGCTATCCCCTATGGTTTTCTCAGCCGCTCCGCCAGGGCGGGGTCCGGCTCGGCCAGCACGGTCTGCTGGTCGGTATAGATCACCATGCCGGGCCGGGCGCCGGCGGGCTTGCGAACATGGCGCACCTGGGTAAAGTCCACGGCGGTCTTGCCCCCGCCGCTCTGGGAGTAGGTAGCGGCCAGAACGGCCGCCTGCCGGATATCCTCCTCCCCGGCCTCCCCCTCGCTCTGGGAGAGGATCACATGGCTGCCGGGGAGCTTCTGCACATGAAACCACAGATCGTTCCGCCGGGCCGTACGGAGGGTAAGCTGGTCGTTTTCCATATTGCTGCGCCCTACCAGCACCTCCCGCCCTCCGTCCGTCACAAAGCGGAGGGGCTGGCGGCGGGCAGAGGAGCCCCGGCGGGGCTTCGCGGCGCTCCTGAGATAGCCCCCCTCCACCAGTTCCTGCCGGATCTCGCTCAGATCCCGCTCCGTCTCCGCCCGGGATATCTCGTGGAGGACGCTGTCGAGATAGCGGATCTCCTCCTCGCTCTCCCCGATCAGCTCCGTGAGCACCCGGTTGGCGGTTTTGGCCTTGGTATAGAGCTTATAGTAATGGGCGGCGTTTTGCTGGGGGGTCTTTCGCTCGTCCAGCGCCACCGTCACCGTGGGGCAGTCCTCCGCGTAGAAGTCCTGGGCCTCGAAAGAGCGCATCCCCTTTTTCAGCCGGTAGATGTTGGCGGTGATGAGATCCGCCCTGCGGCGGTACTCCTCCCGCTTCTCCGTAGCTTGCAGTTCCCGCTGCCGTGCGTCCATTTTCCGCAGCAGCCTGTCCCGGGCGGTTTTGGCAGCGCGGGTCAGATCGCTGCTGCGCCGCTTCATCACTTCCTGCTGGTCCCGGCTGGTATAGAAGGCGTCCAGCAGCCGGGAGAAGGAGGGGTAAGTCTCCTGGGTGACATAGCCGCCGTACTGGCGGATGGGCGCGAAGCTGAAATCCCGGGCCCGCTCCCCCTCGCGCAGCAGCGTGGGGGTGTACTCCCCCCGCTCCACCAGTTCCGCCAGGCGTTCCATGGCGCCGGGGACGTCGCCACCGGCGGTCAGCTCCCGGCACCACAAAGGCGAGAGCGCCCCAAAGCTGTGGAGCATCCGCTGCTCGGGTTCCTCCCCCGCCGCGCTCTCATAGAGCCGCAGCCGCTCGGACTGGGTCAGATCGAAAAAGCAGGGCTTCTCCTCCCGGGGCGGCGCTTCGTAGAACAGCCCCGGCAGCAGGGGACGGCGCTCGTTGGTGCTCATGTCAGCCCTGCGCAGGCAGTCCAGCACCCGCCCGTCGCCGCCCACCAGCACCAGATTGACCCCCCGGCCCATCAGCTCCAGCACCAGCTTCTTTTTGGAATCGTCCCCCAGCTCGTCCCGGGTGTCCAGCAGCAGCGTGACCATTCGCTCCATCCGCGGCTGCCCCACGCCCTCGATCCGCGCCCCGGTGATGTACTTCCGGAGCAGCATACAGAACATGGGCGGCTGGGCGGGGTTTTCAAAGCTCTTGTCGGTGAAGTGCAGACGGGCGCTGCCGTTCCGGGCGGAGATGAGCAATTTCCGGTTGCCCCCCTCCCGAAGATGGAGAGAGAGGATCACCAGATCCCGCTCGGGCATATTGATCTTGTCGATCCGCGCCCCGGTCAGCTGGGGAGTCAATTCACGGCAGAGGGCCGTGAGGCAAACCGCGTCAAGAGGCATCGCTCTCCTCCTCCCAGATCATGGCGAAGAGCTCCTCCGCCCGCTGCCGCTCCTCCCGCAGGTAGAGCCAGCCGAAGAGGGTCTCCAGCCCCGTGGCGGCGTGGTACTCCCCCGCGCTGGCGCCCCGGGGCGCGGCGTGGCTGTGGGCGTTGCGCCCCCGTCTGTACACCGCCGCCTCCCGTTCGCTCAGCGCCGGCAGCAGCTTCTTCGCCGCCCGGGCCTGGGCTTTGGCGGAGACGTGGGCGACGGTCTCCCGGTGGAGGTGTCCGGCGGTGAGATTGCCGCCGCGGCACAGTTCCCGGCGGACCAGCAGCTCAAAAACCGCGTCGCCCATGTGCGCCAGAGCCAGCACGCTCATGGCGTCGATCTCGTTTTCCGCAAGTATCATATCTCTCCGTCATCCTCTTCCCCCAGCCGGGTGAAGTCGTCCTTCTGCTCCTCCATGAGCCGCTCCAGCGGCGTGGAACCGCTCAAATTCATCTCCTGCCACTTCTTCCTGTCAATGAGCACATCCCGGGGCTTTGACCCCACGAAGGGCCCCACGATGCCCAGCTCTTCCATCTGGTCCATGATGCGCCCGGCCCGGGAGTAGCCCACCTTCAGCCGCCGCTGCACCGTGGAGACGCTGGCCTGCTTCACATCGAGGATCAGATCCACCGCCTGGGGCAGCAGCTCGTCATACCCGGCGAAGGGGTTGTCCGACTGGTCGGCCACGATCTCGTCGGCGATGGCGCTGCGGGGCGCGCCCTTGTCCCGCTCCTTCTCCGCGGCGCTGCGCTCGATGTCGGCAATGGCGCTCTCGTCGTACTGGGCCTCGCCGCCCTGTTTGATAAATTGGATGACCTGCTCGCGCTCCTCGTCGGAGACGAAGGCACCCTGGATCCGCTGGGGCTCGCCCAGTCCGATGGGCTTGAAGAGCATATCGCCGTTGCCTACCAGCTTCTCCGCCCCGGCCTTGTCCAGAATGATGCGGGACTCCAGCGCCGAGGACACGGCGAAGGCGATGCGGCTGGGGATGTTGGCTTTCATCAGTCCGGTGATCACATCGGCGCTGGGACGCTGGGTTGCGATCACCAGATGCACGCCGGCGGCGCGGCCCATCTGGGCCACCCGGCAGATGCTCTCCTCCACCTCCTTGGCGGCGGTCATCATCAGATCGGCCAGCTCGTCGATGACGATGACCAGGTTGGGCAGCGTGGCCTCGCCCCGCCGCCGCAGCTCCTCGTTATAGCCGCTGATGTCCCGCACCCCGTTCTCGGAAAAGAGGCGGTAGCGCTTCATCATCTCCACCACGCTCCACTGCAGCGCGCCGGCGGCCTTCTTGGGGTCGGTGACCACGGGGATGTAGAGATGGGGGATACCGTTATAGATGCCCAGCTCCACCATCTTGGGGTCGATCATGATGAGGCGCACCTCGTCGGGGCTGGACTTGTAGAGCAGGGAGAGGATCAGGCTGTTCATACACACGCTCTTACCGCTGCCGGTGGTGCCGGCGATCAGCAGGTGGGGCAGCTTCGAAATGTTGCCCACGATGCAGTTGCCGGAGATATCCTTGCCGATGGCAAAGCTCAGCGGGGACTTGGCGGTGCGGAACAGAGAGGTGTCCAGCACGTCCCGGAGGTACACGGTGCTCACGCTGCGGTTGGGCACCTCCACGCCCACGGTGGACTGCCGCCCCTGGATGGGCGCGATGCGCACGCTGGACACGCCCAGAGAGAGGGCCAGATCCCCCGCCAGGTTGGTGAGCTTGGTCAGTCGCAGTCCGGCCGCCAGCTCCAGCTCATAGCGGGTGATGGTGGGGCCGCGGGTGTAGCCCACGATCTTCGCGCCGATGCCGAAGCTCCGGAGGGCCTGTTCCAGCAGCTGCTGGTGGAGCCGCAGCTCCTCTCCGCCGCCGCCGCTTCCCGCCTTCCCCTGGGTCAGCAGTTCCAGCGGCGGATAGACATAGGTGTCCGGGGCCTCAGCGGCGGTGATCTCCTCGGCTACCGCCCGGGTAGCCTCCCGAACCTCCTCCCGGGTGAGCTTCTCCCGCTCCCCCTCGGAGCCGCCGTCCAGCGGGATATCGATGGGGGCAGAGGCGGTGGCGCTGTTCTTCCTGGCGGGAGGCTCCTGCGCCATGTCGGAGAAGAGCTTCTCCACCTCCTGCTGCTCGCGGAGCTTCCTGGCCGCCTCCAGCCCCGAGGGCATGGGCGGGATGTCCTCCACGGGCGCGGCGGGAAGTCCCTCTTCCTTCTTCTTCCGCCGTTTCAGCCCCCGGCGCTTCTCCCCGCCCTCTTCCGGCGTCTCCGCCGCTCCGGTCGGTTCCTCATCCAGCGGGATGTCGATGGGGCTTACGGCTTTTCTCCCCCGGGGCTTTTCAAAAATCTCCGGCAATCCCGTGCCCGCTGCGGAAGGCAGCGCGCTCGCCGGCTTCGCCTCGGGAGCGGGCGGCTTCTCCCGGCCCTCCCGTTTGGGCCGCTCCACCTTCGCAAAGAGCTCGCCCACGGTCACGTGGGCCGCGATCAGGCAGCAGCCCATGAACAGAAACAGCAGAATGACGATGGCCCCATAGGCGCTGAGAGCCTGGCGCATGATCTCCGAGAGATAGGAGGAGATCAGTCCCCCGCTCTGCAATCCCAGTCCCGTGGAGTAATACTGCCCGGGGCTGGTGAAGCGCATGGAGTACTCCGCGCCGCAGACGATGGTGTGCACGATGGCCCCAAAGATCGCAGGCAGGCAGAACAGGGCCGTGAGCCGGGCTTTGACGGGCTTTCCCCCGTGGAAAAAGAGGATACCGGCGGCGAAGAACAGCGCGGGGGGCGCCAGATAGTACCCCCAGCCGAAGAGGCCCTTGAATATGTAAAGGCTCAGAGCGTCGATCATCCAGTACCCGGAGGTGAAATAGCCGATAAAGGTGAACACGCCTGCGAACAGGCAGACCACCCCCATCACCTCCCGCTTGAACGACTGCATCCGGGGGTCGGGCTTCTTTTTGCTTTTGGAGGCGGCGCCGGTGGCGGCGCGGCTTTTGGTCTGTGCCATGTGACGGTCTCCTACGATTTCAGAACAAACTGGCCACAAGCGTCAGCGCGCCCACGACCCACATATAATACGCAAATTTTCCAAAGCTGCCCTGGCTGACGATCCGCCGGAGCAGGATGATACTGAAATACCCGGCCAGCGCCGCCACGAGGGTGCCCACAAAATAAGGCCCCAGATAGGCGGTGTTCACGCCCCCCTGAAAGGCGTCCGCCAGCGAGAGGATGTTGGCCCCCAGCACGGCGGGCAGACTCAGCAGCAAAGAGAACTTCACGGCGAAGTTCCGCTCGTGGCCCGTGGCCAGAGCGCCGGTGATGGTGGAGCCGCTGCGGGAGATGCCGGGGATGGTGGCCACGGCCTGGCAAAAGCCGATGAGTACCGCGTCCAGCACGGTCATGGTGTTGCCGTTTTTCTTGCCCCGGGGCATTTTGTCCGCCACATAGAGCATACAGCCCGTCAGCAGGAAGGCCGCGCCGATGAAGCCGGTCTTATAATAGAGAGTCTCCAGCCGGTCATTAAAGGGCAGGATCACAAAGAGCGGCAGCGTGGCGAAAAACATCATCAGCAGCAGCCGCCCGCCCGGGTAGCCCCGCCGGGGCGGATCGTTGCCGTAGCGCACATCCCGCAGAAAGTGCATGGTGTCGTTCCAGATGGCGCAGATATCCGGCCAGTAGGCGGCCACAATGGCCAGCAGCGTGCCCAGATGCAGCAGCACATCAAAGAGCAGATGCCCCTCCTCCGCCGTCTGCATGTGGAAGACGTTTTGCAGCACGGAGAGATGCCCCGAGCTGGAGATGGGCAGGAACTCCGCCACTCCCTGAATAAAGCCCAGCAGTACCGCAGTGCTGTACGACATGAGATCACTCCTTCCAAAAAGCCTGTTGTGCGGGCAATGTCGCCTATCAGGCTATCATACCATACCTTTTTTGGTTTTACAAGCAAAAAACTCTCCTCCCTCCCCGCGGTCTTTTGTCAAAAAGCCCCTCTTTTCCCTCTTGCATTTGCCAGGGGACTGTGTTATACTATGCAAGTCAAATGCGGATATAGTTCATCGGTAGAACGCCAGCTTCCCAAGCTGGACAGGAGGGTTCGACTCCCTTTATCCGCTCCAGCCGCCGGCCTTGCGCCCGGCGGCTTTTCTTTTCTCCGTAAAAAAGCTGGCATCACCCACGATCGGATGATGTCAGCTTTTTTGTCCCTGTGGTCGTTCTGCCCGCCGCCCGGGGCGCATAGGCTGTGGGACGAGGTGATCTGCCATGAAAAAGGGCTATGGCTATCTGCTGGCGGCAGCGGCGCTGGCGGCGCTGCTGTGCAGTTTTACGGAGCTTTCTCTTCGTTCCTGGCTGGGCTATGGTCAGGCGGAGCGGCTCATCCGGGCCGTGGGCGGCTTTATCGCCCGTCAGGAGGCGCTCTTTGTCCGATAGTTCCCGCTTCTCCGTCACCCCGGCGGCGGCGCTCTTTTACTCGCTGCTGACCCTCTGCGCGGAGGACTGGGAGCTGCTGGCTCTGCTCAACGCCGTGTTCGTCCATGAGCTGGGCCATGTTGCGGCGCTCTGGAGCTTCGGCGGGCGCGTGCGCGGCGTCTCGCTGGAGCTGGGCGGGCTGCATCTGGACGCGAGGCTGCCGGCGGAGGGGTGGAAAGAGGCGCTGTGCTCCCTGGCCGGACCGGCGGCGGGACTGCTCTGGAGCGCCGTTGCCGCGTGGATGGGCGGAGAGCGGTGGCTCTATGTCTCCGGGCTCTCGGCGCTGCTCTCCCTCTTCAACCTCCTCCCCTGTCTGCCCCTGGACGGGGGGCGGGCGTTGCTGGCCGCCACAGGGAGCGAGACGCTGCTGCGCTGGGGCGGGCTCGTCTCCGTAGGGCTGCTGCTGTGGACGGGGTTTCGCTGGAAGCTCTGGTTTTCCCTGATCCCCGCTCTGTGGCTTCTGGGGCAGCAATTCCTTCTGGCCTGGAAATCCGTCTCAGGATAGCATCTCCCGCAGGGAGGCCATGGCCCGCCGCTCCAGCCGGGAGACCTGCACCTGCGACACCCCCACGATGGCCGCGCACTTCTCCTGCGTCAGATCGTGGAAGTAGCGCAGCGCGATGATCTGCCTCTCCCGCTCCGGCAGCCGCTCCATGGCCTGCCGGAGCCACACCCAATCCAGCAGCCGTTCCTCCTGTCCCTCGTCTCCCAGGGTGCTCTCCAGCGTGAAGCCGTCCTCCCCGGTCTCCCGCTGCAAGCTCTCCGTGGGGCTGACGGCCAGCTCCGCCGCCGCGATCTCCGCTCCCTCCAGCCCGGTCTCGGCGGCCAGCTCGCTCACATATGGCTCCCGTCCCAGCCGCTGCTCCAGCGCCGTGCGGGCGGCGCGGATGGCCGTGGCCCGTTCTTTGATCCCCCGGCTGACCTTCACGGGCCCGTCGTCCCGGAGGAAGCGGCGGATCTCCCCGGCGATCTTGGGCACGGCGTAGGTGGAAAAGCGGGTGCCGTAGCTCTCGTCAAAGCCCGACATGGCCTTGAGAAACCCCAGGCAGCCCAGCTGGTAGAGGTCGTCCGGCTCCACGCCCCGGCCGAAGTAGCGCCGCGCCACGCTCCAGATCAGCCCGCTGTTCTCCGTGACCATCCTCTCAGCCGCCTCCGCGTCCCCCGCTCTGGCCCGGGAGAGCAGGGCCAGCTGCTCGTCCATCAGCGCCCCCGCCCGCGCCTGGGGAGGGTACGGTGCATGACCACGGTGGTGCCCGCGCCGGGCTTGGAGCGGACGGTCAGCTTGTCCATAAAGCTCTCCATGATCGTAAAGCCCATGCCGCTGCGCTCCTCCCCGCCGGTGGTGTAGAGGGGTTCCCGGGCCTTTTCCACGTCCGGGATGCCCTTGCCCCAGTCCCGCACTACGATCTCCAGGGAGCCGTCCTCCAGGATGCGGCAGCGCAGGGAGATCTTGCCGATGGAGTCGGGGTAGCCGTGGACGATGGCGTTGGTCACCGCCTCGCTGACGGCGGTCTTCAGATCGCCCAGCTCCTCCATGGTGGGGTCCAGCTGTGCAACGAAGGCGCCCACCAGCGACCGGGCCTGGGCCTCGTTGACGCTCTTGCTGGGAAACTCGGCCTTTATGTAATTTTCGTATTTCATCTCTGTCCCTCCTTGATGGTCATGGCAATCGGCACCAGCCGCTCGATCCCCGAGGCGTCCAGCACCCGCAGGGGCTGGGGAGCCGGGTCGATGACGGCCAGCCGTCCGCCGGTCAGTTTCATGCGCTTATGGAGGCGCAGGATCACCGCGATGCCAGAACTGTCCATAAAGTTCAGTCCCGACAAATCCAGCGCGCAGTCCCTGGGCAGCAGCCTGTCCAGGATCCCGTCGATCTCCCGCATGGCGGCGTTGGCCGCGTGGTGATCCAGCTCTCCCATCAGCCGCAGCCGCAGCACGCCCTCTTTACTTTCCGCTCGTATTTTCATGGCTCTTCCCTCCCGGGACACGTTTCCCTCCCTTTTCTCCTTGCCTATGGCAAAGGCGCTGCGTGGAGTTTTCCACGCAGCGCCATTTTACGTCTGTTCTTCTGCGAAATCGGTCAAAACCCGTCTGCCGTCCGGCGGTTTTACACCCGTCAGAGCACCCACTCTCCCAGCAGGGTGGGCCCCGCGGCGTTCAGGGCGTAGACTCTCCGGCTGTCCACGGCGTAGATGCTGCCGCCCCAGAGGAATACCCGGCGGTTCTCGCTCTGATCCGGGGAGTACAGGGAGCGGACATGGCGGAACTCGCCCTCCTCCAGCCGCCATACGGCCCACCCGTCCTCGGACGGAAGGATCAGCAGTCCGTCGGCGGCGTCTATGTAGATGCCCCGCCCCTGCTCCGGAGCGGCCTGGAAGTCGTAGCCCACCGTCATGTGGCAGAGCGCCTCTTTCCCCTCGTGCAGCTCCACATAGAGCCCGCTCTCCGTGCGGTGGAGCGAGAGGGTGCGCGTATCGTCCCAGGGGGCGTGCCAGTCGTCCTCCGCCGCCCCGCCGCCGTATGTACGCCAGTCCTCTCCCCGCAGGGCCGCCGCGCAAAGCTCCCCGGCGCTGCCACCGGGCAGGGGCGCGACGGCGCAATCCAACGTCTCCTCCGCGAAGGAGTAAGCCGCCATCTCCCCCGTCTCCTCCCCCAGCAGGGCCAGGCCCTCCCGATCCATGATCATCCGCTCCCCGCCGCCCAGCAGGGCGCGGCTCTCCAAACGGGTGCCGTTATAGGGGGAGTAGACCGCCAGCAGGGTATACCAGCTGCTCCCGTCCCGGAGAATGTCCATCTCCTCCCACTTCAGCGTCCGCTGCTCCTCGCCGGTGAAGAGGGCGGGGAGGGCCGATATGTCGCCCCACTCCGGAAACTCCTCCGCGAAGAGCTGCCGCCGTGTGGCCACATAAAGCCGTCCGTCCCGCACCAGCGCGCAGCCGGGGACGCCGCTCTGCCCGTAGGTGGCCATGGGCACCGGGTTTTCCGGATCCTCCGTGTCGAAAAGCTCCACCACACAGCGGCTGTTGTCCCGGAAAAGCCACCGGCCCTCTTCCTCTACAGTGTACCCATAGTCGCTCACCAGCGAGATCACCGCCAGCCTGCCCCGGAGGGCGCAGAGGGCCACGGGCTGCTTTTCCCGGCCCTGCCAGCCGTTTTCCTGCCGCCGCTCCTGCCAGTCCTCGCCCACGCGGATCCAGCCGAGCACCGAGAACTCTCCTCCGCCGCCCCGGCAGATGAGCACGGCGCCGCCTTGTATAAGGTAGAGGATGTCCCCTTCGAGAGCCACGGTGTCCGCCGCCTCCTGCCCCAGCGCCAGCGGTACGGCGGCGGCGCTGTCCTCCCGGCTCCAGGCCCGCTTCAGCGCCGCGGCCACATCGCCGTAGGAAGCGGCGGCGCTCACACGCTCCGGCTCCTCCGTGGGGGCCGGGGAGGCGGGGGCGGCGCTCTCCGGCACGGGGGCGGGGACGGTATCCCCGGTTTTTCCGCCCTTTCCCTCGCAGCCCGGCAAAAGCAGCAGCCACGCCAGCAGCAGAACAAGAGGCACGGTTCTTCGCATTGCATACGCTCCCCTCTGTGGTTTCGCGGGGAACATGCCCCGGAAAAAAACACAAAAATTACGCTAAAGCAGAAAATTTTTCTTTACTTATGGAGAAGATTGTAGCATAATATTCGGGTAATTCCAAGCCTGAGGAGGAATTTTTCTATGCGTACAGTGGGCGTCGTTTCCAGAGGTATCCGCACCCCCATCATCCGCGAGGGCGACGATCTGGCCACCATCGTGACCGAGAGCGTCCTGGCCGCGTCCAGGGAGACGGGCTTTGCCTTCCACGATCGGGACATCGTGGCCGTCACCGAGTCCGTGGTGGCCCGCTCCGCCGGCAACTATGCCAGCGTGCAGGATATTGCCGAAGATATTCACCGGAAGTTTGACTGCGAGCATTTGGGCGTCATCTTCCCCATCACTTCCCGCAACCGCTTCGCCATCGTGCTGAGGGGCATCGCCATGGGCGTGAAGAAGATCACGCTGATGCTCAGCTACCCTACCGACGAAGTGGGCAACCACCTCTTTGACGAGGAGCTGCTGGAGGACTCCGGCGTGAACCCCTACAGCGACGTGCTCACCGAGGAGCAGTACCGCGCCGCCTTCGGCCACGCGGTGCATCCCTTCACGGGCGTGGACTATGTGGACTACTATAAGGAACTCATCGAGAGCTGCGGCTGCGAGGCGGAGGTCATCTTCGCCAACCGGGACGAGGCCATCCTCTCCTACACCCGCGATGTCCTCTGCTGCGACATCCACACCCGCCGCCGCACCCAGCGCCGCCTGATGAAGGCCGGCGCCAGGAAGGCCCTTTGCCTGGACGAGATCCTTACTGCCCCCGTCAACGGCAGCGGCTACAACGAGAAGTACGGCCTGCTGGGTTCCAACAAGTCCACCGAGGACAAGGTCAAGCTCTTCCCCCGGGACTGCCAGAGCTTTGTGGACGCCCTGGCCGAGAAGATGCGTGCGGCCACCGGCAGGAACATCGAGTGCATGATCTACGGCGACGGCGCTTTCAAGGATCCCGTGGGCAAGATCTGGGAACTGGCCGACCCTGTGGTCTCCCCCGCCTGCACCCCCGGCCTGCTGGGCACCCCCAACGAGCTGAAGATCAAGTATCTGGCCGACAACGACTTCTCCGCCCTCTCCGGCGAGGAGCTGCGCCACGCCATCGCCGACTCCATCCGTGACAAGGACAGCGATCTCAAGGGCAACATGGCCAGCCAGGGCACCACCCCCCGCCAGCTCACCGACCTGATCGGCTCGCTGTGCGATCTCACCAGCGGCAGCGGCGACAAGGGCACCCCCGTGGTGTTCATCCAGGGCTATTTCGACAACTATTCGCAGGAGTGACCGCTTTTCCACCCCCGGCGCAACACCGCCGGGGGTGTTTTTTTTGTGGAAATTCCCCCATATTCCGGGAAAAATCGCGTCAAATCGGCAAGGATATGATGTTTTTTACAAAATCCACAAAATGTTCTTTCTTTTTTCTCCATAATTCGAAAGTTTGGGCATTGCAATTCCCCGGTTTTCCGTTAAAATGAAGTCATGGTTTGAGAAGGGGTGATTACCTTGCAGCTTCTGGAAGATCGCGTCCTGAAGGACGGCGTGGTACGCGAGGGTAGTGTTCTGAAGGTGGACAGTTTTCTGAACCATCAGCTGGACATTCCTCTCTTTGTGGAAATGGGCAGGGAGTTTGCCCGTATTTTTGACGGCTGTGAAATCAATAAGGTTCTGACCATCGAGGCATCCGGCATCGCCATCGCGTGTTTTGCAGCGCAGCAAATCGGGTGCCCCGTTGTTTTTGCCAAAAAGAGCCGCACCAAGAACATCGCCGGGGACCTCTGGCACAGTAAGGTCGAGTCCTATACCCACGGGAAGATCTACGACGTCGTCGTGTCCAGGGACTTTCTCGGGCCCAACGACCGGGTGCTGATCATCGATGACTTTCTGGCCAACGGCGCGGCCCTCACGGGGCTGATCAACATGGTGCAGCAGTCCGGCGCCACGCTGGTGGGCGCGGGTATCGCCATCGAAAAGGCGTTCCAGCCCGGCGGCGATCTGCTGCGCAGCCGCGGCGTGCGCATCGAGTCGCTGGTGCGCATCAAGAGCATGAGCCCGGAGACGGGCATCGAGTTCTGCTGAGCCCGGTTTTCCCGGGGGACGCGCGTCCCCGTCTTCTGTTGTTTCCAGGCCGCTGTGGCGGCAGGAAAATATGTGGTAAAACCAAAAAATAATGGAGGAACACACATGAAAAAGCTCATCGCTCTGCTTCTCTCCCTGGCTCTCTGTCTGGCTCTCGTGGCCTGCGGCGGCGCCAAGAAGGAAGAGACCAAGACCGAGGAACCCGCCCCCGCCGGCGAGGCTGCTCCCGCCGAAGAATCCGCCCCCGCTGAAGAATCCGCCCCCGCCGCGGAGTCTTCCATCAAGGTCGGCCTGGTCTGCCTGCATGACGAGACTTCCGGCTACGACAAGAACTTCATCGACGCTTTCAACGAGGCCTGCGAGAAGGCCGGCGTGGAGGGCATCATCAAGAAGAACGTGGAAGAGTCTCAGGCTGCTTACGACGCCGCTGCCGAGCTGGCTGACGCCGGCTGCGCCGTGGTCATCTCCGACAGCTACGGCCACCAGGGCTTCATGCTCGAGGCCGCCAAGGAGTTCCCTGACGTGCAGTTCACCGCCTGCACCGGCGACACCGCTCTCAACGACGGCGTGGAGAACTTCCACAACGCTTTCGCCACCATCTATGAGGGCCGCTACCTGGCCGGTATCGCCGCCGGTATGAAGCTCAACGAGATGATCGAGAACGGCGAGTTCACCGCTGAGGAAGCCAAGATCGGCTACGTGGGCGCCATGCCCTACGCCGAGGTCAAGTCCGGCTACACCAGCTTCTATCTGGGCGCCAAGTCCGTCTGCCCCACCGTGACCATGGACGTCATCTTCACCGGCTCCTGGTACGACGAGACCCTGGAGAAGGAAGGCGCCGACTCCCTGATCAAGGGCGGCTGCAAGCTCATCTCCCAGCACGCTGACTCCATGGGCGCCCCCAATGCCTGCGAGGCCGCCGGCGTCCCCAATGTCTCCTACAACGGCTCCACCCAGACCGCCTGCCCCAACACCTACATCGTCTCCTCCCGCATCAACTGGGAGCCCTACTTCACCTATGTGATCGAGTGCGCCAAGAACGGCGAGGGCTATGACACCGACTGGTGCGGCACCATCGCCACCGAGAGCGTCCTGCTCACCGAGCTGAACGAGTCCGTCATCGCCGAGGGCACCGCCGAGAAGATCGAAGAGGCCAAGGCTGCTCTGGCCGATGGCACCCTGAAGGTTTTCGACTGCGCCACCTGGACCGTGGACGGCGAGACCCTCGAGTCCTACACCGACTCCTGGGGCATGAACGGCGCTGAGTGCATTGCCGACGGCGCTTTCAACGAGTCCTCCCTGCGCTCCGCTCCTTACTTTGACATCGCCATTGACGGCATCAACGTGCTGGAGTGATCCCTACAAGTAAAGAAAGCCCTGCTCTCCGGCAGGGCTTTCTTTGGTTATGTTCTATTTGTCAGATCAAGGGCCGATGAAAGGGGCTGCGGCCGCTCCGGGCGATCCCGCCCTTTTCATCCGCGTTTAATCCATTTGAAACGGAGGCTGCCACATGGTTGAAGAGAGGACCCCCGCGGTAAAAATGCGTGACATCACCAAGCGATTTGGTTCCGTCACGGCCAACGACAAGTGCTGGCTCGACATCTACCGGGGTGAGATTTTGGCGCTGCTGGGGGAAAACGGCAGCGGCAAGACCACGCTCATGAATATGCTCTCGGGCATCTACTTCCCCGACGAGGGGCACATTTACATTGACGACAAAGAGGTGGTCATCCGCTCCCCCAAGGACGCTTTTGACCACGGCATCGGCATGATCCATCAGCATTTCAAACTGGTGGACGTTTTCACCGCCGCGGAGAACATCGTGCTGGGGCTCCCGGGCAAGCTGGATCTGAAAGCGGTAAGCCGGAAGGTGCGGGATATCTGCGAGCGCTACGGCTTCGAGGTGGACCCGGAGCAGAAGGTCTACGATATGTCCGTCTCCCAGAAGCAGACCGTGGAGATCGTCAAGGTGCTCTACCGGGGCGCGGACATCCTCATCCTCGACGAGCCCACCGCCGTGCTCACCCCCCAGGAGACCGACAAGCTCTTCGCCGTGCTGCGGAATATGCGCAACGACGGCAAGGCCGTGGTGATCATCACGCACAAGATGCACGAGGTGGAGGATCTCTCCGACCGGGTGGCCATCCTGCGCAAGGGCCACTTCACCGGCGATATGCGTACCAAAGACACCAACACCCAGGAGATGACCAACATGATGGTGGGGCATCCCGTGGTGCTGAACATTGACCGGCCCACCCCCGTGGATCCCAAGCCCAGGATCGAGGTCAGCCACCTGACCGTGGTCAGCGAGGACGGCGTCACCAAGCTGGACGACGTTTCCTTTACCGCCAACAGCGGCGAGGTACTGGGCATCGCCGGTATCTCCGGCTGCGGACAGAAGGAGCTGCTGGAGGCCATTGCCGGGCTGCAGAAGACCCGCGGCGGCAGCATCGCCTATCTGGAGGACGACGGCAGCCGGGAAGAGCTCATCGGCAAGGATCCGCTGGAGATCGCGGGGCTGGGCGTGTCCCTCTCCTTTGTGCCGGAGGACCGGCTGGGCATGGGCCTGGTGGGCAACATGGATCTCTCCGAGAACATGCTGCTCCGCTCCTTCCGCAGCGGCAAGGGCATCTTCACCGACCGGAAGGCCCCCCATAAGCTGGCGGAGGAGGTAGTGCGGGATCTGGAGGTGGTCACTCCCTCCATTGAGACCCCCGTCCGCCGTCTCTCCGGCGGCAATGTCCAGAAGGTGCTGGTGGGCCGGGAGATCGCCTCCGCCCCCACCGTGCTGCTCACCGCCTACGCGGTGCGCGGGCTGGACATCAACTCCTCCTACACCATCTATGATCTGATCAACGAGCAGAAGAAGAAGGGTGTGGCCGTGATCTATGTGGGCGAGGATCTGGACGTGCTGCTGGAGCTGGCCGATCGGATCGTGGTGCTCTGCGGGGGCAAGGTCAGCGGCATTGTGGACGGCAGAAAAACAGACAAGCGCCAGGTAGGCGCCATGATGACAAAGCTGGGAGGTGTGGACGCATGATCCGGATTTCCAAACGGGGTTCCATCAGCAGGGGCAAGGCGCTGCTGATCCGCGCCTCCGCCATTGTGCTGGCCATTCTTTTCTGCGCCCTGCTCACCATGATCACCACCGGCAAAAACCCCGTAGATGTCTTCTCCTCGGTGATCGCCGGTTCCTTCGGCACCAAGCGGAAGTTCTGGCTTTTCCTGCAAAACACCGCCATCCTGCTGTGTATCTCCCTGGCCGTGACCCCGGCTTTTAAGATGCGCTGCTGGAATCTGGGTGCGGAGGGTCAGGTGCTCACCGGCGCCATGGCCGCCGCGGCCTGCATGGTGCTCATGCCCGAAACCCTGCCCAACTGGGTGGTGCTGCTGACCATGACCGTCTCCTCCATCGCCGCCGGAGCCCTCTGGGCGGCGATCCCCGCCTACTTCAAGGCGAAATTCAACACCAACGAGACGCTCTTTACCCTCATGATGAACTATGTGGCCACCCAGGTCGTCGCATTCTTCTGCGTGAAGTGGGAAAACCCCAAAGGCTCCTGCAAGATCGGCGTGATCAACCAGAAGTCCCACAGCGGCTGGATGCCGGAGGTGGGAAATAAGTACCTTCTGGTGATCCTCGCGGTGGTGCTGGTGACTGTTTTCATGTACTTCTACCTCAACTATACCAAGCACGGCTACGAGCTGAGCGTGGTGGGCGAGAGCGAACGCACCGCCCGGTACATCGGCATCAAGGTCAACCGGGTCATCCTCCGCACCATGTGCCTCTCCGGGGCCATCTGCGGTCTGGCCGGTCTGCTGCTGGTGGGCTGCATCAATCACACCGTCTCCACCTCTCTGGCCGGTGGCCAGGGCTTCACCGCCGTCATGGTGTCGTGGCTTGCCAAGTTCAACCCCCTCGTCATGGTGTTCACCAGCGGACTGCTGATCTTTATGAGCACCGGCGCCGGGGAGATCGCCACCAACTGCGGCCTCAACCGCGCCTTCGGCGACCTGCTCTCCAGCGTGCTGATCTTCTTCATCATCGGCAGCGAGTTTTTCATCAACTATCAGATCAGCTTCCACAAAAAGAACAGGGAGGTAAGGAAAGATGTTTGATTTTGTCTCCTTTATCCCCCGTGCCGTGATGCAGGGGATCCCGCTGATGTATGGCTGCGTGGGCGAGACCATCACCGAGAAGAGCGGCAATCTGAACCTGGGCACGGCCGGCATCATGTATGTGGGCGGCATCTGCGGCGTCATCGGTTCCTTCCTCTACGAGAGCTACGCCGCGGAAATGAACGATTTTCTCACCGTGCTGATCCCCCTCAGCTGCTGTATCGCCGGTTCCCTGCTGATGGGCCTGCTCTACTGTTTCCTCACCGTCACCCTCCGGGCCAACCAGAATGTCACCGGCCTGGCCCTGACCACCTTTGGCGTGGGTCTTGGCAACTTTTTCGGCGGCTCCATCATCAAGCTGGTGGACTCCGACATCCCCACCGTGATCCTCACCCGCTCCAGCCGGGTCTTTGCCCGCACCCTCCCCTGGGCGGAGACCACCGGGTGGTTCGGCAAGATCTTCCTCTCCTACAGCGCGCTGGCCTACTTCGCCATTCTCGTGGCGGTGCTGGCCTCCTGGTTCCTCAACCATACCCGGCTGGGTCTTCAGCTTCGCAGCACCGGCGAGTCCCCCGCCACCGCCGACGCCGCCGGTATCAATGTGGTGAAATACAAATATGTGGCCACCTGCGTGGGCAGCGTGATCTCCGGTCTGGGCGGACTCTACTATGTCATGGACTACGCCTGCGGCGTGTGGAGCAACAACGCCTTCGGCGACCGGGGCTGGCTGGCTGTGGCGCTGGTCATCTTCACCATCTGGCGGCCCAGCGTGAGCATCTTTTCCTCCATCGTCTTCGGCGGGCTGTACATTCTCAATGTGTACATCCCCACCGGTACCAATCTGGCCATCAAGGAGATCTACAAGATGGCGCCCTATGTGGTCACCATCGTGGTGCTGGTCATCACCAGCATGCGCAACAAGCGGGAAAATCAACCCCCCGCCGCGCTGGGTCTCTCCTACTTCCGGGAGGAACGGTAAATGCTGCGGCCCTTTGTTTTCTTCGATCTGGATGGAACTCTCACCGACCCGGCTCTGGGCATCTGCGGCTGCGTCCGCTACGCGCTGGAAAAGGGCGGATATCAGGCGGAGCCGCTGGAGGCCTACCACTCCTGGATCGGCCCTCCCCTGCTGAGTTCTTTTGAGGAGTACCTCCACTGCGACCGCGCCGAGTCCGAGAGGCTGGTGGCGCTCTACCGGGAGCGCTTCGGCACCGTGGGGCTTTTTGAGAACACCCTGTACCCCGCCATTCCGGGTCTGCTGGCGAAACTGAGAGCCGCCGGGGCGCGCATGGCGCTCTGCACCGGGAAACCCACGGTCTATGCTGCGCGGATTCTGGAACACTTTGGTATCGCGGAGTACTTCGACTATGTCTCCGGCATCGAGCTGCAGGGCGAGCCCCTCAGCAAGCACGGGGTCATCCGGCTGGCCATGGAAAAGCTGGGGGTGAGCGACCCCGGAGAGTGCATCATGGTGGGCGACCGCTTCCACGATGTGGAGGGCGCCCAACTCTCCCACATGGAGAGCGTGATGGTGCTCTACGGCTACGGAGACGCAGCCGAGGCAGAACGCTGCGGCGCCACCTATACCGCCGGGAGCGTGGAGGAGCTGGAAGCGCTGCTTCTGGGCTGAAATACTGAAATGAAAACAAAAGAACCGTTGTCCTTTCGGACAGCGGTTCTTCTTTCTCTGTTATCCCTCCTGCACCACACAGGCCAGAGTACGGGCAACAGCCCGGCGCTGGGCCACGCTCCAGTTCTCCTCCCCGGCCCGGCGATAAAGCTCGCCCAGCAAATTCTCGTTCACGGCCCGCTGGGGACGGGCGAGAATATAGTCGGCGTACTGTGCCGCGATCTTGCGGAGGTCCAGCTCCTCTTCGGCAAAACGCCGGGCGTTTTTCTCCAGCCGCTCCCGCTCCTCCGGCCTGACAGCCAGACGGAGCATGGCTTTGCTGATCTCGTCCTCCTCTTCCCCTTCGCTGAGTTCCTCCACGGAAGGGAGGCGGCAGCAGCACTCCCCGGGGATCTCCGAAAAACTGCCCACATCGTTGACCACCACGCACTTTCCCTTGGCGAGAATGCGCATCAGGCTGCCGCTGGTCTCCCCGTTGTAGGGCCAGCGGAGGTTCATGCACACATCCACCGCGTCGATATAGCGGGTGAAATCCTCCAGCTCCGTGTAACCCGTGACCGTCACCGCTTCCCGCAGCTTCAGCCGCTCCAGCTCCGCGAGGAATTTTTCCTCCAGCGCCGTGTCCAGCTTCCCCACAAAGATCAGCCGGGCTTCGGGCGCCTTTTTCCGCACCCGGGCAAAGGCGCGGAGCAGCGGGATGGCCCGTTTCGTCTCGTGTACATGGCCAAAGGCGGCGAAGATCAGTTCGTCCTCGCCCAGTCCCAGCTCCCTCCGGGCCGCACTTTTGTCCGGCAGCGGCTCAATTTTGGCGTAATGGCGGACACAGCGGACGCTGCGGCCCGCGCTCCGCTCCAGAAGCTTGCGGCGGCTCTCCTGGCTGTGGACGAGGATCTTGCCGGCGTAGTGGGAGAGGAAGCCGTTGATCTCCATCTCCTGAAAACGGAACGCCCCGCCCCGGCGCAGCTCCTCCACATACTCGTCCACCTCCGGCTGAGGGATGTCCTCCAGCAAATAGTCCCGGTAGTGCTCCAGATCGTTTCCGCCCAGGGCCAGCGTCCGGTACTGCACCACGCCGTGCATATTGTAGTCGTGCAGCACCAGCATCCCGCCGTAGCGGCGCAGGTAGGGCCACATGTAGATGTGGTACTCGCTGTTGCCCACCTGATAGACCGTCTCCACATAGGCACCGCACTTGTTGGGATATATGCTGTGGGGATAGCAGCGCACATTTTCGGGCAGGATGCAGTCGGGTTCATAGCCATCGTCCAGAAAAACGTCGATGTCAAACTTCTCCGCCAGAGCCGCGAGGATATCCACGCTGTAATCGGATATCCCCGACTGCTTGGGGGGCAGTGGGGTAAAAAAGGCGATCCTTTTCCGAATATTCTCCCCTTCTCCTCGCACCGGGGCAGGGATCTTCCCCATGGCCTCCATCGTCAGCTCCGTCACATGCTCCCAGTTGAAGATGGCGAGACGCTCCTCGCCGCGCTTTGCCAGCGCGGGAAGATCCGCCTCCGTCAGCGCGTGGCGCAGCCCCTCGCGGATGCTCTCCACGCTGTAGGGATCCACCAGTACAGCGGCGTCCCCGGCGATCTCCACCAGGGAGGAGTTGTTGCTGGTGAGCACCGGCACGCCGCAGCTCCACGCCTCCACCACCGGCAGTCCGAAGCCCTCATAGACGGAGGGGAACGCCACCAGGGAGGCGAGGTTATAGAGTTCCAGCATCTCCTCATCGCTGACAAAGTTGGTGAGCACCAGCCCCTCGCCCAGCCCCAGTTCCTTTGCCATGGCGCCGTAGCGCTCCACGGAGGCCTTTTGCAGTTTGCAGACGATGACCAGTTGATACTGCTCCCGGAGAGAGGCGGGCAGCAGGGCGTAAGCGCGGATCAGGGCGGCGATATTTTTCCGCTCATCGTCGCCGCCGGTGCACATGATGTACTTCCCGCGGATCCCGTAGCGCCCGAAAAGCCGCTCCCGCTCCTCCGCGCTCACCGGGATCTTCCCAAACTGCGCCCCCACCGCGCCCCAGATGACGTCGATCTTCTCCGGCGGGAAGTCCAGATGGGTGCAGAGGTCGGTCTTGACGCTCTGGGAGATGACCAGCAGCCGGTCCACATCCCGCAGCGTCTCCACGCAGCCCATGTACCATTCCATCATCTCCCGGCTGTCCAGATAATGCCGGCGCATCACATAGGGGATGATGTCATAGACCGTGGCGCAGGTGCGGCACGATCCAAACCACTCTTTGCGATAGCGGGGAAAGAACTTGTCGATGGGGGAAGTGATATAGAAAATATCGATCTGATAGTCCCGGACAAACTTGCGGACCAGTTCGCCGAACACTTCGCTCCGCCCGTCCGAGAAGAGAAATCTGCCGTCCACCACGCAGGTATAGTCCACCTGGGTCAGCAGCCCCTCCTCCACTTCCTCCGCAAAGAAATCGCAGCTTCCGAACACATTGAAGAAGAAATAGCGATTTCCCCGGTCCAGGCGGATCAGGGTCTTCATCTGGCCGAGGGTATAGTTGCCGATGCCCCGGTTTCGAGAGGTGGGGCTCATCACGGCTTCGCTGTCAAAGGCAATGTTCATTTCAGCACCTCACCAAGCTGCCGCTTATCCAGCATCAGGGTGTTGATCCCCGTAAAAGCATACTCGATATAGTCCTGCTCCTTCAGGTACTCCACACTCTCCCGTTCCTGCTCTCCCACCACCAGATGGGCGCGGTAGGGGATGTTCTCCACGGAGATCACCAGCGGACGCCAGCGCTCCCAATCCACGCTCCGCAGGATCTCCAACTCATCCCCCTCCAGATCGATGTTCATAAAGGCCGGAGCCTTATCGAAATACTGCTCGAGAATCCCGTTGACGGTTCGGCGCTCTACCTGCACCACCCGCTCCACACGAAGTGCGGGGTTCTCTGCGATGGCGGCCATGGCCTTGGCATAGTCCGGGGTGGAGAGTCCGTCGCCGCTGAGCACGTAGAAATCCACGGCTCCGCCGCTCTGGGCCGCAACGCAGCAGTTGAGCACCACATCCCCGCTTCGGTGGAACTTCAGCTCCCCGATCAGCGCGGGATTGGCCTCCACCAGCACGCCCCGGGCGCCCTGCCGGTAGAATCGCCAGGTATTGCTCAGCTCCCGGGCGTGGTTGGCGCCCAGATCCAGATAAGTCCGCTCCTGAGGCGGCACCCCGAGCACCCTGAACACATAGTCCACGATGGCGTCCTCCCCGCTCTGGGAGGCGGTGAGCGACACATCATCCTCCATGGTGCACAGTCCCTTTTCGCGGAGGGGGCGCAGACTCTCGCTGACGCCGGCCAGTTCACTGACGCAGAGGGAGAGAGACTTTTCCAGTTCTGTGATCTGTGCGCGAAGGGCGTCCATCCGGCTCTGCTGCTCGTCGAAATGTCCGGATACGGCGTCAACACGGCCGGAAACGATGTCCAACCGGTCGGATACGGCGGCGAGGCCCTGCTCCAGCCGTTCCTCCTCCCGGTGCAGCGCGCCACTGAGCTTTTCGATGCTGCGCTCCGCGGCCCGGAGGCGGCTCCCGCTCAGCTCTTCCAGCCGTTCGCGGAAGTCCCGGTTCTCTTGCACCAGGCGGCCCTGTCGCTCCTCCAGGCGCAGCGTCAGCTCCTCGGCGGCGTTCAGCCGGGCCGTGGTCTGGGACAGTCGCTCGGCGGTGTGCTTGTGCATTTCCTCCATGCGTCCCATGGCAGGCGTGACGGCGTTATTGAACTCCGTCTGATGCTCAAAGACCGGCCGTACATACCAACGCACCATCTTGCGGATCACCCGCTTCAGCAGGCCCTTCAGCCCGCCGCCCAGCGGGCGGTCGGCGGAGCAGATGCGGTTGGCGTCGATCTCCCGGATCTTTCCGTCCACATCCGCAAAGCACTGTCCCCGCCACTGCTCTGCGGCAGCATCCGCCGCCGAAACCCGGGAGCGCTCCACCTGCATCGCCTGAGCGGCGGCGTGCTGCTCGCTCTCCAGGGCGTGATCGTCCCGAAGCGGCAGCTTGCCGCTCAGCTTCTCAAATATGATCTGCTCTTCCAGCGTCTGGAACTTCATCCTTTCCCTCCAGTCTCCCGCTCTGTCAGCCCCGGGCGGCAAGTGCCTTTTCCTTTTGGGCCAGCTCCAGATCGTGCTGGGCCATCAGCGCGCAAAGCTGCTCATAGCTGGTCTTGGTGGGGTTCCAGCCCAGCCTGGTCCTGGCCTTGGTGGGATCGCCCCAGAGGTTTACCACATCGGTGGGCCGGTACCACTGCTCGTTCACGCTCACCAGCAGCCGCCCGGTGGCCTTGTCGTAGCCCTTCTCCTCCAGCCCGCTGCCCCGCCACTCGATCTCAAGACCCACATGCCTGAAGGCCAGCGTGGTGAATTCCCGGACGGTGTGCTGCTCGCCGGTGGCGATCACATAGTCGTCGGGCTCGTCCTGCTGCAAAATGAGCCACATGCACTCCACATAGTCCCGGGCATAGCCCCAGTCCCGGAGAGAGTCCAGATTGCCCAGCTCCAGATGATCCTGCAAGCCGCAGGCGATGCGCCCGGCGGCCCGGGTGATCTTCCGGGTGACAAAGGTCTCGCCCCGGCGCTCGGACTCATGGTTGAAGAGAATTCCGTTGCAGGCGAACATCCCGTAGGCCTCCCGGTACTCCTTCACCATCCAGTAGCCGTACTGTTTGGCGATGGCGTAGGGGCTGTAGGGATGGAAGGGGGTCTCCTCGTTCTGGGGGCACTCCTCCACCTTGCCGTAAAGCTCGCTGGTGGACGCCTGATAGATCCGGCAGCTCTCCCCCAGCCCCAGGATACGCACGGCCTCCAGCAGCCGCAGCACGCCCAGCGCGTCCACGTCGCCGGTGTACTCCGGCACGTCGAAGCTCACCTGCACATGGCTCTGGGCGGCCAGGTTGTAGATCTCGTCCGGCCGCACGGCGGCGATGATGGCCGTCAGGGAGGAGGAGTCGCTCATATCCCCGTCGTGGAGGGTGAGCCTGTCCAGAATGTGGTCGATCCGCTCGGTGTTGGGGCTGCTGGCGCGGCGGGTGATGCCGTGGACCTCGTAGCCCTTCTCCAGCAGCAGCTCTGCCAGATAGGAGCCGTCCTGCCCGGTGATGCCGGTGATGAGTGCTTTTTTCATGTCTATACTCCTCTTTATCCCGTTTCTCTTAAAGATACTCGTTTCTGTTGCAGATCTTCAGGTTTTCCAATACTTTCTTGATGCTGCCCGCGTCGCTCTTGTCGCAGACCAGCAGCGCGTCGGGGGTGTCCACGATGATCATATCCTCCAGCCCCACGGCGGCGATGAGCTTTTCGCCCCCCTGGATGATGCAGCGCACCGTGTCCACCGTGACGGCGTTGCCCTCCACCACGTTGCCAAACTCGTTGGTGGGGCGGATCTTCTCCACGGCCAGCCAGGAGCCCACGTCGTTCCAGCCAAAGGAGCCGGGCAGCGTGTAGATGTGCTCCGCCTTCTCCATCACACCGTAGTCGATGGACTCGGAGGAAAAGGCCTCATACTCCCGCTCCAGCACCCGCTGCTCCCCGTCCGTGCCGATGGCGGCGGCGATGCGCTGCAAGCCCGCGCTGGTCTCCGGCAGGTTCTTTTCCAGCTCCGAGAGGATGGTGGAGAGACGCCAGATGAACATGCCGCTGTTCCAGAGGTACTGCTCCGTGGCCAGATAGCTCTTGGCGGTTTCCAGATCGGGCTTCTCCACGAAGCGGTCCACCCGGAAAGCCCGCCCCTTGCCCTCCCGGGGCAGGAAACGGATATAGCCGTAACCCGTCTCGGGATAGTCCGGGGTGATGCCGATGGTCACCAGATTCCCCTGCTCCTCCGCCACCTGGGCAGCGTCATCCAGGGTACGCAGGAAGATGGCGTTATACTTGATGAGGTGATCCGAGGGCAGCACATACATGATGGCGTCCTCGTACTTTTTCGCCATGTGCACTGCGCCCAGTCCGATACAGGGGGCGGTGTTGCGCCCCACGCTCTCGCAGAGGATGTTCTCCTCCGGCAGCTCGGGGAGCTGTTCATGCACCAGCTCCCGGTAGTCCCGGTTGGTGACCACATAGATGTCCTCCATGTCCACCAGCGGGAGGATCCGTTCCACGGTGAGCTGGATCATGGTCTTGCCGTCTCCCGTCAGGGAGAGGAACTGCTTGGGGCAGCTCTTGCGGCTCCGGGGCCAGAATCTCTCGCCCCGCCCGCCTGCCATAATCAGCGCTGTTTTTTTCATAGTACCCTGTCCTTTCCGTCTATGTCTGCCCGTTACGGACTCTACAGCCGGGAGAGCAGCACGGTGCACTGCCCCCCGAGTTCATAATCGCCCAGCCGCGCCGGGAAAAACCAGGATTCGCCCCGCCTGAGAGGGTAGCTCTCTCCCCCGCAGCGGATCTCTCCCGCCCCCTCCACGCAGAGAATGTGGTGGAAGCTCTCCCCGTCGCAGCGCAGGCGGATGCTCTGTCTGAGCTCGATGCGGTAGGAGCGGAAGTAAGCGCAGGAGAACATCTCCGAGAGGGTAAATTCCGGGAACACGGTGATGTTGTTGGCACGGCACCGCTCCGGCAGCAGCGGGCGGTAGTCCGCCACGCGCACCGCCTCCTCCACATGGAGGGGCCGGCGCTGTCCGTCGCCGCCCAGCCGGTCGTGGTCATAGACCCGGAAGGTCGTGTCGGAGCTCTGCTGAACCTCCGCCACCAGCAGTCCCCGGCCGATGGCGTGGACAGTGCCGGGGGTGATATAGAAGACGTCCCCCTTGCCCACGCTCACCCGGTTGAGCACCTGGCAAACGCTTCCGTCCAGCGCACGGCGGCGGAATTCCTCCGCCCCGATGTTACGGGAGAAGCCCAGGTAGAGGAACGAGTTGGGCCGGGCATCCACAATATACCACATCTCTGCCTTGCCCCGCTCCCCCAGCTCCTTCCGGGCGTTGGCGTCCGAGGGGTGCACCTGCACAGAGAGCTCGTCCCGCGCATCGATCAGCTTCACCAGCAGCGGACAACTGCCCCCGCTCCGGCGGCCGAAGAATTCCTCCTCCCGCCCCCGGGCCAGCTCGGGCAGGGTCTTTCCCCTGTCCTCGCCCACGGCCACCCGGCTCTCGTTCCCGGGGAGGCAGGACAGTTCCCAGCTCTCCGCGGTACGCTCCGGGGCGTCCGCCTTGCCGTATTCATTTTTCAGACGGCGGCCGCCCCACACATAGTCCTTGTAGACCGGCTGCATCTTCAGTGGCTTATACAACATGTTCACCAGGCCTTTATCGCGCCCAGGCGTCAAAATGGGCGCAGAGTTTCTCCATGGTATCCCCGTTTTCTCCCCAGTACGTCAGATACACCTTCAGCTTGGGCTCGGTGCCGCTGGGACGGATCACCGCCTCCCCCTGCTCCAGCAGAAAGCGGAGCACATTGGAGCGGGGCAGTCCGGTGCCCTCCCGGTCATAGTCCAGGCAGCCGGCGACCGTCTCTCCGCCGATCTCCGCAGGCGGAGCCGCGCGCAGCGCGTTCATCCGCCGCTCCATCTCCGCAAAGCCGGCCGCGCCCTCAAAAGCGTATGTCAGGAGCTTTGTCTGATAGACGCCACAGCGCCGCTGAAGTTCCCGCAGCCCGTCCACAAGACTCATGCCCCGCCCGCGGTACCAGGCGAACATCTCGCAGATCAGAAGCGAGGCGTTCACGCCGTCCTTATCCCGGACATAGCTCCCGCTCAGGTAGCCGTAGCTCTCCTCAAAGCCGAAGATATAGCGCCCCTCTCCGCCCTTTTGCTCCAGTTGGCCGATCTTCTCGCCGATATACTTGAAGCCCGTGAGAACGTTGATGAGTTCCACCCCATAGTCCCGGGCCACCGCCTCTGCCATGGGCGTGGTGACGATGGTTTTCACGGCCACGGGCTGTTGGGGCATGGTCCCCCGCTCCCGGCGCATCCGGCAGACAAAGTCGAACAGCAGCACCCCGGTCTCGTTGCCGTTGAGCAGGGTGTAATCCTCCCCCTCCCGCACGGCGACGCCTACCCGGTCGCAGTCCGGGTCGGTGGCCAGCAGCAGCTCGCTGCCCGTCTCCCGGGCGGTGCGCAGCCCCACCTCCAGCGCCTCGCGGATCTCGGGGTTGGGATAGGGGCAGGTGGGGAAACGCCCGTCGGGCGTACCCTGCTCGGGGGGGATGACGAGGCGGGTGAAACCGTGCTGCCGCAGGCAGCGGGGCACACAGGAGATACCCGCGCCGTTGAGGGGCGTGTAGACGATGGAAAAGTCCTTGTCCACGCCCTCGGGCAGCAGGGAGCAGCCGTCCACGGCGGCGAGATAGCGCTCCACCGTGTCCTCCCCGATCGGTGCGATCCGCCCCGCCCGGCAGAGATCGTCGTAGTCCACCGCCGGCACATCGTCGAAGCAGTCCACCAAGTCGATCTCCCGCTGGATGGCGGCGGCGGCCTCGGTGGTGATCTGGCAGCCGTCGCTGCCGTAGACCTTGTAGCCATTATATGGGGCGGGATTATGACTGGCAGTGATCATGACGCCGCCGCTGCAGCGCAAGTCCCGCACGGCAAAGGACAGCGCCGGGGTGGGCATCAGCCGGGGATAGAGATGCACCGCTACGCCGTTTGCCGCGAACACTGCCGCGGCGTGCCGGGCGAAGAGGTCGGAGTGGATGCGGCTGTCGTAGGAGATAGCCACGGAGGGGGCGGGAAAGCGGGCCTTCAGATAGTTGGCGTAGCCCTGAGATGCCTTGCCCACGGTATAGAGGTTCATGCGGTTGCTGCCCGCGCCCAGCACGCCCCGAAGCCCGCCGGTGCCGAATTCCAGCTCGCGGTAAAACCGCTCGGCGATCTCCTCTTCCTGTCCCGCCAGCGCGGCCAGCTCCTCCCGGAGCTCCGCGTCCGTCACATGTTCCATCCAGCGTTTATATAGAGATATTTCGTTCATAGCACTCCTTTTATGCCAGCGCAATTACAGGGTTTATATGGGAATTTTGCCCCCGCAGGGTAGAAAAATACTGTTTATCATATTATCACTTAACCCAACTTCGGTCAAGGCTTGCCAGAGCAGTCTCTTTCGTGCTATACTCTTCTCACCTCGCCGTAAAACCATCTTTTTCCGGCAGGCACAGAGGAGGGAAACCATGATTTCCAGAGAATTGCTTGACGGCTTTACCCAATACACCCTGCGCTCTTCCACCCTCACTCTGAGCGTGGTGACCCTGGGCGCCACGGTGACCCACCTGAAGCGCGGCGATGAGGATCTGGCGCTCTGCTGCCCCACGCCCCGGGAACACGCCCAAAACAGCAGCTACGCCAACTCCATCGTGGGGCGCTACGCCAACCGCATCCGGCTGGGTCAGGTACGAATCGGCGGGGAGACGGTACAACTGAGCTGCAACGAGGGGCGCAACCAGCTCCACGGCGGCCCCAACGGCTTTGACAAGCAGCTCTGGACGGTGGAGGAGGCCGCGGAGGATCGCCTGACGCTCTCCCTCTGCTCCCCCCACGGGGAGAACGGCTACCCCGGCGAGCTGCGCGCCGCCGTGAGCTATACTCTCCGGGGCGACACGCTTCGCATCGATTTTACCGCTCAATGTGACCGGGACACGATCTTCGCCCCCACCACCCACCTCTATTTCACGCTGAACGGGGACTGTCTCCAAACGAAGCTGCGCATGAACGCCGGGCAGTACCTGCCCGTGGACGGGGAGAACCTGCCCCTCGCCCCGGAGCGGGCCGCGGGGGACTTCGATTTTTCCGCCCTCCGCCCCATCGGGCAGGACTACGACCACTGTTTTATCCCCGAAGGAGAGGGTCGGGCGCTGCTGGTAGGAGAGCGTACGGCTATCGAGCTCCGCAGCGACTTTCCGGCCATGCAGCTCTACACGGGGCTGTTCCTGGAGAGTCCCTTCCATCCCCACCAGGGGGTGGCGCTGGAGCCGGAGTGGTGCCCGGACAGTCCCAACCGGGCGGAGTTTGCCTCTCCCCTGCTCCGGGCCGGGGAGCACTTCCAGCGCTTTGTGGAATACCGTATTTTTGACGCCGGGGAGGTAGTACAATGATCAGAGGAAGAAAGGTCGCCGGGATCATCGGCGGCATGGGCCCCGCCGCCACGGCGGATCTCTTCACCAAGATCGTGGCCATGACGGAGGCCGTCCGGGATCAGGAGCATATCCACATCCTGATCGACAACAACACCGACATACCCGACCGCACAGCGGCCATTTTGCAGGGCGTGGGCGATCCCCTGACGCCCATGATCGAGTCGGGACGCCGTCTGGTGGCGCAGGGCGCGGACTTTCTGCTGGTGCCCTGCAACACGGCCCACCACTACTGGCAGCCTCTCTCCGAGGCCATGGAGGTGCCCGTGCTGAACATGCCCCGGCTGGCGCTGGAGGAGTGCCGGCGGCAGGGACTAGGGTGCGTAGGGCTGCTGGCCACGGAGGGCTGCGTGAAGAGCGGCGTCTACAGCCGGGTCTTTGCGGGCAGCGGCGTGGAGCTGCTCTGTCCGGAGGGGGAGCTGCAGCAGGCTTTGATGCACATCATCTACGACGAGGTCAAGGCGGGGCTGCCCGCCCACCCGGAGGCGCTGCACCCCTATCTGAAAGAGATGGAGCGGCGGGGCGCCGGAGCCTTCCTGTTGGCCTGCACGGAGCTGCCCATTGCCTTCGCCGGGGACGGGGCGTTCCGCTACATGGACGTCACCGGGCTGCTGGCGGCGGAGGCCATCCGCCAGGCCGGCGGCAAAGTCCGGGAATAAGAAACTGCCACAGCCCCGGGACGGAACACCGTCCCGGGGCTGTCTCCATAGAATGGCATGGCCGCCGCTCACTCCAGCAGCAGTTCCATAATGCGGTTATAATAGTCCTCCGCGTTGGCGCGGAAATGCTCCTCGATCTTCTCTGCCTGTTCCCCGCTGCCGCAGAGCATGCGCAGCTCCAGGATGCTGCCCAGCCCGTCGGAGAGACCCAGCTCCACCCGGCAGCCGTTCTCTTCCTCGCTGTGTGCGGCGGTGATCATGGCGTCGCGGCGCATCCGCTCGGCCATGGGCGCGATCTGGGCGGCCAGGCGGGCGCGGATGGTATAGGGCAGGCTGCTCTCCACGATCTCGCAGTTCCGATTGCCTTTCTCCGTGATGGCGTAGCCCTTGGGCGTATGCTTCACATTCTCCGTGTCGATCAGCTCGCCCAGACACTCGGCGTATTCGAAATAGCCCACCCCGCCGTTATCCAGCACCAGTTCCGAGAGGGTCTCCCCCCGGCATTCGCCCGGCAGACGGCGCAGAATGAACAGCAGCAGCAGCTTGATATCCAGTTTCTCCCGAAGCACACCGTGGTTCTCCATACGGCACCTCCTCATACTCTTCCCACTAATATAAGTTATTTTCGCCCTGCCGTCAACGAGTATTTCACCTTGTTCCCTTCTCCGCATAGACTGTATTGAACATTTCGAAAGGAGGAATTTCCATGGCAGACAGGGTCGTGCCCGGGCCGGTGGACAGCTCGGAGCGCATCCGGGAGGCGGTGTGCATCCATACGAGGAAGATCTACTCCGGCTGCCGGGATAAGGACTGTATTGAGGATCTGCGGGTGTTCCCCACGGCCAGCAGCCGTCCCTACATAGACACGGCGTTCTCCATTCGCCCCCGCTCTGCGGAGCTTCTGAGCGCCTGCGTCAATGTGGAGGAGATCACCTTCAACCGTGGCTACTACACCGTGGACGTCACCTACTTCTACCGCGTCACCGGCGAGGCCTTCCCCGGGGACGCCACCGTCACGGGGCTGGCCGTCTTTGACAAGCGGGTCATTCTCTTCGGCAGCGAGGGCAGCGCAAGGGTCTTTACCTCCGACACCCCCTTTGCCGCGCAGGCCGTGCAGCCTGTGGGCGTGGCGGAGGCGGTGGACCCCATCGCGTTGAGCATGAAGGTGCTGGACCGGGCCTGCGCCTGCTCGGGGGATCCCATCCCCGAGGTGCCCCAGCCCATCCTCTCAGCCTTTGGGGAGGATCTGGTGCTGGGCGAGACCAGCCGGCTCTGGTACGCCACGCTGGGACAGTTCTCGCTCATCCGGCTGGAGCGGGACAGCCAGCTGGTGATCCCCGTGTACAGCTACGGTTTCCCCGAGTGCGAGTGCCCGGGCAGCGGGGACGACGATCCGTGCAGCCTCTTCGGGCGCATCCGCTTCCCGGTGGAGGAGTTCTATCCCCCCGATTCTCTCGACAGCAGCGACGATTACCGGCAGTTCGTCCAGTAAACGCCTTACCAGCAACGGAAAAACCGCCCTGCCGCAAACTCCACGCGGCAGGGCGGTCTCTTTCTCCAACGCGGCAAAGTCAGTATTTCGACACGATGTTGTCTTTGTCCTTCCAGATGCTCATGGCGGGCACCATACCGCGGACGCAGGAGGTGGGATAGATGTTGCTCATGCGCCCCACCACGGTGCCGGGGTTGAGGACGCTGTTGCAGCCCACTTCCACCCCGTCGCCGAGGATGGCGCCGAACTTCTTGCGCCCGGTCTCCATCCGCTCTTCCCCGTTCTTTACCACCACCGGAGTCTTGTCGCTCTTCACATTGGAGGTGACGGAGCCGGCGCCCATGTGGGCCTTGTAGCCCAGCACGCTGTCGCCCACATAGTTATAGTGGGGCGTCTGGACGTTGTCGAACAGCACGGCGTTCTTCACTTCCACGCTGTTGCCCACCACGCAGTTCTTCCCCACGATGGCACTGCCCCGGATGAAGGCGCAGTGGCGCACCTCCGCCCCGTGGTCGATGATGCAGGGTCCGCCGATGTAGGCCGAGGGGAAGATCAGCGCGTCCCGGGCGATCCACACCCCCTCGGACACCTGCTCATACTCCTCTCCGGGGAGGGTGGGCCCCAGTGCCAGAATGAAGCTCTTGATGTCGTCCAGCACCTCCCAGGGGTACTCCTTCCCCTCGAACAACGGCGCGGCGATGGTGTGGCTCAGATCCAGCAGATCGTCAGTTCTGTACATGGCCCTCTCCTTTCAGCGCACTTTCACAAGCCGTCCGGCGGCTCTCATGGCCTCGATGATGTGATCCACCTGCTTCACGCACTCCTCGTGGGTCTCCGCCTCGGCCATGACCCGGAGCACCGGCTCCGTGCCGCTCTTGCGCAGCAGCACCCGGCCCGTGTCGCCCAGGGAGGCGGTGCACTCCTCCACGGCTTTCTGCACGGCGGGGTCGGCCAGAGTGGCGTCCTTATCGGTGACTTCCACATTCTTGAGCACCTGGGGGTACATGGTCACCCCCGCCACCAGCTCGGAGAGCTCCGCCTTCTGCTCCATCATGCACTCCATGACCTTCACGGCGGTGATGAGCCCGTCGCCGGTGGTAGCGTAGCGGCGGAAGATGATGTGACCCGACTGCTCGCCGCCGATCAGATGGCCGTTGGCCACCATGTTCTCGTAGACGTAACGGTCGCCCACGGCGGTCTTCTCATACCCGATGCCCAGCTCGTCCAGCGCCTTGTAAAGGCCGAAGTTGGACATAACGGTGGTGACCACTCTGGTGTCGCCCAACTGTCCCTTGTCGCGCATATACTTAGCGCACAGGTACATGATCTTGTCCCCGTTGACCTCCTCGCCGTTTTTATCCACCGCCAGGCAGCGGTCTGCGTCCCCGTCGAAGGCGAAGCCCACATCCAGACCGTTGGCCTTCACATAGTTCCGCAGCCCCTCGATATGGGTGGAGCCACAGTTGAGGTTGACATTCAGCCCGTCGGGATGGTTGTTGATCACATAGGTATCCGCGCCCAGTGCGTCGAACACGCTCTTGGCGATCTGCCAGGTGCTGCCGTTGGAGCAGTCCAGCGCCACCTTCATGCCCCGGTAGGAGCTGGTGGCCAGAGAGATGATGTATCCAATGTAGCGGTTGCGCCCGGCTGCGTAGTCGATGACCCGGCCGATGTCACCGCCGGTGGCCAGAGGCACCTGCCAGTCCCCGTCCAGGTACTTCTCCACCTCGTCGATGGTCTCATCGTCCATCTTCTCGCCCATGCCGTTGATGAGCTTGATGCCGTTGTCCTGGAAGGGATTGTGGCTGGCGGAGATCATCACGCCGCAGTCAAAGTCCTCTGTACGGGCCACATAGGACACGCTGGGGGTGGTAGTCACATGGAGCAGGTAGGCGTCTGCGCCCGCGGCGGTGATGCCCGCGCACAGGGCGTCTTCAAACATATAGCTGGAGCGGCGGGTATCCTTGCCGATGACGATACGCGCCCGGTGCTCCTTTCCGTAATACCAGCCCAGAAAGAGACCGATGCGCAGCGCGTGCACAGCGGTGAGGTCCACATTGGCCTCGCCGCGAAATCCATCGGTGCCGAAATATTTACCCATAGAGCATACTCCCTTTATCGTTGGTTTTGATGCCTTATCTTACCACCGCTTCCCGCCCGGCGCAAGATAAATCCATATCTGTTTACGAAAAGTACATTTCTTTTTCCCCCGGCCCATGCTATACTGCCCTCGGAAAGGGAGGTGCGCCATGAAACGGGCTTTCTGCCTGATCCTCGCCGCGCTGCTCCTCTGCACCCCGCTCACCGTCTCGGCGCTGAGCGGCGTCAACGAGCGGGTGGTACTGGGCGCGGATCTCAGTGAGGATCAGATCGCGAAAATCTATGAGGACTTCGGCGTGGAGCGGGGCAGTATGCGGGAGCTGACGGTCAGCAACGCCGAGGAACACGAAGTGTTGGGCGGGCTGCTGGACGAATCGGCCATCGGCAGCGCCTCCTACTCCTGCGTCTATATGAAGCTCCTCTCCGAGGGCAGCGGCAGCCGGATCCTGCGCCACAACATCGACTGGTGCACCGAGGAGATGTACGGCAGCGCCCTGTCCACAGCGGGCATCGAGGATGTGAGCATCGTGGTCTCCGCTCCCTTCCCCGTCTCCGGCACCTGCGCGCTGGTGGGTATCTACAAGGCCTATGAGGACATCACCGGCGAGACGCTCAGCCGGGAGGCCAGGGAGCTGGGCGTGGAGCAACTGCTGCTAACCGGGAAGCTGGCCGAGGAGATCGGCAGCAGCTATGACGCCGCCGGGATCGTGGACGCCGTCAAGGCTCTCTTGCAGCAGACGGAAGGTCTCAGCGACGAGGAACTCGCCTCCCGCATCCGCGCCATCGCCTCGGACTACCGCGTGAGCTTCAACGACGCGCAGATACAGCAGCTTCTGGAGCTCTGCCGGAAGCTGGAGGGGCTCAGCGAGCAGGAGCTGCGGGAAAAGGCGGAGGAGGCCCGGCAGGCCGCGGAGAAGCTCAAGGGCTGGAAAGAGAAATTCGACGCGGCCCGGGGCAAGTGGAACACCACCCGGCAGCGGATCGGGGAGTTCTCCCGGCGGCTCTCGGAGTGGGGCAGCGGCGTAAAGGAGAGCTGGAACAGCTTCGCCGGTCACACCTCGGAATTCTGGAACTGGTGCCGCGGCTTCTTCGGAGACGAGCCCGCCCCGGAGGAGACCGAACCCCCGGCCGGAACAGACCGTGTCGCGGAGGTCCCGCCGGAGGGCGATGGGATCATTCCCGTAGAGTGAGAAAAGGCGCTGTCCCTGCCGGGACAGCGCCTTTTGATTTCTATGTACGCTCAGTACTTTCCGTACTCCTTCACCGTCTCCATCATGGCCTCGAAGTTGCCGGGGAGGGTGTGATCCACGCCGTAGTTGGTCTCGAAGATAAATCCGCCTCCGCCGGCGCAGCCGTCGATGAGACGCTTGCACTCGTCGATGACCTGCTGGCGGGTACCGTGCTCCAGCAGGTACACGGGGAAGCCGCCGGAGATGCAGGCGGTATCGCCCAGCACCTTCTTGGCCCGGACCATATCCACCGTCTCGAAGTGGTAGACCACTTTCCCGGCGGTGACCTCCTTGAGACAGTCCAGACGGGAGTCGTACTCGCCTTCGGTGTAGATATAGGGGGTCATGCCGCTTTTGATGATCTCCTCGATGATGAGCTGGAGATCGTGCCAGTAAAACTCCCGGTACTGCTCGTCGCTCATGAACCCGTCCATGCCCTTGTGCAGCGCCATGAACACCCACTTGCCGGGCATCATTTTGCCCTCCATACACACCAGCTGCAGCATGCTCTCCAGGTGCTCGGCGCAGTAGTTGCGGACGATGTCCTCGTACTCGTAGAGGTCGGTGAGGCTGTTGATGGTGCCCCGGAGTCCGTCGCTGTAGGAGTCAAAGGGGACGGCGGCGAAGCCCTTTTGCAGCACCGGGAAGCCCATGGCCTCCATCTCCGCTTCCAGAGCGGCGGATTTGGCGTTATTCTCGGCGCTCATCTCACTGATCTTCCAGAGCGTCTCGATCACATGGCGCATCTGGGGGGTACTGAACAGCCCGGCCAGCTGCGTGATGTTCATGCCCGGAGAGAGGGCGGAGAAACCCGCCCGGGCAAAGGGCTCCAGCAGCCCCGAGACCCGGGGCATGGCCCGCTCCAGCACCCAGCCGGTGTAATCCTTGGTGAACAGCTCCATCTCGTCATCCTGAAGCACGGGGAACTCCAGGAACTGGTGGATGGAATCGTCGCTGATGGCGGTGCCGGGGGCGCCCGCCCAGGTGAGGCTCTTGGGCTGCTGCAGCTCCAGCGCCGGTCCCGCGCCCATGTTGATGTAGGCGTGGCCGAAGATGGCGTCCGGCTCGAAGTCCCGGAGATACTGCTTGTAGGCTTCCGCGCCCTTGTCAAAGTCGTAGACCACGTCCTTCATGCTCAACCCGGCCCGGAACACGGGGAAGCCCTGCATGACAGGGATCAGCGGTACCCGGTCTGCCTCCTTCAGCGAAACGGCGGCGTTGATGCGGTTCATTCTGCTTTCATACGTTTCTGCCATGCACTTGTCCTCCTTAATTCTACACAATTCCAATGTTTGTTATGCATTTGTGCTATTGCAATTATAACATAAATGCAACTCAAGTCAAGTCCAACCCCGTCAAAAGGCGGCATTTTCCCTGCCGCCGGGCGTTGCAATGGAGCGGAGAAGGCGGTATAATGCCCCCAAAAACGCTGGTAAAGGAACGATGAAGCATGGCCAATCTGCACGAGATCCACGATCTGTCCGCCCCGGAGCTGGATGTTTACGCCCGGTGCACGGAAAACCAGCTGGTAAACCGCGCCGACCCCGCCCACGGACTGTTCATCGCCGAGAGTCCGCTGGTCATCTCCCGGGCGCTGGACGCGGGATACGAGCCGGTGTCGGTGCTCATGGACGGCGATCACATCTCCGCCGCCGCCGCGGAAATTCTGGAACGGGTGGGCGATATCCCCGTCTACGCCGCCGCGGACGGCGTACTCACCGCCCTCACCGGCTTCCACCTCACCCGGGGGATGCTCTGCGCCATGCGCCGTCCCCCTCTGCCCACGGTGGAGGAGGTCTGCCGGGGCGCACGGCGGGTGGCCGTGCTGGAGAACATCATGAACCCCACCAATGTCGGCGCCATCTTCCGCTCCGCCGCCGCCCTGGGCGTGGACGCGGTGCTGCTCACCGCCCAGGGGAGCGACCCGCTCTACCGCCGGGCGCTGCGCGTGAGCATGGGCACCATTTTCCAGCTGCCCTGGACCATCTTCCCCCGGGAGGACTGGCACTCTGCCCTCCACGCCCTGGGCTTCCGCACCGCCGCCATGGCGTTGCGCCATGACGCCCTCCACATTGCCGACCCCCGTCTCGCCCGGGAGGAAAAGCTGGCCATCGTACTGGGCACCGAGGGGGACGGGCTGGCCAGGGACACCATCACGCGCTGCGACTACACCGTGCGCATCCCCATGACCCACGGGGTGGACTCCCTCAATGTGGCCGCCGCCAGCGCCGTGGCCTTTTACCAGCTTTCCCTCATGAGCCGCTGACCCGTCCCGGCACATAACCGCCCCGGCGCGCTCATATACATACACCACGAGAGGTTGAGGGAGTGGTGTATGTGCAAACGAACATTGCGGAGCGATGCCGTTCGCTGGGGGAGTGGATTTTGGCCAACAACGGCACTGTCCGTTCCGCCGCATTGCGCTTCGGCGTTTCCAAAAGCACCGTACATAAAGATGTGACCGAGAGGCTTCAGGAGATTGACCGGGCGCTCTATCTCCGCGTCAGAGCCGTGCTGGATGTGAACAAGGCGGAGCGGCACCTGCGGGGCGGCGACGCCACCAGAAGAAAATACCGGAGCGAAAAGCCCCGGATATAGCGGTTCCCGGACAGGTGCTCACCTGTCCGGGAACTTTCATAAGATGGTCACGGCTTTCCACCTCGCCCTGCCCGCGCCGTCATCCCGGCGCTGCCCAGAGAGGACAGCAGCGTCAGAAGCAGCGCCGCCACGGGCAGCCCGAGAAGCTCCCGCCAGCTGAGAGCCGCCCCCAGTTCAACGCCCCAGAGCCGGGAGACAGCCCCGTTCAGCAAAAGGAGCAGGACGGCGGCCAAGGGCAGACCCGCCGCGCCGCCCGCCAGCCCCGGCAGCAGCGCCTCCAGACGGAGCACCCACGCCGCGTCCCCGCCCCCCACGCCCCAGAGGGAGAGCGTGGCGAAGGTGGAACGCATCGTCCCGGCGGATGCGCGGAGCATGGCGTTCAGCGTCAGGAGCGCCAGCAGCACCGCAAGCGCGGCGGCAGCGGGGAGCAGCAGCCGGAGGAGCCTGCCCCCGGTGGCAGCGGCGCTCACCAGCGCCGGAGTGGGGTCTTCAAAGCTCACCAGCTTCTCCACACTGCCGTCCCGGACGGCGGCGCGGTTGTAGCTCTCCAGCCACGCCGTCAGCCCTTCGCGGTCGGCAAAGCTGTCGCTGTAGAGCCGCAGGGCCGTCACCGTGCCGCCGTTGGCCCCCAGGGCAGCCAGATTTTCCCCGTAGCGCCTGGTGGAGTAGCCGGAGAGGATATAATCCTCATAGAGCCGGGCGCAGCGCTCATCGCTGCTGCTCTGGAGCTGGCGCTCAAGAGCGGAGGCGATCTCCCCGGAGGAGACCATAGCGGCGGCCTCCGCCTGACTGCATCCGCTGAGCTCGGCGTAGAGCGCCATCTGTTCGGCCACTCCCAGCCCGCCGTCCACGGCGATGCGCAGTTCGGCGGCTTTCCCGGCGGTATCCAGTCCCCGGAGGTTTTCCGGCAGGAAGGGCAGCAGGGTGAAGATGTCCGTCGTGGGATCCTGCCGCTGCTGCTGTACGGCGGCGCTCTGCTCCACCGAGGCGGCAAGTTGTTTTTTCAGCGCCCGGGTATAGCCCATGACCCCGGTAAAGCAGTGCTCCGATGCCTCAGCGGAGGGCCGGACGATGCCCACCACATGCAGCACGGTGCCGCTCTCCACCGCCGCGCGCAGCAGATCGGCGTCCCCGTCGATCCGCGCCCAGCGCCCGTCCGCGCCGGACTGGTAGTAGTCCGTGGGACGCAGCAGCCGGTAGGTGGTGGAAAGGATATTCTCATAGTTCATCCGCTCGCTGCTGCCGTCATAAAGCCCCAGCGCGCGCAGAGAGAGGTCGTCCACCTCGTTATTCTCATCCAGAAAGAGCACCAGCTCGTCATAGCCGGCGCTCCAGCGTCCGGCCACCACATCGTACTGCCGCTCCAGCGTGGCCCTGTCGCCGCTCATCTCCGCCCAGACGCCGGGGAGGGCGCCGGCGGTCAGCTCCCGCACCTCCAGCGAGGTGTCAGAGGCGTAGATATGCAGCGCGGTGCCGTCCTCCACGGCCACATCGCTGAGATACCGCGCCGCGCCCCTGTCGCTCTGGAGGGTATCGAGCAGCGCGTTCAGGTCGTTTTGTACCCCAGCGTGCTCCGTGGCCTCCTGCCACGCGCTCTCCCGCCCGGCGGCGTACACCGCGTCCCGCGGGTGGTCGCCGGGGTCAGCGCTCCCGTTGAGGGCGCGGAGCACCATCCCTCCGCTGACTGTCTCCTGCCCGATGGTCAGGGGCATCACCGAGAGGGCGTCGTCCTCCAGCTTTTCACAGGCTCCGTTCCACGCCCGGGGCACAGCCACAGCCGCGCCCAGCACGGCTGTGGCCAGGGCCACCGCGACGGAAGCGGCGACCCGGCTCCCCCGGCGGCCTCTCCCGCTCCGGCTCATGATCCTCCAGGCAAGGCCGAGTCCCAGAATGGGGTGGGCGAGCTTGGGGGCGGCGGCGCTCTCCTCCGTCTCCGGGGGCGCGCTGTCCCGGGCCACCTGCCCATCCCGCAGCGTGATGCGCCGCACATCCTCCCCCCAGCCGGGGTCGTCGGCGCGGGCCGTAAAGATCACGGGGCGATCCTGCGCCACGGCCCGGAGCAGGGCGATCACTTCCCCCGCCTCCTTTTCCTCCAGTCCGTCCAAAGGCTGGGAGAGCAGCAGCATCTCCGGGTCGTTGGCCAGCGCCCGGGCGATATCGGCCCGGATACGCTCCGCCGCACTCAGCTGGCGGGGCAGGGCGTTGGCCTTTTCCCCCAGGCCCACACGGCGGATGAGCTGGGCAGCCCGGCGGCGGCGGGTGGTCTTGTCCACGCCGCCCAGGCGCATCTCCATCTCCACATTGGCAAAAACGCTCTCGCCCTCCAACAGCCCGTAGCCGCTGCCCACAAAGCCCGCCGCACTGCCCCGCCAGTTCTCCAGAGCGGCGGCGCTCTCCTTGCGGGGGCGTCCGTGGAAGAGCACCTCTCCCCCCTCGCTCCGCTCCAGCGCGGCCATGATACGCAGCAGCGTGTCCCCGCCCGCGCCCAGCAGCACGCACAGGCCCTTCGCGCTGAAGGCGAGATCCACGCCCCTGAGAGCGCCCCCCTCGCGCACGCGCTCTTTGCGGATGTTTTTCAGTTCCAGCATGGCAGCTTCCTCTTTATCTCTCCGCCCTGCCGGGGCGGCGGTTTTTTGACCAGTATAAGACAAAAAGCCGCTCCCGGTCAAGTCCGGGGGCTTTTTTCCCCCTTTTCTCTTGCTTTTCGGAAAAAGTTGTGTATAATCGTCTCGTACAAAAGGGGTGCTGGGTCTTCCCGGCTGAGATGGCGTTAATGGAGACGCCGGGCCCTGTGAACCTGATCCGGGTAATGCCGGCGTAGGGAGATAGTGTGGTTGCCATACCCGTTTTGGCGGCCTTATCTTTCCATGCGCCGGGAAGGATAAGGCCGCATTTTTTTTGGAAAGGATGATCCCCATGAAAAAGAACGATTTGACACGAACCCTCACGGAGGGGGCCGTCTTTGTGGCCGCCGCCATGGCGCTGAGCTACCTGAAGATCCCCGTGGGTCTTGCTTTCGGCGGTTTCGGCGGCTCGGTGGATCTTGTGATGATCCCGCTGCTGGTATATGCCGCGCGCCGGGGCTGGGGCTGGGGCGTGACCGCCGGACTGTTGTTCGGCACCATGAAATTCTTCCTGGGCGGGGGCACGGCGGTGAACTGGCAGTCCATGCTGCTGGACTACTCCCTGGCCTACGGTGCGGTGGGTCTCGCCGGTCTGCTGAAGAACACCCCCCGTCCCCTGCTCCTCGGCACGCTCCTGGGCTGCCTGGGACGCTTCGCCATCCACTACATCAGCGGCGTGACCATCTACGCCCAGTACATGCCCGAGAGCTTCATGGAGCTGACCATGACCACTCCCGCGCTCTACTCCCTGCTCTACAACGGCTCCTACATGCTCCCCAACACCGTCCTCGCCATTTTGATCGCGCTTCTCCTGGAGAAGCCCCTGCGCCCCTACCTGCCCGCGGAAAAGGCCGCAAGCTAAAAGGGCCGCGGAGAAAAAATTTCTTGCATATTGCGCCCATCCCCACTATAATAAATGCTGATTTTGTATGCTATAGTGGAGGATAAACCATGGCAACTCCTGATACGAACCCTTCCCTCTCGGATTTTGAGGCCCAGCTCCGCAGGCTGAACAGCCGGCGGGAGGCGGAGCTTTCCCCGGAGGAAGAAGCGCCGGCGGAGGCTGCGGAGGAATACTATACCCCCGAGCGCATGGCGGCCTTCTTCTCCCCGGAGGAGGCGGACGCCCCGGCGGAGGTGGACGATAACGCCGTCCCCGAGGACGGTGAGGGCGACCCCGGCGAGGCGTACGACGCCTATTTGAAAGCGGCGGAGCAGGGCGCGGCGCAGGCGCCCGAAGCCGTCCGGCCCGCGCCCCAGCGCCGCGGCGCCGCCACCCCGGCCCGGCAGGCCCCGGCAGCGAAAAAGAGCCGGGAGAAAAAGCCCGCTCCCCCGGAGACTCCGGAGGGGAAAAGCGCCGGCGGCAGGTTGCGCAGCGCGCTGCGTATTCTGGGCAACACCCTCAAGGTCATTCTGACCACGCTGCTGCTGCTGGTGGTATTCCTGGTCGCGGTGATCCTGGTAGTGACCCGGGGTCCCTCCGAGGACGCCCGTCGGCTCTTTGTGCTCTCCACCAACGAGACCAGCGCGCTGAAGTTCGTCCCCTCCCTCTTCCTGCCCCAGGACACCGTGCAGGCCATCCTGCACCCCGAGAAGCCCCAGCAGGAGACCCATGTCTTCCGGGAGCTGCCCTTCGAGTCCGAGGCAGCCTCCGCCGGAGAGGGCGAAACGCAGCAGGAGCTGGTGCAGATCACCGAGGAGAATGTCAGCGACGAGCTGGAGCTCATCGACATCAAGGGCGGTACCTTCAAGGGGAAGATGCTCATCATCCACGACCCCACCCGGGTGAAGATCTCCTCCATCAAGGACTACGGCATTGATTTCGGCAACTACGGCATCTACCTCACCGACTTTATCGAGCGCTCCGGGGCTATTGCCGGCACCAACGCCGGCGGGTTCTACGACCCCAACGGGCAGGGCAACGGCGGCACCCCCGACGGCGTGGTGATCCGCGAGGGGAAACTGGCCTTCGGCAGCCCCTACAGCGTCTACACCGATGTGATCGGCTTCGACGCCGACCACATCCTCCATGTGGGCGATATGTCCGGCCAGCAGGCGCTGGACGCGGGCATCGTGGAGGGCATCAGCTTTGCGGCGGGCCCCGTGCTCATCCAGGACGGCGTCAAGCGCACGGGACTGGGCGGCGGCGTAAACCCCCGCACCTGCATCGGTCAGCGCAGCGACGGCGCGGTGCTGCTGGCGGTGATCGAGGGGCGGCACCCGGACAGTCTGGGCGCCACCTACGACGATCTGGCCAACATGATGGAGGAATACGGCGCGGTGAACGCCGCCAATCTGGACGGAGGCTCCTCCTCCGCCATGATCTACAACGGCGAACAGATCACCAAGGGCTCCACCATCATCGGCTCCCGCCCCATGTGCACGGCCATCCTCGTGCTGCCCTGAAGGAGGTAGAACATGAGCAGAAATTCCCGTAAAAAGCCCGCTTCCCGGTTCAAAAAGGGCTTTACCATCTATATTGTCATCCTCCTGCTGCTGATGGCGGCGGTGCTGTTCGTGCTGTGGCGCTTCCTGGCCAACTACCAGAAGGGCGTGGACGAGGCGGCCGCTGCGGCCGCGGAGAAGGAAGCGGCGGAGCTTTATGCACGGGATGTGCACGAAGCGCCCCAGCGGGCCTTTGAGGACTTCCTTGCCACCACGGACGCGGAGTACTGGGTGGACAAGTGGTACGAGAGCAATCCCCAGAGTCTGGACGACCGCCAGAAGATGACCGAGGCGCTGGAGGGCTACTTTTTCGGAGAGGACTTCGCCTGCTACAAGGCGGAGAGCTTCACCCAGGAAGCGCCGGTCTATGTCCTCAAGAGCGGCGAGACAAAGCTGGCCACCGTCTCCATGACAGGCAGCGAGCTCAGCTGGAGCGTGGCGGATGTGACGCTTCTGCTCAGCGGCGGGGAGAGCGCCTCCGTGGAAGTGCCCGACGGGTGTACCGTCTACTGCAACGGGCAGGTGCTGGACGACAGCTACCGAAGCCAGGAGCACAGCTACTTTGACTCCGACGACTTCCGGGATCAGCTGAAAAACCCCGTGGAGTGGGCCACCTACACCATTGAGGGGCAGTTCTTCGCCCCCGAGCTCACCGCCGAGGCCCCCGCCGACCGCACCCTCTACACCACCGAGGACGGCATCATGGGCTATGTCCTCTCCGCCGACGCGGCGGAGTCCTATCAGAAGCAGGGCGAGGAATTTGCCCGGGCGCTGCTGCACTATTACTATATGGGCGGCAGCAACACCTACGGCAACATGGCGGCGGTACGCGCGCTGGTGGTGCCCAACTCCCCGGCCTATACCCTAATCACCGACTCGGCCAACGGCGTGAGCTGGGACTCCACTTATCCCAACGCCACCTATGAGGCCACAGCCCAGCAGGTCATCATCTGGGCGGATAACTGCATGAGCATGGATGTGACCTATCACGCCGAGGGCACCACCAGCGGCTATACCAACGTGTCCGACGGCACCTACCGGCTCTATTTTGTGGACAACGGCAACGGCTTCGGCATCTGCGGCTTGTCCTATGTCTGATGGGAGGCGTATCCTGTCGTGAATATCACTGTCATTGTCCCCTCTCTGGATCCGGATGAGAAGCTGATGCAGGTGGTGGAGGGGCTGCTGCGGGTGGGCTTCACAGACATCCTGCTCGTCAACGACGGCAGCCACGACGACCACGTTCAGCCCTTTCTGGAGGCGGCGCAGCACCCCGAGGTCACCGTGCTCACCCACGAGGTCAACAAGGGAAAAGGACGCGCGCTGAAGACCGCCTTCGAATGGTGTCTCCGCAACCGCCCCGATCTGGCGGGCGTTGTCACCGCCGATGGGGATAACCAGCACAAAGCGGAGGACATCCTCCGCTGCGCCAGGCAGCTGCTCCAGTTCCCGGACAAGGTGTGGCTGGGCGTGCGGGACTTTTCGCTGGAGCACGTCCCCTTCCGCAGCCGTTTCGGCAACACCCTGACGAGGGGCATCATGCGCCTGGCCGCCGGCGTGGCCGTCACGGACACGCAGACCGGCCTCCGGGCCATCCCCGCCGCGGCGCTGCCGCTGATGCTGGAGGTGGCGGGCGAGCGCTACGAGTATGAAACCGAGATGCTCATGTCCCTCCATGACAACCACTGGGGCATCGGCGAGGTAGTCATCGAAACCGTTTACATCGACGAAAACCAGACCAGCCACTTCAACCCCCTGCGGGACTCCTGGAAGATCTACAAGATCATCTTCCGGCATATGTTCCGCTCTCTGGGCACGCTGCTGCGCTACGGGGCCTCCGCTCTCTTCTCCGTGCTGGTGGATCAGGGTCTCTTCGCACTGCTGAACATGGTGGTCCTCTCCTCCCTCACCGATGGAAAGCGGGTGCTGTGGAGCACAGCCGTGGCCCGCGTGGTCTCCTCCCTGGTGAACTACGCCACCAACGCCCGGCTGGTGTTCCGGCAGAAGTCCCTGGGCGCCGGGACCTTCCTCCGCTATTACACCCTCTGCTTTGTCCAGCTGACCCTGTCCTTTGTGATGGTGCTCTTTTTCACCCGGCTTTTCCATACCTCCGGCTGGGGGGATTCTCTGGTGAAAATTCTGGTGGACACCCTCCTCTTTTTCGTCAATTTCTCCTTCCAGAAGAACTGGGTGTTCAAGGAAAAGTAAGACCCGCGCCGCCTCTCCCGGGAGAGGCGGCGCTTTTTCTATCTGTGCTCCAGCAGGAAGCGCAGGGCAAAATCGGATATGTACATCCTGACCTCCTCCCGCCGCCGGGCGATCACCAGCGACTCTCCCTCTCCGGGGTAGAGCTCCACCTCCATATCCCTCCAGACCTCTTTTCCCTGTCGTTTGAGACTCTCCCGCACCAGCCCGGCAGCCTCCTCCTGTGTCACATGTTCCCCGGCCAGAAGAGCCAGGGCGGGGACAGTTTCTCTTTCTTTCACATCTCCCCCTCCTTCCGTATGGATTATAGCCCCGCCGCGGGGAAAATGCACGGCACATTAACTGGAAGGGTTGGCAGTTCCTGTGTTGGGACTTGTCAAACCACGCAAATCATGGTACAGTGACCCTGTTTTATCAGGAGGAAAGCTATGGACTATACAGAAAAGAAAGTCAGACGGCTCAACGAATATCAGGGCGTCATCGTCCATGTCTCTCTGGACGAGGTGGAGCTGCCCGACGGGCAGCACACCGTGCGGGAAGTCTGCCGCCATCCCGGCGGCGTGGCCGTGGTGGCGCTGGACGGCGAAGGCTGCATCTACTGCGTGCGGCAGTACCGCTATCCCTTTGACCGGCATGTGACGGAGATCCCCGCAGGGAAGCTGGATGTGGGGGAAGACCCCCTTCTCTGCGCCCAGCGGGAGCTCAGCGAGGAGACCGGGCTCACAGCGGATCACTGGGAGTCGCTGGGATATCTTCTGGTTTCCCCGGGCATCTCCACGGAGAAGCTCTATCTCTATCTGGCCACGCAGCTGCACCAGGGCAGCGCCCACCCGGACGAGGGGGAATATCTGGACGTGCTGCGCCTGCCCTTCGCCACCCTCTACCGGCAGGTCATCGACGGCGAGGTGTCCGATGGCAAAACCGTGGCGGCGGTGCTCAAGGCCGCCTGCATGAGCGAGCTGGGAAAAAAGTTTACATAAAGTCCCTGTTTGGGCTTTTTCTGTTTGCACTTCCCGGATTTCCATGCTATAATGCAGGGGCAAATTTGCAAGCTCCGCGATTTGCCAACCCATTCGAAAGGTCAAGGTAGACAATTCATGGAACAGTACCGAATTCAGGGCGGAAATCGCCTGCATGGAGAGATCGAGATCAGCGGCGCCAAGAACGCCGCCGTGGCGATCATCCCCGCAGCTCTGCTGGTGAACGGCGTTTGCCGGATCGAGAACCTGCCGGAGATCAGCGATACCGAGACCCTGCTTCATATTCTGCGCTCCCTGGGCGCGGAAATCAGGATGCTCACCCCCTCCTCTGTGGAGATCGACTGCACCCGCGTCACCTGGCAGAACGCCGACTATGACCTGATGCGGAAGATCCGCGCCTCCTACTACTTCATCGGCTCCATGCTGGGCCGCTTCGGCCACGCGCAGACCACCATGCCCGGCGGCTGCAACTTCGGCGTGCGCCCCATCGACCAGCACGAGAAAGGGATGAGGGCGCTGGGCGCCAGCATCGACGTGCGCAACGGCTTCATCTTCGGCGAGGGCCGGCTGCGCGGCGCGGAGGTGCATCTGGACAAGGTCTCCGTGGGCGCCACCATCAACATCATGCTGGCCGCCTGCACGGCCGAGGGCAAGAGCATCATCCGCAACGCCGCCCGGGAGCCCCATATCGTGGATGTGGCCACTTTCCTGAACACCATGGGCGCGGACATCCGCGGCGCCGGCACCGACACCATCAAGATCAACGGCGTCCCCGCTCTCCACGGAGGCAGCTACACCATCATCCCCGACCAGATCGAGGCCGCCACCTATATGATCGCCACCGCCGGCTGCGGCGGCGAGGTGCTCATCAAAAACGTCATCCCCAAGCATCTCGACTGCATCAGCGCCAAGCTGCGGGAGATGGGCACGGTGGTGGAGGAATACCCCGACTCCGTGCTGGTGCGCTCCTCCCATCCTCTGCGGGGCGTGAGCGTCAAGACCCAGCCCTACCCCGGCTACCCCACGGACGCCCAGCCCCAGATCACCGCCGTTCTCACGCAGGCCCGGGGCACCAGCATCGTCACGGAAGATGTCTACGAGGGCAACCGCTATAAATACGTCAACGAGCTGCGCAAAATGGGCGCGCAGATCCGCGTGGAGGGTAAGACCGCCATCGTGGAGGGCGGCATCCCGCTCACCGGCGCGCTGGTGGCCGCCTGCGATCTGCGGGCCGGCGCGGCCATGGTGATCGCCGGGTTATGCGCCCGGGGCACCACCTGGGTGGAGGACGTCCACTTCATCGAGCGCGGCTATCAGGACTTCGTGGGCAAGCTCCGCTCTCTGGGTGCGGATATTCAGCTGGTAGAGCTGCCTGACCGCCCGCTGGCGGGGGATGCCACCGCCTGATGCGCGTCTCCCTTTTCGCCAGTTCCTCCTCCGGGAACTGCACTCTCCTCTCCCAAGGGGAGAGTCATCTGCTCATCGATGCGGGCGTCTCCCTGCGCAGGCTCCGCGCGGCGTTGAGCGGGCACGGGTTGGGTCCGGAGGATCTCTGCGGCGTACTCATCACCCATGAGCACACCGATCACACGGCCGCCCTGCCCATGCTCTGCAGGCACTGTTCCGTTCCCCTCTACGCCCCCCGCACGGTGGCCAACCATCTGCGCGGCTCCATGCCGGGCATAGAAGGGCTGCTGCGCGACATCGCCCCTTTTGAGCCTTTTTCCGTCGGCAGCTTCACCGTCACCGCCTTTCCCACCCCCCACGACGCCGAGGGCAGCGTGGGCTACCGGGTGGAGGGCGAGGGCAGCTTCGGCTTCTGCACCGACTGCGGCTGCGTGACAGAGGACATGCTCGATATGCTCCGGGGCTGCGACGGCGCGGTGATCGAGGCGAATCACGATACGGACCTGCTCTGTGACGGCCCCTACCCCGTGTATCTGAAGCGCCGCATCCTCTCCGAGCGCGGCCATCTCTCCAACGAGTGCTGTGCCGCTCTGGCGGTGGAACTGGCGCGGTGCGGGGCCAGGACGCTGATCCTGGGTCATTTGAGTCAGGAAAATAACCGCCCCGCTCTGGCCCGCGAGGCCGTCTGCGGCGCTCTCGTCCGGGCGGGTTTCCCCGCCGTGCAGGTGGAGGTGGGCCCCGTTTGGGGCGATCTCAGTCTGGAGATCCCGCCATGCAGGTAAAACTCATTTGCTGCGGCCGCCTCAAGGAGAAATTCTACATAGACGCCTGCGCGGAGTACGCCAAACGGCTGGGCCGCTACTGCGCCTATGAGCTCTGCGAGCTGCCGGAGAGCGGCAATCTGGAAAAAGAGGGCGAGGCCATCCTCGCCAAAATCCCCGCCGGGTCCTATGTGATCGCGCTGTGCGTGGAGGGCAGCCTCCGCAGCAGCGAGGAGCTGGCCGCGCTGGTGAAGAACTGCGCCCTACAGGGTAAGTCGAGGCTCTGTTTGATCATTGGCAGTTCTTTCGGTCTCAGCGAGACGGTAAAACGCCGGGCCGATCTCCGGCTGAGCATGTCCCCCATGACCTTCCCCCACCATCTGGCCCGGGTCATGGCGCTCGAACAGCTCTACCGGGCTTTTTCCATCAACGGGGGAAGCCGGTACCATAAATGAAATACACCATTGTCTCCCGTGACACCGCCGGGAGATCAAGGAGGTTGGATATGGGTAACTACAGGGAGATATACCAGAAGTGGTTGGACAGCCCCTCCCTCAGCGAGAGCGAGTGGAGCGAACTCAACGCCATCTCCGGGGACGACAAGGAGATCGAGGAGCGTTTCTACGAACCGCTCTCTTTCGGCACCGCCGGACTCCGGGGCATCATGGGCATGGGCATCCACCGGATGAATGTCCATGTGATCCGTCACGCCACCCAGGCCTTCGCCGATGTGATCGTGTCGGAGGGCCGGGAGGTCATGGATAAGGGCGTGGTGGTCTGCCACGACTGCCGCGTGAACAGCGATGAGTTCGCCCGGGAAGCCGCCTGCGTCATGGCTGCCAACGGCGTGCGTGTGCGGCTTTTTGAGGGGCTGCGCCCTACCCCGGAGCTGTCTTTCGCCATCCGCCACTACGGTGCGACGGCGGGCATCAACATCACAGCCAGCCACAACCCCAAGGAATACAACGGCTACAAGGTCTACTGGTCCGACGGTGCCCAGCTCCCCCCCGACCGGGCTGACCGGATCGCCCGGCGCATGGCGGAGAGCGACATATTCGCCGCGCCACGGCGGATGGATTTTCAGGAGGCGCTGGACAAAGGCCTCATCGAGTGGCTGGGACAGGAGACGGACGAAGCCTATCTTGCGCGCGTCATGGCGCAGGCCATCGAGCCGGAGGTAGTGGCGAGGGAGAGCGAGGAGCTCCGCATCGTCTACACCCCCTTCCACGGCTGCGGGCACAAGCTGGTGCCCGAGGCGCTGCGCCGTCTGGGCGTGAAGCATCTCTACCCCGTGGCGGAGCAGATGGTGCTGGACGGCACCTTCCCCACCGTGGTAAGCCCCAACCCGGAGAACCCCGAGGGCTTCTACCTGGCGGTGGATCTGGCCAGGAAAGTGGACAGCGACCTCATCATCGGCACCGACCCGGACAGCGACCGGGTGGGCGTGCTGGTACGGCGGGACGGGGAGTACATCCCCATCACCGGCAACCAGATGGGCGAGCTGCTGCTGGACTACATCATCTCCGCCCGGCAGCGCACCGGCACCATGCCGGAGAACCCCGCCGCCATCACCACCATCGTCTCCACCGCCATGATCCGCCGCATCTGCGAGGTGCACCACATCCACTTCGACGAGACCTTCACCGGCTTCAAATTCATGGCCGAGAAGCTGGCGGAGTATGAAGCCGCCGGCAGCTACCACTATCTGCTGGCCTTTGAGGAGAGCTACGGCTACATGATGGGCGACTATGTCCGGGACAAGGACGCGGTCACCGCCTCCATGATGATCGCCGAAATGGCCGCCTGGTGGCACAGCCAGGGCAAAACGCTGCTGGACGCCATCGACGCCCTCTATGAGAAGTACGGCTACTTCCAGGAGTACACCGTGCAGCTCACCATTCCCGGCATGGACGGCGCGAAAAAGATCCAGTCCATCATGACCTCCCTGCGTACCCAGCCCCCCGCCCAGGTGGGCGGTCTGGATGTGGAGCGCATCCGGGACTACGAGAGTGGCGTGGTGCTGGACAGGGACGGCAACAAGGTCGGCGAGACTCCCATTTCCGGCAGCAACACCCTCTACTTTGAGCTGGCGGACGGCTCCAATCTGGTGGCTCGCCCGTCCGGCACGGAGCCGAAACTGAAGATGTACACCCTGGCTCGGGGCGAGACGGGCGAGGAGTGCGCCGACAAGAAGGAACGTATCACCGCCTTTGCCCGGGCGCTGGGCGATGCGGTTTGATGTGCAGGGGAGGATTTGATATGAAAAAACGTATGGCGGTTTTTCTGCTGGCAGCACTGCTGCTGGCGGCCTTGTGCGGCTGCGGCGGCAAGGACTGGTCCGGCACGCACCATGTGGAGATCGTGGTGAAGGATTACGGCACCATCACCGTGGAGATCAACGGCGACGCGGCCCCCATCACCGCGGCCAACTTCCTGAATTTGGCCAAGAAGGGTTTTTATGACGGCACCACCTTCTACCGGGTGCTGGACGGCTTCGCTATCTACGGCGGCGACCCCAACAAGAACGGCACCGGCTCCTCCGGCGCCACCATCACCGGGGAGTTCACCTCCAACGGCGTGGCCAACCCCCTCTCCAACACCCGCGGCGCCATCGGTATGGCCCGGGGCGTCCACTACAACAGCGCCAGCTGCCAGTTCTATATCCTCCAGTCTGACGCCACCTACCTGGACGGCGACTTCGCCGTGTTCGGCCAGGTGATCACCGGCATCAGCGTGGTGGATGATATCTGCGCCGGCGTTCAGACCTCCAACGCCGAGGGCTATGTGCCCACCGCCGGCCAGCCCATCATCAGCGAGATCAATGTCCTGGACTGAAAGAGGACATACACCCCCCCGTCATGCTGCATCGAGTTCTTCACGGAGACATGGGCGGGGCGCGAAAACCGGAAGGTCAGACGACCTTCCGGTTTTCTTTATACGAACAAAGGGGAAGGTTTTACGCCTTCCCCTTTGTTCGTAATACGATTTCTGTTGACGCTTCAGCCGTTTCAGTACCCGTTTGATGTATGGAACATCATTTCAGCGAAGGAAGCTTCGAAAAAAGAAACTCTCGCTCCCCGCAGGGGCCTTATGTCCTTTTCAGTTCGCGTCCGTGCTGACGATGAGCGTCTCCTCGCCGGCGTAGCCGGTCCAGAAGTTGTCATTGAGTCCCAGCCGGGCCGTGGAGCCATCAAAAGAGGAGAGCACATAGGCGCCCGCGCCCATGGTCTCGCCAGCGCCCGCCTCCTCCACGCCGCTCAGATCGCCGAAGGGGAAGCCGTAGCTGCCGGCGAAGTAATCGTAGAGGCTCTCGTCCCCGTAATAGTGCAGCGGCACGAGATACACGTCGCAGAGGGTGTCCATGTAGCTGGGCTCGTAGTGCTCCAGCGTGATGCGGATCAGCCTGTCGCCCACCCGCTCGATGCCGGAGATACGGCGCACGCCGCCGTCCCATTCCTCATCCTGCTGGCTCCACTGGCGTATGGCCATGTCCCGGGCAGTCGCCACCAGATCGCCCCGGCCGATGCCCTCGATCTGCCAGTAGGTCTCCGCGCTGCCCCCGTAGCTCTCATACATCTCCTTATAGAAATCCTCTTCCGTGGGGAAGCTGCCCTTCAGATCCCAGGTGCGGCCGGTCTTTTTGCCCACCAGCACCCCCTCTTCCGTCAGCGAGCCGAAGGAGGTCTCCACCATGGCGTACATGATCTGCAGCCCGGGGTTCTCTTTCAGCTGTTCCAGCGTGTAGCCGGTGTGGTACTCCACCGTGGCGGCGTAGTTCCTCATGCAGAACTTCACCAGTCCGGCGGCGTCCTGCCGCCAGGCCTGCTGGAGCAGGTTGCGGATGTCGGCGGCCTTGTCGTTGTCGTACTCATCCACCGCTTTCTGGGCTGCATACTCGGCGTTGTAGTCCTTGGGATCGGCCTCCTGCGCCTCCCGGAGCGCCTTTTGCAGCTCCTCGTCGTACTTACCCCCGTTATAGATCTCGTCGAAGATTTTGCCGTATTTCTCGTACAGATCGACGTTCACCCCGTGGTAGTAGTCCTCCACACCGGGGATCGGCAGAGATCTCACCGCCGATTCTCCCTGATAGTCCGGGTCCAGCAGGACATAATAGGTAAAGAGCAGATCGTCCGCGTTGATGCTCTCCCCGTCGGCGAAGCGAAGCCCGCCCCGAAGCTCGATGCTTACGGTGCAGCTCCCGTCGTCGTTCGTCACGGAACTGATGATGCAGGGGCTTTCCTCCCCCTCCAGGCCCCGCAGGGGCAGCTGGGTGGCGTTCACCACGGCCTTATCCCCGTCCAGCGTGGCGGTAAACGGGTTGAAGTTGCCGCTGATGGCAGTGCACACGACACGCCGCTCGTCGGACTCCTCCTCCGTCAGCCGCTCGCCCACCGGCCCGGCGGGCTCCTCCTCCGGCGCCTCCGTGGGCGCCACCACGCTCATGACCTGATCCCGGGAAAGGCACCCGGCCAGCGACAGCGTCACAGCGGCGCAAAGCAGCAAGGCACAAAGCCTTGTGAGATGTTTCATAGTGTTCCTCCTTTCAGGACAGCTTATTTTATCATGGCGTCCCGTCCGTGTCAACTTTCGTCCCCATCCGTGGACAGGCTCTGCTATCATGGGAAAAGCAGAAAGGGGGAGGAGAATTGAACCAGGTGGAAAATCGAAGAGTGTGGTCCTGCCGCCTATCCGGGGAGGAATATGAGGAGCGCTGCCGGCTGGAGGAGGCTCTGCGGCGGCGGGAAGGGGACTTCGTGGAGGACGCACGGACGCTACAGCGCTACATTGCCCTCTGCGGCATCTCTCAGGAGGAGTGCGCAAGACGGCTGGGACGGAGCCAGTCCTCCGTGGGCAACCGGCTGCGTCTCATGAACTTGCCCGCGGACGTGCTGGAGGGGCTGCGCGGCGCGGGACTCACCGAGCGCCACGCCCGGGCGCTGCTGCGCCTGCCCTCCGGGGAGGAGCAGCGGCAGTGTCTCTCGGTGATGGCCAGCGAGCGTCTCTCCTGCGCGGAGGCGGAGGCGCTGGTGGAGACCATGCTGCCGGGCAGGAGCGCCATGGGGCTGGGCAGCGCGGGGATCCTCCTCAACAGCTTTGAACGCAGCGCCGAGCGGCTGCGCCGCTGTGGGGTGCCCTGCTCGCTGGAGCGGCAGGAGGACGGGGAGGCGCTGGTGCTGAAGATCACCGTGGGGCGGAGACGGGCCGCAAAGAGCGGGAAAGTCTGAGCTTTGGGTAAAAAAGTCCTTTACAAACTGTCCCGAACATGCTATACTTCTTAAGTCCGTGCGCCCGGAGGTGCGGGGTTCCTTTCCCCCCGCCGCTGAGCCACCGGAGAAATATCGTTTGAAAGGACTTGCGTAAACATGATCACCAAGGAACAGAAAACCGCCGTTATCGAGGCCAACAAGACCCATGAGAACGACACCGGCTCCCCCGAGGTTCAGATCGCCATTCTCTCTGAGCGCATCAACCAGCTCACCGAGCATCTGAAGGCCAACCCCAACGACAAGCACAGCCGTCTGGGCATGTACAAGATGATCGGTAAGCGCCGCCGCCTGCTGGACTACCTGGCCAAGAAGGACATCGTGCGCTACCGTGACATTATCGCCAAACTGGGCATCCGCAAGTAAGGAGCCCGCGCCGAGGGTTATGAAGGTTTTTACGGAGGGACAAGTGAATACTGTCCCTCCGTTATTTCTTCCCCTCCCCTGTTTGTATTTCCACAGCGTTGCTGATAGACCCCGTGTGTGATTTGTGTGTGTGAAAAGGAGTAAAAAAGAATGATCATTACCCAGAAAGATTTCCCCAACTACAAGCGTTACGAGATGGATTACTGCGGCCGTCCCCTCTTCATGGAGGTGGGCAAGATGGCCGAGCTCTGCAACGCTTCCGTGATGGTGGGCTACGGCGACACCCGTGTGCTGGTCACCTGCACCGCCTCCGCCCGTCCCCGGGACGGCATCGACTACTTCCCCCTCTCCGTGGACTTCAACGAGAAGCTCTACGCGGTGGGCCGTATTCCCGGCGCTTACCTCCGCCGTGAGGGCCGCCCCTCCCTGCCTGCCGTGCTGGCCTCCCGTCTTATCGACCGGCCCATGCGCCCCCTCTTCCCCGCCGACCTTCGCAACGATGTGATCGTCTCCTGCGATGTGATGGCCGTGGATCGTGACTGCTCCCCCGAGATCGCCGCCATGATCGGCGCCAGCGCTGCCGTGAGCATCTCCGATGTGCCCTTCAACGGCCCCATCGCCGGCATCGTGCTGGGCTGGGACGGGGAGAAGTACCTCTTCAACCCCACCGCCGCCGAGAAGGCCACCAACCGCATGATCACCACCGTCGCCGCCACCCACGGGAAAATCGTCATGATCGAGTCCGAGGCCGATCAGGTGCCCGAGGATGTGATGTACGAGGGCATCGTGCAGGCCCACGAGAAGCTCCAGGGTGTGCTGGATCTCATCGACCGGATGGTGCAGGAGATCGGTAAGCCCAAGTTCGCCTACGACCATGCCGCTTTTGACGACGAGCTTTTCGAGAAGCTGGTCGCCAACGAGTTCGAGGGCATGGAATACTGCATGGACACCGACGACAAGAACGTCCGCGAGCAGCGCGTCAACGAGTGGATCAGCGCCATGGAGGACAAGTATCTGGCCGACCACCCCGACATGATGCAGTATATGGACGAGATCCTCTACAAGCTCCAGAAGAAAGTGGTCAAGAAGTGGCTGCTGGCCGGCAAGCGTGTGGACGGCCGCGCCATGAACGAGATCCGTCCTCTGAGCGCCGAGGTGGGCGTGCTGCCCGTGGTGCACGGCTCCGGCCTCTTCACCCGCGGCCAGACTCAGGTTCTCTCCATCGCCACGCTGAACACCCTCTCCGCCGCCCAGAAGCTGGACACCATCTGGGAGGAAGAGGAAAAGCGCTTCATGCACCACTACAATATGCCCGGCTACTCCACCGGCGAGGCCAAGGCCTCCCGTTCCACCAGCCGTCGTGAGTATGGCCACGGCGCTCTGGTGGAGAAGGCGCTGGAGAGCGTGATCCCCGATGTGGAGGACTTCCCCTACGCCATCCGCGTGGTCAGCGAAGTGCTCTCCTCCAACGGCTCCACCTCCCAGGGCTCCATCTGCGGCACCACCCTGGCCCTCATGGACGCCGGCGTGCCCCTGAAGGCCCCCGTGGCCGGCATCAGCTGCGGTCTCATCCAGGACGGCGACGACTACACCACCTTCATCGACATCCAGGGCGTGGAGGACTTCCACGGCGAGATGGACTTCAAGGTGGCCGGCACCAAGAGTGGCATCACCGCCATCCAGATGGATCTGAAGAACGACGGCCTCAAGCACGAGATCGTCAAGGAGACCTTTGAGAAGACCCGCGAGGCCCGCCTCCAGATCCTCGACGAGATCATGCTCAAGGCCATCGCCGAGCCCCGCAAGGAGCTGGCCAAGACCGCGCCCAAGATGATCAACATCAAGATCAACCCCGACAAGATCCGCGAGGTCATCGGCTCCGGCGGCAAGGTCATCCAGAAGATCACCGCCGACACCGGCACGAAGATCGACATCAACGACGACGGCAACATTTATATCGCCTCCGAGGACATCGAAGCCTGCCGCGCCGCCCGCAAGATCATCGAGGGCATCGTCTTTGAGCCCGAAGTGGGCGCGCTCTACTACGGCAAGGTGGTCCGCATCATCCCCATCGGCGCTTTCGTGGAGCTGGCTCCCGGCAAGGACGGCATGATCCACATCAAGGATCTGGAGTTCAAGCGCACCGAGAAGGTGGAGGATGTGCTGAACATCGGCGACTACACCTGGGTCAAGGTCAAGGAGATCGACGAGCGCGGCCGGGTGAACCTCTCCCGCAAGGACGCTCTCAAGGAGCGCGGCGAGGACGGCCCCCACACCGCCCAGTAATTTTTTCCCGGTACAGTACAGCGGCAGGCGTGAATTCTCACGCCTGTCGCTTGGACTATCCGGCCCGGCGCACCCCACGCAGCGGGGCCGCGCCGGATGGATACAGGATCCCTACATCCACACAGCGCCATCATCGGAGGTAACATGTACGAACAGATCACCCTGCCCAACGGCGTGCGGCTGCTCACCGAGGCCATGAGCGGCGTTCGCTCCGCCGCCGTGGGCATCTGGGTGGGCGCCGGGTCCCGCATGGAACGGAACAGCGAGGCCGGCAGCGCCCATTTCATTGAACATATACTCTTCAAAGGCACCCCCTACCGCAGCGCCTCCAAACTGGCGGCGGACATGGACGCCATCGGCGGGCAGTGCAACGCCTTTACCACCCGGGACGCCACCTGCTTCTACGCCCGCAGTCTGGACACCCACCTCTCCTTTGCCGCGGATATCCTCACGGAGATGTTCTTCGACTCCCTTTTCGCGGAAAGGGATGTGGAGAGCGAGCGGGGCGTCATTCTGGAGGAGATGGATATGTACCGGGACAGCCCCGAGGATCTTGTCACCGAGCAGCTCATGGCAAAGTGCTTTCCCGGCGCGCTGGGCCGTCCCATTCTGGGGCGGCCCAGCACCCTCGCCAAGCTCAGCGGACAGTCTCTCCGCGCCTTCAAGGAGCGGGAATACCGCCCCGATCGGGTGGTGGTCTCCCTCTGCGGCAGCTTCAAGGATCAGGATGTTCAACGGCTGTCCGAACGCTTCTCCGCCCTCCGGCAGCAGCGAAAGCGGCCTCAGGTCAAATGCGCCTACACCCCCGCCGTGGTGCTCCGGCGCAAGCGCACCGAGCAAAACCAGCTCTGCCTCGCCTGGGAGGGTCTGCCCAGCGGCCATGAGGATCGTTTTGCCTGGCAGGTGCTCTCCACCATTTTTGGCGAGGGCCTCTCCTCCAGGCTCTTCCAGACCGTCCGGGAGCAGCACGGGCTGTGCTACAGCATCGGATCCTTCACCGGCTCCTACGCGGAGACGGGCCTCTTCGGCATCGCCACCGCCGTGGGACGGGAGACGGAGATGCGCGCGCTGTCCCTCATCGGGCAGGAGATTGAGAAGATTCGCCAGGACGGCGTCACGGAGCAGGAGCTCAGCCGCGCCCGGGAGCTGATCAAGGCCAACATGGTCATGGGGCTGGAGTCCACCGTCACCCGCATGAACCGCATCGGCAGCGGCGTGCTGCAGTTGGGCCGCTGTCTCAGCGTGGAGGAGGTCATTGAGCGTTACGACGCCGTCACCCGGGAGGACGTGCTGCGTCTGGCCCGGGAGATCATGACGCCGGAGAAGCTCTCTTTCTCCGCCGTGGGCAAACTCGCCGGGGCGGAGGAATACCTGTCGCTGCTGCAATAAGACCCGCGGCCGGTCAGATCTGACCGGCCGCTTTGATCGTTACCATCGGCGCTCCCACCCGGGACGCCGGAAAGGAGCATTTTATGGCGCGAAGTCCGAGCCTTTTGGAAACCACGGAAAACACCCGGGATCTGGGCGGGCACACAGCGCCGGACGGCCGGGTGACGCGGTACCATGTTTTGCTGCGGAGCGATGTGCCCCGGGAGCCCAGCAGCCGGGATGTGACTTACCTGCGGGAGCACGGCATTGACACGATCATTGACCTTCGCGAGAGCAGCGCCACAGAGCGGGACGGGAGCTTCTTCGCGGAGCGGGACGGGTTTCACTGCTGCCCCTGCCCCATTCCGGAGGGGAGCGGTATTCCGGCCTCCCCCGCCGCCGTGCCGGAGAGCTATATGGACATTACGGAAAGCCCTGGAGCCGCATCGGCCCTGGCCGCCATGGCCGACGCCCCGGGGGGCGTACTCTTCCACTGCACCGCCGGGAAAGACCGCACCGGCGTGATCAGCGCCGTGGTGCTGCTTCTCTGCGGCGTGCCCCGGGAGGAGATCGTGGCGGACTATGTGCTCTCCGCGCAGTGCCTGCGTGGCCGTCTTGGCGAGGTACACCGGCGCTTTCCCCAGCTCGACATGGCCATCGTCACCCCCTGCGAATGGTACATGCAGCAGTTTCTCTCCCTCTTCCTCGCCCGTTACGGCGGGGCGGAAGAGTATCTGCGCAGCCGGGGGATGTCCGGGGGGCAGATCAGCCGTCTTCGGGGCAAATTGTTATAGAAAACCGGGCCGTCCTGTGGGACGGCCCGGTGTTTTTGTTCATGCTCCCCGCCGCTTTTGATAAAGGCGGATGGAAAGACGCCAGGAGGCAGCGGTGATCAGCACGGCTGCCAGCGCCGGCAGCAGCACCCAGACGCCCTCGCCGTTTGTTTGCCAGATCCCCTGCTCTTTCAGCGAGACGGCGACCGCGCTGGCGCCAAAAGAGGCCACCATCACCACATAGTAGGCCACGCGCCCTTTCTCCACCCCGTAGCGGAAGATAAAGGGCAGGCAGAGAGAGGAGGACACGCCGGAGATCATAAGCAGCGTGAGGACAAACTTGCCCAGCTCCGCCCAGCTCAGCCCTCCCCGCATGGAGGACGCCGCCGCGGTGACGAGCATCACATAGAGCGCCGTCCCCAGCTGCAAGGCCAGCCCCAGCAGGTACTTGGCCCCCACCAGCTCCCTGGCCGTGCAGGGCAGCACCGCGGCGTACTCATCCCAGCGGCTGCGCTCATCATAGCCCAGCAGCGTCACCGGGATCAGCGCTGCCATGACGCAGGGAAGATAGGACATGAAAGAGCTTTGGCCAGAGGCGGCTATAAGCCCATAGAGGAGAATGATAACAAAATTGATGCGGCAGCACTTCCAGAGCATGTAAAAATCTTTCCGCAGCAGGCCCTTCATATTCTCTCCTCCTTTACCATGTACACAAACAGTTCCTCGATGCTCACCCGGCCCGTGTCCCAGCCGCCGGGGACCGCGCTGCGCCGGACGATGGCTTCGCCGCCGTAGGCATTGTCCCGCCGGTGGAGGATGTCCTCCCGGGGCAGGGTATCCAGCGCCTCTCCGGAGGCTCGAACAAAGACATACTCCTCCGACAGAACATCCTTCTCCTCGGTGAGCAGCAGCTTCCCGTGGTGGAGGAAAGCCACATAGTCGCAGAGCTTCTCCAGATCGCTGACGATGTGGGAGGAGATCAAAATCGCGTGCTCCTCATCGCAGACAAAGCTCCGCAGCAGCTCCACCACCTCGTCCCGCACCACGGGGTCAAGGCCGCTGGTGGGCTCGTCGAGGATCAGGAGCTTCGATTGGTGGGACAAAGCCACGGCGATGCCCAGCTTCATCTTCATGCCCCGTGAGAACTCCTTAAACGGCTTCCCCGAAGGGACGCAGAGTTTCCGCAAAAGAGCGCTGTACGTCTCCGCCTGCCAGTTGCGGTAGAGATCGGCCATGACCTTCCCCACCTCCGTTGCGGTGAGGCACTCGGGGATGCCCACCTCGTCCAAAACCACGCCCACTTCCTCTTTCATGAGCTTATCGTTTTCCCGGTTGTCCTTCCCCAGCACCCGGATGACGCCGCCGTCCCGCCGGGCTGCGTTGAGGATCAAGCGGATGGTGGTGCTTTTGCCTGCTCCGTTCTCGCCGATCAATCCCAGAATACAGCCGCCGGGCAGCGTCAGGTCGATGGGGCCCAGCGCAAACTCCCCATCCCCATAGGACTTTTTCAGTCCCTGAATTTCCAATGCGTTCATGTTACTCCTCCAGACTGAATTTCATCATGGCGAGCACTTCCTCCCCGCTCAGTCCGCATTCCTGCGCGAGCTTTACGATCTCGTCCATATGCTGCTCGATCTTTTTCAGCGTCTCTTCTCTCGCCATTTCCTGATTTCGCTCCGCCACATAGCAGCCTTTGGCCGGGATGGTGTAGAGGAAACCGTCCTTCTCCAGCTCCTCGTAGGCCCGCTTGGTGGTGATAAAGCTGATACGCAGTTCTTTGGCCAGGCCGCGGATGGAGGGCAACGGCTCGTGGGGCTGCAGTTCCCCGCTGAGTATCTGCGCTTTGATCTGGGTGTAGATCTGGTCGTAGATCGGCGTGCTGGTCTTGTTATCAATGAGAATGATCACGCTGGCTGCCTCCCAATCTGTATATATCGCATTATATACAGTAATTACAGTTTGTCAAGAGCTTTCGCATTTTTTTGTCCGGAGGAAAAGAGGCACGCAATTTCTTGCGTGCCTCTTTGGAATGGATGGTGTTTTACTCTGCGTCGGCCATGGCCTTGGCGTCCTCGATGATCTTCTGCTGGACGTTGGCGGGGGCCTCCTCATAGCGGACGAACTTGCAGGTGAAGGAACCTCTGCCCTGGGTCATGGAGCGCAGGTCGATGGTGTAGCTGCTCATCTCAGCCATGGGCACCTCGGCCTCCACGATCTGCATCCCGTCCACGGCGTTCATGCCCAGCACGGTCCCGCGGCGCTTGGAGGAGATGTCGGACATAATGGCGCCCAGGTTGGCATCGGGGATGGTGACCTTCAGCTGGCCGATGGGCTCAAGGATGGTGGGCTTGGCCTTGGGGATGCCGTCCTTGTAAGCGAGCTGGGCGGCCGTCTTGAAGGCCATTTCGTTGGAGTCGACAGGGTGGTAGGAGCCATCGTACAGCGTGGCCTTCAGACCCACCATGGGGTAACCGGCCAGAACGCCCTTGTTTACGGCGTCACGCAGGCCCTTTTCCACGGCGGGGAAGAAGTTCTTGGGCACGCTGCCGCCGAAGACTTCCTCGGCGAAGATCATGTCGTCGCTCTCGTCCTGGGGCTCGAAGCGGATCCACACATCGCCAAACTGGCCGCTGCCGCCGGTCTGCTTCTTGTGGCGGCCGTGGCTCTCCACCTTCCCCTTGATCTTCTCGCGGTAGGCCACGCGGGCGGGGCGCAGCTCGGCCTCCACGCCGAAGCGGGACTTGAGCTTGGCGCAGAGCACGTCCAGCTGCATATCGCCGGCGCCGGAGAGAACCATCTGGTGGGTCTCGGCGTTGTTGACCAGCGTAAAGGAGATGTCCTCCTCGTTGAGGCGGTTCAGACCGGCCGCAATCTTGTCGTCCTGGCCCTTGGTCTTGGGGAAGATGGCCATGGAGTAGTTGGGTTCGGCGATCTCCACAGGGGGCAGCTCCTCCTCGTTGCGGGGATCACAGACGGTGTCGCCGGTCTTCCAGTCCATCTTGCCGATGGCCACCAGATCGCCGCAGCAGACGTCCTTGACCTCGGTGTTCTTCTTGCCGCACATGGTGTAGAGACGGCCCAGCTTGTCGGTGGAGCCGCTGCGCAGGTTCTTCAGGGACATATCGGAGCTGAGCTTGCCGCTGACCATCTTCACGAAGCTGTACTTGCCGAACTGGTCAGAGAGGGTCTTGAACACGAAGCCCACAGCGGGATCGCCGGACTTATCCTCGGGGGCGGGGACGTAGTCCACGATGGCCTGCAGCAGGGCCTCGGTGCCCACGCCGGTGGCGGCCACGCCGCAGAACACGGGGATCACGTCGCGGTTCTTCACACCCGCACGGAGACCGGCCACGACCTCCTCCTCGGAGAGGGTCAGCTCCTCGAAGTACTTTTCCATGAGCTCCTCATCAGCGCCGGCAGCGGTCTCGGTGAGAGCCTCCCGGAGAGACTCGGCCTTGCCCTCATCGGCGGCAGCCACAGCGCCCTTGGTGGTCTTGTTGCCGGAGGTGGTGTAAGCCACGTTGTGTACCAGGTCGATGACGCCCTTCCCGTCGGCGGTGGGAGCGGTGACGGCGCAGACGGTGCTGCCGTACTTCTCCTTCAGGGCGGCCAGAACGCCCTCGAAGTCGCCGTGCTCCTCGTCGCACTTGGAGACATAGAACGCCACGGGCTTGTTGGCCTCCTTCAGCAGCTTCCAGCTGCGCTCGGCGCCCACGGTGATGCCGTCCTTGGCGGTGCAGAACACGATGCCGCACTCCACGGCCCGGAGAGCCGCGCTGACCTCGCCGGCGAAGTCGAAGAAGCCCGGGCAGTCGACCACATTGATCTTGGCGCCGCCGTAGTTCACGGGGGCCACGGACAGGGAGATGGTAAACTGACGCTTGATCTCCTCGGCATCGTAGTCGCAGACGGTGTTTCCGTCGGTGACCTTGCCCTGACGGTCAATGGCGCCGGTCACAAACAGCATATTCTCAGCCAGCGTGGTCTTGCCAGTGCTGCCGTGTCCCAGAAGGGCCACATTGCGGATATCCTTGGTTGCGTAGCTCATGGAAAATCTCTCCTTGTATATTCATTTACTTTGCTTGCGGTACAGTCCAAACGCAGACAAAACTCGGACATTTTGATATTATATACTAATACCTGCCCTTTGGCAACCCTATTTTTCGTCTTACTTGCCCTCAAAAAGGCCCATCAGCAGGCAGGGGGCCGTCCAGCAGAGCATGAAGAGCAAAATCCGGAAACAGCTCACGGCGCTCCACGCGCCCAGCCAGCAGTTCAAAAAGACGAAGCACAGCCCCGTGAGAATACAGCCCAGGGTAAGGCCCTGGCAGATCACGCCCAACCAATACACCCACCGGCTCCTGGACGAGAGTTCCACCAGCCGCCCCAGTCCACCGCCGGAGAGCAGCGCCGAGACGCTCCGGTCCCCCGAGGACACCACCTGGGAGGCGGCATAGCGCTCGGGCATGTCCGGGAACTCGAAATCGTCGGTGCCGCAGCGGAATTTCTCCCGGATCATTTTCTGGTCCACATTAAAGTCCCGCACGGCGAAGATGGGTCTGCGTTTGTTGCGCTGGAGCGTTTGCAGCGCCGCGGCGATGGAGGGCTCGGCGGTGTAGTTCATACGGAACGCGCCTACCAGCTTCTTTTCAAAGGCGGTGTAGATGGTGTCTCCCTCCCGGAGCTTGGCCGGGATCTTGACGCCCTGCAAATACATATAGCCCGCGCAGCCCACGAAGACGCGCACCCCGCCGACACGGCCGGATACGCCTCCCTCGCCCACGGTGAACTCCTCCACCGTCTCCATACTGCCGCCGCCCCGCTCCATCAGATCGGCAAAGACCCCTGCCAGCTCCGTCCCGGCGGCGCACATCATGCTGCCGGTGCAGGAGAGCACCTGTTCGGTGAAAGCCCCCTCGAGGATATTCACCCCGCTGAGGGAGACGCTCCCTTCAGGGAAGATGTCGGAGTCGGTGATGATCAAATGGCGGGAAGCGCCGATCTCCCGGATGCCGTTCCACCCGGCCACGGCGCTGCCGTTCCGGTGGAAGCGCAGCGCGGCGTCGGCCATAAAGCCGGGCAAAGCGAAGAGTCCGGGCCAGGCCGCCGTGACGCTGAGCAGCAGCGCAAGGGTATGGGGCAGCCGGACGGGATCCCGGTTGCCGATCAGGGCCAGCACCGAAAAGATCAGCGAGGCGATGGCCACGAAGGGCGCAACCAGACCCATCATGCTCTCGCAGCCGTCCGCCTCCTCACTGCGCCGGACGAAGCCGGAAAAGCTCTGGCGGGACTTGATGAGGAAGGCTTCTTTCCGGCCCATGAGATGCTCGCTGGTCACCGCGAAGGCTCCGGGGTTCCGCGAAAGGGTCAGGAAGGTGGCCCGGTAGGTCAGGCAGTGGTACCGGGAGCCCAGCAGCGCCAGACACACGGAAACGCAGCACACCGCGCAGGGTGGCAGCGGCGTCCCCTCCTCCCCCATGACCGCGGCCAGCACGCAGTCGATGGCCGAGGCGAGGCAGCCCAGCGCGATCAAAGATTCCGCCCCAGGCGTGCAGCGCACCAGGGACATGATGCCGCTGGTGATCACATCCAGCCCAATGATCATCACCGTGAGCATGGCGATCAGCGACACCAGCGAGGCCACGCGGATATCCGAGGCCAGGGAGCCGGGGATCGGCACATCCACCGCGGCGGCCAGGGCGATCCACACGGGGAGCACCGTCACCGCGGCGGCCATCTGGCATCGGCGGCGCAGGGCCGGCATCTGCCGGGCATAAAACCTCGCGGCGGCCAGAGGCTCCATCTCCCGCTCTTCTTCCGGCGGGGCGGCGTTCTCTTCCCGCTGCCGCTCCTGCCGCTTCATACCGGCCACGGCCAGCAGACCCAGAAGTCTGCCGTGGAGCCGGTAGAGCAATCCGCCCCTGCCGGGGCCGGGGCGCTGCTCTTTCCCCTCCGGTGCTTGTCCGGCGGAGGGCGGCGCGTCCTCGTCAAAGGGCACAGGCTCGGCATAGGCGGCCGGGTCGTCCTCGTACCCCTCTACACGGGGGGGAATGGGTTCATGGCCGGTCTCTTCGCCCCGCTGGGCGGGGACGGCCTCCCCGGTCTCTTCGCCCCGCTGGGCGGGGACGGCTTCCCCGGTCTCCCGCGCTGTCTCCTCCGCAGGGACAGCGGCGCCTTCCCCGTTCGGGAGGGCGGTCTCATCGCTCTCCATAGCCGCTTCCGGGGCCTCCCGGGACGGCGCGGCGCTGCGGAACTCCGAGAGGATGTCCTCCAGCGAGTAGTCCGTGCGGCTCACGGCAGGCGGCGCGGGACGCCTTTTCCTCCGCTGCTCCCCCTCCGGACGGGCCGCGGGGGCGTTCCCCCCGCCGCTCTTCCTTCCGGCAGAATGTTTCTTAGCCATTGCCGCTCCCTGCTCTCCGCTGCCGGACCACCTCGTACATCATCACGGCGGCTGCCGCCGAGGCGTTCAGGGAGGTGATGCTGCCCATGAGGGGGATGCTCACCATCACGTCGCAGCTCTCCTTCACCAGCCGGCCCATGCCAAAGCCTTCGGAACCGATGACCAGGCAGATGGGGCCCCTCAGATCCGTATGCCACAGATCCGCCGGGGCGTCCGCGTCGGTGCCGTAGATCCACACGCCGTTGTCCTTGAGTTCTCTGAGCGCGGCGGTCATATTGGGTACCCGGGCCACGGGCAGGTGCTCCGCAGCCCCGGCGCTGGCCTTGTCCACCACCGCCGTGACCCCGGCGCTGCGGCGCTTGGGGATGATGATACCATGGGCGCCGGCGCACTCCGCCGTGCGGAGGATGGCCCCCAGGTTATGGGGGTCGGAAATCTCGTCGCAGGCAATGAGGAAGGCGTCCTCCCCCCGGCTGCGGGCCAGTTCCAGCAGATCGTCCACATCGCAGTACTCCCGCACCGCGCCCTGGGCGATGACGCCCTGGTGGGCCTTGGTGGCGCTCATGGCGTCCAGCTTGCGCCTGTCGCACTCCACCACCACCACGCCCGCGTCCCGGGCGGCGGCCACGATTCTCCCCAGCGTGCGGTCAGTATCGCCCCGGGCGATATACAGCTTATCGATCGGACGCCCGCTGCGGAGAGCCTCCTGTACGGCGTTGCGCCCCTCGATCAGGTCTTCTCGTTCATCCATTTATCATAAACCTCGTTTTTACATATAGATACCGGTATAATACCACAGCCCCGCCCGGACATAAAGAGAAAAATCATCAAAGAACGAAAAATTTTCCCCGCCCCGTCTCCCGGCACGGCAAAAGCCCCGCCTTCCGAAGAAAGCGGGGCTTTGACACGGCCACTCAGCTCTTTTTCCAGAGGCTGGGGGCAAAGAGGATGAGCACGGGGAAGATCTCCAATCTTCCCAGCAGCATACAGAGCGTCAGCACTCCCTTGCTGAGATAGGAGAACTCGGCAAAGTTCCCCGCCGGGCCCACGATGTTGAGACCCGGGCCCACATTGCTCACGCAGGTGAGGGCGCTGGTGAAATTGGTGGTAAAGTCAAAGCCGTCCAGCGAGACGATCAGCGTGCCCGCCAGAACGATGGCCACGTAGAGGAAGGTAAAGACCAGCGTGCACTTGACGGTCTTTTCGTCCACGCTGCGCCCATCCATCCGCACCTTGTTCACGCTTCTGGGCCGCAGCAGCCGGGCGATCTCGGCTTTGGCGGACTTGAAGAGGATCATCATGCGTGAGACCTTGATGCCGCCGCCGGTGGAACCGGCACAGGCGCCCAGGAAGGTGAGCAGCACGATCACCGTCCGGGAATATTCCGGCCACGGGTCGTAGTTGATGGTGGACATACCCGTGGTGGTGATGATGGAGTTGACCTGGAAGAAGGAGTAGCGCAGACTCTGTCCCCAGGAACCCATCAGGGGCAGGATGTTGTAGCCGATGGTCAGCGTGGCGAAAGCGATGACCCCCAGGTAGACCCACAGCTCCCGGCTCTTCAGCGCCTCCTTCCACCGACCGGTGGCCACGAAGAAGTAGAGGTTGAAGTTCACGCCGAAGAGCAGCATGAACACGGCGATCACCATCTCTATGTACACGCTCTGGAAGCCGCCCGCGCTGGCGGCGCGGTTGGAGAAGCCGCCGGTACCGGCGGTGGAGAATGTGTGGATCATGGCTTCGTAGAGGCTCATGCCGCCGCAGCAGAGGAGGATGATCTCCGCCACGGTCATGGCCACATAGATCAGATAGAGGATCCCGGCGGTCTTTCTGGCCCGGGGAACCAGTTTCCCCACCACGGGACCGGGCACCTCGGCGCGCATAATGTGCATGGAGTACTCACCGGACATGGGCAGGATGGCCATGATAAACACCAGCACGCCCATGCCGCCCACCCAATGGGTGAAGCAACGCCAGAACATACATCCCTTTCCCATGGTCTCCACATCCCGCAGGATGGTGGCGCCGGTGGTGGTAAAGCCCGAGACCGTCTCAAAAAGGGCGTCCAGAAAGTTGGGGATCTCGCCGCTGATGACAAAGGGCAGCGCGCCGAAGGCGGACAGGATGATCCAGGCCAGCGCCACGATGGCGAAGCCCTCCCGGGCGTACATATCGTGGTTGACAGGCTTCACCCGCCAGAGGGCGCCGCCCACCAGCGCGCAGAGCGCCATCACATAGAGGAAGGGCAGGGGACTCTCCCCATAGATCAGCGAAACCGCCATAGGCACCGCCAGCAGCGCCGCCTCTATGGTGATCACTCTGCCCAGCATCTGGGTTATCATTCGATAATTCATATCAGTCTTCTCCGCTCAATGGGATGGGCAGGCGCTCAGGCCAGAATGGAGTCCAGATCCTGCAGATCGCTGCGGGTGGTGACCACCACGGCGTGGTCGCCGGGGAGGAGCTGGGTGTTGCCCCCGGGGATCAGGAACTCGCCGTTCCGGATAATGGCCGCCAGCAGCACATTGCCGCGCAGATTCAGATCCCTGAGGCATCTGCCCACGCAGCGCCCGCTCTCTCCGACCCGGAACTCCAGCGCCTCCACCTGATTGTCCATCAGGCGGTAGAGGGTCTCCACACTGCTCTGCTCGGCGTTTTTCATGGCCCGGACATAGCGCGTCAGCTCGCTGGCCGCCAGCAGTTTGGGGCAGATGAAGGTGTCCAGCCCCGTGCCCTGCAGCATATCCACGAAGTGGTTGTCGCTGACTTTCGTGACTACCTTGCCCACGCCGCAGCGCCGGGCATACATGGAGATGATGATATTATCCTCATCAAAGCCGGTGAGAGCCACAAAGGCGTCGGTGGTGCGGATCCCCTCCTCCAGCAGCACCTCCTGCTTGCTCCCGTCCCCGCAGATGACCGTCACGTCCGGCAGCATATCGCACAGCGCCTCGCAGCGGCTGTGGTCCCGTTCGAGTATGGTCACATGGATGCCCGCCGCGGTGAGCTGCCGGGAGAGATAGGCGGCGATGCGGCTGCCGCCCAGCAGCACCACGCTTCGCACGCTCTCCCGGTAGGCCTTCACCGCCGTGAAGAAGCGGCGCAGCTCCCCTCTGGCCCCGGCAATGTTCAGCCGGTCTCCGTCGTGCAGCACGAACTCGCCGTTGGGGATGCTCACCGCGCCCTCCCGCTCCACGGCGCACACCAGCACTCGGGAGTGGAGCTTGCCGGGCAGATCTTTCAGCGCCAGCCCGTCCAGAGCGCTGCCTTGGGGGATGCGGTACTCCACCATCTCCGCCCGGCCTCGGGCAAAGGTCTCCACCCGGGCCGCCGTGGGGAACTGGAGGATGCGTGCGATCTCCCGGGCCGCCTCCATGTCGGGGTTGAAGGTGGCGGAAATGCCAAAGCCCCGGCGCAGCGCCTCGGTCTCCCGGTTGTAGGAGGGATCCTTCACCCGGGCCACGGAGTTTTTCACTCCCAGCGCACGGGCGGCGGCACAGCTGACCAGATTGGTCTCGTCCTGGCCGCTGGCGGCGATGAGGAGATCCATATCCCTTACGCCGGCCTCGCGCAGCACCGCAAAGTCCGCGCCGTTCCCCTCCACAGTGATCACATCCAGCATATTGGACGCCGTCTCCAGATGCTCGGGATCCCTGTCCACCATGGTGATGTCGTGGCCCTGATTGGAAAGCTCCCGGGCAATGGCCATGCCCATCTTGCCCGCGCCTACGATGATGATCTTCATGCTCTTCTCCCCTTCCTCGGCACCCGCTCCCGTTCCGGCGGCGGCTGCCCGAACCATTCAGTCGATGATCACCTGCGTGGCTGCCATGGCGGCCAGCGCAGTCTCGTGGCTGGCCGGGGTGACGCCGGCGCAGCAGCGCTCATCCACATGAATGGGGGTCTCGGGCAGGAAAGCCCGCAGGGTCATCACGATGGAGATCACGCAGATGTCCGTGCAAAGCCCGATCACGGTGATCTCCCCGATGCCCTCGTCTTCATTCATCCCGCGCAGCAGCTCGCCCAGTTCCACGGAGCTAAAGGTGGGCTTGTCCACCACGTCGCCCCGGAGCGGCAGCAGCTCGTCGCAGATCTCCCAGCCCCGGCTGCCACGGATGCAGTGCTCCACAGGGAGCACGGAGCCCTCCCGGGTGGAAAGATAGTTCTTCCCATGGTCGTCCCGGGTGTAGATCACCCGTCCGGAAAAGCCCTCGATCTTCTCCTTTACCGCCGGGACGATGGCCCCCGCCGCGGCGGTGCCCAGAGAACCGGGGATGTAGTGATTCTGGATATCCCCAACGACAAGTACGTCTCTCATGGTTCCTCCCTGATCAGAAAGCAGCTGCTGTAGGTGATGGTGGTGGGGCCGTAATAGTACTGGAGATCATTCGCCTTGCAGACCTCCAGCACCAGCATACCGTAAGCCTCCATGGAGGAGGTGCGCAGTTCGGGGAAACGGCAGGGCTTATCCGGGTAAGTGCAATCCTTGCAGCGCTTGCAGCTGCCCGCGCTGATACCCAGCATATGGGGATACTCCTTCCGCAGCGCATCAAACAGCGCACGGAAGTGCTCATCATGGGCCTCGTTGGCAGCCATGATGCCCTCAAAGTCCATGGAGTCCTCCACGTCCCCGGTGGTCTGCACCAGGATCCCCTCTTCATATTCCGCGATCCGGGCGCGGCACTCGTCCAGCGTGCCGCAGCCGGGAGGGCAGGCCCAGTTTTTGTCGTACTGCCCGCAGGTGTTCACCGCGCACATATCCCGCACTTCCTGCTTGAGTTCGATGGTGGACGCCTTCATGGGGGCGCTGCGGGTGAAGCCCGCCTCCAGCGCCATACGGTTGAGTTTCTCGTAGTCCAACATACGCTTCCGCTCCTTCTGTTATTTTTCCGATTATGGAAATTGTACCACAACTTTGCAGGTATTGCAATCCATAAAGAGGAGACGGCGGGCCGCCCTTTGTGAGGCTCCCGCCGTCTCTTCCGCTCAGAAGCTCAGGTTCAGCCCGCCGGTGAGTTTGGAATACCCGTCAGCCTGGTCCTTCTCCGCCGCGCGCAGCGCTTCGTTCACCGCCGCCACGATCATGTCCTGAAGCATTTCCACTTCTTCGGGGTCCACCGCCTCGGGGTCGATGTTCACCTGGAGCACTTCACGCTTCCCGCTGATCACCGCCGTGACCGCGCCGCCGCCGGCGCTGGCGGTGTATTCCTTCGCCTCCAGCTCCTGCTGCATCTTCAGCATCTCCTGCTGCATCTTCTGGGCCTGCTTCATCATGCTCATCTGGCTCATGCCGCCGCCCATGCCGCCGCGAAAACCGCCGCCTTTTGCCATGGTATTTCTCTCCTTTTATTTGAACAGTACGTTTGTGAACTTTTCCAGCTCGTCCAGCTTCCGGTTGCCTCTCTCCGCCGGCGCGGCGGAAAGCTCCGTAAGCCGGGCGGGGCAGCCGGCCACCCGGGCGATGGCCTCCAGGATATCTGTGTGGTTGAGCGCGTCGAAATAGAAGCCCGGCTGCGCCGCGATCACCAGTTCGCCCTTTTCCCAGCGGGGCTGAATGGCGAAATCATCGCTGAGGAACATGAAGATATGCATGGGCAGCGCCGCCTCCAGTCTGGGCAGCAGGCTCTGCCAGCTCTCGTGCTCTCCCTCCTCCGCCGGGCCGGGCGCGGGAGGCTCTTCCCTGTCCACCGGCACGGCCTCTTCCCAGGGGTCTTCCGCAGCGGGAGCCGGCGGCTCCGTTTCAAAACGCTCCTCCCGGGGCGGCTCGTCCCGCACGGGCGCGGCCTCTTCCCAGGGATCCTCCGGCGGGGGCGGCACATCCTCCCAGGGCGGCTCGTCCTGCACGGGCAGGGCCGACTCCCAGGGATCCTCCTCCACAGGGGGAGCTTCTCTACGGGCCGGGGCGCGCTTTTCCTCCTCCCGGGCCGGGGCGGGGCTCTCCTCCGCCGGTGGTGCGGGAGGCACCTCGCGCAGACTCCCGGCAGGCGTGACGGTGCACAGCTCCACCAGACAGAGCTCGCATTGCAGCCGCACATTGGGCGCGTCCTTCATGCCGCTCTGGTATTTCTGTACGATATTCAGCATCTCCAGCAGCTCGCCGCTGCCGAGCGCGACGCCGCCCAGCACATCCTCTCCGTACAGCCCGGAGAGCAGGCTCTCCCCGCCCCTGGGGGCCAGACGGAGCATCAGCGCGTCCCGGTAGAAGTTGCAGAGCTCCCCCAGCAGGGAGGCGGGATCCTTCCCCTCCTGCCACAGCGAGCGGAAATGGAGCAGCGCGCTCTGTACGTCGTGCCGCTCTACCATGCCCGCCAGCCGGGCGGTGGCGTAGCTGCCGCCCAGGCCCATGGCCGTGAGCACGGTGTCCACATCCACCGGATCTCTGGAGGCGCACTGATCCAGCAGGGACAGGCCGTCCCGCATCCCCCCGTCCGCCAGGCGTCCCAGCAGCGCCGCGGCGTCATCGGTGAGGGCGATATGTTCCTGCCCGGCCACATAGAGCAGCCGCCCCGCAATGGTCTCCGCGTCCAGGCGGCGGAAATTGTGCCGCTGGCAGCGGGAGAGGATGGTGGGCAGCACCTTGTTGAGTTCGGTGGTGGCCAGGATAAACATCAGGTGCTCCGGCGGCTCCTCGAGGATCTTCAGCAGCGCGTTGAAGGCGCTCTTGGAGAGCATATGCACCTCGTCGATGATGTACACGCGCTTTTTCGCCCGGGCCGGGGAGAACACCGCCTCGTCCCGGAGGATGCGCACATCGTCCACGCCGTTGTTGGAGGCGGCGTCCAGCTCCGTCACATCCAGCAGCTCCCCCCCGTCAAAGGCGCGGCAGTTCGCGCAGCGGTTGCAGGGGTTGCCGTCGACGGGGTGCTCGCAGTTCACCGCCTTGGCCAGAATACGGGCGCAGGTGGTCTTTCCGGTGCCCCGGGTGCCGATGAAAAGGTAGGCGTGGGAGAGGCGGCCGGTGCGTACCTGCACCTTCAGCGTCTCGGTAATGTGTTCCTGACCCACCACCTCGTCAAAATCCCGGGGGCGGTATTTTCGATACAGCGCCTCGTACACTCTCTCCCCTCCTTTTCCCAAAAACAGAAACAGCCCTTGGCAAGACTGCACACCCGTCCTCGAATGCTGCGGTATGCCCGCACCATGGCAGCCGACTCAGACCCGGCTGTCTCGCGGCACACGCGGAGATCCGCTTAATGCTGCTCGGTTCCCCGCCTGACATGGTTCACGGGTCCACGTTGCGCAAGACCGAATCCTCAACATCTCTTACCACGGTCAGACGACACATCACATACCCTGAGACGGGGATTCATCCCTGCTATAGCGGATTGCAGGCTACAAGGCACCGCTGGCTCCCCGACTAGTGCAGCCTTGCCAAAGACTGTGCCCATATTATAACCGCTTTTCCCCAAAAAGGCAAGCACTTTTCTTCCCGCGCATAATTCTCCCCCGCCATACATAGGCTATAGCAGAAATTCATTCCACCGGAGGCAGCGTATGCGATCTTCCCGAATTAAAACCACGATCCTTTTTCTTGCCATACCTCTCCTCACCGGCGGTCTCTCCGCTTTCCTCTCCCGGGAGGGCATGAAGGCCTTTCAAAGTCTCCGCCAGCCCTCCTGGGCCCCGCCCATGTGGCTCTTCCCCGTGGTGTGGACGCTGCTCTACCTGCTCATGGGCTACGGCGCCGCCCGGGTCTGGAACACCCGGAGGCGGGGACGCGGCGACGCCGTGTTCCTCTTCGGCGCGCAGCTTTTTGTCAATTTCTGGTGGAGCATCTTTTTCTTCGCCTGGGGCGTCCGGCTCTTCGCCTTTTTCTGGCTTTTGCTGCTGATCGTGCTGGTGTTCGCCATGCTCCTGTCCTTCAAAACCCTTGACGCCACGGCGGCCAGGCTCAATATCCCCTATCTTCTCTGGCTCGTGCTGGCAGCGTGGCTGAATATGTCAGTATACCTATTGAATAAATAAAGCCCGCCTCCCTCAAAATGTGTTCGAGGGAGGCGGTAAGTTTTTTCCCGGAGTCCGCCGCTTCCCGAAAAAACATGTCGGGAGGCGGTCTGTCTTGCGGAAACGTGTCCTTTTTCTCTTCCTCTCGCTGCTGCTGGCCTCGGCGGCGGCGCTCTACACGCTCAACGCCATCGCCCCGCTGCCCCTGCCCCGGCCCTCGCTGAAAAACGGCAGTACCCTGGCCTATTCCGCGCCCTCCGGCGCTTCCCCGCCGCTCCAGGCTTTTCCCTGGCCGTAGCGGAGCACCGTGCCACGCCCGGCCGCCAGGATCCCCCGGAGCAGCACGCTCTTCGCCCTCCGGGCAGCGGGATCCCATACGGTCACATCGGCGTCGTACCCCACCTTTAACATACCTTTCCCCGGGCAAAGCCCCACAGCGGCGGCCGGGTCCCCGCACAGGACGCGGAGGGCAGCCAGAAGCCCCCGCTCTCCCTCCCGGCTCAGCTCCGTGATAAGCCGCGGGATATTCTCCCCGCCCAGGCCCTCCAGCAGCTGTATCTCGCCCCGGAGCAGCGCCTCCCGCAGTACGGCGGCGTCCTCTCCGGCACGGCCGTCCGGCTCCGAAGGCCACAGAGCGTCAAACTCCGCCTCCGCCAGCACCCGGACGCCCCGGCGGCGGGCCGCACGGATCTCCTCCAGGCTCTCCGCGCCGCGGATTCCGCCCAGCCAGAGCGCCCCGCCTGCCCGCTCTGTCGCGTGGATGGCGGCCTGTACCCGCCGTTTCTCCCCGCCCCCCTCGCTCCGGGAAGAGAAAAACTCCCTCCCGCCGGAGACGGGGACGCGGACGGGACGGCCCTCAGCGGCACGGAGAAGCTCCTCCAGCCGCGCCTCCCACCCGCCTCCTTCGCCGGGAGCGGTGAGCGCAAAGGAGCGCAGCGCGCCCCCCGGGGAGAGATGCGGCGGCTCGTCCGGGTCGAGCAGTCCCTGCAACACCCAGTCGCAGCTGCTCCGCCCCCGGCGCTGTCGTTCCGCCCGTTCCGCCTCCTCCGCAGGCACGCCCTCCACCGCCGTGGTGCAGCCCATGGCCAGCGCCCGCTCGCTGCGCTCCGCTGCACCGCCGCTTTGCTCCGGCCCGCCGCAGAGCGACACAAAACCCGGAAACACCCAGCACCCGGCGGCGTCGATGACTTCCGCGCCCGCCCAGCGGCCGCCCACGGAGAAGATCTTGTCCCCGCGAATATAAAGATCGGCCTCACGGATGCCGCCGGGCAGCATCAGAAGGCCGTTTCGGACACAGAGCATGGGTTCCCCTCCCAAAAGGAAAATCAAAATCAATATATAGTAGTTTACGCCGGTATGCAACGGCCTAAACGGGGTTTCGGACAAAATATCCAGTTTCGTCCCGGCAAAACTGTGCATATTTTAACACATTCCATAGGAGAAATAGTTTGAAATGTGTTGGAAAATCCAGTATAATAGTCGGGCAAATAATTTGTGTGCGCTCTGGTCGCACAGATATGGGAGGAAATGTTATGGAAAACCTGTTCTGGATAGGTTTTGTCGGCGCTTTCCTGGCGCTGGGCTTTGCCGTCATCCAGGCCAAGAAGGTCCTCAGCTTCTCTGAGGGCACCGAACAGATGCAGAAGATCGCCGCCGCTATCCGCTCCGGCGCCAACGCGTATCTGAAGCGTCAGTACACGACCGTTCTCAAGGTGTTCGCCGTCGTGTTCGTGCTGCTGCTCGCCATCGCCTTCGGCACGGATGGCCGGCTGCTCTCCAAGTTCACCCCCTTCGCCTTTGTCACCGGCGGTATCTGGTCCATGCTGGCCGGTTTTATCGGCATGAAGATCGCCACCAACTCCAACGCCCGTACCGCTCAGGCCGCCTCCGAGAGCCTGAACAAGGGTCTGCGCGTTGCCTTCTCCTCCGGCTCCGTCATGGGCTTCACCGTGGTGGGCCTGGGCATTCTGGACATCACCATCTGGTACTTCCTGCTCCATAATGTGTTCGGCATCACCGATCCTCTGGTGCTGGGCGACATCATGGTCATGAACGGCATGGGCGCCTCCTTTATGGCCCTCTTTGCCCGTGTGGGCGGCGGCATCTACACCAAGGCCGCCGACGTGGGCGCCGACCTGGTGGGCAAGGTCGAAGCCGGCATCCCCGAGGATGACCCCCGCAACCCCGCCACCATCGCCGACAACGTGGGCGACAACGTGGGCGACGTGGCCGGCATGGGCGCCGACCTGTACGAGTCCTATGT
>JAQXJT010000019.1 GCA_029009095.1 bacterium
AAGCATGCCCATAAGCAGCCACCTAAACCCTTTCCAACGCTTTTTGCTGAAACTGTTGTTTTTCTATATATTTTCCCTTTTATTGCTTTAGCGGGATTCTTAATGAAACCCATTCCCTTTTTTCCATACAGCGGATTCACTACTCGTTTCAGCTTTCGTTTTACTTTGCCTGTCGTCCTTGCTGATATTGATTTCTTAATAGATGGCTTTCTTATTCCAATCTTCATTATCTTTCCTCCATGCACACGGCAATAAATAGGATATAAAAAGTGCGCAGCCGAAGCTGCGCACGAAAAATGTACCGCTTCTAACCGCCGCGACGCAAGTCATCACACCCCAAGGAATGCGAAACGAAGGATGCATTTTTACCGAAGTAAAATACGCACTCTTGGGGCAATTTATGTATTAACTTGCGTCGCACTTATATCTTACACCAAACGCTAACGATTTGCAAGAATTTTTCGGTTTATCTAACGGAAACGATAGACCGTCGACCTGGGGGATAATCCGTCGAAGTGGGGATAGTCCATCGAACCCAAAGCGATAGTCCGTCGAAGTAGGGATAGTCCGTCGAACTGTCGGAAATATTCTTATATCAAAATATGCGTCTTTCTACCCGTATAGGCGTATATTTTGCGGAATAGCTTTTGATGATGCCCTCAAAAATTAGGAAAATGCCGAAAATCAAGTGTTTTTAGGCAAAACAACAAGGACGGTTACTCTATCAAAGTAACCGTCCTTTATTGGTGCGGGAGAAGGGACTTGAACCCTCACGTCTATGGTGAAACACAGGCACCTCAAGCCTGCCTGTCTACCTATTCCAGCACTCCCGCTTGTCAGGTGCGAGGATTATTATACTCACCCGTATGCGGATTGTCAACCGGAAATTTTCCAAATTGAAAAAATTATACTTTTTTGTCCCGCCGGGGCCGTGGAGACAACTCCCGCCCCATGTAGAACGCAATCAGCGCCGCCGCGAGACAGAGCGCCACGGCGCCGTAGCGCATGGGCAGCAGATAGCGCATCCGCAGGTAGGCGTGGTAGCCCAGCAGGGAGGCAAAGGAGCAGAGGAAGGGCAGGGGCAGCAGGGCGGGGGAGAGGAAGGCCAGCAGCAGACTCATCACATCCGCGCCGAAGAAATACCGATCGTGCATATGGGGCAGCAGCAGCGGCACGCAGATCACGCACAGGGCGAAGGCGCAGAGGAGGATCCGCTCGGTGCACCGATCTCTCAGCCACAGCAATACCCCCAGCAGCACCAGGCAGAAGAGGAACGCGCCCACAATGCCCGCCCGGCCCAGGGCGGCCTCGTCTCCTCCGCCGGTATAAAAAGCGTAGAGAGAGGGGGAGTTATAGTTGAGGCCGCTCCCCACGGTGCCCCCCTGGGCGAGATAGATGGTCAGCGTGTCCCAGAGCCCACGCCCGGCCAGTACCGCCGGGGAAACGGCGGCCAGGTAGACCACAGGCGGCACCCACAGCTCCCGCCAGCGGATGCGCCGGGAGGTGAAGAGCGGCAGAAAACAGGGGAGGAAAAACACCGCCTGTAGCTTGAACGCGAAGGAGAGAGTGATGAGAGCCAGTGAGAGGCGGGGGCGGCGGGAGAGGGCGCAATACAGGGATGTCACCGCCAGTGCCACATAGATGCTGTCGCACTGTCCCCACAGGGCGCCGTTGAGCAGCACCGTGGGCAGCAGCAGCGTGGCCACATAGGCGCCCAGACGCCTGCCGGCGCTCTCCGTGACCAGGGAGAGGCAGCGCTGCACGCCCCAGGCCAGCAGCACGTCAAAAGCGATGGAGAGATACTTGATAAGGTATAGATCGGGGTATTCGGTGAAAGAGAAGAGGGCGAGGAAAAAGAGGTAAGGAATGTTATAGTTGCCCACGCTGTACCGGAGCGCCCCGGGGCCCCCGTTCTGCCGGAAAAACTCCACCCAGGGATAGAGGAAGTTCTCATAGTCCAGCGTCCGATAGTCCAGCATACACCAACGCAGCGCAAAGGCCAGCGCCAGCGCCGCCGCCGCGGCAAAACTCCGCGCCCGGCCCCGCAGCAGCCCCTCGCGCCGGGCGAGATACAGCGACAGGGCGAAGAAAAGGGCCATCACCAGGGCTTCCCTCATAAAAAATGCTCCTCCAATGAAAAAAGCTCTTGACATGTCAAGAGCACTTGTGTAGAATAAGGCGATATGTGTCTCGATTGGGATACCATACCCCTCCCGGATTTCAAGCACATTCTAACAGAATGAACGAATGAAATCAATATGGGAAAACGCATTTTTAACAACGCAACCGGGCGTATCAAAAACTGATGCCCAAGCATGAATAAGTCCAACATACCATCCGTCGGGAGCCCAGCCCCGGACAGAAGTAAAGGAGATACTGCGATGCCGAAAGATGTCTACTACGGGAAGACCCTTCGCAAGAGTTTTGCCCGCACCACGGAGATTCAGGATATGCCGCACCTGCTGGAGATCCAGAAGAACTCCTACCGCTGGTTCCTGGAAAAGGGACTGCAGGAGGTGTTCCGGGAAGTGGCGTCGGTGACCGACCACGCCGGCAACCTGGAGCTGAGCTTCGTGGACTACAGCATGAACGAGAAGCCCAAGTACAGCATCGAGGAGTGCAAGGCCCGGGACGCCAACTACGCCGCCCCGCTGAAGGTCAGCGTCCGGCTGCGCAATCTGGAGACCGAGGAGATCAAAGAGCAGGAGATCTTCATGGGCGATTTCCCCCTGATGACGCCCAGCGGCACCTTCATCATCAACGGCGCCGAGCGCGTTATCGTCTCCCAGATCGTCCGCTCTCCCGGCATCTACTTCGACCGCAAGACCGACAAGACCAACTCCTCCATCTACACCTCTCAGATCATCCCCTACCACGGCGCCTGGCTGGAGTGCGAGACCGACCTCAACGACATCTACTCCATCCGCATCGACAAGACCCGCAAGCTGCCCGTGACGCTGCTGCTGAAAGCGCTGGGCGCTTATAAGGAGGACAAGCCCTACACCTGGCTGAGCTGCCTCCCCAACCCCATCACCGGCTGCATCACCACCGAGAGCATCAAGGAGTGCTTCGGCAACGATAAGCTCATCAACACCACCCTCGAACGCGACACCTGCATCAGCCGCGACGAGTGTCTGATGGAGATCTACAAGAAGCTCCGCCCCGGCGACCCCGCCACCGCGGAGACCAGCGAAGCGTTGCTGGAGAGCTTCTTCTTTGACCACCGCCGCTACGACATCTCCAGCGTGGGCCGCTACAAGTTCAACAAGAAGCTCTCCCTGTCCCCCCGTATCGTGGGCTTCCGTCTGGCCGAGCCCGTGGCCGACCCCATGACCGGCGAGATCCTGGCCGACGTGGGCGAGCTGGTCACCCGGGAGATGGCCGACGAGTTCTCCCGCCGCGGCGTGGTGGTCGTGGTGCTCAACAGCGAGAACCACCAGAACATCCGCGTGTTCTCCAACGGCATGGTGGACGCCGCCGACTTTGTCCGTTTCTCCGACGATCCCGAGGAGAACCGCCGCATCCTCCGCGAGGAGCTGGGCCTCACCGAGAAGGTGCGTTTCATCATCCTCCGGAGCTATCTGGAGCAGTACGAGGGCGAGGAGCTTCGCCATGTGCTCCGCGACAATGTGGATACCCTCATGCCCAAGCACATCATTGCCGACGACATCTTCTCCGCCGTCAACTACCTCAGCGCCCTCAGCTGCGGCGTGGGCAGCATTGACGACATCGACCATCTGGGCAACCGCCGCGTGCGCAGCGTGGGCGAGCTGCTGCAAAACCAGTTCCGCATCGGCTTCTCCCGGATGGAGCGCGTGATCCGTGAGCGTATGACCCTCCAGGATATGGACATTGTCACGCCCCAGAGCCTGATCAATATCCGCCCCGTCACCGCGGCCATCAAGGAGTTCTTCGGTTCCTCCCCGCTGAGCCAGTTCATGGATCAGACCAACCCCCTCTCCGAGCTGACCCACAAGCGCCGTATCTCCGCTCTGGGCCCCGGCGGCCTGGCCAGAGAGCGCGCCAGCTTCGACGTGCGGGACGTTCACTACAGCCACTACGGCCGTCTCTGCCCCATTGAGACCCCCGAAGGTCCCAACATCGGCCTGATCAACTACCTGGCCTCCTTTGCCCGGGTGGACGAGTACGGCTTCCTGATCACTCCCTACCGCCGCATCGACAAGGAGACCGGCGTAGTCACCGATGAAGTGACCTATATGACCGCCGACACCGAGGACCAGTATGTGGTGGCCATGGCCACCGAACCGCTGGACGAGGAGGGGCGGCTGGCCAACAAGCGTATCACCTGCCGCCACCGGGACGAGACCATCGAAGTCGACAGGGAGCGGGTGGACTATATGGACGTGTCCCCCCGGATGATGATCTCCATCGCCACGGGCATGATCCCCTTCCTGGAGAACGACGACGCCAACCGTGCCCTCATGGGCGCCAACATGCAGCGTCAGGCCGTGCCTCTCTTGACCACCCAGGCCCCCATTGTGGCCACCGGCATCGAGCACAAGTGCGCCGTGGACTCCGGCGTTTGCGTGCTGGCCGAGGGCGACGGCGTGGTGGAGCGCGTCAGCGCTACCAATGTGGTGGTGCGCTACGACAGCGGCGAGATCCGCGATTACAAGCTCATCAAATTCTCCCGCTCCAACCAGGGTACCTGCGTCAACCAGCGCCCCATCGTGGCCACCGGCGAGCGGGTCAGGGAGGGCGACGTGCTGGCCGACGGCCCCGCCACTTCCCAGGGCGAGATCAGCCTGGGCAAGAATGTGCTGGTCGGCTTCATGACCTGGGAAGGCTACAACTATGAGGACGCCGTGCTGCTCAACGAGCGCATGGTCATGGACGATGTGTTCACCTCCATCCATGTGGAGGAGTTTGAGTGCGATGCCCGCGACACCAAGCTGGGGCCCGAAGAGATCACCCGGGACATCCCCGGCGTGGGCGAGGACGCGCTGAAATATCTGGACGAGCGCGGCATCATCTGCGTGGGCGCCGAGGTGCGCTCCGGCGACATTCTGGTGGGCAAGGTCACGCCCAAGGGCGAGACCGACCTGACCGCCGAGGAGCGTCTGCTCCGGGCCATCTTCGGCGAGAAGGCCCGGGAGGTGCGCGACACCTCGCTGAAGGTGCCCCACGGCGAGAGCGGCATCATCGTGGATGTGAAGGTCTTTACCCGTGAGAACGGCGACGAGATGAACCCCGGCGTCAATCAGGTGGTTCGGGTCTACATCGCCCAGAAGCGCAAGATCAGCGTGGGTGACAAGATGGCCGGCCGCCACGGCAACAAGGGCGTCGTCTCCCGCATCCTGCCTCAGGAGGATATGCCCTACCTGCCCGATGGCCGTCCGCTGGACATCGTGCTCAACCCCCTGGGCGTGCCCTCCCGTATGAACATCGGTCAGGTGCTGGAGGTCCACCTGGGCTACGCCGCCCAGGCTCTGGGCTGGAAGGTGGCCACCCCCACCTTCAACGGTGCCAACGAGAGCACCATCCGCGATACCCTCAGGCAGGCCGGGCTCCGCGAGGACGGCAAGAGCGTCCTCTACGACGGGCGCACCGGCGAGAAGTTTGATAACGACGTCACCGTCGGCTGGGTGTACTTCCTGAAGCTCCACCACCTGGTGGACGACAAGATCCACGCCCGCTCCACCGGCCCCTACAGCCTCGTCACCCAGCAGCCTCTGGGCGGCAAGGCCCAGTTCGGCGGCCAGCGCTTCGGCGAGATGGAGGTCTGGGCTCTGGAGGCCTACGGCGCCGCCCACACCCTGCAGGAGATCCTCACCGTGAAGTCCGACGATGTGAACGGCCGCGTCCGCACCTACGAAAGCATCGTCAAGGGCCACAACATCCCCGAACCCGGCGTGCCCGAATCCTTCAAGGTTCTCATGAAGGAGCTGCAGGCGCTGTGTCTGGATGTGCGCGTGCTGGACAAGGACGGCGGAGAGATCGAGCTCAAGGACGACGACGAGGACGATTTCATCCCCGGCTTCCGGGACGAGTACCGCGCCAGCGACGACGAGTTCCGCGCCGCCGGCTACGAGCTGGAGAACAGCGAGGGCGAGATCGAAGAGGATGAGGAAGACAGCGACGAGGATGATTTCCTGTCGAGCGACGATATGGAGAGCGAGGAGGACTGAAGTATGAGTTATACACCGTTTGATGCCATTCAGATCGGCATTGCCTCTCCCGAGATGATCCTTTCCTGGTCCCACGGCGAGGTCAAGAAGCCGGAGACCATCAACTACCGTACCCTCAAGCCCGAGCGGGACGGCCTCTACTGCGAGCGCATTTTCGGGCCCACCAAGGACTGGGAGTGCCACTGCGGCAAGTATAAGAAGATCCGCTACAAGGGCAAGGTCTGCGACCGCTGCGGCGTGGAGATCACCAAGAGCAAGGTGCGCCGTGAGCGTATGGGCCACATCACCCTGGCCACCCCCGTGAGCCACATCTGGTATTTCAAGGGCATCCCCTCCCGCATGGGCCTGCTCCTTGACCTGACCCCCCGGACGCTGGAGCGCGTGCTGTACTTCAGCTCCTATATCGTCACTGACCCCGGCGAGACCCCCCTGAAGAAGTACGACCTTCTCACCGAGAAGGAGTACCGGGATATGCGCGAGAAGTACGAGGACGACTTCAAGGCCGGCATGGGCGCCGAGGCCATCAAGGCGCTGCTGGAGGACATCGACTGCGAGCAGCTCTCCCAGCAGCTCCGCGCCGAGCTCAAGGAGGCCTCCGGCCAGAAGAAGGCCAAGATCGTCAAGCGGCTCGAGGTGGTGGAGGCTTTCCGCACCTCCGGCAACAAGCCCACCTGGATGATCATTGACGTGCTGCCGGTTCTGCCCCCCGAGCTGCGCCCCATGGTGCAGCTGGACGGCGGGCGCTTCGCCACCAGCGATCTGAACGATCTCTACCGCCGCGTCATCAACCGCAACAACCGCCTCAAGCGCCTCATCCAGCTCAACGCCCCCGATATCATCGTGCGCAATGAGAAGCGTATGCTCCAGGAGGCCGTGGACAGCCTCATCGACAACGGCCGCCGGGGCCGCGCCGTGGTGGGCGCCAACTCCCGCGCGCTCAAGTCGCTCAGCGACCTCCTCAAGGGCAAGCAGGGCCGCTTCCGCCAGAACCTGCTGGGCAAGCGCGTGGACTACTCCGGCCGAAGCGTCATCGTGGTCGGCCCCTCCCTGAAGCTCTACCAGTGCGGCGTGCCCAAGGAGATGGCCATCGAGCTGTTCCGTCCCTTCGTCATGAAGAAGCTGGTGGAGGACGGCGCTGCCAACAACATCAAGTCCGCCAAAAAAATGGTGGACCGGCAGCGTCCCGAGGTCTGGGACGCGCTGGATGTGGTCATCAAGGAGCACCCCGTGCTGCTCAACCGCGCCCCCACGCTGCACCGTCTGGGCATTCAGGCCTTCGAGCCGGTGCTGGTGGAGGGCCGTGCGCTGAAGCTGCATCCTCTGGTGTGCACCGCCTTCAACGCCGACTTTGACGGCGACCAGATGGCCATCCATGTGCCCCTCTCCGCCGAGGCCCAGGCCGAGGCCCGGGTGCTCATGCTTTCCGCCAATAACCTGCTCCGCCCTCAGGACGGCAACCCCGTCACCGTGCCCACCCAGGACATGGTTCTCGGCTCCTACTACCTGACCTATATCAAGGAGGAGAAGGGCACCGGCAAAGTCTTCCGCGACCCCGAGGAGGCCATTTGGCCTATCAGGACGGGAGCGTCGACCTCCACAGCCCCATCCGCGTCCGGGTGAAGAAGACCATCGACGGGGTGGAAAAGTCCCGTCTGGTGGATACCACCGTGGGACGCATCATCTTCAACGAGCCCATCCCCCAGGACCTGGGCTATGTGGACCGCACCGACCCCGAGCACTGCTTCGATTACGAGGTGAGCTTCCGGGTGGACAAGGGCCGTCTGGGAGACATCATCGACCGCTGCATCCAGAAGCACGGCTTCACCATCTCCTCCGAGATGCTCGACAACATCAAGGAGCAGGGCTATAAGTACTCCACCAAGAGCGGCATCACCATCTCCATCGCGGATATGAAGGTGCCCGAGGCCAAGAAGACCCTGATCAAGGAGACCGAGGATCATGTGGTCGCCATTGAAAAGCAGTATAAGCGCGGCCTGATCACCGACGACGAGCGCTACCGTCTGGTAGTCAGCGAGTGGGAGGACACCACCAACAAGGTCACCGCCGCTCTGATGGACAATCTGGACGAGTGGAACCCCATCAACATGATGGCCACCTCCGGCGCCCGAGGCAGCAAGGCCCAGATCCGTCAGCTGGCCGGTATGCGCGGCCTGATGGCCAACACCTCCGGCAAGACCATCGAGATCCCCGTCAAGGCCAACTTCCGCGAGGGTCTGAGCGTTCTTGAATACTTCATCTCCACCCGTGGCGCCCGCAAGGGTCTCACCGATACCGCTCTGCGTACCGCCGACTCCGGCTATCTGACCCGCCGTATGGTCGACGTGTCTCAGGATGTGATCATCCGCGAGCACGACTGCGGCACCACCGAGGGCGTGCCCGCCACCGCCATGGACAGCAAGGGCATCGCCGTGGTGGGTTACACCCGGGAGCACCCCGATTACGACAATCTGGTGGCTTCCTTCGGCGAGAATATCCACGGCCGCTTCCCCGCCCAGTGCATCACCGACCCCGCCACCGGCGAGGTGCTGGTGGACACCGACACCATGCTCATGTCCCGCGATGCCGCTTTCCTGGCGGAGCACGGCGTCACCCGCGTACTGGTCCGCAGCGTCATGAGCTGCGACGCCAAGAGCGGCGTCTGCTCCAAGTGCTACGGTCTCAACCTGGCTACCGGCCGTCCCGTGGACGCCGGCGAGGCGGTCGGCGTCATCGCCGCCCAGTCCATCGGCGAGCCGGGCACCCAGCTCACCATGCGTACTTTCCACACCGGCGGCGTCGCCGGCGACGATATCACCCAGGGTCTGCCCCGAGTGGAAGAGCTGTTTGAGGCCCGCAAGCCCAAGCGTCTGGCCATCCTTTCCGAACTCAGCGGCAGAGTTACCGTGGAGGAGACCCGCAAGAACTCCATCATGGCCATCACCGTGGTCAATGCCGAGAGCGGCGAGACCTGGGTGGTGCAGGTGCCTTTCTCCGCCGGTATCCTGGTACAGAGCGGCGATCATGTGGACAAGGGCCAGGAACTGACCCGCGGCGCCCTCAACCCCCACGATGTGCTTCGCATCCGCGGCATCAACGACGACGAGTTCGGCCGTCCCGGTGTGCGCAACTATCTGGTGCAGGAAGTCCAGAAGGTGTATAAACAGCAGGGCGTGGAGATCAACAACAAGCACATCGAAGTCATCGTCCGTCAGATGATGCGCAAGGTGCGCGTGGACGAGCCCGGATCCACCGAGCTGCTCTCCGGCTCTACTGTGGACTTCAACGAGGTCAAGCTGGCCAACCGCGCCATTGAGGCCCGGATCGCCGCGGGCGAGACCGAGCTGAAGCCCGCCGAGTTCACCCCCATCCTTCTGGGCATCACCAAGGCCTCTCTGGCCACCGAGAGCTGGATGTCCGCCGCCTCCTTCCAGGAGACCACCAAGGTGCTCACCGAGGCCGCCATCAAGGGCAAGGTGGACCATCTGGTGGGCCTGAAGGAGAATGTCATCATCGGCAAGCTCATCCCCGCCGGCGCCGGTCTGGATGTCTATCGGAACTTCGAGACCGAGACCGACGACGAGATCACCGAAGAAGCTGAGTATGTGGATCTGAGCGATCTGGTCAAGCTCACCAACGCGCTGTGATCTCTGAAAAGTAACCAAAGCCCCCTCCGGCGCTGTACTGCCCCAGAATATACGGACAGCACAAAAAAGACCCCTGTATAGTAATATGATGTTTTAAGCGGAGTGGCGCAGCGTGAGCGGCGCCACTCCCGTTTTTAACTGGATGCGCTCATGGTTATAGAAGTAAATGTAATCGTCAATCGCTTTTCTGGCTTCGGAAAACGTCTTTGGTTTGAGGCGGTAGATGCACTCCGTCTTTAGAATGGAAAAGAAATTTTCTGCCATTGCATTGTCATAACAGTTTCCACGTCTTGACATGGATGGGGTTATCCCGTAGAATTGAGTCAGGTTAAAATACTCTCGGGAAGTGTATTGAAAGCCCTGGTCGCTGTGGAGCTGTAACTCTGTAGCGACCTTTCTTTTCTCTTTGCGCATAGCCAGCCGGATGGTATCCAGAACAAGATGAATGGTTTGCTGCGTTCCTGTTCTGTACGCAATAATGCTGTTGTCATACAGATCCCGGATCATGGAAAGATACAGCACGCCCTCTTTGGTATGGATGTAAGAGATATCCGTCACCCACTTGCTGTTTGGTTCGTCCGCTTGAAACTGCCGATTCAGGAGATTTTCGTACTTATGGAGCTGCTGGCCCATCTGGATCCACTTCCTCCGTCTGCGAATCTCTGCCAAAAGGTCATATTTTCTCATGATTCTCAGAATCGTCTTGGGATTGCGGTGGATGCCCCGCTTTTTCAGCCACAGCCACATCCTCCGGTAACCGTAAGTTCGATAACAATGTTTCTGTTGTTCACGAATGATATCTGCTAAATCGGTGTCTTTTTCCGGATGACCCAATCGATGAACAAAGTCATAGTATCCACTGCGGGAAACTCCAAAGAACCGGCACATGGCGCAAATGCTATACCGGTCACGATTCATATGAATGACGTAATACTTTACCCGCGGCCTCACTTCCTTTCTGTCAATTGCAGAAAATCCCGCAGTAATTTATTTTCCATGCGCAACTGTTCTAGTTCTCTATTTTCGTTCTGGCGTGGTGGTTGCCCATCCTTGCGGGGACGCCCCTTGGGTTTTGGCGTGACTCCCTTTGCCAATTTTGCCTGCCGCTGGTTATAACGCTTTACCCAACTTTTGATTTGCTCTTTTTCCAAACCAAGATATTCCGCGATTTCTCGCCGTGTTTTTCCAGCTTCTCGCATTGCTATGATCGTGGGCTCAATCTCTTTGATTCCTGTGTATTTCCTCTTAGACATAACAACACCCCCTGTGCAGGTTTATTTTCCTACACAGGGGGCTTTTTGTCTATTGTCCGTTTTTACTGGACCTATTCAAAATGGGCCGGAGGGGGCTTTTTTATCGGTTCCGTAGGGTACGGAGTATGATCACGGTCTGTTTTATTTGCCCCGTCTCCCTCTCAACGCTGCCGTGGTGGCACCGGCGGAGAGCAGCGCGGCAAGGCAGAGCAGGGCGGGGACGCGCAGGCGTCCGTCCCCGGGACTCTCCACGGCCGCGTTGAGAGGGAGGTAAAATAGAAGTGCCGGAACAGTTTGGGCAGTTCCTCCGGCTCCATGCCGCTGTAGGCGGCGAGCGCGTAGGGTTCATGTGCGGCTCCGCTGGCCAGATAGAGCGTTCCGGCCGTGTCATTGTCGGAGTATTCCAGCGTGCGCATCACCAGCTCGCCCAGTGGCCTGTACCGCACCGGGCTGTCATAGCTGAGTTCCCCGCGGCTCACCTTTTCCGCGAAGATCATGCAAAGGGGGACTTTGTAGAGACTGGCGGCGTAGAAAGCCTTGTCCCCGTTGAGATAATAGCTCTCCCCGGTGCCGGTGTAGGTAAAGGCCAGGGAGAAATTCTCCTCCGTGGCGCCGTATTTCTCCAGGTAGGGAGCCAGGAGCGAGGAAAGCTCCTCTTCGTCCAGCAGTCCCTCTGTGTCCTCCTCCATCCCGCGGCAGGGGAGAGGCAGGACAAGGAAGAGAGTCAGCACCATGAAAACAGAGAAGAGTCTGAGGACGAACTGGCGGTAAAGCAAGGAAAACACCTCGTATTTCGGTCATCGTCGGTGAAAAAAGTGTTGGCTGACAAAGTATAGCCCTTCGGCTGCGGCTTGTAAAGCCCGGCGCGAAAAATGATATTTCTATTGCGATATGGTCGGTAATGCGATATAATAATAACGAACGAATATATTAAGCTGCCGGGAGCGGCGGTGAAGGAAAGCATAGGAGGGGATCGTATGCTCATCACATTTCTGGGCGCCACCCATGAGGTGACGGGAAGCTGCACTCTGCTGGAGGCGGGGGGCCATTACGGGCTCGTGGACTGCGGCATGGAGCAGGGGAGAGACTACTTTGTCAACCGGGAGCTGCCTGTCAGCGCCGCACAGATCGATTTTGTTCTGCTGACCCACGCCCATGTGGACCACTCCGGGCGGCTGCCGCTGCTCTATAAAAACGGCTTCAGTGGTCTCATCTACGCCACGGAGGAGACCTGCAACCTCTGCCGCATCATGCTCCGCGACTGCGCCCACATTCAGGAGAGCGAGGCGGAGTATCAAAACCGCAAAAACCAGCGCGCCGGAAAGGCGCTGGTGGATCCGCTCTACACCATGGACGACGCGGAGGCAGCCATCGACCATCTGCGGCCCGTGCCCTACGGCACGGAGGTGCAGATCGGAGAGAACTTCACCGCCCGCTTCAGTGATGTGGCCCACCTGCTGGGCTCCGCCTGCATCGAGGTCTGGGTGCGGGAAGGGGAGAAGGCGCGGAAGGTGGTTTTCTCCGGGGATGTGGGCAATCTGGATCAGCCCATCATTCGCAATGTGCCCCAGACCGTGGCCGAGGCTGACTATGTGGTGGTGGAATCCACCTATGGCGACAGGCTCCACGACCGCCGCCGCCTGCCGGTGGACGTGCTGGCCGACTACATACAGCGCACGCTGGACCGGGGCGGCAATGTTGTCATCCCCTCTTTCGCCGTGGGCCGCACCCAGGAGATGCTGTATTTTATCCGGGAGATCAAGGAGAAAGGCATGGTCACCGGCCACGACGGTTTCCCCGTCTATGTGGACAGCCCCATGGCCAACGAGGCCACGGCCATTTACCAGCAGTGCTCCCCGGACTGCCTGGATGAGGAGACCGCCGCGCTCATCGCCGCAGGGGTGAACCCCATCTGGTTTGACGGGCTGCGCATGACGCTGAGCAGCGAGGATTCCAAGGCGCTGAACCTCGACCCCACCCCCAAGGTGATCCTCTCGGCCAGCGGTATGTGCGACGCGGGCCGTATCCGCCACCATCTCAAGCACAACCTGTGGCGGCCGGAGAGCACCATCCTTTTCGTGGGCTACCAGTCCGAGGGGACGCTGGGGCGGAAGCTCTATGACGGAGCGGAGTCCGTGAAGCTCTTCGGCGAGGAGATCGAGGTGCACGCCGAGATCGGGCTGCTGCCCGGTAAGAGCGGCCACGCCGACCGGGATGGTCTGGTGGCCTGGCTCTCGGGCTTTGAAAAGCATCCGAGACTTGTCTTTGTGAACCACGGCGAGGCCGCCGTGACCGAGAGCTTTGCGGAATATCTGGAGAAGGAGTACGGCTATCAGGCCTTCGCCCCCTACAGCGGCACCACCTTTGATCTGGCGGAGGAGCGCTTTACCGAGTGCCCCGAGGGCGTGCCCGTGGCGAAGAAGGCGGCCCAGACTTCTTCCGGCAACACCGAGGGCGCGAACCTCTACAACAAGCTCAAAAAAGCCGCTCAGGAGCTGGAAAGCGTCATTGCCCGGAGCCGGGAGTACTCCAACAAGGATCTGCGGAAATTCGGCGAAGAGCTGGCAAGACTGGTGGAGCGCTGGAAGTAAAAGCGCAAATTTACAAAAAAGTCTTTTCATTTCCCCCTTTTTATATTAAAATACCCTGTGCCCGGCTGTCCGGGCGGAACGATCATATGGGAGGAACACCGTCATGGACAACACACAGAGCGCCTACCATCGGGTGCTTTTGAAGCTCAGCGGCGAAGCGCTGGCCGGCGAGGGAGGAACCGGGCTGGATTTCCGGAAAATGAAGGAGGTCTGCCAGGTCATCGCCCGCTGTGTGGAGCAGGGAGTGGAGATCGGCATCGTGGTCGGCGCGGGCAATTTCTGGCGCGGCGTGAAGAACGGCGAAGGGCACATGGACCGCGCACAGGCCGATTACATGGGTATGCTGGCCACGGTGATGAACTGTCTGGCATTGCAGGATGTTCTGGGCCAGTGCGGCGTGTCCGCCAAAGTCCAGACCGCGCTTTCCATCCAGTCCATCGGCGAGACCTTCGATGTGAAGAAGGCCGACGAGTACCTGAAAAGCGGCAGCGTGGTGATCTTTGGCTGCGGCACCGGCAGCCCCTACTTCTCCACGGATACCGGCGCGGTGCTCCGGGCGGCGCTCATCGGCGCGGACGCCATCCTGCTGGCCAAGAACATCGACGGCGTCTACTCTGCCGACCCCCGAACAGACCCCACCGCCGTGCGCTACGATGAACTGAGCTACGACGAGGTGCTCTCCCGCCATCTGGCGGTCATGGACTCCACGGCCACCTGTATGGCCATGGACAACCATATTCCCATTCTGGTTTTCGCACTGGCGGAGCCGGAAAACATCCTGCGTGCCGTCCGTGGCGAAGTCACCGGCACCATAGTACGATAAAAATCAGGAGGAAACAAACATGGCAGCAGAGCTTCAAGAGTATAAGGAGAAAATGATCCGCACCACCGAGGTGCTCACCACCCAGTTCGGCGCCGTCCGCGCAGGCCGCGCCAACTCCGCTGTCCTCGACCAGATCGAGGTGGAGTACTACGGCACGCCCACCCCCATCAAGCAGATCGCCTCCGTGTCTTCCCCCGACGCCCGCACCCTGCTCATCCAGCCCTGGGACGCCTCCGCGCTCAAGAACATCGAGAAGGCCATTCAGGCCTCCGATCTGGGCATCAACCCCCAGAATGACGGGCGCAGCATCCGTCTGGTGTTCCCTCAGCTCACCGAGGAGCGCCGTAAGGAGCTGGCCAAGCAGGTGCGCAAGTACGGAGAGGACGCCAAGGTGGCCGTGCGCAACGTCCGCCGGGACGCCATGGACAAGTTCAAGAAGCTCCAGAAGAAGTCTGAGATCACCGAGGACGATCTGAAGGATCTGGAAAAGGATCTTCAGAAGCTTACCGACGATTATATCAAGGAAGTGGAGAAGCTCACCGACGCCAAGGAAAAGGAACTCTTCGAGATCTGACGCTATGGGGATGAAAACTCCGGCGGGGGAGAACGGCAGTATCCCCCGCCATATTTCCATCATTATGGATGGGAACGGCCGCTGGGCACAGCGCCGGGGACTGCCCCGCAGCGCCGGCCACAAGGCCGGGGCGGAGACCTTCCGGCGCATCGCCCGCTACTGCAAGGATCTGGGCGTGGAGTATCTGACGGTCTACGCCTTCTCCACGGAGAACTGGAAGCGCCCCGCCGAGGAGGTGGGCACCATCATGGGATTGCTGGAGAAGTATCTGCTGGACTCCATCGCCGAGATGGAGGAAGACCGCATCCGGCTGCGCTTTTTCGGCGACCTCAGCGCCCTCAGCCCCCGGCTGCAGGAGCTGATCGCCCGCACCGCCGAGATCGCCGGGCGGCTGCCCGGCTGCTTCCAGGCCAATGTGTGTTTGAACTACGGGGGGCGGGACGAGATCGTCCGGGCCGCCCGGGCTCTGGCCGAGAGCGGGGAGGAGTGGAGCGAAGAAAACTTCGAGCGACATCTGGACAGCGCCGGCATCCCGGACCCCGAGCTCATAATCCGCCCCGGTGGGGAATACCGTGTATCGAATTTTCTTCTCTGGCAGAGCGCCTATGCGGAGTATGTTTTCTCTCCCAAGCTCTGGCCTGACTTCCAGACGGAGGATATTGATGACGCCATCGCCCGATACCGGACAAGAGACAGAAGATTTGGAGGCGTCCAGACTTGAAGACAAGAGTGATCACGGCGGTCGTGGGTATTCCGCTGATTTTCTATGCGGTGCTGTTCGCGCCCATCTATGTCATGGGGACGCTGATGGGCGCCATTTGCGCCATCGCTGTGTGGGAGTTTATGCACTGCGTCTACCCCGCTACCCGGGTCTATGTGGCCGTCTGGCCCATGCTGGTGGCTTTCATCATGCCTTTCTGGCTCTCCGTGCGGGGGCAGGACGCCTCCCTCTATACGCTGGGCTACTGGCTGTTTTTCGCCCTCTCCGTGTGCATGATCGCTTCGTTCCGCACCGGGGAGAGGATGAACCTCTCGGAGATGCTGGCGGGGCTCACCTCGGGCATGATCCTGCCCATCTTCCTCACCTCCCTCATCCGTATCGGTCTGCGGGAGGATGTGGGGAGGGTGAATATGCTGCTGCCCTTCCTCATCGCCTTTTCCTGCGACAGCGGGGCCTATTTCACCGGCTGCGCCTTCGGTAAACACAAGATGGCGCCCCACCTTTCCCCCAACAAGACTGTGGAGGGCGCGGTGGGCGGCATGGCCTGGGCCGTAGGTTTTTCCCTGCTCTACGGCGTCCTGCTCCGTTTCGCGGGCTGGCAGGTCAATTACCTGCGTCTGCTGCTCTATGCTCTGCTTGGCGGCGTGGCCTGCGAGCTGGGCGATCTCAGCTTCAGCGCCGTGAAGCGCCTGTGCGGGCAGAAGGATTACGGGCGGATCATCCCCGGCCACGGCGGGGTGCTTGACCGCTTCGACAGCATGTATTTTACGGCTCCCATGGTGGAGATCCTGACATTCTGGTTCCCCGCCCTGACCCGTTTTTAACAGGAGAACGACATGGTAAAGGGTATTTCCATTCTCGGCTCCACCGGCTCTATCGGACGGCAGACCGCAGCTGCGGCCAGCCGTCTTGGTATTCCCGTCCGTGCTCTGGCCGCCCGGCGGGATATTGACCGGCTGGAGGAACAGTGCCGGGCGCTGCGCCCCAGCATGGCGGCCGTCACCGACGAGGCGGCGGCCGGGGAGCTGGCCAGGCGGCTGAGTGATACGGATGTGCGCGTGCTGGGGGGAGAAGAGTCGCTGACGGAGGCGGCGCTCTGCCCGGACTGCGACTGCGTGGTCACCGCCGTCTCAGGCAGCGTGGGGCTCAGACCCACGCTGGCCGCCATCCGGGCGGGACGGCGCATCGCACTGGCCAACAAGGAGACGCTGGTCTGCGCCGGGGAGATCGTCATGGCCGAAGCGGAAAAGTACCGTGCGGAGATCATCCCCGTGGACAGCGAGCACTCGGCCATTTTCCAGAGCATGGCCGGGCGGAACAGGAGCGAGCTGAAGCGCATCCTGCTCACCGGCTCCGGCGGGCCCTTCCGGGGCTGGAGCTGGGAGGAGACGGAGAATGTCACCCCGGAGATGGCCGTGCGCCATCCCAACTGGAGTATGGGGGCGAAGATCAGCGTGGACAGCGCCACCATGATGAATAAGGGGCTGGAGTTTATCGAGGCCATGCACCTCTTTGCCGTTTCTCCGGATCAGATCCACATCCTCATCCATCCGGAGAGCGCCATCCACTCTATGGTGGAACTGCTGGACGGCACGGTGATCGCCCAGCTGGGCACGGCGGATATGGGCCTGCCCATCCAGTACGCCCTGACATGGCCCGAGCGCTGCCCCTCGGCGGCGGGGACGCTGGACTTTGTCAAAATGGGCGCGTTCCACTTCGAGGAGCCGGACTATTCCAGGCTCCCCTGCCTCCGCCTGGCGGTGGAGTGCGCCGGAGCCGGCGGGAGCGCCCCCTGCGTCCTCTCGGCCGCCAACGAGGCGGCGGTGGCGGCGTTTCTGGGGAAGAAAATCGGGTATCATAGGATCTACGAGCTGGTGGACGGTGCCGTGAGCGCCCTGGCGGAGGGGGGACACCCCGATCTGGAGGAGATCCTCCGCAAAGACCGCGCCGCCAGAGAGTTTGTCAACAGGGAGATCGGGTAAAGTTCTATGTATTATCTCTTAGCCATTCTGGGTTTTGGCCTGCTGATCACCATTCATGAGCTGGGTCATTTCATCGCGGCCAAGGCCAGCGGTGTCAAGGTTCTGGAGTTTTCCGTGGGCATGGGCCCGAAGCTGCTGCAAAAAGCGGCGGGGGAGACCACCTACTCTCTCCGCTGTCTGCCCATCGGCGGATACTGCGCCATGGAGGGGGAGGATGTGGCCTCTGACGACCCCCGGGCGTTCAGTAACCAGAAGCTCTGGAAAAGGCTGCTCATTCTGGTGGCCGGGTCGGGCATGAACTTTCTGCTGGGCTTCGTGTTGGTGTGCGTGGTCTTCGCCGGAGCGGCGGGCTTCAACGGCACAGACATCGCTTCCTTCCGGGAGGGGTGCCCTTACGAGGGGGATCTGCTGCCGGGCGACACCATCTACATGGTGAACGGCGAGCGCACCTATTTCAGCGGCAATTTTGTGGAGGCCATGAACCGTGGCAGTGGGGAGGGCAGCTGTGATCTGGTGCTCATCCGGGACGGAAAAAGGGTGGAGCTGAACGACTACCCCCTCGTCCCCGTGGAGTTCACCGAGCCGGACGGCAGCACGGTGCGGCGCTACGGCATCAATTTCGCCCCGACGCCCAACACCTTTGCCAACTGGCTGCGCTATTCCTGGTGGAGCTGCCTGGACTTCGTGCGCATGGTGCGCATGGGGCTGGGGCAGTTGCTCAGCGGCAGCGCGGGGGTCAAGGATATGACCGGCGCGGTGGGCATGGTGGTGATGATCGGTGAGATGGGGGAGAACGCCTCCAACGCGGCCGAGGGACTGAAGAATATCGCCTACTTTGTGGCATTTCTGGCCGTGAACCTGGCGGTGATGAATATGCTGCCCATCCCGGCCCTGGACGGCGGCCATGTTTTCACGCTGCTGTTGAGCTCCGGGTGGGAAAAGCTAAGCGGCAGGAAGCCCGACCCCCGGATCGAGGGCTATATCCACGCGGCGGGTATGGTGGTGCTGCTGGGCCTGATCGCCGTGGTCATGTATAACGATGTGATGAGGTTGCTGCGCTGATGAACAGAAAAGATACGAAAACCATCTATGTCCGGGGCGTCCCCATCGGGGGCGGCCATCCCATCCCGGTGCAGTCCATGACCAACACCCACACGGAGGATGTGGAGGCCACGCTGGAGCAGATCCGCCGCCTGGAGGAGGCGGGCTGTCAGATCGTGCGTCTGGCGGTGCCCCATCTGCTGGCGGCCCGGGCGCTGAAGGACATCCGCCGGGGCACAGATATGCCGCTGGTAGCGGACATCCACTTTGACTATAAGTTGGCGCTGGCAGCGGTGGAGGCGGGCTTTGACAAGATCCGCATCAACCCCGGCAACATCGGCTCCCCCCAGCGGGTGAAAGCCGTGGCGGACGCCTGCCGGGAGCGGGGCATCCCCATCCGCATCGGCGTCAACGGCGGCTCACTGGAAAAGGAGATCCTTGAACGCTACGGCTGGAGCGCCGAGGGAATGTGCCGCAGCGCTCTGCGTCACGCCGGGATGCTGGAGCAGTGCGGTTTCCACGACATCTGCATCTCTCTGAAGGCCTCCGATCCGGCGCTGACCGTGGAGGCCAACCGGCGGATGAGCGAGCTTTGCGACTACCCGCTGCATGTGGGTGTCACCGAGGCGGGCACCACGGAGCTGGGCGTGCTGCGCAGCGCGGCGGGCATCGGCTCGCTCCTCCTTGACGGCATCGGCGACACCATCCGCGTGTCGCTGACCGACGACCCGGTGGAGGAGGTCAAAGCCGGGATCAAGCTGCTGAAAGCGCTGAATCTTCGGGGCGGCGTGCACTTTGTCTCCTGCCCCAGCTGCGGGCGGACCGAGTATGACCTCTTCGGCACCGCCAGAGCGGTGGAGCAGCGGCTGAAGGATAAGAACTGGGACATCACCGTGGCCGTGATGGGCTGCGTGGTCAATGGCCCCGGAGAGGCGTCCCACGCCGACTACGGTATCGCCGGGGGTAAGAAAGAGGGCGTCATCTTCAAGAAAGGCGTGCCCGTGGCGCGGGTGGCCGTGGCGGAGCTGGCGGAACATCTGGTGGCGCTCATCGAAAGCGAGAACAGTTAATGGAAGAAACGGCATTTCTGGATATATTTCCCTTTTGCAATTCCCTCTCCTACTGCTGCGGCGGCTTGCAGCAGGCCCGGGTGCGTAATGTGGTGGTGTCCCGGCAGGATATGACCATGGAGGCCACGGTCTGGTTTGCCCGGGAGCCCAGCGCCGGTGAGCGCCGGGCGATCTGCGAGCGCATCGCCGCGGAGTACGGCCTGACGGGGGTACATATCCGCCCGGAATTCCCCCAGACCCTCCGGGTGGAGCTGCCCGCGGAAAAAAGCGGCGGGAAAAAGAGCGGCGGCAAGGTGCTCATGGGCAGCCCCATCAAGGGATCGCTCACCGCGCTGGGCGAGCTGGACAGCACCTCCGGCACCGTCTGCGTGGAGGGCAAGGTCTTTGCCACGGAGAACAAGGATACCCGCAAGGGCTCCGTGCTCCGCTTTTCCATCACGGACTACACCGGCAGCCTGCAGGTGTCCCAGTTCTTCCCCAAGGGGGCGGACAACAGCGCCGTGGTGGGCAAGATCCACGAGGGACAGTGGCTTCGTGTCAAGGGACATGTGGCCATGAACCGCTATGAGGGGGATTTGGGTATGACCCCGGTGTCCATCGAGGAGGTCGACCACCCCCAGAGGCAGGACAGCGGGGATGAGAAACGGGTGGAGCTTCATCTCCACACCCGCTACAGCGCCCTGGACGCCCTGACCGACCCCACCGCCGCAGTGAAGACGGCCGCCCGCTGGGGTCACCGGGCCATCGCCATCACCGACCACGGCGTGGCGCAGGCGTTCCCGGAGGTATGGCACGCGGGCAAGAAAAACCATATCAAGATCATCTACGGGGTAGAGGGCTACTATGTGAATGATGTGGACGATATGCTCACCGTCAACGGCGACACGGCCCTGCCCCTGGACTGCGACTTTGTTGCCTTCGATATCGAGACCACGGGTCTGGACGGGGAGAAGGATCACATTACGGAGATCGGCGCGGTGCTCTTCTCCGGGGGCCGGGTGCAGAAGAGCTATCAGACCTTTGTGAACCCCGGCGTCCCCATTCCTCCCGAGATCGTGACCCTGACGGGCATCACCGACCGGGATGTGTACGACGCCCCCCCGGAGGCGAAAGCCGTGGGGGAATTCCTGGCTTTCGTGGGAGACCGGCCTCTGGTGGCCCACAACGCCCAGTTCGATGTGGGCTTCATCGCCCGGGTGGCCGCCGGGGCGGGACTGCCCTTTGACCCGGTCTATGTGGATACCCTGCCCCTGGCCCAGTCGCTGCTGCCCGAGCTGAAGCGTCACAAGCTGGACGCGGTATCCCGGGCGCTGGACCTGCCGGACTTCCGCCACCACCGGGCCTCCGACGACGCGGCCGTGGCCGGGCATATCTTCGTGGAGCTACAGCAGCGGCTGCGGGAACGGGGAGCGGAGAAGCTGGCGGATGTGGAAAAGATCTGCCGGGAGGCCCGGCAGGGGAGCGGCCGCCATGTGCGGCACATCATCCTGCTGGTGCGGAACAAGACCGGACTGAAAAATCTCTACGAGCTGATCAGCAAGGCCCATCTGGAGTATTTCCGCAAAAACCCCATCATCCCCAAGAGTCTCCTGCTGCGCTACCGGGAGGGCATCATCATCGGCTCCGCCTGCGAGGCGGGCGAGGTGTTCGACGCGGTGTTTTCCCACCGTTCCCCCGCCGAGCAGCGCCGTCTGGCGGAGTTCTACGACTTTCTGGAGATCCAGCCCCTCTGCAACAACCGTTTTCTGCTGGAAGAGGGCAGGGTCAGGAGCGAGGAGGAGCTGCGGGAGCTGAACAGGCGGATCGTCGCGCTGGCCAAGGAGCTGGGCAAGCCTTTCTGCGCCACCGGCGACGTGCATTTCCTCGAGCCGGAGGACGAGATCTACCGTCACATCCTCCAGGCCGCCCGGAAATTCTCCGACGCCGACCGTCCGCTGCCTCTCTACTTCAAGACCACCGACGAGATGCTGGAGGAGTTTGCCTATCTGGGCGAGGAGGACTGCCGCGCGGCGGTGGTGAGCTACCCCAACGCGATTGCCGACCAGGTGGAGGAGTTCGAACTGCTGCCGCCGGATCTATACCCGCCCTCCATTCCCCACGCGGCGGAGGATCTGGAGCGGATGGTCTGGGACAAGACCCATGAGCTTTACGGGGAAGATCCCCCGGCCATCGTGGCCGACCGGGTCAAGGAGGAGCTGGACGCCATTCTGGGCCGCCACTATGAGGTCATTTACATGAGCGCCCAGAAGCTGGTGCAGAATTCTCTGGAGCACGGCTATCTGGTGGGCAGCCGGGGCAGCGTGGGCTCGTCCCTCGTGGCCTATATGTCCGGCATCACCGAGGTCAACTCCCTGCCGCCCCACTACCGCTGCCCCGCGTGCAAGCACAGCGACTTTGAGAGCGTGGTCAACCCGGAGACGGGGGAGAAGTACGGCTGCGGCGCGGATATGCCCGACCGGCTCTGTCCCCGCTGCGGCGCGAAGATGGCCAAGGAGGGCTTTGACATCCCCTTCGAGACCTTCCTGGGCTTCGGCGGCGACAAGGTGCCCGATATCGACCTGAACTTCTCCGGGGAGTATCAGGCCAACGCCCACAAATACACCGAGGAGCTTTTCGGCCGGGATCATGTGTTCCGGGCCGGGACCATCGGCACGCTGGCGGAAAAGACCGCCTACGGCTATGTGAAGAAGTATCTGGAGGAGCGGGGGCTGGTGGTCTCCAAGGCGGAGGAAAACCGGCTGGCGGCGGGCTGTGTGGGCGTAAAGCGCACCACGGGCCAGCACCCCGGCGGACTGGTCATCATTCCCCAGGACATGGATGTGACGGATTTCTGCCCCGTGCAGCACCCGGCGGACGACAACGAGGGCGGCATCATCACCACCCATTTTGAATACCACTCCATGGAGGCAAACCTCCTGAAGCTGGACGAGCTGGGCCACGACGATCCCACCATGATCCGCATGATGGAGGATATGACCGGGGTAAACGCCCGGGAGATCCCGCTGGACGACAAGGAGACCATGGCCATCTTCACATCGCCCGCCCCTCTGGGGCTGCCGGACGACGATCCCATCATCGGCAAGACCGGCACCATCGGCGTGCCGGAGTTTGGCACCGCCTTTACCCGGCAGATGCTGGTGGATACCCAGCCCAAGCTGTTCAACACGCTCATCCGCCTCTCGGGCTTCTCCCACGGCACCGATGTGTGGGCCGGTAACATCCGCGATCTGGTAGTCAACAAGGTGGCCCCCGTTGACGACTGCGTGGGCTGCCGGGATGACATCATGGTCTACCTTATCGAAAAGGGCATGGAGCCCAAGCGGGCGTTTAAGTTCATGGAGGCCGTGCGCAAGGGCGCTATCCACAAGGGTAAGCCCTGGCCCGAGGGCATCGAGGAGGAGATGGCCAGGCTGGGCGTGCCCGAGTGGTGGGTGGAGTCCTGCCGGAAGATCCAGTACCTCTTCCCCAAGGCCCACGCGGTGGCCTATGTGACCATGGCTTTCCGCATCGCCTGGTTCAAGGTCCACGAGCCGCTGGCCTACTACAGCGCCTATTTCTACCGCCGCAGCGAGAAGGACGGCTTCGATGCCGAGAGCATGATCGGCGGCATCGACGGCGTGAAGAAGAGGATCGCGGAGATCCGAAAGAACCCCGATCCCACTGCCAAGGAGGAGGGACTGCTGACCACGCTGGAATCGGTCTACGAGTTTTACCTCCGTGGCTTCACCTTCCTGCCCATCGACATCTGCAAATCCGACGCCCGCCGCTTCCTGATCGAGGACGGGGCGCTGCGCCCGCCCTTTGTGTCCATCTCCGGTCTGGGCGAGGCCGCGGCGGAGGATCTCAAAAACTGCGACAAGGCCGCGCTGGTCTCCATTGAGGATGTCTCCAACGCCTGCCCCAAGGTTTCCCAGACCCATCTGGAGCAGCTGAAAAAGCTGGGCGCCTTCGGCGATCTACCCGAGCGCAGCCAGGTGAGCTTGTTCGATTTCTGAAAACCGCCCATGCCGGACTCCCAGCAGGAGCCCGGCATGTTGCTTTGGCAGGAAACGCATCACAAGCAGGGGAAAAAGGGAGATAACGCCCTTGAGACAGGAGCGCGTTATATTGAATTTGCATAAATTGTTAAAAATGCTTCCATTCCCCTTTACATTTGCCCGGGCATCGTGTATAGTACGGCTATCAGAGTAGAGGGTCCTGCGTGAAGTGCTGCCAGAATGGGGAGTTGTGTGGCAGACGAAGGACATTGTCCGCGATGGGATCTTCGCACCCGCTGCTTCATAGGGAGAACTTCTCCTTTGTGCGGCAAGGAAACTGGTAGCGGCAGCGACCGTCTGCGCCGTCGTGCCTGCCTTTTTCGTGCTTTGACATATGGTTTGCTCCCCGGCGGTGGATCCGCGGGGGCTTTCTTTATGTCCGAAAGGCGGGAAACGGGTCAGACAGCGCCGTGCCGCAAGCAAAAAAGGAGGAAAAACACCCATGAGAAAAGAAAAAAGTACCGCCCTCTATCCCCATCCCTTCAGCAGAGCCTACTGGCGCGATGCCGCCGCGGAAATGAAGGACACCCGTATGCTGGTGTTCGCCGCGCTGATGATCGCCCTGCGCGTGGCGCTGAAGTTTGTGGCCATTCCCCTGGCGCCCAACCTGAAGATCAACACCGCCTTCCTGGCCAACGCCATGGGCGCCATGGTCTTTGGCCCCGTTATGTCCATTTTTGCCGCCGCTGTCTCCGATTTTCTGGGCGTGTTGCTGATGGGCGACACCTATTTTCCGCCCTTCGTGCTCACCGAGATCGCCGGCTCCCTGATTTTTGCACTGTTCCTCTACCGGGCCAGGCTGACTCCCACCCGGGTGATGCTCTCCCGCTTCTGCATCTGCTTCTTTGTGAACGTCCTGCTCCAGACGCCCCTGATGATGCTCTACTATAAGATCGTGCTGGGCAAGACCGGTTATGTGCTGACCATTCCCCACATTCTCAAGAACCTCTTCATGTTCCCCGTGGAGAGCGTGCTGCTGACCCTGTTCCTGAAGATGGTACTGCCCATCTCCACCAGGGCGGGGCTTACTTACGACAAGGAGAAGGCGCTGCACTTTGAAAAGAAACAGGTCATGCAGCTGGTGGGCTTGTTCCTGGTGGGCACCGTGTGCGTTTTCGCTTACCTGAACTACTACTACCGCACCACCTCCCTCAGCGCCAGCTACACCGCTGAGGAGCGCTACGAGCACAACTGCCGCATGGCGGAGATCGTGGATGAGAACACGGAGGAACATGAGGGCGAGACTCTGGTGGCCACCGTGGAGAGTGCCTATAAGAAGTTCCTGGGCCACGAGATCACCTACAACGTGGCTGTCTACGCCGTGGACGAGGAGGCTCTGGCGGGCTACGACAAGGATCTGGAGGCCATCCGCGGGATGTCCAAGTCCAAAGCCAAGGCCGTGGCCGAGGACGGCGTCATGGAGCGCTTCACCGGCGCCACCATCGTGGTGAACGAGAACACCGGCGAGGTGTTGAGCTGCGAATTCACCGACTGAATCCATGGAGGGCGCGCTGCATCCGGCACGCCCCTCCTGATCAATACGAAGAAAGCTCCCGTTTCCCCCGGAGGGGAAGCGGGAGCTTTTCGCTCAGCAATTATATTTGTTCATGGCCTTCTGCACACCCTCCGAGATGCAGCACTCGATGGCGTCCGCCGCCTTTCTGGCCGCCTCGGAGAAAGCCTCGGCGTCGGCGTTGCGGATGACGCCCAGCACCCAGTCGGCCATGTCGTAATCCGGGTGGGGCGGCGCGCCCACGCCCAGACGGAGCCGGGGAAACTGGTCGGTGCCCAACTGGGCGATGATGTTCTTCAGCCCGTTGTGGCCTCCGGCGCTGCCGCCGGGACGGAGACGCAGCCGCCCGGGAGCGAGGGCCACTTCGTCGGAGACCACAAGGATATGCTCGGGGGAGACTTTGTAAAAGTCTGCCGTGGGCCGCACGGCCTCCCCGGAGAGGTTCATATAGGTTTGGGGCTTCATCAGCAGCACCTTCTGCCCGCCGATGGTGCACTGGGCGGTGAGAGCCCGGTTTTTCAGTCGGTTCACGCTGACGCCCAGCTTCTTCTCCAGCACATCGCAGACCATGAAGCCCGCGTTGTGCCGGGTGCCCTCATAGCGGGGCCCGGGGTTGCCCAGAAATACCACCAGCCACTGTACGCCGCCGCGGTCGGAGAGCAGTCCCATCAGTCGAAGAGAGAGGAGATGGACACGTCATCGTGGATGCGCCGGATGGCCTCGGAGAGCATGGTGGCGGTGGAGATATACCGGATCTTGGGGTCGGCATCCTTGGCGGGAATGGTGTCGGCCAGCAGCAGCTCCTTGATGTAGCTCTGGCTGATGCGCTCGTGGGCGGGGCCGGAGAGCACGCCGTGGGAAGCGCAGGCGTAGACTTCCTTGGCACCGCCGATCTCCACCAGCGCCTTGGCGGCGCCGCAGAGAGAACCGGCCGTATCCACCATGTCGTCGAGGATGATGCAGGTCTTGCCCCGAACGTCGCCGATGATGTTCATGACCTCGGACTGGTTGGCCTTCTCCCGGCGCTTGTCCACAATGGCCAGACTGAGATCCAGCTTCATGGCGAAGTTGCGGGCCCGGGCCACGCTGCCCACGTCGGGGGAGACCACCATCACGTCGTCGTTGCCCTTGCCAAAGCGCTCGGTGTAGCTTTTGACAAAGAGGGGAGCGCCCCGGAGGTTGTCCACAGGGATGTCAAAGAAGCCCTGGATCTGGTCGGCGTGGAGGTCGATGGTCAGTACGCGGTCGGCGCCGGCGGCCTCCAGCAGGTTGGCCACCAGCTTGGCGGAGATGGGGTCGCGGGCCTTTGCTTTCCGGTCCTGACGGGCATAGCCGAAATAGGGGATGACGGCGGTGATGCGCTTGGCGCTGGCCCGGCGCATGGCGTCGATCATCACAAGAAGCTCCATGAGATGGTCGTTGACGGGGCCGCAGGTAGGCTGGATGAGGAAGACGTCCGCACCGCGGACGGGTTCGTAGACAGAGACGGAGCACTCGCCGTCGGCGAAGCGCTTGACCTCCATGTTGCCGAGCTCTACGCCCAGCTCCTTGCAGATCGCCTCAGCCAGAGGGCGATTGGCGTTGCCGCTGAAAACCTTGACTACTTTACCGTTGGAAACCACTTCAATAATCACCTTTCTATATTCATTTACTTTTCCTTTATGCCGCAGGCGGCATCTTAACCCAAGGATACTATATCACTTTTTTTGCGGAATGGAAGAGGGGGGATTTTTTTTCTTTCGATTTGTGACATGTGCGAAAATTGGACAGGATTTTTCGGCAATATGCCGGGACGCGGGCGGCGGGAAGCGAAAAACTCCGCGCCGCGGAAAGGAGCGGAGAATTTTTCTTTACAAGCGGGCAATTATTGGATATAATAAAACGCTACTATATAGAAGGAATGATGGTCACCATGCTCGAATTTGAAGAATATAAGATCAAGCTCAACAACCTCAGGCCCACGCTGCTGGAGCTGGGCGACGCGCTGAAGCTGGACGAGGCGCGGCGGGAGGCGGCTTCTCTGGAGGAGGAGAGCGCCCAGCCGGGCTTCTGGAACGATGTGCAGCACTCCCAGCAGGTGCAGCAGCGCCTCAAACAGCTCAAGAGCAAGTGTGAGAACTACGAGAAACTCCAGGGCTCCTGGGACGATATCTACACCATGTGCGAGATGGCGCTGGAAGAGAACGACGAGAGCCTTCTGCCCGAAGTGCAGGAGGAGTTTGAGGCGTTCACGGAGAAGCTGGAGTCCACCCGCCTTACCACGCTCCTCACCGGCGAGTACGACGCCAACAACTGCATCCTGACGCTGCACCCCGGTGCCGGCGGCACGGAGGCCCAGGACTGGGCGCAGATGCTCTACAGAATGTACACCCGCTGGACCGAGCGCCACGGCTATAAGTACACGCTGATGGACTGGCAGGACGGGGACGAGGCGGGCATCAAGTCCGCCACCATCAAGATCGAGGGCGAGAACGCCTACGGCTTCCTGAAGAGCGAGAACGGCGTGCACCGTCTGGTGCGGATCTCTCCCTTTGACGCCTCCGGCCGCCGCCAGACCAGCTTCGCCGCCGTGGAGGTCATGCCCGAGATCACCAACGACACGGAGATCGAGCTGCGGGACGAGGACATCAAGATGGATGTGTACCGTTCCTCCGGCGCCGGCGGCCAGAAGGTCAACAAGACCTCCTCTGCCGTCCGTCTGACCCACCTGCCCACGGGCATCGTGGTCTCTTCCCAGGTGGAGCGCAGCCATTTCCAGAATCTGGAAAACTGCAAGGAGATGCTCCGGGCCAAGCTGGCGGAGATCAAGGAGCGGGAGCACCTGGAGAAGATCAGCGACATCAAGGGCGTGCAGATGAAGATCGACTTCGGCAGCGCCATTCGCTCCTATGTGTTCATGCCTTACACCCTCGCCAAGGACGCCCGCACGGGATTTGAAAACGGCAACATCCAGAACGTTATGGACGGGGATATCGATGGCTTTATCAACGCCTATCTGGCCATGAAGGCGGGACACTGAGATACGGCAAAAGACCTGTTTCCCCCCGGGGAGACGGGTCTTTTGCCTGTGCGTACAAAAAACGCGGAGGCATGAAAACCTTCGCGTTTTTTGCCGGATGGCGGGTATGCTATCCGTGAAATGATCTATGAGGTCTCAGAAAGGAACCGCAGTTACTGAATGCCGTTCTCGTACGCCTCGATCATCTTCTTGACCATCTGGCCGCCGATGGAGCCGGCCTGCTTGGAGGTCAGTTCGCCGTTGTAGCCATTGTTGAGGGTGACGCCCACCTGAGAGGCGGCCTCCATCTTGAAACGATCCATAGCCTCGCGGGCCTGAGGATTGACAAGCTTGTTGCTGGACTTGCTGCTCATTGCATTACATCTCCTTTTGATGGATTGGGTCATTGCCCGAGAGTATCATGGCTTTTCCGGGGGAAGATATGCGTATAGGAGCGGATGCAAGTTTTGGATGAGCAGGCGGGGGAAAGCGCGGCGGGCGCCGTGCATACCGCTTTCCGCTGATTTTTGAAGATCTGCTTTTCCATGCCTGCCTCACAGGATGGAGGAAGCGGCGTACAGCCCACGCGTATCCTGCCGCCTGAAAAAAAGGAACGCCGGGGGGTGGAGACCCTCTCGGACGTTCCTCTTTTCATTCCCTTGCCGGCGTTTATTCCACCCCGGCAAAGTAAAGTTCCCGCTCCGCCTCCGTGAGAGCGAAGTAGGCGCAGGCGCCATTGATGACCTTCTCGCGCCAGCCGTTCCGCACGAACTGCCGCAGCTCCTCCACCCGGGCCTCCCAGCCGCCGGTGTCCCAGCGCTCCCGTTCCCGGGGCACCTCGGGGGCGATCTGCCCGGCCAGCTCGTCAATGGTGGAGAGCACATGCTCGTCGGAGAGCGCGGAGGAGAGGGCCTCCGCCAGACGGCGGCAGAACCTGTCCCGGAACTCTCCGTTGTACAGCAGCGTGCGGATGTAGGTGCTGTGCTGCAGCTCCGTACCGTCCTCTCCGATACCGGCAAGGACCATGCCCAGATTGTTGATGTCGTAGTAAAAGGCCCAGTCCAGATCGTAGAAGGCGTACTGCCAGAGGTTGCCGTTCTCCGTGGAGCGGAAGTAGCGGAGGTTTTGCTGCACGTCCGCGTTGGCGCTGTAGCCCTCGATGATGGCCCAGTCGATGAGACTGTCCATGTCCACCACGGAGCAGAGGTAGTCGTAGTTTTCCTTCTGCGTCATGTCGTGGGTGGCGCAGTAGCGGATCACCTCGTTGGAGAACTCGCCGCCCAACGGGGCGGGGGCCTGCACCATGGTGACGCTGTCGGCGCTCACATTGGCGTGGGAGGCGTAGTAGTCCTCGCTGAACGCCTCCTTGAAGCAGTAGATGCCCCAGTATTCCCCGTTGATGTAGAGCACACAATATTTGTACTGCTGCCGCAGCACCTTGTCGGTGAAGTCCCCGCAAAGCTCGCTGAAAAGCTCATCCCGGATGATGGAATAGGTGTAATCCTGTCCGGCCCGGAGCACCAGGGAGGTGAAGTCCTGCACCGGACTGTCGAAGAGGTCATAGTGCAGCGATTCCTCTCCGAAGCGGGAGCGGAAGAGAAGCTTGAAGCTCTTTTTCGGCAGCTTCAGGCCCGTGTGGCCGTGCATCCGAACGCCGCAGTCGGCAGTGAAGCGTCCGTCCTCCTCAAACAGGGAGACGCTGGCGGGGATCTGGCGCATCTCGCCGAAGTAGTCGTAGGGGTTGTTGTACACGCCGCCGCCCATGAGCCGCCCCGGCTCGGCCACCAGGCTGGCCACCGGGAGGGTGTGCCCCTCGTTGAGGATGTAGCTGAGCGTCAGCGGCCGGGGGGTGAGCTTTCCTTCCACCACGCAGGCCGCCCGGATCACCGCAGTCTCGCTGACGGTGATGGGAGCAGTGTAGGGGGTAGAGGCGGCGGTGGGGATGCTGCCGTCGGTGGTATAGTAGATGGGCGCGTCGGCGGCCAGCTCCACGGTGACGCTCTCCACGCCCTCAAAGACGCCGTCCGCGGTGAGAGCCACGGGAGAGGGGGCGTAGCAGCGGAAGCCGTTGACATTTTCGCTGTGGGGGGTGGAGGCGGGGAAGAGGAAGAAGCCGTTCTCGCCGTTCATCCGCCCCATGCTGCCCTCGTTGGGGATGTCGTGGAGGTAGGCATAGTCGCAGAGCAGTCCGGCTTTGTAGAGGAAGAGCGACTCCCCCTCGCCGTCCAGCTTGAAATTGGTGTGGACGATATAGCGCTCGGTGAGACTTTCGTCCCCGGAGCAGTAGAACACGGCCGTCTCCCCGGGCAGCAGTTTCCTCTGGGGCAGACGCCACAGATCCGGTATGTCCTCGTCGTCGCTGAGACAGTACTCGCTCAGCTCCACCACCTCTGCGGACACATTCTTTACCTCCACCCAGTCGCAGTAGCCGATGGGGTATTGGTAAAGCGTGTTGGCGTTGGAGGTGACGGCCTCGTTGATGAGCAGGGGGGAGGTGCGGACGGCGGCGGACTCCATGGCAGTGTAGCCCTCGTCCGAGTTGGGGTAGCCGGGGGTGGAGAAGCGGGTGGCGCTGACTGTTGCGCCGAGCAGCGCCGCGCTCTCGCCCTTTTTCAGCCCCTCCAGCGAGAGGCTGCTGCGGCAGCGCCCGTCCGGTGAGGAGAGGTAGACGCTCTCTCCGGTGGAGAGGGAGAAATCGGTGTGCAGTTCGCCCTCCGTCCGATCCTTGCCCGAGGCAAAGAGGAGCAGGTAGCCGCCCTGCGGCAGCACGGTCCCATCGGGGATGCGCCAGCGCATCAGATCGCCCTCTTTGTCCGAGAGGTACCATCCGCCCAGGTCCGCGTCCCCGCCGCCGTTATAGAGCTCGATCCAGTCGGGGAACTGTCCGTCGGCATCAGCCAGCAGAGCCAGATTGCTCCCCGCCGCCTCGTTGACCACCACCGCCGTGTCCGCGTAGGGATCGGGCGTGGGCTGAGGCGTAGGGGTAGGGGGCACGGGAGTCTCCGGGGCGGGCTGCGGAGTGGGCGGCGAGGTGGCCTCCGCGGAGGAAAGTGACCCGGCCGTGGACTGGGGCGGAGGGGAGTTTGCCGCGTCCCGGCGCAGCAGGACCAGGGCGGCCAGCAGCAACAATACCAGTATGAGAACGGTCAGCGCCCGGAAGGAGCGGCTGCGAGAGACAGGTCGTTTTGCCATAAGCGTCTCCTGTGAGTAAAATTTCTTGAGGATATTCTACTCCATTCCATCCGCTCTTGCAAGTCCCGACAAATAAGCGGCAGAGACTTGCAAAGAAGGGAGAAACTGGTATAATAAATCATAAGGAAAACCGTCCCGGGAGGAAACCGCCTGTGAATTCCCAGCAACGCAGCAAAACGATGCTGCTGCTTGCCATGCTCATCTACGGCAGCATCGGCGTGTTCTGCCGCCATATCCGCCTCTCCAGCAGCGTCATCGCCCTGTCCCGGGCGGCGCTGGGCTTTCTCACGCTGCTGCTCTGGCGGCTGCTCCGCGCAGAGCGGGCGGACTGGGCGGCGGTGCGGCGTAATGCTCCGCTGCTGCTGGCTGCCGGCAGCTTCCTGGGCTTTAACTGGATCCTGCTCTTTGAGGCGTACCGCTACACCACCGTGGCCGTGGCCACCCTATGCTATTACATGGCGCCCGTGCTGGTGATCCTCGCCTCCCCGCTGATGAGGGAGCGCTTCACCGTCCGGAAGCTGCTCTGCGTGGCCGTCGCGGCGGTGGGGATGGCGATCCTCTCGTTGCAGGGAGGAGAGAAGAGCGGTTTGCGCGGCGTGCTGCTGGGTCTGGCCGCTGCGGTGCTCTACGCCTCCATTGTCCTCTGCAACAAAAAGCTCGCCGCCATCTCCGGCATGGACCGCACCCTTGTGCAGCTGCTGATCGCCGCCGTGGTTATGGGCGTCTACACCGCCGCTACGGAGGATCTGTCCGCCCTGCAACCCACCGGGACGGAGCTGGTGTTGCTGCTCATTCTGGGCGTGGTGCACACGGGGCTGGCCTACGCCCTCTACTTTGGCTCCATGGAGGCCCTTTCAGGGCAGACCGTGGCGCTCTACAGCTATCTCGACCCCATCGCCGCCATCTTTTTCTCGGCCCTGCTGCTGGGGGAGGGGCTGACGCTGCGCACCGCCCTGGGCGCGGCGCTGGTGCTGGGCGCCACGCTGCTGGGCGAAGCCGGATAACGGAAAAGAGCATTGAAATCCCCCCCCTAGGCAGGGCAAATGTCCCCGCGGGAGGGGAGGAAGGGAGCATCGGATATGCAGAAAACGAGAGACAGTCGGACATTTCTGGCGTGGCTGCTGGCAGCGCTGGCGGCGTTGGCGCTGCTGCTGGGCTATCTCCACTTTTACGGGGACTCATGGCTCTCTTCCGACGATTCCAGCGAGATGATCCTCTCCCGCATCCTGGCCGGGGAGGGTGGGATCCTGACGGAAAACTGGCACTATTCCACCGAACTGCGCGTTCTCAACACCCAACTGGTGTGGAGCGCCCTCTTCCGGCTGAGCGATCGCTGGCATCTGGTGCGTCTGGCTGGCACGGCGGTCTCGCTGGTGGCGATGTGCCTGTGCATCTGGCTGCTCTGCCGGTGGGTGGGGCGGGAAAAGTATACGGGGTGGCTGTGTACGATCTTCCTTACGCCCATCTGCCCGGTCTATTTTATCATCATGCTGTTTGGCATCTACTATGTGCCCCACGTCTCCATCTCCCTGCTGCTCACGGCGCTCTTCTACCGCTGCACGAAGGCTCGTTCGCGGAAAGAATACGTGCTGCTGCTGATCCCGGGCTGCGTGCTGTCCTTTCTGGCGGGCCTGGGCGGACTGCGCCAGCTTCTCATCTGGCACGCTCCGGCCCTTCTGGCCGTGGCGCTGCTCAGTCTCAGCGGCGGGGAGCGCCCCCAGGTGCGGCGTAGCGGCGGCTTTGCCGCTGGCGCGTTCCTTTGGGCGGCGGCGGGGTATTTGGTGAACAGCCGGATCCTCAGCGGGCGGTACCATTTCCTGTCCTATGAGAGCATCCACTTCACAGACTTCGACCCGAAGCGGGTCTGGCAGACGGTGATTGACTGGATGAAGCTCTATGGCTACCGCAGCGGCGGCAAGGTGTTCTCAGCCGATTTGTTCTTCAACGGGGCCTTTGCCGTTACTGTGCTTTTGATCGTATGCAGCGCCATCGCCGTGCTGCGCCGGAAGGAGAGCTACGGCCCGGGGGAGAGACTGATCGTATGGTACTATGTGAGCGCCCTGCTCATCCTGCTGCTGCTCTACGGCTTCAGCGATATGGAGTATGCCGACCGCTACAGCATCCCCCTGACGGTCTTTGGCTTTGTGGTGGTGCTTCTCGGTTGCACGGACGGGGCAGACGGAGCAAAGGGCAGGGCCGCGCTGCTCGTTCTCGCCGTGCTGATCGGCATCCAGGGCGTTGGATTCTACCGCACCTACTCGGGGGAGCGGGGCGGCATCCGGGACGAGATCGTGGCTGGGGAGAGTTACGGAAGCTGGGGACGCAAGGCCACCTCCCGCAGTCTCCTGTGCCGGTAGCTGGTCGCAGAGGGATACACCCAGGGTGTGGCCACGTTCTGGAATTCCAATGTGCTGACCGAACTGAGCGGTGGCGCCATCGAGATGTGGACGATCCAAAATTTGAACGACGGGGAGGCGCGCATTTTCCGCTGGCTGCAGCAGACGGATCACGATACCCGGAGACCGGAAGGCAAGGTGTTTTTGATCGCAGGGGGCAGTATGGATGTGGGCGAGCCGACGGCGGAACTTGTGGCGGGGGCGGAGAAAGTCTTCCACAGCGGGGAATACACGGCCTATTGCTATGCATCATGGCAGGAGCTGGAAAGTCTCCTCGGCGCGGACGCGTGAATGATCTCCGCCGCCACGGGAGAAAAGCTGCAAAAATCCGCCCGTTCCCTGTTGACAAAACCGATTTTTGTGGTAGAATGACGAAGCTCACAGGCTATGACGAAGATGAGCTGCGCCACGGGTTGTACAGAGAGAGGGGCAAGGTGAAAGCCCTCCGGCCACGAACGCAGCGGCCCCTTCACCAGCCCCGCGCGAGGAGCGCGGCGACCCGCCCCCGTTACCGGGCGCACGAGATGCGGCTTTCGGCCGTAATCAGGGTGGTACCGCGTGGATATGTTTCCCCGCCCCTGTTTTCAGGGGGCGGGGATTTTTGTTGTGGTCAAATAATTTAGGAGGTAATATATGAAAAAGTTTGGTTTGAACGAGCTGCGGGAGATGTATCTCTCCTTCTTTGAGACGAAAGGACACCTGCGTCTGCCCAGCTTCTCTCTGATCCCCAAGAACGACCCCTCTCTGCTGCTCATCAACGCGGGCATGAGTCCCATGAAGACCTGGTTCACCGGCGAGGAGGAGCCCCCCCGCCGCCGCGTGACCACCTGCCAGAAGTGCATCCGCACCCCCGACATCGAGAACATCGGCAAGACCGCCCGCCACGGCACCTACTTCGAGATGCTGGGTAACTTCTCCTTCGGCGACTACTTCAAGCACGAGGCCATCCAGTGGGCGTGGGAATTCCTCACCTCCCCCGAGTGGGTGGGCATCGACCCCGACCTCCTCTATCCCAGCGTCTTTGAGAGCGACGACGAGGCTTTTGAGATCTGGAACAAGGAGATCGGCATCCCTGCCGAGCGGATCTTCCGCTTCGGCAAGGCGGACAATTTCTGGGAGCACGGCAGCGGCCCGTGCGGCCCCTGCAGCGAGATCTACTACGACCGCGGCGAGAAGTACGGCTGCGGCAAGCCCGGCTGCACCGTGGGCTGCGACTGCGACCGGTATATCGAGGTTTGGAACCTGGTATTCTCCCAGTTCAACAATGACGGAAACAACAACTACACCGAGCTGCCCCAGAAGAACATCGACACCGGCATGGGTCTGGAGCGTCTGGCCGTGGTGTGCCAGGATGTGAACTCTCTCTTCGATGTGGACACCGTCATGAACATCACCCACACCGTCAGCGAGATCACCGGCGCCCATTACGGGGAGAGCTACGAGAAGGACGTGTCTCTGCGCATCATCACCGACCATATCCGCTCCTCCACCTTCATGACCGCCGACGGCGTCCTGCCCTCCAACGAGGGCCGCGGCTACGTGCTGCGCCGTCTGCTCCGCCGGGCCGCCCGCCACGGGCGCCTCCTGGGCGTGACGGAGCCCTTCCTCTACAAGGTCTGCGACATGGTCATCCACGAAAATCAGGGCGCTTACCCCGATCTGGTGGAGAAGAGGGACTACATCACCCGCGTCATCAAGACCGAGGAGGAGGCCTTCGCCAAGACCATCGATGTGGGCCTGGGCATCTTCTCCGCCATGCTGGAGAGCCATAAGGAGAAGGGAGAGACCGTTTTCTCCGGCGCCGACGCCTTCAAGCTCTATGATACCTATGGCTTCCCGCTGGATCTCACCCGCGAGATGGCCCAGGACGAGAACATGACTGTGGACGAGGAGGACTTCCAGGCGCTCATGAAGGAGCAGCGGGAGCGCGCCCGCGCCGCACGCAAGGACGACACCGCCTGGGCGGGTCTGGATCTGGGTCTGGACAATCTGCCCACGCAGTTCACCGGCTACAAGCTGCTCTGCGACGAGGGCAGGATCCTTGCCATCGTGGCCGAAGAGGAGCTGCGCGAGAGCATCGGCAGCGGCGTGGAGGCCAGCATCGTTCTGGACAAGACGCCCTTCCACGCGGAGATGGGCGGCCAGAGCGCCGACCACGGCCTGCTGATCCTCAAGGACGCGGTGTTTGAAGTCACCGATGTGCAGAAGAACAAGGCCGGCAAGGTTCTCCACAGCGGCAGAATGGTCTCCGGCTCCCTGAATGTGGGCGACACCGTGAAGGGCTGCGTGGACACCCAGCGCCGCCGGGCCATCGCCCGGGCCCACAGCGCCACCCATTTGCTGCACAAGGCTCTCCGCACCGTGCTGGGCGACCATGTGCATCAGGCCGGCTCTCTGGTGGAGCCCGACCGGCTGCGCTTCGACTTTACCCACTTCTCCGCCATGACCGACGAGGAGATCGCCGCCGTGGAGCGGCAGGTCAACGAGGCCGTGCTGGAGGGTTACCCCATCGCCACCAACGAGATGCCCATTGAGGAGGCCCGGTCTCTGGGCGCCATGGCCCTCTTCGGCGAGAAGTACGGCGACGTGGTGCGCGTGGTCGACATGGGCGAGGGCTACTCCGTGGAGTTCTGCGGCGGCACCCATCTGGACAACACCGCCAAGGTGGGCTCTGTGCGCATCACCAGCGAGTTCTCCGTGGCCAGCGGCGTGCGCCGGATCGAGGCCACCGTGGGCAAGGCCACGCTGGAGCTGCTGGAAAACAACGAGCGGGTGCTGAGCACGCTGGGCGCGAAGCTCAAGTGCCGCAGCGAGGAGCTCGTGGAGCGCTTCGACGCCCACACCGAAGAGATCCGCCAGCTCCGCCAGGAGGTGGAGAAGTTCCGCAGCAAGGCGCTGCTGAGCGACGTGGGCGGCTATCTGGAGAAGGCCCGCGACGTCAACGGACTGCAGGTGGTCACCGCGGAGGTGGGCGCGCTGGAGACCGACGCCCTGCGCAAGATGGGCGACTTCCTGCGGGATAAGAGCGGCGATGTGGTGGCCGTGCTGGCTGCCGTAAAGGATGAAAAAATCACCTTCCAGTGCGTCTGCGGCAAGAACGCCGTGGCCCGGGGCGTCAAGGCCGGGGATGTGATCCGCTGCATCACCGCCCTCTGCGGCGGCAAGGGCGGCGGCAAGCCCGACTCCGCCATGGGCGGCGGCAACGACGTGAGCAAGCTCGGCGAGGCGCTGGGCGCCGTGGAAGGCTTCGTGGCCGAAAAGACCCGCTGATTTTGATAACACCATATTCCGCAGAGAGCGGCTTTGTCCGCTCTCTGCGTGAGCTTTTCTGAAAGGAGCTTACCATGGAAGATTGCCTGTTCTGCAAGATCATCGCCGGAGAGATCCCTTCCCAGCACGTCTATGAGGATAACTGGGTCTACGCTTTCCGTGACATCAACCCCCAGGCCCCCACCCACATTCTGGTGGTGCCCAAAGAGCACATCTCCTCTCTCGCGGAGCTCACGCCCGCAAACTCTGTCCACGCGGTCAAGTGCCTGGAGGCCGTACCCATCATCGCGGAAAACGAGGGCCTCTCCAATGGCTACCGCGTGATCTCCAATGTGGGCGAGGACGGCGGCCAGACCGTGAAGCACCTGCACTTCCATATCCTCGGCGGCAGGAAGCTCACCGAAGAGATGGCCTGAGCGGACATAACAGCGCAGAAAAAAGACCCGCAGAAACGGCGGGTGAAAAAGGAAAGCATCCGTATCCAGGAAATGGTACGGATGCTTTCCCTATGCCGGCCCTGTTTACTCCAGACCGCGATGGATTCCATCCCGGCTGCGTCATCGCCCGCCGGGGTGGAAAATGCAACGATCCGGTGGGTTTTCCTCCGACCGTCCCTGATGCTTCAGAGCCGGTAGGCGCCCTCTTCCGCATGGAGGGTTTTGGAGAAGAAGAGCGTCATGGCGTCCACCAGGTACCCCAGATCCTTCACGCCCGCGGTCTCGCAGCAGGAGTGCATGGCCAGCTGAGCAAGGCCGATGTCTGCCGTGGGCACGGGGACATGGGTGTTGGCGATGGAACCCAGCGTGGAGCCGCCGGGGAGGTCGGAGCGGTTGGCGTAGAGCTGCACGGGCACGCCGGCCTCCGCGCAGAGACTGCGGAAGAGAGCGGCGGATACGCCGTCGGTGGTGTAGCGCTGGTTGGCGTTGTATTTGAGCACGATGCCCCGGTTCATCAGGGGGAAGTTGAGCGAGTCGGCGAACTCCGGGTGGTTGGGATGGCGGCACTGGGCGTTGTCCGCGGAGACAAGGAAGCTCTGGGAGAGCAGCCGGAGATAGCCCTCGTCCCCGCAGCCCAGGGCGGCGGCGATGCGGCGCAGGCTGTCCCGGAGGAAGGTGGAAGCGGCACCCTGCCGGGTCTGGCTGCCCACCTCCTCGTTGTCAAAGATACAGCAGACGGGGATGTCCTCCGAGCTGGAGGCGGCGAGGAAGCCGCGCATCAGCGCCCAGACGCACTCGAGATCGTCCAGACGCGGAGAGAGCAGGAATTCCTCCTCCGCCCCCAGAACGGTGCCCTTCTGCCGGGCGTAGAGGAAGAGATCCCGGCCCAGGATGTCCTCCGGGCTGACCCCGGCGGTCTCGGCGAGGAGCTCGTGGAAGCTCCTGCCGCCCTCGCTGCCGTAGAGAGGCAGGGTGTCCACATTGGGGAGGATCTTCCATCCGTCGTTCAAATTACGCATCATGTGGATGGCTACGCTGGGGATGACGAGCAGGTCGCGCTCGATGTTCACCAGCCGTGTGACGATCCCGCCTTCCTCCCGGACGAGCAGCCGCCCCGCCACGGAGAGGGGCCGGTCAAACCATGTCCCCCAGTTGCCGCCGCCGTAGGTCTCCGTGCTCAGCTGCACGCAGCCGGCAGAGTCTTTCTCCGCATTCTCTTTCAGCTTGAAGGTGGGGGAGTCCGCGTGGGCCGCCGCCATCATGAAGCCTCTGGGCGTTCCCGCAGGGAGGCGGAAGGCGAGGAGGGAGCTGCCGTTGCGGCGGACGAAGTAGCCTTTGCCGGGGGAGAGCTGCCAGCACTCGCCCTCGGAAAGCTCCTCGTAGCCCTGCTCCAGAAGCCCGGCGCGGAGGTTTTCGATCACATGGTAGATGCTGGGGCTGCGGTGGATAAAGGTGAGAAGTTCCTCGGAATATGTCATGGTGTTCCCGATCCTTTCGTTGTGCTTTGCCTCCAGCATAGCATGTTTCTCCGGCAACGGCAAGGGCAAAGCCCCAGAAAAACGCCCCGCCCCTCTTTTCAAAAAGGGGGTTATCGCGTATAATACACAAAAAAGGGGAGGTGGAGGCGGCTGTGTCGTCGGAGCGGGGCATACGCACCCTGGCGTGGTGCTGCGGCGGTCTGGCCGGGGCGGTGTTTCTGTCGGTACTGCTGCTGCCGCTGTCTGCACTGCCTGTGCTCGCCCTCCTCTCGCTGATCGCGGGTCTCCTCTGCCTGCGAGGATGGCGCAACCCCAGTCGCTGCGCCGCGCTTTTTCTGCTCTGCGCCGCCTTTGGCTTCCTCTTTTTCTACGCCCGCGCTTCCCGTGTCACCCGGCAGGTGGCGGCGCTGGACGGGGAGGTCTGCACCATCCGCGCCCGGGTGCTGGAGTACCCGAAGGTCTATGAGAATTCCACGACCCTCCGGGTGCGCGTTACCTCGGAGGAACTGCCCCACGGCAAGTGCCAGCTGTCCTGCTACGGCGGGGAGCCGCTGGAGCTGACGCCCGGGGACGAGATCGTATGCGAGGTGAAGTTTACCTCCGCCTTCTTCCGCCGGGGGGAGGAGAGCGATACCCTCACGAGCGCCGGGGTTTTTCTCCGCGGCGCCGTCCGGGGTCAGGTGACAAAGACGGGGACATGGCGCTATGCCGCCCTCTACGCGCCCCAGCGCTGGCGGCAGGCGGTGAAGACGGGCACGCAGCGCGTGTTTCCCGCCGACACCGCGGCCTTTCAGCAGGCGCTGCTCACCGGGGACAAGAGCGGACTGTACGGCGAGCTGCCGCTCTATTACAGCCTCAGCCGGGCGGGCCTCATGCACGCGGCGGCGGTGTCCGGGATGCATGTGGCCTTTCTGGTGGGCTTTCTGGAGCTGCTGCTGCCCAACCGGCGGAAGCTGGGCTTTCTGCTGCTGCCTCTGCTGGGGGCCTTTGCAGCTCTCTCGGGCTTTACGCCCTCGGTCTGCCGGGCGGTGTTCATCCAGAGCATGACGCTCATCGCGCCGCTCTTCCGCCGGGAGAGCGACCCGCCCACCTCTCTTCTGCTGGTGCTGGCCATTTTGCTGCTCATCAACCCCTACGCTGCGGCCAGCGTAAGTTTGCAGCTGAGCTTTGCCGCCACGGCGGGCATCCTGCTCTTTTCACGGCCCATCTTTGAAAAGACGGCGGGGCGCCTGCCCCAAAACCGGCTGGGAGTCGCGGCGGCAGCCTCCCTCTCCGTCTCCCTTTCCGCGCTGCTCCTCACACTGCCCTTGACGGCGTGGCACTTTGGCGTGATCACACTCGCAGCGCCTGTCAGCAATGTCCTGTGCATGGGACTGTTGCCTGTGCTCTTCGTTGGCGGCTACGGAGCGGTGCTGTTGGGTTTCCTGTTCCCATCGGCGGGGAAGGCGCTGGGCGCGTGTCTTGGGTGGGGCGACCGGCTCCTGTTCGCCGTGGCCAAAGCGACCGGTTCGCTGCCCTGCGCGGCGCTCTATACATCGAACCGCCTCTATGTCTGGTGGCTTGTGCTCACCTGTCTGCTGCTCGCTTCCGCTGTGCTTTGGGGGCGGCGGAGAGAGGAGGGGGTACGGCTCGCCGCGCCGCTGTGCCTCTCGGCCATCTGTCTCTTTTCCTGCGTGCTCTATGTCCGCGCTGACAGAAAGGGACTGCGCGTCACGGCCATTGACATGGGACAGGGGAGCTGCACACTGATCGAATGTGGGGACAACGCGGTGATGGTGGACTGCGGCGGCAGCACCGCAGAGGGCTACGTGGGGGAGAGGGCGGCCTACTACGCTTTGGGACGGGAGAGGCCCAGACTCTCCGCGCTGGTGCTCACCCACCTGCATGGGGACCATGTGAACGGGGTGGAAAGGCTGCTGGCGCTGGTGGATGTGGACACGATCTATCTCCCGGATCTGGAGCCGGGGAGCTTCCTGGAAATCCTCGACACGGCGGAGAAACGCCGTACCCGCGTGGTACGGGTGACGGAGGAGCTGCTGCTGACGGGGGAGGAGCTGACGCTGCGTCTCACGCCGCCGCTGGATCTGGAGGAGGACGAGGAGAGCGGGCTTTTCGTTCTGGCCTCCCGGGACGGATGGGACGTGCTGATCACCGGGGACGCCAGCCGCTCACAGGAGCGGCGGTATGTCCAGCTCGCCGCGCCGCCGGATATCGAGCTGCTGATCGTGGGCCACCACGGCTCCGCCAACGCCACGGCGGACTACCTGCTGGACGAACTGCGTCCGGAGACGGCGGTGATCTCCGTGGGTCACAACACCTACGGCCACCCATCCGACGCGGCGCTGGAGCGGCTGGAGAGCCGGGGCATTGCGGTACACAGAACAGATACAGAGGGAACGATCACGGTGAAAGGAGAGCCGTAGCCATGGCCACAAGGAAAAAAAGCGACGCCCCCAGCTATAAGGAACTGGTGCGGCGTCTCAAAACCGAAGGCCCCGGCAGCCTCTATGTGCTCTACGGGGCGGAGGATTATCTGGTGCGGAGTTTTGCCCGGCAGCTCCGGGACGCGTGCGTCAGCGCCGGGACAGAGGACTTCGACGCCAAGCGTCTGGAGGGCCCGGGCCTCAACGCGGACGATCTGGCCGGAGCGCTGGAGGCCATCCCCTTTTTCGGGGGCCGCACCTTCGTGGAACTTCATGGGGTAGACATCAACCAGTGTACAGGCGAGCGCTTTCAGCAGCTTCTGGGCGATATCCCCGAGTGGTGCACGGTGGTCGTCACCTTGCCCGAAGGGGTCAAGCCGGACGGGAGGCTCTCCCTGACCAAGCTGCTCCGGGAGAAAGGCTGTGTGGTGGAGTTTGCCGCCCAGCCGGAGTCGCTGCTCTTCGACTGGCTGGAAAAGCGCTTCGCCGCCCACGGCAAGACCATCCGCCGCCCGGCTATGGAGCGGCTTCTCTTCCTCTCCGGGACGCTGATGACCCGGCTCATCCCCGAGATCGACAAGATCTGCGCCTACACCGTCGGGGGGGAGGTCACCGCGACGGACGTGGACGCGGTGGCCCACCACATCCCCGAGGCCAGCGTTTTTGAAATGACCGACTGCATCGCCGAGGGGAATACGGACCGGGCCGCCGGACTGATGGCGGAACTGATGGCCTCTGGGGAGGAACCGCTGATGCTGACGGCCGTCATCGGAAATCAGATCCGCCAGCTCTACGCCGCCAAAGTGGCCCAGGAGCGGGGACTGGGCGCGGAGTTCGTCCAGGAGGTCACCCGGGATAAAAACGGGAAGAAGAAGCCCGATTTCGCCGTGAGAAATCTGATGAACTCGGCGCGGCGCTTTGGCCTTGAGGAGCTGCGGCGGGATGTGCGTCTCTGCACGGAGACGGATTACCTGCTCAAGAGCGACAATACCACCACGGGAACGGAGAGAATGGCCGAGCTGCTGCTGCGGCTTGCCATGAATGGAGATCATGCTGCACATTAAGGAAGTGATCGTGGTCGAGGGGCGTTACGACAAGAACACCCTCAGCCAGTGTGTGGACGCGGTGATCGTGGAGACGGAGGGCTTCGGCATCTTCCGTGACAAAGAGAAGCTCGCCCTGCTGCGGCGCTGCGCGGAAAAGCGGGGATTGATCGTCTTGACAGACTCCGATGGAGCAGGCTTTCTCATCCGGAACCGCATCCGCAGCGCCATCGACCCTGCGCTTGTCAAACACGCCTATATCCCCGATGTGCCCGGTAAGGAGCGGAGGAAAAAGGTCGGCTCCAAGGAGGGCACGCTGGGCGTGGAGGGCATGAGCGGCGAAGTGCTTATCGAGGCCCTGCTCCGCGCCGGCGCTACCACCGAGGAGGGGGAGAGCGGCGGAAACGGAGAGAGGATCACCAAGGCGGATCTGGCCGCGCTCGGCCTCTCGGGCAGCGCGGACGCCACCAGCCGCCGCGCTGCATTGCAGAAAGCCTGGCGTCTCCCCGCCAGACTCTCGCCGAACGCCCTGCTGGACGCGCTCAACGCCCTGATGACCCGGGAGGAGTTTCTAACATCGGCGGCTGCGCTGCTCCAGCAGATAGCTCCCCAAACACCCCAGCAGGAAGATTGAAGCGGGCTGCTGGTAGAGGAGCCGCGCCGTGCGGTAGAGCGTCACATTGTCCGGACTCATGGCCCCGGTATGTACCAGCATCAGGTAGGCGCAGAACAGGAGAAGACAGGAGAGACGGAGAGAGGTCAGCAGCAGCTCCCCGGACTCTCCGCACATCCGTCTGAGACAGAGAAGAAGTCCTTTCATGGGCATCACCGCCGCCATTGTACCCTTTCTGCCCCGTGCAGGGCAAGCGGTAAGTTGTGGGAGCTGCATCCACAGATTTTTTTCCGGCGTGTCTTGTGGTTTTTTGCAGGATGTGGTAGAGTACCATTATGTAAAGTGGGAGCGGCGCTCCCACTTTGTGACACAAACACAACAAGCGGGGAGAGTGTATGATATGAAGTGCCCATATTGCGGCTTCCTGGAGAGCAAGGTCATCGATTCCCGCAGCGCGGATGAGGGCAGCTCCATCCGCCGCCGCCGGGAGTGCCTGGGCTGTCAACGACGGTTCACCACCTACGAGATCATGGAGCGGCTGCCGCTGGTGGTGGTCAAGCGGGACGGGAGCCGCCAGACCTTTGACAAAAATAAACTGGTGAACAGTATGCTCAAGTCCTGCGAGAAGCGCAGCGTAGAGCTGGAGCAGCTGGAGGACATCGCCACGGACATCGAGCAGAATCTCCAGAGCGCGCTGGAACGGGAGATCCCCACCAGCGAGATCGGCGAGATGGTCATGGCCCGGCTGAAGGAGCTGGACGAGGTGGCCTATGTGCGTTTTGCCTCCGTCTACCGGCAGTTCAAGGATATCAATACCTTTATGGAGGAGCTTACCAAGCTGCTGGAGGACAAGGGTTAAAAAACGCTTTTGATGGACACGTGTTCCATGTCCCGGATGCTCCGAAGATGGTAGAGCAGCGTTTCACAGCTGGCCTCCGCCGCCTCGGTCTCCCCGGAGGTCAGATCCCCTAGCAGGGCAAAGAACGCATCGGAGGCCTCGTTGACCTCGTCATGGCGGATGAAGATGTGCGTGTACCCGTCGCTGCTCTCCCAGAGGGCGATGGCCTCCCGCAGTGTGACGAGAGCGCCCTCCGTGTCCCCCTGCTGCCACGCGGCGCGGGCCAGGGAGACGTCACCGATCAGCTCCCCCGTGAGCCTGTCCAGATGATAGAGGTTCACCACCGAGCAGATCACCAGCGTTGCGAGCAGCAGCAGCGCCATAACGGTTCGTTTCATTCCCTGTCCTTTCCGGCGCAGAAGACCTGCCCTGCCTCGTTGAGCGTCATGAGGTACACATCCCTGGGCTGGGAGAAGCCCTGCCGCTTCAGCTCCTGCCGGAGCCAGCGCTCGTCCCGCCCGCAGCTTCGGAGATTTTCCGAGAGCACCCGGCCCTGCACAATCAGGGCGGAGGTGTAGCCGGTGGAGGGAGGGGCCACGCCCAGTTGCCCCGCGGTGGCGGGCCGGTCGGAGGGGTCCAGCAGCACGTTGAGCGTGCCGTCGGTCTCCAGCACGGCGTATTCCACCACGGAGATGTCCGTGACGCTCTGGCTCCGCAGCTCCGAGAGCAGCTCGTCCAGCGACAGGTTGTTCCGCTGCATCTCCTGCTGGTCGATGACGCCCTTGCGGATGAGGAAGCAGGGCTTCCCGAAGAAGATCGGACGCAGGCGCATGAAACGCAGCGTCAGCCCGGAGAGCAGCAGCTCCAGCGAGAAGAGGGTGATGATGGGCACCAGGCAGTTGATCAGCGGCATACCGATGTCCTGAAGGGGCAGCGTGCCGATGTCCGCGATGAGAATGGACACCACCAGCTCCGAGAGCTCCAGCTCTCCCATCTGACGCTTGCCCAGAATTCGCATGAATACCATCAGCGTCAGGAAAATAATTGTCGTTCTGCAAAACAAAATAGCCATAGTAACACTATTTTTTCCACAGGGAGGTAAAAATATGAGTGAGGAAAAGAAAATTGGCGGCCGTGCTTTCGGCGGCGAACTGAACGTGGAGGAGTTCATCGCCCAGCAGGTCGCCCTGATCCGTGAGCAGGTGGGTGACGGCAAGGTGCTGCTGGCCCTCTCCGGCGGCGTGGACAGCTCCGTGGTGGCGGCGCTGCTCATCCGCGCCATCGGCGAGCAGCTGGTCTGCGTCCATGTGAACCACGGTCTGCTGCGCAAGGGCGAACCCGAGCAGGTGATTGAGGTGTTCCGGGAGAATCTGGGCGCCAACCTGATCTATGTGGACGCCACCGACCGCTTCCTGGACAAGCTGGCCAACGTCAGCGACCCGGAGACCAAGCGGAAGATCATCGGCGAGGAGTTCATCCGCGTCTTTGAGGAGGAGGCTTCCAAGCTCACGGACGTGAAGTTCCTGGCTCAGGGTACCATCTATCCCGACATCATTGAGAGCGAAAAGGGCGTGAAGGCCCATCACAACGTGGGCGGACTGCCCGAGAAGCTGGGCTTCGAGCTGGTGGAGCCGGTCAAGTACCTCTTCAAGGATGAGGTGCGCGCCGTGGGCGAGGCGCTGGGACTGCCCCACAGCATGGTCTGGCGCCAGCCCTTCCCCGGCCCCGGCCTTGGCGTGAGATGCACCGGCGCCATCACCCGCGACCGTCTCGAGGCCGTGCGTGAGTCCGACGCCATCCTCCGCGAGGAGTTTGCTGCCGCGGGTCTGGAAGGCAAGATCTGGCAGTACTTCACCGTGGTGCCCGATATCCGTACCACCGGCGTGGTGGACGGCAAGCGCACCGACCTCTGGCCGGTGATCATCCGCGCCATCACCAGCGTGGACGCCATGTCCGCCGCCGCCCCCCGGCTGGATTGGGAACTCCTTGAGCGCATCACCCGGCGTATCCAGAGCGAGGTCAAGGGCGTCAGCCGCGTCCTCTACGATATGTCCCCCAAGCCCCCTGCAACCATTGAGTGGGAATAATAGCGAATGGCTAACAAGTGCCCGAAAACCCTTGCAAATAAAGGGCTTTCGGGCATTTATACAATTTAGAAAAACGCTGCTGCAACACTTATGCAACTCGCGGTATAAAAAGCGTAAAAGGGAATAGTCGCAAGTGGCTATCAAGCGCTGAAAGGAGGTTACTTATGAGTGTTATCGCAAGTGAATATGTTGTTTTAGATGTAGAAACAAACGGATTATCCTCTTTGAGAGATGATTTGCTTTCCATTTCCATATATCAACCGGATACGCAAAAATTGTATAATAGATTCTTGCCGTTAGAATTAGATATGGATGTTTATACAACGCACATTAACGGAATTACAAAAAAGGATCTCAAAAAAGCTACACCACTTAGTCAGGATGAGGTTGATGTACTTATTGAAGAGTTTGATCTGTTCAATAGGACAATCCTTACCTATGGCAGCATTGATGAGAAATTTATTAAAAATTATTTTAAGAGAAAAGGTTTGCGCGGTTATGAAAAACTGCATTTCTTCAACTTCAAAAGGAATATTATTTCCTCCCGTTTTTCGGGCGGAAATATTACAAAAGATAATCTTTGCCGCTTGTACGGGATAGATAATGTTCAAGAACTTCATACGGGTGCTAATGACTGCTTATTGGAATGGGAACTTTTCAAAACAATGGATAATAAGAGGTTGCTTATTACCCACGATAAAGTCTTTGAATTTAACGAGAACTACATTGTTCCGGCAAGTTATTTAGCAACATATCCTAACTTCAAATACCACACACAGAATCTACCTCGTTTTAAGTGTAGTTCAAGAGTAGTAAAAAAGTTTGAAGTAGTGAGCCACAAAATCAAAAAATTCCCTACTAATTTCAATGGTATGACGATTGAGCATCTAATAAACACAATGCTCAATGCAGAACGAATCGACTCATCCGCTTTTCTTATTCAAAACAAAAGCAAACTTAAATATATCGGAAAACTACCGTCGCCTTATGATGAAATATATATGCATTTCAACTCTGACGGAACGGTTAGTGCGGTTGAAAATAAGGATAAGGCTCTTGCAGAGGAACTTAATAAATTTATACTCCTACTAAAAGCAGAAATAGTACCTCTTGTGGATTATATAAAGAAGTCTATATTTAAGGATAAACATATTTTGTCGCAAGAGTTAGTTGTGCATCGGGATAAAAACGTTCTTGCAGTATGTGATTTATCGAATGATACTGCTGTGCTGGAAATTAAGACCTATGGCGTTGTTGATTTTGACAAAATGGGCGATCAACTGTTTTACGAAAGCAATGGGCGAGATTGCTATATAATGCAAATTGAGTGGTCTGTGAAAAAAATGGCTTTTGTTATATCAAAAATCAAATTTGAAATAGATAATTCATTACCGCTCAATGCCTTAGAGAGCAGAGTTGAAATCTTTAAAAACAGAATAGCAAATAAACAAGTCGATGTTGTTGAGTATGTTGATTCCCATTCAAAAGTAACACTTCGATGTCAGGTGTGCGGAAATACATTTTCGAAATCCTATAATGCAATGTTAAAGCGTTCGGAATGCCCGCACTGCAACCACTCCACTACACCTAAGACAGAAATAAAGCCAAAACCTGTTATAATCAGTGCTGAAGAAAAACAACTTATTAATCGATCGCAAAAATACATTGACAAGCTCAATGTTAATTCTGTAGGGAAAGTGAGTGTGCTTGCCTATAACGGCGCAAAGGAAAAATTAATTGCTCACTGCAATGAGTGCGGTCACGAATGGAATATACGAGCCGACCATTTGTTGGCAAGAGCATATTGCCCTTTATGCAGGAGAACAAAATAGATTGTTTTACCACTTAACCACTCGACACCATTCCACAGCAGATTTGCAACATTCTCTGCAACACGAGCCTGGAGAAATAGAATAATATGGAGAAAATATGGAAAAATAGTCCCTATTATGGAGGATATTGACCATATAGACGAGAAAGAAGAACAAGGAAAAAGAGTGGGAATAATAGTGAAAAGCCTGAAAAGCCTTGAAAACACTTAGGTTCAGGAATTTGAAAATCTCTTCTGATAACAATTTGATAACAGAACTCTGAAAGGTCATTACTCTTTATACCAAGTGGTTTTGGGGTAAAGAATGATTCCAAGAGGTGTTCGAAAGGTATCCATATTAAAAA
>JAQXJT010000020.1 GCA_029009095.1 bacterium
TTACTCTCCGAGCGGGTCAACGGACTTCACCTCTTTCATTTTTTCTGCTGTGCAGCAGCATAGTCACGGCGATCAGGATCACGGAAAACCACACGCCGCCTCCGGTAACGGCGTTCATCATTCTGCGGAAGCTTTCCCCTCCGGTTGAGAACTGTGAGATCATCGCCGTGTGCAACCCAAGCAGCGACATCAGCGCGGCAGCGGCAATATCCAAATTGTCAGGCAATACGCCGACATACAGTAGATCATGTATGCCGGCATACTGTTTTTTCCTTTGAGAAGCACATAGGTTAGTGCTGCAAACACGATGGGTGGCAGCGTAAGCAGCACCCATTTCGGCGGATGCAGGAGCCTTTCCAGAAGAGTCCATGCCCTCTTCACAACTTAATTCCCGCTGATCTCTTTGGCAAGCTCCATGATCTCAAAGGCGTACTTCTTCTTGCCGCTCTCAAGAATACGCTTGTAGATCGGATAGTTCACTCCCATGCCGATCATGCCGATGATGCCGATCACAATGCCCAGTACGAAGCTGCCGGTGGAACCGCTTCCGATCTGCCCCATGGCGAGGCACATTCCCACGCCCAGAACGAGGGCGGAAATAATGCCGAAGCTGTAAGTAAAGACGGTAGCGGGGAGCTTGGCTCTTGTGTCCAGTTTCCGCAGGGCAACCACCTTGGTGGTGTCCTTGGGCGCGTATTCATTTGCGAGTTGTTCTGCGTAGATTTTATCTGTGTTCATGGCTTGCTGCCTCCTTCATTTGATGGCTTAATTATACCGAAGGAAAACAGCAAACGGAACGACACAGCGGGCGGCTTGTGTTGATTTTTGGAGTGCGCACATTCCGATTTGCAGGTCTGTTCGGTTCTATATTATCACATAACGGGGAAAATACAAGAACAGCCCCAGCAGTCTGCTCTGCTGGGGCTGTTAACTGTTTGATGAGCGCCGCCCATTACACCGGGTGTCCTTTTTTGTTCAGTCGCCTGTTGTATTGTGTCGTTTCCGGGAAGGAGCCGGTGGGGAGGCGGCCTCAGACCGCCCCATCCACGCTGCTTTTGATCTGTTCCTCCCGGTACTGCCGGGTATAGAGATTCCAGTACTCGCCCCGTTGGGCCATCAGCTCCCGGTGGGTGCCCCGCTCGACGATCCTGCCGTCCCGTACCACCAAAATCATGTCCGCGCGGCGGATGGTGGAGAGGCGGTGGGCGATGACGAAGGAGGTGCGGCCGTGCATGAGCTTGTCGATGGCGTCCTGGATGAGCCGCTCGGTCTCCGTGTCCACGGAGGAGGTGGCCTCGTCCAGCACAAAGATGGCCGGGTCGGCCAGGATGGCCCGGGCAAAGGAGAGGAGCTGTTTTTCCCCGGTGGAGAGGCTGTTGCCCCCCTCGCCCACCTCGCTGTCGTAGCCTTTGGGCAGCCGGGCGATGATATCCCCGGCATGGACGGCCTCCACCGCCCGCTCCACCTCCTCCATGGTGGCGTCGCTCTTGCCGTAGCGGAGATTTTCCAGCACCGTGCCGGAGAACAGGTGGGGCGTCTGGAGCACATAGCCGATATGGGAGTGGAGCCAGAGCTGGCTGCGCTCCCGGGCGTCCCGGCCGTCGATGAGGATGCGCCCGGAGGTGGGCTCGAAGAAGCGGCAGACCAGATTGACCAGTGTGGACTTGCCCGCGCCGGTCTCGCCCACGATGGCCACATTGCTCCCGGCGGGCACCTTCAAATTGAAGTGCTCCAGCACATTCTCCTCCCCGTCGGGGTAGCGGAAGGTCACGTCCTCAAACTCCACGTCCCCCCGCAGCTCCTCCCAGTTCTCCCGCTTGCCATGGAAGCTGTCGCCGTACTTCTCCACCACCTCGGGGCTGTCCTGCACGTCGGAGCGGGTGGTGACGAGCCGGTGGAAGCGCTCCACGTTCACCTGCACGGTGATCAGCCGGGAGACGGATTCGATCAGGGACTGGATGGGGTGGTTCATGCCCTGGGCGTAGTTCATAAAGGCTGAGAGGGTGCCCACCTGAATGAGCTGCTCCCGGGTGAGCAGGCCGCCCTTCCAGAGTACCAGCGCCGTGGCCACGGAGGCGGTGAGCACCATGGTGGAGCGGAAGAGGCTCTCGGTGCGGGCGGTGCGGATGCTGATGCGGCGCATATCCCCGGTGAGCGCGTGGAACTCCCCGCCCATCTTTTCCTCCACCACCAGGGATTTGATGGTGGGCGCGCCGGTGATCCCCTCGTTGAAAGAGGCGGTGATGCGGGAGTTCGTCTCCCGCACCTGCCGGTTCAGTCTCAACAGCCGTCCCTGGAAAAAGGCGCTCAGCAGCCCCATCACCGGCACGGCGGCCAGCACCCAGAGGGCAAGGCGGGCGTTGATGAGCAGCATGGCCACGATGCTGCCCCCCACATAGATCCCGCTCCAGATAAAGTCCAGCAGGCTCCACGACACCAGCGAAGCGATCCGCTCGGTGTCGGACATGATCCGGGCGTGGATATAGCCCACGCTGTTGTGGTTGAAGTAGCTGAACGAGAGGGTCTGCAGATGGTTGAAGCACTCCCGCTTCAGATCCCGTCCCACATACATCTCCGCCTGACAGGCGTCGATGGAGTTGCGGTAGTTGGCCCAGAGCTGGGAGGCGAACACGGCGGCGTAGGCCAGCGCGAACAGCCCCAGCCCCCGGAGCGTGTCCCGGGCGATAAAGTGGTCGATGGCATAGCGCTGGAAGAGGGGGAGCAGGATGTCGATGAGACCCATGTAAAGGCTGGTGAGCACCAGCCCCAGTAGGATCTTCTTATGGGGCTTCAGGTAGGGCAGGATCAGCGGGATGCCGAAGAAGCGGAGGGACACTTTTTTCTCGTCGTTCATGCCTCTTCCTCCTCTCCCATCCCCAGGGACATCTGCATATCGTAGACCCGGCGGTAAATGCCGCCCTTTTCATAGAGCTCCCGGCTGCTGCCGCTCTCGGCCACCCGGCCCTGCTCCAGCACCAGAATGTTGTCGCAGTCCATGAGCGTGGTGATCCGGTGGGATACCAGAATGGTGGTCCTCTCCCCCAGATCCCGCCGGAGGGCCTGGCGGATCTTCCCGTCCGTCTCCGTGTCCACGGCGGAGAGGGAGTCGTCAAAGACCAGAATGGGGGTCTTTTTACTGAGCATCCGCGCCATGGCCACCCGCTGCTTCTGCCCGCCGGAGAGGGTCACGCCCCGCTCGCCCACCAGCGTGTCGTAGCCCTTGGGGAAGGAGCGGATGTCCCCGTCCACGCAGGCGGTGACGGCGGCGGCGCGGATCTCCTCCGCGCTGGCCCCGCAGACGCCGATGTTCTCCCCAATGGTGCGGGAGAAGAGGAACGGCTCCTGCAGCACCACGCCGATTTGGGAGCGCAGCCAGGCCGCGGGCATCTTCGCAATGTCCGTGCCCCCCACGGTGATGCGCCCCGAGCTGGGGCGGTAGAGCCGGCAAAGCAGGTGCAGCAGGCTGCTTTTGCCGCTGCCCGTGGCCCCCAGAATGCCAAAGGAGCTGCCCGCAGGGATGGTAAAGCTCACATGGGAGAGCACCTCGTCCCCCTCCCCGTAGCCGAAGGACACGTCCTCGAAGACGATGTCTCCGGTCATGGGCGCCTCCACAGCCTCCGGGTCGTCCTCCTCCGGCTCGGAGTCCAGAATATAGGACAGACGGTCCATGGACACCCCAGCCCGGCTCATCTGGGAGATGATCCGCCCCAACTGCCGCACCGGCCAGACCAGCATGGCGTTATAGGAGAGGAAGGCCACGAATTCGCCGGTGGTAAAGTCTCCGTTCACGCACCGCACGGTGCACAAAAGGAGCATGATCATATTTTGTAGCCCGCTGCTCAGATCGCCCGCCGCCCAGAACAGGGCCAGCATCCGGCAGAGCTTCATCCAGGCGTTGGTGTAGACCTGATTCTGCGCCTCGAACCGGTCCCGCTCGTAGCTCTCCCGGCCGAAGGCCCGCACCACCCGCACGCCCGTGAGGTTTTCCTGGGCGATGGTGGAGAGCACGCCCTCGTTCTCGTCACATTCGAGGAAGTGCTTGCTGCTGCGGTTATGAAAGACCACCGAGTAGGTGACCACCAGCGGGATGAAGGCCACCGCCACCAGCGAGAGGGTCGCGTCCATGGCCGCCATGCACCAGACCGCCATGGTGATCAGGGCGGCGGTGTTGAAGAGGGCCACGAAGTTCTGCTGCAGGAAGTTGCGGATGGCGTCCACGTCGCTGGTGCAGCGCTGGATGATATCGCCGGTGGCGTTTTCCATGTGCCAGCTCCAGGGCAGGCGCTGAATGTGGTCGTAGAGCTCGTCCCGCATGGTTTTCACCAGCGTCTCTCCGGCTCTGGCGCCGAAGACCCTAGAGAGGTAGCGGCAGAGAGCCGCGCTCAGCCCCGCCCCCACCGTCAGCAGCGCCGCGGGCCAGATCTTCTCCCCCAGCGCCCCGGCTCCGCCCATCCACTTCAGGAGAGCCGCCAGAGCGGGGGACAGCTCGCCCGTGTCCTCCCCGATGACCGCGTCCACTGCCAGGCGGACGATCTGGGGCGTGACCATATCGAAAAGGGTCAGCAGCAGCCCGAAGAGGATGCACACGGCGAAATACCGCTTGCTCCCCCGGAGGAACCTTTTCAGCAGCGCCCCGCGGCTTCGTCTCCGCCGGCGTTTTTCCTCTCTCGTCTCCGTTTTCCGTTCGTCCATACCACCCTCACCTTCTCTCGTTTTTCTCTGTCGGCACGGTAATTATTTATTATACCGCCTGAACATTTTTCTGGCAAGCTCTATCTTCTCTATTGACAAATGTGGTATACTATATAGTTAGAAATTCTGAGATCAGGAGATATGACACATGACCAAGATCGATATTTTTTCCGGTTTTCTGGGCGCGGGCAAAACGACGCTGATCAAAAAGCTCATCTCTGAGGCCTACCAGGGCGAGAAGCTGGTGCTGGTAGAGAACGAGTTTGGCGAGATCGGCATTGACGGAGGCTTTTTGCAGGACGCGGGCATCCATGTGAACGAGATGAACTCCGGGTGCATCTGCTGCTCCCTCACCGGGGACTTCCGCGCCGCCCTCCGGCAGGTGCATCAGCAGTACGCCCCCGACCGCATCCTCATCGAGCCCTCCGGGGTGGGCAAGCTCTCGGATGTGGTGGCCGCCGTGGAGAGCTGCGAGGACGGCGAGATGGTGATCAACGGCCTCGTCACCGTGGTGGACGCCGCCAAGGTGAAGATGTATATGAAGAACTTCGGGGAGTTCTATGACAACCAGGTGACCTCCGCCGGCTGCCTCATCCTCAGCCGCACCGGCGGCATGAGCGAGGAGAAAATCCACAAGGCCGTGGAGCTGCTGCGGGAGAAAAACCCCGGCGCCGTCATCGTCACCACCCCCTGGAGCGAGCTGGACGGCCGGCAGATCCTGGACGCCATGGAGCGCCGGGACACGCTGGAGGCCGCCATGGCCGCCATGGAGGCGGAGGACGAGTGTGACGACCCCGAGTGCGAGTGCCACCACCACGAACACCACCACGAGCACGGGGAAGAGTGCTCCTGCGGCCACGACCACGATGGACACGAACACCATCACGACCATGACCACGACCACGACCACGACCATGACCACGAGCACGAGCACGAACATGAGCACCACCATCATCACCACGGCCACGATGCGGACGAGGTGTTCGTGTCCTGGGGGCTGGAGACGGCCCGGCGCTTCCACGAGGAGGAGCTGCGCACGGCGCTGGAGGCGCTGGAGGACAGCGAAAAGTACGGCATGGTGCTGCGGGCCAAGGGCATCGTGGACGCGGAGGAGGGACAGTGGTTCCACTTCGACTATACTCCCGGCGAGATCGACATCCGCCGGGGCAGCGCGGGCATCACGGGCCGGCTGTGCGTCATCGGCCACGAACTGAACGAGGACGCCGTGGCCGCGCTGTTCCGCTGAGAGGAGCGCGCCATGGCCAAAAATATCCCCGTCTATCTCTTCACCGGCTTTCTGGAAGCCGGCAAGACCAAATTCGCCCAGGAGACCTTGCAGGATCCCAACTTCAACAACGGCGAGCGCATTCTGCTGCTGCTGTGCGAGGAGGGCGAGGAGGAGTACGAGCCGGACACCTTCGCCGCCCCCAACATTTATATTGAGACCATCGGGAGCGAGAGCGAGCTGACCCCCGCCCACCTCTCCCAGCTGCTGAAAAAGCACCGCTGCGAGTATGTGATGGTGGAGTACAACGGTATGTGGGGGCTGGACAGCTTCTACAACAACATGCCCCCGGAGTGGGCGGTGGCCCAGGAGTTCCTCTTCATCGACTCCCGCACCTTCGAGAGCTACAACAACAATATGCGCCAGCTCATGGTGGACAAGATGAAGAGCTGCGAGCTGGCCGTCTTCAACCGCTTCCCCGCCGGGAATGAGGAGCTGAAGATGCTGGCCCATCTGGCGGTGCGCGCCGTGAACCGCCGCTGCGACATCGCCTTCGAGACCCCGGAGGGGAAGATCAGCTACGACGACATCGAGGTGCCGCCCCCCTACGATCTGGACGCGCCGGTGGTGGAGGTGGGGGACGAGGACTACGCCTTCTTCTATCAGGACATGATGGACCGTCTGGATCTGTACGAGGGGAAGACCTTCCGCTTCAGGGCCAAAGCCATTACCAAGACTCGCCAGCGCCGGAAGGGCTACTTCTTCGTGGGGCGGGATGTCATGACCTGCTGCGCCAACGACATCCAGCTGGTGCCCATGGCAGCCGAGTGGCGCGCCCCCGAGGAGCTGAAAAATCTGGGCTGGTACCTGGTCACCGGGCGGCTGGATGTGCGCGCCATGCCCGAGCTTTACGACGGGGAGGGCCCCGTGCTCCATGTGCAGAGCATCGAGCCCTGCGAACCCCCCGAGCAGGAACTGGCCACCTACTACTGATCTCCCCTGACGGAAGGAGGACTCGCCCATGACGAATTTTGAAAAGATGTGCGCCGAGGGGAAGCCCATCTTTCTCTCCTACGACCAGGCTGAGATGATCCGCCGCTTTTCTCTCCGCTCCGACGAGGACTGGCTCTACCCGGTCTATCTGGGAGAGGAGCTGCGCCTGAACCGGCGCAGCGGCGACCTCTTCTACGCCGATGGGCGGGAGGCAGAGGGGAGCGTGCTGCTCTCCGTCTTCGACTTTCTCTGCCGCAAGAGCGACCCGCGGCCCCTGACCGGACGGATGTTCCCCTCCGGCTCCCTCCCGGGCTACGGTACCAGCCGCCCCGACGACATCGGGCTGCACGCCAAACACGCCCTGGCCCTGAGCGGCAGGGTGGAGCCGCTTCGCACCCTCCTGCGCTCCATGGGCGGCGAGGATTTCCCCGTGGGGGACGCCGCCGCCCGGTTCGAGCTTTTCCCCGGCTTTCCGCTGATCTTCCAGTTCTGGGAGGGAGACGAGGAGTTTCCCCCCAGCGTCCGTTTCCTCTGGGACGAGCGGACGTCGGACTACCTGCGCTTTGAGACACTGTTTTACATTATGGGGGACTTTCTCCGCCGCGTGCTGGAGTGTCTCCCCTCACGAAAGGAGCCACTTTCATGAAAGTCACCGAGCGTTTTCTCCACTATGTTTCCTTTGACACCCAGTCCTCCGAGACTTCCTCCTCCCGTCCCTCCACGGACAAGCAGAAGCTGCTGGGCGCGGACATTGCCCGGGAGCTGCGGGAGCTGGGGCTGAGCGACGTGCGTTTCAGCGAGGAGGGCTATGTCTACGCCACGCTGCCCGCCAACTGCGAGACCGACGCCCCCGCCCTGGCCCTGATCGCCCACATGGACACCTCCCCGGACTGCTCCGGCGCGGACATTCGTCCCTCCATCATCGCCTACGAGGGCGGCGACGTGGTGCTCAACAGGGAAAAGGGCATCGTCATGTCCCCCGAGGAGTACCCCTCCCTCCGCCGCAACGTGGGCAAGCACCTGATCGTCACCGACGGCACCACGCTGCTGGGCGCGGACGATAAGGCCGGCGCGGCGGAGATCATCACCGCCGTGGAGGAGCTGATGGCCTCCAACGCCCCCCACGGCACGGTGCTCATCGCCATCACCCCCGACGAGGAGGTGGGCCGCGGCACGGAGAGCTTTGATCTGGAACACTTCCCCGCCCGGTACGGTTACACCGTGGACGGCGGCGCTCTGGGCGAGCTGGAGTATGAGAACTTCAACGCCGCCTCCGGCTCCGTGGTCATCCACGGCTTCAGCATCCACCCCGGCTCCGCCAAGGACAAGATGAAAAACGCCTGCCTCATGGCCATGGAGTTTAATTCCCTGCTCCCCGCCGGGGAGATCCCCGTCAACACCGAGGGCTACGAGGGCTTCTTCCATCTGTGCGGCATGGAGGGCACCGTGGAGGAGGCGCGGCTCCAGTACATCATCCGCGACCACGACGCCGAACGCTTTGCGCAGCGGAAGAGCCAGTTCCTCGCCGCCGGCGAAGCCCTCTGCGCCAGGTACGGCGCGGGCTGCGCGGAGGTCACGGTGAAGGACAGCTACCGCAATATGCGCGAGCTCATCGAGCCGCATATGTACATCATCGACCGGGCCCGCGCCGCCATGGAGAAAAACGGCGTCGCCCCCCGGATCGTCCCCATCCGGGGCGGCACCGACGGGGCCACCCTCTCCTACCGGGGTCTCCCCTGCCCCAACCTCTGCACTGGCGGGGAGAACTTCCACGGCCGCTTCGAGTACATCCCCGTGGAGGACATGGAGCGCATGGTAGAAGTGCTCAAGACCCTGATCACCGACCTGGTGTAAAAAACGGCAAGACCCCCTCGGAAAGGTTTGCGCCTTTCCGAGGGGGTCCTCTCTTTATTCCACCCACCAGCGCTTTTCCCGGCGGTCCACACAGACGGTGAGACTCTCCTCCCCGTTCCATCTCCGGTTCACCAGGATGTCCTCGCCCCGGCTGCCCGGCTCCCAGTCCCCGCAGCGAAGCGCGCTGTGTTCGCGGTACCATCCGCCCAGACGCCTGTAGTGCTCCAGCAGCGTTTCGTCCTCTCTCCCCCAGGGGTAAGGCCCCCGGTTGTAGGGGTCGGCGCCGCCCTCCAGCCCCGCCTCGTCCCCATAGTAGATGCAGGGGACGCCGGGGCAGGCGCACTGGAGCACATAGAGGAGCTTCATTCTCTCCCTGTCTCCTGCCAGCAGCGTGAGACACCGCTCCCTGTCGTGGCTGCCCACCAGGTTGAGCGCGGCGTAGAGGTTTTCCGGCGGGTAGTGCTGCCGCAGCGTTTCCAGCGCCCGCGCCGTCTCTCCGGCGCTCTGTTTCCCCAGCAAAAAGTCCAGCACGGCGCTGCGGAAGGGATAGTGCATGGCGCCGTCCAGCTCCTCCCCGCCGAAATACTGCCGCCGCACCCCGTAGCTGCACTTGTTGGAGGCGTCCTCCCAGACTTCCCCCAGCAGTACGGCGTCGCTCTTCTCCGCCTTGATGGCCGCGCGCACTGCCCGGATAAACTCGTCCGGCAGCTCGTCGGCCACATCCAGCCTCCAGCCGGAGGCCCCCCGGCGGAGCCAGGTGCGCAGCACCCCGTTCTCCCCGCAGATGAACTCCCGGTAGCTCTCGTCCAGCTCGTTCACATTGGGCAGGTCCGGCACGTCCCACCAGCACTCGTAGCCGTGGGTGTACTGTTCGCCGAAGCGGTACCAGTGGCGGTACTGCGCCCCGGTGCCGTAAGCACCGTATTTGTCGAAATAGCGGCTGTCCGCCCCGGTGTGGCTGAAGACCCCGTCGAGGATGATGCGGATGCCCGCCGCCGCGCAGTCCGCGCAGAGCCGCTCAAAGTCCTCCACCGTGCCCAGCAGCGGGTCGATGGCGAAATAGTCCGCCGTGTCGTAACGGTGGTTGCTGGTCGCGGCGAAAATGGGGTTCAGGTAGAGGCAGCTCACTCCCAGCGAGCGGAGGTAGGGGATCTTCTCCCCGATGCCCCGGAGGGTACCCCCCCAGAAGGGCCAGGCCGATACGCTCCCGTCCTCGGCCCGGGGATAAAAGGGGGGCGTGTCCCAGTCGGGCAGAAGAAAGCGGTGGGTTCGGGGCCGGGGGGAAGGCTGCGCGGGGACATAGTCCCCGTGCCGGGCGAAGCGGTCGGGGAAGATCTGGTAGGCGATGGCGTCCTTGTACCATGCGGGGGCGGGGGCGGGGCGGTAGACGGTGATCTGCTCCTCGCCGCTCCACTCCCCGCCGTCGAAAAAGCGGTAAAAGAGGACGCAGCTCTCCGTTGGCGCGGTGAACTCGGCGAAGTGCCGCCCGCCCTCCCGTCTCATGGGGATGTCCCGGCTCCAACTGTCCGTATAGAGCCGCAGCGTTACCGCGCTCTCACCGGCATCGCAGGCGAGAGAAATGCTCGCCCCCAGCGCCGCCGCCCCATAGGGGCGGCGGTACTCGCCGGAGGCGGGATCGTGAAAGATGCTCATGCCAGGAGTCTCCTGTAAAGGGCGCGGTACTCCTCCGCCGGGCCGTCCCAGCCGAAGTCCATGGTCATGCACCGCGCCGCCAGCGCCGTCCAGGCGTCCCTGTCCCCGTAGAGCCGAACCGCCTTGCGAATGGCCCCCAGCAGATCGTTGCTGTCCGCACGGGTAAAGCCAAAGCCCGTACCCTCGCCGGTGAACTCGTTATAGGGCTCCACACTGTCCCGGAGTCCCCCGGTCTGGCGGACGATGGGCACCGTGCCGTAGCGCATGGCGATCATCTGGGAGAGGCCGCAGGGCTCGAAGCGGGAGGGCATGAGCAGCATGTCCGACCCGGCGTAAAACTGCCGGGACAGCTCCTCGGAGAAGAGGAGCCTGGCGGCGATCCGACCGCCGGAGGCCACGGCGGCCTCCCCCAGCCGGCGCTCAAAGTCCCGCTCCCCGGTACCCAGCACCGCCAACTGCACGCCCTCGTCGGGGAGGCGGGGCAGCAGCTCACAGAGGAGATCCACGCCCTTTTGCTCCGTCAGGCGGCTGACCATGCACAGCAGCGGCGCGTCCCTCTCCTCCCGCAGCCCCAGAGCGCGCTGCAGCGCGGCCTTGTTGGCCGCCTTCCCGGACACATCCCGGTAGCGCTGCACAAGGGCCTTGTCCCGCTCCGGGTCGTAGTCCCGGCGGTCGATGCCGTTGAGGATGCCCGAGAGCACGCCGCGGCGGCGGCGGAACAGCCCGTCCAGCCCCTCGCCCAGTTCGCTGCCACAGATTTCCCCGGCGTAGGTGGGGCTCACGGTGGTGACGGCGTCGGCATAGGCCACCGCCCCTGCCAGATAGTTCACCGCCCCGTCCCTCAGCAGCTGGCCCCGGGCGGCTTCACAGGAGTCCAGTCCCAGCACATCCCCCAGAACACAGGGGTCGTACTGGCCCTGGAACTTCAGGTTGTGGATGGTGAACACCGTGCGCACCCGCTCATAGTCCGCCATTCCCCGGTACTGCTCCCGCAGGAACACGGGGGCCAGGGCGGTGTGCCAGTCGTTGCAGTGGAGCACATCCGGGAAAAAGTCCGGCAGATGGGCCATGCACTCGCAGACCGCCTTGGCAAAGAAGGCCATACGCTCCCCATCGTCAAATTCCCCGTAGGGGGCGGCCCGGTGGAAATAGTACTCGTTATCCAGGAAATACCAGATGTGCCCGTCCCTCTCCAGCCGGAAGAGGCCGCAATACTGCCGCCGCCAGCCCAGCGGCACGGTGAAATGGGTGATAAACTCCATCCGGGAGGTGAATTCCTCCCGCAGCGTGCCCAGCTTGGGCAGCACCACCCGTACCTCCGTCTCCCCGTCGCAGAGCGCCGCGGGCAGCGAGCCCGCCACATCCCCCAGTCCGCCGGTCTTGATGAAGGGGGTGGCCTCAAAGGCGGCGAAGAGCACCTTTCGTTTTGTCTTCATATCTTCTTCCCCTTGGGCAGCACACAGGGATGCTCCGCGGTGCCGCCGATGGTCACATTTCCGCTGATGCTCACATTCTTATCGCAGATCACATAGTTCATATCCGCGCCGGCGCAGACGGTACCATTCTCCATGATGATGCAGTTGCGCACCACCGCGCCCTTCTCCACCCGCACATTGCGAAAGAGTATGCTGTTTTCCACGGTGCCCTCGATGATGCTGCCGGAGGAGACTACGCTGTTGCGCACATAGGCCCCGGGGGCGTAGAACGCGGGGGGGTTGTCGTGGATCTTGGTGTTGATCTGCCGGGGCGATTCGAAGAGCTCCCGCCGTACCTCTCCCCGGAGCAGGTCGAAGCTGCTGTGCATATAGTCCAGGATGCCGTCGGTGTAACCCACATAGCCCGTGAAGGGGAAGGACGCCACATAGACATTGCCCAGCAGCTGGGAGAGCGCCTCGGGGAAGTCCATGTACCCCGCCGTCTTGTAGTCGTGGAGGAAGTGCAGCAGGAAGCTGCGGTCAGCCATAAAGCAGTTGAGGAACAGATACCGCCCGCTCTCGCCCCGCTCCAGCCGGGTGACGCGGCCCTGTCCGTCCAGCTCCAGATACCAGCCCCGGCGGCGCTCGCCCTGGGGCAGTTCCTTATAGAGGAGCGTCACGCTGCGCCCGGCAAGCTCGTGCCGGGCGATTAGGGCCTGATAGTCGGCGTTGTAGACGAAGCTGCAATCGCTGCAGAGCACATAGTCCCCGTCTCCCTGCTCCAGATACTGGATGTTGCGCCCCATGTCCCGGATCAGGAAACGGCTCTCATCGTCCTTGAAGCCGAACACCGACCCGGGCAGCACGAAAAGGCCGCCCTGCTTCTTGTCCAGCCCCCAGCTCTTGCCCGCGCCCATGTGGTCGAGGATGCTGCGGTAGTAATAGGGGGTCATGAAGCCCACGGTGCCGATGCGCCCGTTGACCATATTGGAGAGGGCGAAGTCCATCAGGCGGTAGCGCCCCCCAAAGGGCAGCGCCGCCGCCGGGCGGGTGGAGCACAGCTCGTCAAAGCCCGCCACGGTGTAGTTGGTGGAAATCAGTCCGATGGTTCTGTTCATAGTCTCACTCCTCCACGCGCATGGTGGCGCCGGCGCCCACCACCGTGATGCTCTCCCCGTCGCCCACCAGGGCGCCCCCGGCGATCGTGGCCTCCTCGTTGAGGATGGTGCGCCGCACCCTGGCCCCGGCCTCTACCCGGGAGTTGGGCAGCAGCACCGAGTCCTCCACGCTGGCCCCCGGGCCGATGTACACGCCGGGGGAGAGGACGCTGCCGCTCACACGGCCCAATATTTCGCAGCCGTTGCAGATCAGCGAGCGCTCGGCGCTGCCCTCAGGGCCTATGTACTCGGGGGCGTGCTCGTTGAGGTTGGAGAAGATGCGCATACGCCGCTCGAAAAGGGAGAAGGAGGGGTTCTTTTCCAGCAGCTCCATCTGGGTGGCGTAGTAGCTGGGGATGGTGCCCACATCCTTCCAGTACCCGCTGAACACATAGGCGAAGAGCCGCTTGCCCTCCCCCAGCAGGGTGGGGATGATGTTCTTGCCGAAGTCGTGCTCGCTGCCCTCCGCCTCGTGGTCGCGCAGCAGCGCCTCCCGCAGCACCGGCCAGGAGAAGATATAGATGCCCATGCTGGCCAGATCGCTGTCCGGTTCCCGGGGCTTCTCGGTAAATTTGGTGACGCGCAGCTCCTCGTCGGTGGTCATGATGCCAAAGCGGGAGGCCTCGGCCATGGGCACGGTCTTTACCGCCACGGTGAGGTCGGCCTTCATGAGTTTATGGTAGTCCAGCATCAGGTTATAGTCCATCTGGTAGAGATGGTCGCCGGAGAGGATGAGCACAAACTCCGGGTCATAGCTGTCTATGAAGTCGATATTGTGGTAGATGGCGTCGGCGGTGCCCTGGTACCACTGTCCGCCGCTCTCGGTGGCGTAGGGGGGCAGGATGTGGACGCCGCCGGTGCTGTCGTCCAGATTCCACGCCTCGCCGGTGCCCAGGTACTTGTTGAGCAGGAAAGGCTTGTACTGGATCAGCACGCCCACGGTGTCGATGCCGGAGTTTACGCAGTTGGACAGGGAGAAGTCGATCATGCGGTACTTTCCGCCGAAGGACACGGCGGGCTTGGCGATCTTCTCCGTCAGCACGCCCAGCCGGCTTCCCTGCCCGCCGGCCAGCAGCATGGCTACGGTCTCTTTTCTTCGCATAAGTACACCTCCATGGCTATATATCCTCCGTCTCCCGGGGGCGTTCTCCGCCCCCGGGGCGTTGTTCATTGCTCAATGTGCCAGATCTCTCCGGCGTATTCCCGCACGGTGCGGTCGGAGGAGAACACCCCCGCCCGGGCGATGTTCACCAGCGACTTCTCCGCGAAGCTCCGCTGCCCCACCTCGGCGGCCAGCGTCTCCCAGGCGCGGAGGTACGGCGCGAAGTCCTTGAGGACAAAGAACTCGTCGTTCTGGTTGAGGAGGGCCGAGCGGATGTCCCAGAAGCACGTCCCCAGGCTCCCGTCGGTCAGATGCTCCACTACCCGCCGCAGCTCCTCGTTCTGCTCCAGCTCCCCGGCGGCGGAGTAGCCGCCCTGGCGGGCGTAGCGCAGCGCCTCGGCGGAGGTGAGGCCGAAGATGGAGATGTTCTCCTCTCCCACCTGCCCGAGGATCTCCACATTGGCTCCGTCCAGCGTGCCCAGCGTCACAGCCCCGTTGAACATGAACTTCATGCACCCGGTGCCGCTGGCCTCCTTGCCCGCGGTGGAGATCTGCTCGGAGATGTCCGCGGCGGGGTAGATGCGCTGGGCCATGGACACGCCGAAGTTCTCCAGAAACACCACCCGCAGCTTCCCGTTCACATCCTTATCCCGGTTCACCAGCTCCGCGATGGCGCAGAGGAGACGGATCACATCCTTGGCGAAGGCATAGCTGTGGGCCGCCTTCCCGGCAAAGAGGAAGGTAGTGGGCGGCACCGGGGCGGTGGGGTCGGCTTTCAGCCTGTCGTAGAGGGCCAGGATCTTGAACGCGGAGAGGAGCTGGCGCTTGTAGGCGTGGATGCGCTTGACATGGACGTCAAAGACGGAGTTGGGGTCGCACTGCACGCCGCTTTGCCGGGCGATATACGCGCAAAGCTGCTCCTTCTTCCGCTGCTTCACCGCCGTAAGCTCGTCGAGGAACGCCCCGTCCCCCCTCCACGCCAGCAGCTTCTCCAGCTCCGTGGCGTCGGTGAGCCAGCCGGAGCCGATCTTGCCGGAGATGAGCGCGGAGAGCTCGGGGTTTGCCTCCCGGAGGAAGCGCCGGTGGCTGACGCCGTTGGTCTTGTTGTTGAATTTCTCCGGGGTCAGGGCGTAGAAATCGGAGAACACGGTCTCCTTGAGGATCTCCGTGTGCAGCGCCGCCACGCCGTTCACCGAGTGCCCGGCGATGACCGAGAGGTTGGCCATGCGCACCTCCCCGTCCCAGAGGATGGTGGTGTTTTTCCACCGCTCGTACCAGTTGGGGATGCTCTGATCGAAGCTCAGCCGGTAGCGCCGGTCGATCTCCTCGATGATGAGATAGACCCGGGGCAGCAGGGACTGCATCAGCGGGATGCTCCACTTCTCCAGAGCCTCGGGGAGCACCGTGTGGTTGGTAAAGGACAGGCTGCGGCAGGTGATGTCCCAGGCCTCGTCCCACTCCAGCCCCTCCTCATCCAGCAGCACCCGCATCAGCTCCGGGGCGCAGAGAGCGGGGTGGGTATCGTTGGTGTGGATGGCCACCTTCTCGGGGAAGAGCTGCCAGTCCGTGCCGTAGCGGCTCTTGAAGCGGCGCACCACATGGGCGATGCCCGCGGCCACGAAGAAATACTCCTGCTTCAGCCGCAGCCGCTTCCCCTCAGGGGTGTCGTCGTCGGGGTAGAGGAGGCAGGTGATGGCGTTGTCGTCGTTGTCGGCCTTCTGGGCCAGGGAGTAGTCGCCCCGGTTGAAGGCGGCCAGATCCAGCCGGTGGTGCAGCGGCTTGGCGCTCCAGAGCCGCAGCCGGTTGACGCTCACCCCGCCGTAGCCCACCAGCGGCAGATCGTAGGGCACCGCCTTGACGCCGTGCCAGTCCTTGTGCTCAAAGACCATGCGCCCGTTCTCCATGTGCCGCTCCACCCTGCCGCCGAAGCGGACGATCACGGACTCGTCGGTGCGGGCCCGCTCCCAGGGGTAGCCGTTCTCCATCCAGTCGTCCGGCTCCTCGATCTGCTCGCCGTCGCGGATCACCTGCTTGAACAGCCCGAAGCGGTAGCGGATGCCGATGCCCGTGCAGCAGTAGTTCTCCGTGGCCAGCGAGTCCATGAAGCAGGCCGCCAGCCGCCCCAGTCCGCCGTTGCCCAGCCCCGGATCCCGCTCGCACTCGCACAGCTCGTCCAGATCCACGCCCAGCTCCCTGAGCCCCTGCCGCGCCACATCCTCCGCGCCCAGATTGACCAGCGTGTTCCGCAGCAGCCGCCCGATGAGGAACTCCATGGAGAAGTAGTAGACCCGCTTCTCCCCGCTCTCCCAGTGCCGCCGCCCGGTCTCCGCCCGGATACCCGAGCAGCAGTCGTTCAGCAGCTTCACCAGCGCCTCATACTTGTCCTGGGTGCTGCACTCCTCCAGCGGCACGCCGCAGGTGGCCGCCACGCTCTCGAGGTATTCCCGCTTGAATTCCTGTATTCCCGTCATGGGTCCATGTTCTCCTTTATTTGCGCTGTTTTCTTCTGTTCTCTTCTCCGTATCAGCGTGCCGCCCACCGGGGGCACCGTGATCTCTACAGAGTATTCCATACCGTGCCGGGGGATACGCTCCGCCGTCACGGGCTGTGGGTTCAGTTGTCCGCTGCCGCCGTAGACGGGATCGTCCGAGGAGAAGATCTCCTCATACTCCCCCTCCTCCGGCACGCCGAGACGCCACTTTTTCCGCGTCTCGGGGGTGAAGTGGAGCACGCAGCTCACTTCCTCCCCCTCCGGGGCGATCCGCCGGAAGGCGAGGATGCTCTCCTCCGCGTCGTCCGCGTCCAGCCACCGGAAGCCCTCCCAGCCGCCATCCCCGGCCCAGAGGGAGCGTTCCCGGCGGTAGAGGGCATTGGCCTCCCGCACGAAGCGCCGGAGGGAGCGGTGGGTGTCGTAATCCAGCAAAAACCACTCCAGTCCCTCGTACTCCCGCCATTCGATAAACTGTCCGAACTCGCCCCCCATGAAGCACAGCTTGTCTCCCGGGTGGCAGAGGGTATAGAGCCACAGCAGGCGCATCCCGGCAAACTGCCGCCACCAGTCCCCGGGCATCCGCCCGATCAGGGACTTTTTCCCGTGGACCACCTCGTCATGGGACAGCGGCAGGATAAAATTCTCCGAAAAGGCATAGACCATGGAGAAGTTCAGCAGCCCGTGCTTCCCGCCGCGCCAGGGGAAGTCCGTCTCCATGTAGCGCAGCGTGTCGTTCATCCAGCCCATGTCCCACTTATAGTGGAAACCCAGGCCCCCCAGCTCCGGGGGCATGGTCACCATCGGCCAGGCGCTGCTCTCCTCGGCCACCATAAAGACGCCGGGGATGCGCTGTCCCACCAGGGTGTTCAGCTGCCGCAGAAAGGCTACCGCGTCCTCGTCCTCTTCGCCGCCGTGGGCGTTTCGCCGCCGTCTCGGGTCGTCCTCGCCCAGGCCAAAGTTCAGATAGAGCATACTGCTCACCCCGTCCACCCGCAGCCCGTCCGCGTGGAACTCCCCCAGCCAGAAAAAGGCGGAGCTGAGCAGGAAGGAACGCACCGCGCCGCTGGCGAAATTGAAGCGGTAGGTGCCCCACTGGGGGTGGTCGGCCCCCTCGTAGAGAGCCGTGCCGTCAAAGCGGCCCAGCCCGTGGCTGTCCCGGCAGAAGTGGCCCGGCACCCAGTCGAGGATCACGCCCAGCCCCGATCGATGGCAGCGGTCGATCAGCTCCATCAGCCCCTCCGGTTCCCCGTACCGGGCGGTGGCGGCAAAAAAGCCCGTCACCTGATAGCCCCAGGAGGCGTCCAGCGGGTGCTCCATCACCGGCAGCAGTTCGATATGGGTGTAGCCCATCTCCAGCGCGTAGGGGATCAGCTCGTCTCCCAGCTCCGACCAGCTGTAGTAGCTGCCGTCGGGATGCCGCCGCCAGGAGCCGGGGTGCACCTCGTAGATGTTGCGCCCTTTCTCCATGGAACGGCGCCGCTCCATCCACGATGCGTCCTTCCAGTCGTGCCGCAGCGTACGCACCCGGGAGGCCGTGCCCGGGCGCAGCTCGGCAGCCAGGGCAAAGGGGTCGGCTTTCCAGTGCTCGCTGCCGTCGGCGTGGGTGAGGATATACTTATACCCGTCCCCCTCCCGTGCCTGGGGCAGCAGCGCGCTCCAGAATCCGTTGCCCACAGCCTCCATGGGGCTGCCCTCGCCCCAGCGGCACCACTCGCCGCTGACACGCACGGCGGCAGCGTGGGGGGCGTAGAGGGTAAAACGCACGCCGCCCGGCTCCACATGGGCGCCCATATACTTCCACCCGTCGCAAAGACGGCCGTCCAGCCACTGGCATCGCAGTTCTTTCTCCCGCATCCCCGCCGGCCTCCCTCTGTCTGTAGCGTTCATTTTTGAGTATAGCACAACCCATGGTACAGGGAAAGTAAAATCTATGCAGTTTTTTCCGCCCGCCCTCCTCTCTTTACAAGCGCGGGAAAAAGTTGTATGGTGGGGGAAAAAGACCGGATAAGGAGGCCCCTCCCTATGAAAAAAACCGCCCTCATCCTCCTCTGCGCCCTTCTGCTCGCGGGCTGCGTCCGCCGGGAAGCGCCCGTCCCCGCTTCCCCCGCGCCCACCGTGACCCCCTCGCCCACCGCCGCGCCTGCCGCCCTCTCCCCCGCGCCTCCGGCGTCGGAGAGCGCCGGGAGCGCCCTCCCCACGGCCACCCCCGCCCCGGAGCCTCCAGCCCCCGCCCCCGCTGGGCCGGTGACGGCGGGCGTCTACCGCTGGGACGGCGGGGAGCGCGGCGAGTGGGTGCTGAATTTGAAAGAGAACGGCACCTTCTCCGTCATCGGCGGAGAGCGCATCTACAACGGCGAGGGCTGGAGCGACAATGGCGACGGCACCGTCGTCACCGGCCCCACGGAGGGCGCCGGAGCCGCGCCCTTCTTCGACGAGTTCGGCAGCAGCCTCTGGCGCGTCAGTGGCGAGCGCTGCGAGCCCATATACTGATCCGGCCAAGACGGGATGCCCCGTCCCTGCCCGCCGGGCGGCCCTGTTCCACGGAACGGGGCCGCCCGGTTTTCCCTTCCCGGTACTCTTTTTCCCGTCCGGCGCATAGGCTATTCGCGGGTGGACAGCATCCTTTCCCCCTTTGGGAGAGGAACGCATATTTTCGTTGCCTATTGTCTTATGGAAACCATAATTGGATATTTCCCCGCCCTATTCTTTCCACAAGGCTGTGGAAAAGTCTGTGGAAAATGTGCAAAACCCTTGAAACACAAGGCTTGGGGGAAAAACCGCGAAAAATGGTTATACAGGGGTCTATACAAGGATAATTTCTGTCAACGGGGAGGATGAACCATGAAAAAAATGTTACTCTGTCTGCTCTGCGCGCTGCTGCTGATCCAGCAGGCCCGGGCCATCTCGCCGCTGCCGGAGGACAGCTTCGATCTTGGCTGCACCTCCGCCGTGCTGATGGAGCGTTCCACGGGCACACTGCTCTACGCCAAAAACGCCCACAAGCGTCTGGCTCCCGCCAGCGTCACCAAGGTCATGACCATGCTGCTGGTGGTGGAGGCGGTGGAGAACGGCTCCCTATCCCTGGAGGACACGGTGACGGCCAGCGCCGCGGCGGCGGGCATGGGCGGCAGCCAGGTCTATCTGGAGGAGGGCGAGAGGATGAGCGTCGGAGAGCTGCTCAAGTGCGTGGCGGTGGTCTCCGCCAACGACTGCGCCGTGGCTCTGGCCGAGACCCTCTGCGGCTCCGAGGCGGCCTTCACCGCCCGGATGAACCGCCGGGCCACGGAGCTGGGCTTGCAGGACACGGTGTTCCGCAACTGCACCGGCCTCTCCGGCCCGGGAGAGCACTACTCCAGCGCCTGGGACATCGCCGTGATGTCCAGAGAGCTGCTGAGCCACACCTGGATCCGGGACTACACCACCGTCTGGATGGACACCATCCGGGACGGGGAGTTCGGGCTGAGCAACACCAACAAACTGGTGCACGGCTACCATGGCTGCACGGGGCTGAAGACCGGCTACACCAGCGAGGCCATGTTCTGTCTGGCCGCCTCCGCCGAGCGGGACGGGGTGGAGTTCATCGCTGTGGTGCTCCACGGAGACAGCAGCGCCGACCGCTTCGCCGCCGCCCGGACGCTGCTGGACTACGCCTTCGCCAACTACGCCCTCGTCTCCCTGCTGCCCCCGGAGTCCATCGCCCCCATCCCCGTGGAGATGGGCATGGAGGAGATGGTGAATGTGGCGCCCCGGGGGAACACCGTGACCGTGGCGGAAAAGGCCTCTCTCCGGGAGCTGACCATGGAGACGGAGCTGCCCTCCGCCGTCACCGCCCCGGTGGAGGCGGGGCAGGTGCTGGGTCAGGTGACGCTGCGCTGGGGGGACCGGGTGCTCTCCCAACTGCCCCTCACCGCCGCGGAGAGCGTGGAGCGGCGGAGCCGGGGGCGCATCTACCGGGATCTGCTGGGCCAGCTTTTCTCGCTGAACGGGGCAAGATGAGTATTGAAAAGCGCCCGGGGAAAGTATAGAATAGGCGCGCAGCGTTGTTCGCTGCCAAATTCTGAAAAACTCATGATGCAAAAGGAGATCCCCCCATGATCAAAGTCGATCTCTCCGGCGCCGCCCCGTTCTGGGGCGGGGAAGGCCCGGATTACGGCGCCGCAGCCGCGGCGCACCGCACGCTCAGCGAAGGCAGCGGAGCGGGCAGCGATTTCACCGGCTGGCTGACGCTGCCCCGGCGGATGAAGGACGGCGAGCTGCCCCGGGTACTGGAGACCGCCCGGCGCATCCGGGAGAGCGGCGAGGCGCTGGTGGTGGTCGGCATCGGCGGGTCCTATCTGGGCGCCCGGGCCGCCTACGAGCTGCTGGGCAGGCAGAAGGACGGCGTGGAGCTGATCTTCGCGGGCAACGGTCTCTCCGCGGACTACCTGAACGCCATGATCGAGCGTCTGGGCGAGCGGGACTTCTGCGTGAATGTGATCTCCAAGTCCGGCACCACGCTGGAGCCGGCTCTGGGCTTCCGGGTGTTCCGCAGCCTTTTGGAGAAGAAATACGGCCCGGAAGAGGCCGACCGGCGCATCTTCGCCACCACGGACCGTGCCCGGGGCGCTCTGAAGAGCAGCGCCGGCATCCACGGTTGGCCCACCTTCGTGGTGCCCGACGACGTGGGCGGGCGCTACAGCGTGCTCTCCGCCGTGGGGCTGCTGCCCATGGCCGCCGCCGGGCTGGATGTGGAGGCGGTGATCGAGAGCGCCATCGCCGCCTTCGCCGCCCTGGACCGGCGGGACGAGAGCAACCCCTGCTGGCAGTACGCCGCCGCGCGGCAGCGGCTCTTCCGGCTGGGCAAGAAGATCGAGATCCTCGCCTGCTACGAGCCCTCCTTCCGCATGATGGCCGAGTGGTGGAAGCAGCTCTACGGCGAGAGCGAGGGCAAGAACGGGCTGGGTCTCTTCCCCGCCAGCGTGGAGTATAACGCCGATCTGCACTCCATGGGCCAGTATGTGCAGGACGGGCCCCGGCACCTGATCGAGACGGTGCTGCGTTTCAAAAACCCCCGGCGGGGCTACGCGGTGCCCTCCTTTGCCGACGACAGCGACGGGCTGAACTATGTGGCCGGCCACGACTTCAACGAGATCGCCGCCATCGCCGCCGAGGCCGTGAAAGACGCCCATGTGGCCGGCGGCGTGCCCAACATCGGCATCGAGGTGGAGCGCTGCGACGAACGGGGCTTTGCCGGGATGGTCTGCTTCTTCGAGCTTGCCTGCGCCCTCTCCGGGTATATGCAGGGCGTAAATCCCTTCGATCAGCCCGGCGTGGAGGCCTACAAGAAAAATATGTTCCGAATGTTGGGCGATTGGAAGTAATCCGGGGGGAAACTTCCCGCAAAGCGCTTGCAACGGGTCAAAAAAAATGGTATGATGGGGAAAATGCATAGACTCATCAAAATTATCTGAACTTATCCAACTGTAAAGGAGTGGTTTGCAATGGTTAAACTGATCATGGGCCTGTCCGGTTCCGGCAAAACGAAGACTCTGCTCTCTCTGGTGCAGGAGGCCATCGCCACCGCCCAGGGCGACGTGGTGTGCATCGAGAAGGACAAGAACCTCACCTACGATGTGCCCTATCAGGCGCGTCTGATCCACACCAGCGAGTACGGCATCAACAGCAACGAGCTGCTCTCCGGTTTCCTGCTGGGTCTCCACGCCGGCAACTACGACATCACCCATGTCTTTATCGACAACTTCTACAAGATGCTCTCCGACAAGTCCAACGAGGCCGTGGCGAAGATGCTGGACTCTCTGGCCGCCTTCTCCGAGCGTGAGCACATGAACTTCACCCTGTTCGCCTCCGCCGACCCCGAGACCGTCTCCGACGAGATCCGCAAGTACTTCTGATGCGGCTGGACAAGTGGTTGAAGGTCTCCCGGCTCATCAAGCGCCGCACCGTGGCTCAGGAAGCCTGCGACGGCGGGCGGGTCAGCGTGAACGGCGTGGTGGCCAAGCCTTCCCGGGAGGTCAAGGTGGGCGATGTGATTACCGTTTCCTTCGGCTCCCGCAGCCTCAAGGCCGAGATCCTCTCCGTGCAGGAGACGGTGCGTAAGGACGACGCCGCCGCCATGTACCGGGAGATCGGAGAACATATCGACATATAACCTGTGGAATCAAAACCACTGGTGAACCAGTGGTTTGCTCAGCCCCTTAGACGGGTCAGTCCTTGCTGACCCTTCTAAGGGGTGCTGATGGTTTCCCATCGCATCACTATGACAGGCAGCCACGCAAAGTGGCTGTTTTCTTTTGCCCTGCTTTCTCCTGCCACCCGTAAACGGGTCCATGTACTCTTTCTTCACCTTGTTTGATCCCCCCTTGATACTTTTCGTGATGCGCTCGCCAAACCTTCACGTATTGTGTCGATCGGGGATTTTTGCCAAGGCTTTTTTACCCACCCCTGGTAGAACCAGGGTTTTATTAAGCCTAAAGGCAACAAAAAGTTACCGTTGTTGAAATTGTATCAACAACGGTAACTGATTTGGCACGTCGCACCGAAAAAGATATCGGCATAAATTAGTCGGGGAAAGCCATTTTATATGGAACGCCTACATAGTTTTTCTTCAGTGTTTCAAAGTTTTGAATATACTTTTCGATGCGCTTTTCGTTATTTTCGACAGTTAACATTGGTTTGCGCTTTCCCACTATCAACACTTCAGCAGCATGATCACTTGTAGCCGCGAAATCTACTTTTGCCTTTAATGCATAACCTTCCAAATTGGGAAAGTTAGCAACAATCCAAGCAACTTGTTCTGTAGTAAGCATATTTGTGGGAAAATCAAATTGTTTTAAGTTTGGCATATCGGCAAGAAAAGAGTAATCATTTTCTGTAATTGATTTCCCACAAAACATAAATTTTTCAATATTTGTATTTGCAAGGGGTAATAAACTTTTCAGTATCATCTTACTCCACACCGCATTTCCGATTCGAAATTCTCTCAGTGCGGGTGCTGTTCCGATGCCTTCCACTGAATCGAGTTTTGTAAAATCCTCGATACAGAGGCCTGATAAAGCGGTATTTCTACTCATATCCCATAAAGAAGAAATGCGCTGATTAGCAAAAAAGTGAATATATTCAAGGTTGGAAAGCGTGCCAAGCAAAGACCAATCTTCAACAAGCTTATTTTTGAAAAAACAAATTGCCTTAAACTGCATGCCGTATGTTTTGATAAAATATTCAAATGTATCTTGATGCAAACCGGAAATAGTTACAACATCTGTATCAGGGTAATCTTTTAATTTATCAATATCCTCAATCGAAATTGTTCCACCGCCGATGTCCATCTTTTCTTCCCGAAGCCACAAGCAAGAATGAGTCTGTGTTGCTTTATCATAATCGAAACTACCATCAACAAAAGATTCAAAAGAAAAGTTCATTTATCCACCTTCTATGCTTTCTTCTATGCTTTATTTATATCAAAATCACAAAGAATCTTCAATATGTTTTGGTTCAAGTCCTCCCCAAAGGTCGTTTTTGGGAAATGATATCTTTTGAATTCCACCTTGAAAAATGGCACGAAAAAACCCAGAAACCGTTGTAGTTTCCGGGTTTTCCGAACCGATATCTTTTTCGGTTTGCAATGATGGCATATACTACACAATTTGATACAATGCAACGCTATTTGGTGGTGCGTTGCACCCGGAGATTATCCCAGAATGGCCTTCAGATCCGCTTCCGGAGTAGTAATAGGTGCAATGTTAAACTTCTCCACCAGGAAGTTCAGGACATTGGGGGATACGAAAGCAGGCAGTGTGGGGCCAAGGCGGATGTTCTTGATGCCTAAGTGCAGCAGAGTCAGCAGGATACAGAC
>JAQXJT010000021.1 GCA_029009095.1 bacterium
GGTAACGAGCCCATAAAAAGTATGAGACCAAGCGGCCGCCCCCAAAGGGGCGGCCGCTTGGTCTCGTTGCTGCTATTTTTCATATCCAAGAGGGTTGTTCCTCTGCCAGTTCCAGCTGTCGCGGCACATATCCTCCACGTCCCGCCGGGCCTCCCAGCCCAACAGCTCCCGGGCCTTGTCCACATTGGCGCAGCTCACGGGGATGTCGCCGCTGCGCCGGGGGCCGATCTCGTAGGGGATGGGGCCGTTGGCCCTGCCCCAGGCCTCCACCATCTCCAGCACGGACACGCCCTGGCCCCGGCCCAGATTGATGATCTCCACGCCGCTGTGGGCGCGGGCGTAGGCAAGCGCCCTGCCGTGGCCCTCGGCCAGATCGCACACATGGAGATAGTCCCGGATGCAGCTGCCGTCGGGGGTGGGGTAGTCGTCGCCGTAGACGGTGAGCTTTTCCCGCCGCCCGGAGGCCACCTGGGCGATATAGGGCATCAGGTTGTTGGGGATGCCCCGGGGATCCTCCCCAATGCGCCCGGAGGGGTGGGCCCCCACGGGGTTGAAATAGCGCAGCAGCACCGCGGAGAGGCCGCTGTCGGCGGCGGCCGCGTCGGTGATGATCTGCTCGATCATGAGCTTGGTCCAGCCGTAGGGGTTGGTACAGCCGGGGGTGGGATCCCCCTCCCGGAAGGGCGGCCGCCCGTCGCCGTAGACTGTGGCGGAGGAGCTGAACACCAGATTTTTCACCCCGTGCCCGGCCATGCACTCCAGCAGCGTCAGCGTGCAGTCCAGATTGACCCGGTAGTAGCGCAGCGGCTGCTCCACGCTCTCGCCCACGGCCTTGAGCCCGGCGAAGTGGATGACCGACTCGATGGGTTCCCGGGAAAAGAGCTCCTCCATGTCGCTCCTGCTGGCCACATCCGCCTGATAGAAGCGCAGCTTCTTCCCCGTGATCTCCTGCACTCGCCGGAGCGACTCCTCCGAGCTGTTGCAGAGGTTATCCGCCACCACGATGTCCTCGCCCTGCTCCAAAAGCGTCAGGGCCGTGTGGGAACCGATGTATCCGGCGCCGCCGGTGAGCAAAACTGCCATACTGATCATCTCCTTGTCACCACAGTCTACCATAGAATGGGAAAAATGCAAGGGCCATTCTTTCCGTCTGTCAAACCCGGTCTTTTCCGGGGAAATCCGGGGGTTTTATAGACAAACGGCGCGGCGCATGATATAATTTTCCATATTGGCTATACTATACAGGGTCTGTGCCATTACCGTTACGGAGACGTCGTCCTATGAAGAAATTTTCCCTGAAAGGAATTGCGCTGAACCACTCCCATCTGTGCTCGGCCGTACAGAAGCTCATGGTGCTGCTGGAGATCCTGATCCAGTGCGCCATGCTGATCTGGGTCTGGGAGCACTTTTATAATGCCTCCATGCCGGTGCCCATTTACCGGCGGGGCTACTATCCCATGGCGCTCTTCTACGGCGCGCTGCTCTACATCTGCCTGAAAGCCCTGCGGGGCCGGGACATTGGGGATATGCGGGTCTTTGAGATCATCGTCTCCCAGAGCATCGCCCTGCTGCTGTGCAATGTGGCCGCCTATCTGCCGCTGTGTCTGATCAGCTACCGGATCATCGCCCCCACCTTCCTCCTTTTGATGACCATGGTGCAGCTGGGCATTATCGTGGTCTGGTGCTTTCTCTGCAACCGTCTCTTTTTCTACCTCTTCCGCCCCATGGAGATGCTGCTCATCTGCGACGATCCCGGCCGCGCGGCGCTGCTGGAGAAGCTGAAAATGCTCTACTGGGAGCGCTACCATATCTGCGCCGTGCTCCCCTCCACGGCGGAGCGGAGCGAGCTGCGCGCTGCGCTGCCGGAGTGCCACGCGGTGCTGCTGGACACGGAAGACCGGGAGCTGAAGGACTGGATCAGCATCCAGTGCTTCCGCAAAAACCTCTTCCTCTTCATGGTGCCCACCATAGAGGATGTGATCCTCCACAGCGCCAGGCGGCTTCACATCACGGACACCCCCCTGCTCACCACCGGCTCCCACCGGGTCACCGCCTCGGACGCGCTGGTGAAGCGGTGTCTGGACATTGCCGTCTCGGCCCTGGGCCTGCTCGTCGCCTCGCCCGTCATCCTGCTCTCCGCCCTGGCCGTGAAGCTGGAGGACGGAGGCTCGGCCTTTTTCCGGCAGGAGCGGCTGACGCTGGACGGAAAGAGATTTTGGCTGGTGAAGCTGCGCACCATGCGCATGGACGCGGAGAAAAACGGGCAGAAACTGGCGGAAAAAAACGACCCCCGGATCACCCGGGTGGGGGCGGTGCTGCGCAAATGCCGTCTCGACGAGCTGCCCCAGCTCTGGAACGTGCTCCGGGGCGAGATGTCGCTGGTTGGCCCCCGGCCCGAGTGCCCCGCGCTGGCGGAGGAGTATGAGAAAACGCTGCCGGAGTTCAGCTACCGGCTGAAGGTCAAGGCGGGCATCACCGGCATGGCCCAGGTCTACGGCAACTACGCCACCACCCCCCGGGACAAGCTGCTGATGGACATCATGTATATTGAGGACTATACCCTCTCGCTGGATGTGAAGCTGCTGTTCCTCACCGTGCGTACCCTCTTCCTCACGGAAAAGACCGATGGAGTGGAGAAGGAAACGAAAGGCGGGGCGGACGCATGAAGATTTCCGTGGTCATCGTCAACCATAACGCCGCCGGCTTCGTCCGCCGGGCCATTGCCTCTCTGGAAGAGGGCTGCGGCGAGTTTTCGTACGAGAGCATCGTCATGGACAACTCCGACGCTCCCGAGCCCATCGCAGAGGCCGGCCACTGGGAGGCCGTGGAAAACCGGGGCTTCGGCGCGGGCTGCAACCGGGGCGCGAAGCTGGCCGGGGGTGAGCTGCTTCTCTTTTTGAACCCCGACGGGGAGGCGCAGAGCGGCGCAGTGGCGGCGGCGGCGCGGCTGCTGCTCAGCGAGCCGGACGCGGGACTGGTGGGCATCCGCACGCTGCTGCCCGACGGCTCCTTTGAGACCGGCTGTCTCCGGGGTTTTCCCACCCCCCTCCGCTCAGCCGCCTATCTGCTGGGGTTGGACAGGCTCTTCCCCCGCAGCCGCACCCTGGGCGGCTACCGCATGAACTGGCTGGACCGGGAGCAAAATCAGGAGGTGGAGAGCGTCTCCGGTTCTTTCATGCTGCTGCGCCGGGACTTCTTCGAGGAGCTGGGGGGCTTTGACGAGCGGTTTTTCATGTACGGAGAGGATCTGGATCTCTGCTGGCGGGTCCGGGAGGCGGGGAAAAAGGTGCTCTACTGCGCCGACGGGGTGCTGCTGCACCACCACGGCCAGTGCGGCCGGAACCCCCGGCAGACCGCCGCCTTTTACGAGAGCATGACGCTGTTTTACGACAAGAATTTTCGCTCCCGCTACTCCTTTGTCACCACGGCGCTGGTACACGGCGCGGTGGGGCTGCTGAAAAGGCGAGCCATGCGGGCATGGAGGAACCATTCGTGATCGACATTTTACTCTCTGCCTATAACGGGGAACGCTATCTCCCGGAGCTGCTGGAGAGTCTGGAGCGCCAGAGCCGGCGGGATTTCCGCGTCATCGCCCGCAGCGACGGCAGTACGGACGGCACTCTCGCCCTGCTCCGGACCCAGAGTGCCCGGGACGGCCGCTTCACCGCCCTGGACGGGGCGCCCAGCGGCAGCGCCAGCGGGGGCTTTTTCGCCGCCCTCGCCCTCTCCTATGGGGACTACGCCATGTTCTGCGACCAGGACGACGTGTGGCACCGGAACAAGGTGGAGCGCACCCTGACGGTGATGCGCACGGCGGAGGAGTGCTGCGGAAAGGACACCCCCATCCTGGTCCATACGGACCTGCGGGTGGTGGACGGGCGTCTCCGGCAGCTCTCCCCCTCCATGATGCGCTCCCAGCTCCTCTGCCCCGAGCGCTGCGACCTGCCCCGGCTTCTCTGCCAGAGTCTCGTCACCGGCTGCACGGTGATGATCAACGCCCCGCTGCGGGAGTTGGTGCTCTCCGCCCTGCCGGAGAAATGCCTGATGTACGACTGGTGGATCTCGCTGGTGGCGGAGGCTTTCGGGCGGATCGTGTACATGAACGAGGCCACCATCGACTACCGCCAGCACGGCGAAAACCAGGTGGGGGCCAAGGATGTGCGCAGCGCGGAGTACCTGCTGCGCCGTCTGGGGCAGGGACAGGAGCTGCGGCAGAGCCTTTTGGACACCTGCGGGCAGGCCGGAGAGTTCCTCCGCTGTTTCGGCGGGCGGCTCACCCCCGAGCAGCGGGTGCTGGTGCGCTCCTACGCCGCCCTGCCCTCCCTCCCCAAGGGGGAGCGGCTGCGCACGGTGCGGCGGCTGGGCACGCTCAAGTGCGGCGCGCTGCGCCGGGCGGGTCAGATGCTGTTTCTCTGAAAACATAAAAGGGACGCCGCAAAGCAAAGGCTTTGCGGCGTCCCTTTTGTCGGCGCTTCCCTCTCACTGAAAGAGCACAGAGGGGTACACGCCCCGGTCGTGAAGCTCCAGCAGGTTACGGCGGGTGGTGGGCCAGTCCTCCTTGTAGGTCATGCCAAACCAGCTCTCGTTGGTGGTGAGGACCCGGACGCCCATGTTGCCCTGCCGGATGCGCTCGCCCACATACACGGGCAGCAGGCACTCGGCCTTGCACTCGCCCTGGGGGAGCGAGCGGAGGAAGTCGTGGAAGTAGGCGTCCATATCGTCCAGCGCCTCCCGGGTAAAGCCCCAGAGATTCATGGACACGGGGGTGTTCCCCGGCAGCGTCCTGTCCCCCACGGTGATGCGCCCGTCGGGCAGCAGCTCGATGCCGCCGGTCTCATCGATGCGGGTGAGGCGCCCGTTCTCCACGGCGCAGACGCCGCGGGTGACGCTGCCGTTGGGGCTGACGGTGTTTTGCAGCTCGTAGGCCACCATGCAGCTATCCCCGGCCCCCCGGAGGGTGGGCAGCACCTGATAGAGCTCGTGGAAGGCTGTGCGGCCGTAGTAGTCGTCCGCGTTCAGCACGGCGAAGGGGCCGTCGATGCAGTCCCGGGCGGTGAGCACCGCGTGGATGGTGCCGAAGGGCTTGATCCGCTCGGGAGGGATGGCGTAAAAGGCGGGGATGGAGCTGAAATCCTGCACGGAATAGGCCAGATGGACATGTTTTTCCAGCCGGGAACCCACCCGCTCGCGGAAATCGTCCACGATGTCCGGGCGGAGGATGACCACGATCCGGTCAAAGCCGGCCTCCAGCGCGTCGTAGACCGCGTACTCCAGCAAGATCTCGTTGTTGGGCCCCACGCCCTCCATCTGCTTGATGCCGCCGTAACGGGAGCCCAGCCCGGCAGCCATGATGACAAAGGATGCAGACATACGATTCCTCCTGAAAAAACAATCATTCCTGCTTTTGGGCACAGTATAGCATAGCCCTCTCCCCTTTGCAACGGGGAAAGGCCCCGCAAAGGGAGAAATGTGCCGTGCTGTCCCCCGTTTCGTCCCCCGGCGGGGCTTGCCCCCGCCGGGAAAACATGATATGGTAGAAAAAAGGGATCGCCCGTTGAAAAACGGGGCGGCCGGGCGTATAATAACCCCCGGAACGAATTTCCGCGAACAGCGGAACAGAGAGGAGACAGACATGGCTTACAGAGTCATTGATATCAAGGAGAGCGTTTACGACGACAACGACCGGCAGGCTGCCGAGCTGCGCGGCGAGCTGAAGAAGAAGGGCATTTTCCTGCTGAACATCATGTCCTCCCCCGGCAGCGGCAAGACCACCTCCCTCTGCGCCACCCTGGAGCGGCTCCGGGACGAGATGAAGATCGCCGTCATGGAGGCGGACATCGACTCGGATGTGGACGCAGCCACAGTGGAAGCGGCGGGAGCTAAGGCCATCCAGCTCCACACCGGCGGTATGTGCCATCTGGACGCGGATATGACCCGGCAGGGCATCGAGGCTCTGGGCGCCGAGGGCATGGATCTGGTCATTCTCGAGAACATCGGCAACCTGATCTGCCCGGCGGAGTTCGACACCGGCGCGGCCAAAAACGCCATGATCCTCTCCGTGCCCGAGGGGGACGATAAGCCGCTGAAGTACCCCTATATCTTCACCACCGTGGATGTGCTGCTCATCAGCAAGATCGACGTGCTGCCCTATTTCGATTTCAGCATCGAAAAGTGCGCCGAGCGCGTCAGAAAGCTCAACCCCAACATCAGGATCATCCCCATCTCCGCCCGCACCGGCGAGGGCATGGATCAGTGGTGCGACTGGATCAGAGAACAGGTCAGGGCCTGGAAAGCATAAAGGAACGCCCCCGGTTTGATGACCGGGGGCGGTTTTTTCCGGCGTGATGGATGTCTGCCCGTTCAGCCCAGCTTCAGCGTGGAGGAGGCGGTGATGTCCCCGAGCTGCTCTCCGCTGTAGGAGCCGTTGAAGTGCCAGGTGACCGACACGGGCACGTTGAACTGGGAGACCACGGCGGTGCAGGTGCCCAGGGGGGTCTCCGTCAGGGAGGCGGAGTCCACATGGATGTCCGGGGTGGTCAGGTTGAAGGTATCGTTGCCCACCTTGAAGCAGAGGTTGTCGGCGAAAGAGGCGGATTGCAGAGAGCAGGAGGAGAGGGCGGCGCTCAGGGTAAGGGTCTTGCTCCCGTCGTCCCGGTCGGCCACATTCCAGCGTACGATCAAATTCAGCGGCACGCCCGTGTCGGAGGCGAACTCCCCGGAGGTCTCAAAGCTGGCGGCAGACGCGGCGGCGCTGTCCCCGTTCTCCCCCTCGGCCTCGCCCTCGTCCCCGCCAAGCTCCTCGGGCTTCACGGTGGTCAGATAGTCGCTGCTTACAAAGTAGCCCACGCTCTCATAGAGCACGCGGCTCCAGCCGTTGTCGGTGACGCCGGTGCGCCGGAGCTGGGTGTTCTTCTCCACGGTGACGGCCACATCGTAGTCGGTGCCGGGGCCACGGCGGAGGTTCATGCCGTCGGTGGTCCACACGGTATCGTCGCAGCTGGTCACGGAGAAACCGGAAGCGGCGGGGGCAGTGCCTCCGGGCTCTGTCCCGGGAGTGGCGTTGGGCGTCAGGGCACCGGGGCTGACGGTGGTCAGGTAGTCGCTGTTCACATAGCAGGTGACTTCCTCCCCGTTGAGCTCGTAGAGGATCTTGCTCCAGCCGTTCTCGGCCAGACCCACCCGGTGCAGCTCCACATCCTTGTCCACGGCGGTGATGATCTCTCCGTCGGTGCCGGGAGCGCGGCGGAGGTTCACATCGCTGGTGGTCCACACGCTGCCCTCATAGGAGGGAGTGGGTTCCGGCGTGGGCTCGGGGGTCGGGGCAGGGGTGGATTCGGGCACGGTGGCGTTCAGAATGTCGTTGGCGGGGGGCAGCGTGGCCTGAGGCTCCTCCCGGCGGTCGCCGCCGCAGCTGCGCATCAGCAGGATGCACGCAGCGCACAATGCCAGAAAGAGGATGGCCAGCAGGGAAAATCTTCTCATAATGATCTCCTTTCGGAAAAGAGCGGGAAAGGGAGTTTTCCCGCGTAAACTTCATTCGGTTTAGATATATCACACTTGCTCCGGAATGTCAAATCAGGGCCTCCATCCGGCAAAATCCCCTATGCAAAAGGCCCAAAATATGGTATCATGCAGAAAAAAAGCTGAGAAAGCAGGAGGCAGAAAACCATGCGCAGAACCAAGATCATCTGCACGCTGGGCCCGGCGGTGGACAGCGAGGAGGCCATGAAAAATCTCATCCTCTCCGGCATGAACGGCGCCCGCTTCAACTTCTCCCACGGCACCCATGAGAGCCAGCTGGCCACGCTGGAGCGGCTCAACCGGGCGAGGGCGGAGCTGGGCATCCCCGTGGCGGCCATACTGGACACCAAGGGGCCGGAGATCCGGGTGAGAAACTTTGAAAACGGCAAAGTCACCCTCACGGAGGGGGCGGAGTTCACTCTCACCGGGGAGGACTGTCTCGGCACCGCGGAGCGCGCCTCCGTCACCTACCCCCATTTGGCCGAAGAGCTGGACGCGGGAGGGCGCATCCTGCTGGACGACGGGCTCATCGAGCTGCGTGTGGAGCGCTGCCAGGGCCCGGAGGTGCACTGCCGGGTCATCACCGGCGGCGTGCTCTCCAACCACAAGAGCATCAACATCCCCGACGGGCATATCTCCCTGCCCGCCGTCACCGAACAGGACGAGCGGGATCTGGCCTTCGCCGCGGAGCATGGCTTCGACTGGGTGGCCGCCTCCTTCATCCGCAGCGCCGCGGATCTGGAGGAGATCCGTGCGGTGCTCCGCCGCCACGGGGGCGAGGGCATCCGCCTGATGGCCAAGATCGAGAACCGGGAGGGCATCGAGCACCTGGATGAAATTCTGGACTCCGCCGACGCTGTCATGGTGGCCCGGGGCGATCTGGGCGTGGAGATCCCCGCTGCGGAGGTGCCCGTACACCAGAAGAGGATGGTGGCCGGGGCTGTGCGCCGGGGCAAGGTGGTGGTCATCGCCACCCAGATGCTGGACTCCATGATCCGCAACCCCCGCCCCACCCGGGCGGAGGTCTCCGATGTGGCCAACGCCATCTTCGAGGGAGCCAGCTGCGTGATGCTCTCCGGGGAGACCGCCTCGGGTGCCTACCCCTTCGAGGCGCTGCGGACTATGGTGGAGGCCGTGGAGGCGGCGGAGAACTCCCTTGTCCCCTGGGAGCGCTTCCGGGGTCTCCACGATTTCGGCCACGACAGCATCAACGAGGCCATCACCCACGCCTGCTGCACCACCGCCATGGATCTCTCCGCCGAGGCCATCCTCACCATGACCCGCAGCGGCCACACCGCCCGGATGGTCGCCCGTTTCCGCCCCGGCTGCCCCATTGTGGCGCTGACCCCCGACGAGCGGGTGGCCCGGCAGCTGGCCATCGTCTGGGGCGTCCTGCCCGCCGTGGCGGGGGACGCCGCCAGCACCGACGAGGTCTTTGCCCGCAGCGTGGAGAAGGCGAAGGAGTTGGGCGTGCTCCGGGCGGGCGACACCGCCGTGATCACCGCCGGGGTGCCGCTGGGCAGGGTGGGCAGCACCAACCTGATCCACGCCGTGGAGGTATAAAAGCTCGAAGCGGCACAAGCAGGCTCCCCGTGGGCCTGATAACAAAAGAGGGACGGCAGGCAAAGCCTGCCGTCCCTCTTTTCCGTGATGTTTACACCGTCAGAGCGGACTGGTCGCCGTCCAGAAAGGCCTGGTAGCGCTCGCACACCGCGTTGGTCTCCCCCAGGGCGATCTGGCGGCCATGGTGGAGCCAGAGCACCTTGGTGGACAACTGCCGCACCTGCTCGAGGGAGTGGGACACCAGCACCGTGGCCGCCCCCGATTGGATGATCTCCTCCATTTTCCGGGCGCTCTTCTCCCGGAAGGCCCCGTCGCCCACGGAGAGCACCTCGTCGAGGATGAGGATCTCCGGCTCCACCAGAGAGGCGATGGAGAAGGCCAGCCGGGACTGCATTCCCGTGGAGAGCTGCTTGAAGGGCCTGTCCTGACAGGACTCCAGCTCGGCAAAACGGATGATGTCCCCGTAGGTGTCGTCCATGAATTTTTCCGTGTAGCCCAGCATGGCCCCCCGGAGGTAGGTATTCTCCCGCACGGTCAGCTCCCCGTCAAAGCCGCTGCCCAGCTCCAGCAGGGCGGAGATGGATCCCCGGCGGACAAAGCTCCCCGCGGAGGGCTCCATGATGCCGGAGGCCGCTTTCAGCAGCGTGGACTTGCCCGCGCCGTTGGTGCCCACAATGCCCAGCAGTTCCCCCCGCTCCAGCGTGAAGCTCACGCCGTCCACGGCCTTGAACTTCTCCACGCGGTAGTTGTGGGTCAGTTTGCGGGTGAACCACTCCTTGAGCCCGATATCCCGGAAATCCCCGATCTTGTAGGCGATCTCCACATCCCTTGCTTCCAGCAAGATCTTCCCTTCGTTCATGTCGCTCCCCCCTCACACATAGTAGAGAAATTCCTGATTGTACCGTTTGTACATAATGCAGCCAATGGCAAAGGCCAGAAGGGCGTAGAGGGCGCAGAGCCCGTGAAGCGCCGGGGAGGGAACCGCTCCGTTCAGCACGATCTGGCGGAAGTAAGTGATGTAGACAAAAAGGGGGTTGCAGTAGAGGAGCCTGCGGAACAGGGGCGTAAAGGAGTCCAGCGTGTAGAAGATGGCGGAGACCCACATGATGAGCTGGGTCATGATGCCCCAAAGATACTGCATATCCCGGAAAAAGACCTGCAGGGCCGAGAGGATCAGTCCCAGGCCGGTGTTGAAGAGGATCATGCACCCGGTGGGGAACAGCAGCAGCAGGAATTTCCAGCTGAACGGGATGCCCTCGATGGCCACGAAGACGAAGAACACCACCATGGTCAGGGCGAAGTTGATAAGCGAGGACACATTCTGGGAGAAGAGGAAAAGGTACTTGGGCACGTTCACCTTGGTAAAGATGCCGGCGTTGTTCAGCAGGGCGGACATGCCCATGTTGGTGGCATCGGTGAAATAAGAGAACACCAGCTGCCCGGCAAAGAGATAGATGGCGTAGTGGTTCACATTGTTGCCGAAGAGCCGGGAGAAGACCAGATACATGATGAGGAGGTTCGCCAGCGGAGAAATGATGCTCCAGGCCATACCCAGCACGGTGCGCTTATACTTTCTCGTGAAGTCCCGCTTCACCAGTTGTTTGAAGAGGAACTTGTATTTTCTGTATTTTTCCAGCATATTTCCACTCCTCAGATGTTTTTCCGCCAGAAATTCAGGGTATCGCGGACGGTGTCCCTGAGCGGGATCTCCGGCGTCCAGCCGGTGGCCTCCCGCAGCCGGCGGGTGTCCGCCACATTCAGCGGCGCGTCGATGGGCCGGAAGCGGCTCTCGTCCACCTCCACCCGGATCTCCCGGGGGGAGAGGGAGAGGATCATGTCCAGCATCTCCCGAACCGCCACGGCCTCACCGCGGCCCACATTGTACACCGCCCCCGTCTCGCCCTTTTCCATCAGCAGCACATAGGCGCGTACCACGTCCCGCACATCGGTGAAATCCCGTCTCGCGCTGAGATTGCCCACCCGGATCACGGCCTCGCCTTCGCCTTTTTCCAGCAGCGCCGTCTGGCGGCAGAAGTCCGAGATCACGAAGTCCGCCGCCTGTCCCGGCCCGATGTGGTTGAACGAGCGGGTGCAGAGCACATCCAGCCCGTAGGCCCGGGCGTAGAGGGAGCCGATCATCTCCTGGCAGACCTTGCTGGCCGCGTAGATGTTGCCCGGCCGGGGAGTCTGCTCCTCCCGGATGGGGCACTCCGCCTCCGTCACGCTGCCGTACTCCTCGCTGGAGCCGACAAGCAGGATGCGGGGCGGCTTCGCCATCTTCCTAGCGGCCTCCAGAAGATGCACCGTGCCCTTGATGTTTACATCCACGGTCAGGGCCGGCTCCTTCCAGGAGAGGGCTGCCGAGGACTGGGCCGCCAGATGGAACAGCGCGTCCGGCGCGCACCTTTCCAGCAGCGCCGCCACGGCCTCTCCGTCCAGAATGTCCAGCACGGCGCTTTCGTCACAGTCCACCCCCTCGGGGGCGGCGCGGGAGCCGGTAACGGTCACATGCCAGCCCTCCCGACGGAGCCGGGCGGCGAGATAGCGGCCCACAAAGCCGCCCCCGCCCAGGATCAGCGCTCTTTTCATCCTCTCACCGCTCCCTTCTCAAGCTCGGGGAAAAAGCCGTGGTCTTTCAGGATTCTTCCCAGAGTATCACGGATCTTATCCGCCTTGAAATTCTCCAGCCGCCGCCGCTGCGAGGCGACGACCTCCTGCCGCAGCGCCTCGTCAAAGAGCAGCGCGTCCATGACCCGCGCCAGCTCCGGGAGGGACTTGCTCCGGAACACCACGCCGCTCCCGCCCAGCGTCTCGGGCACCGCCGCGGCGTCAAAGGCCAGCACGGGCAGGTCAAAGAGCATACTCTCCAGCAGCGGTACGCAAAAGCCCTCATGCTCGCTCATGCACAAAAAGAGGTGGCTGCCCCGGTAGGCCGCGATCAGCTGCGCCATGGGCACCCGCCCCAGCCACAGCAGCTCCACGGAGAGCTTCGCGGCGAGCTCGCGGAGCGCGCGGCAGTAGCGCGTCATGCTCTCATCCCCCGCCATCACCACCCGGCAGGGGGTGTGGGTGGCCGCGGCATAGTAATCCGCCGCCAGAAGCACATCCTCGATGCGTTTATTGGGCGCTTTGCGTCCCACGAAGAGGATATTCTTTTTCCCGTCGGAGAGCTTCTGCAAAAGGTTTTCATCCGGCGCTTCTTCGTAGCGCCGCCCGTCGAGCAGGATGGGCAGCACGCTCACATCCCCGCAGCCCATGCCCCGCAGCTCCCCGGCGCTGTACTCCGAGCTGGCCAGGGCGAAGGAGAGCGTGGGCAATATCTCCCGCAGCTGCTGGCGGCCCCAGCGGGCCGCGTCCGCCAGGCGGACGTCGTAGGGTTCGAAAAACTCCGGGGGGGTGATGTTCTGATAGACGATGGCCTTTTTGCAGTGCTGCGCGGCGAACCATTCGTTCAGCGGGGAGCCGATGCTGTACTCGTACAGCAGCAGATCCTCCTCCCCCAGCGCTCCGGGCAAATCGCGCACATGTACCGTGCCGCCCCCCTGCCCCACGCAGAGGGCGGTGTCGTAGCCCAGCTCCCGCATGGCGCCGTCCAGGGCGCGGACATGGTCGGAGATGGCGTCTCCGGGCAGAAGGTTTTCCGTGAGCTGACAGATCATTCTCTCTCCGTCTCCTTCATCCGCCGTACTTCCTCTTCCAGCTCCTCGATGCGTGCCAGCAGCGCCCGGTTCACCGCGTTCTGCCGAGCGATCAGCGGCTCGGCGTACCACCGCAGGCAGCGCCGGAGACAGCGGCGGAGGAATTTCCGCGCCGCGCCCAGCTCCTCCCCGTATGGCTCCACGGGCACCTCCGCGCCCACGGTGACAGGGGTGCCGCTTTCCTTCCGCTCCGTGCGGAACGCGGCCCTCTTCTCCTCCCACGCCGCCGCGTCGGGCAGCGACACGCTGAGTTCATGGCCAGAGAGCCGCTCGCGCACCTCGGTCTTTTCGCTGATAAAACCGTCCAATGGGTCTCCCCCTTTCAATCCTCCGCGCTCACCAGCTCGATCAGCCCCCGGAGCCGGGCAAGGATGGCGCTCCAGTTGTAGCGCTCCGCCACGTAGCGCCGCCCGTTTTCACACATCTGCGCGTACTCCGCAGGGTGGGTCAGCAGGTAGCGGAGGGCGCCGCAGAACTCGTCCGCGTCCCGGAACCACAGCCCCGCTTTGGAGATCACCGCGTGGTCCCGCAGCACCTCGCACTCCCCGTTCACCAACACCGGCCGCCCCATCATCAGGCTCTCCAGCACCACGATGGAGAGGCTCTCGAACCGGGAGGCCAGAGCAAAGGCCACGGAGGAGGCCATCAGGGCGTACTTCTCCTCCTCGCTCACGAAGCCCAGCGCCAGCAGATCCTCCCGCTGGGGCAGGGGCATATCCACCTTGCCGGTGAGCACCAGCATCAGCTCGCCGCCGAAGCGGCGCTTGTAGGCGGCAAAGTAATCGATGAGCCTGTCGCAGCCTTTGGCGCCCTCCACCCGGCCGCAGTAGAGCACATAAGGCCGGGTAATGCCGAAACGCTCGCGGATGTCCGGCAGCAGCCCGGCGGGGTACTCCACCCCCGCGCCGATGGTGATGGACGGTTTCCCGGCGGTCTCCAGAAAGAGGCTGTCCACAAATCGGTGTTCAGCCTCGCTGTTGTACACAAAGCCCCGGGCGTATTCGAAGATCTCCCGGTAGCAGGCGAAATACATACTCCACTCGTCGTGGGCCGTGGGGATCAGGATGGATCTTCCGGGGAACCTGGGCAGACCCACCGCCGTCAGATAGAAGAGGTAGGTCATGAACAGCACCACCTTGTACTCCCCGGCGTGCTCGCAGAGGTAGTCGATGGCGCCGTCGGCCACGGGTCCCTGCACCCGCAGCCACTCCTCGATCTCCTCCTCCGTCCTGCCGCTGCCCTTGGCGGTGAGCTGCTGGGAGAGCTGGAAGAACCGGCCCAGATCCCGCTCCCGTGACACGGGGAAACGGCGCACGGTGACGCCGTGGAGCGTGCTCACCCCCGGGGCGTGGTCGTTCCGCCAGGTGAGATGGTCGATGGCGCAGGTGGTGATCACTTCCACATCGTAGTATGGGGTCAGCCGCTCGGCGTACATCCTGCACTCGGACTCGCTGCCGCCGATGACCTCCTCCCCGTAGCGCTGCACCACAAAGGCGATCTTCTCTTTCATCTCTCTCCCTCCAGCACCTCCGCGAAGAGGGCCCTGTCCTGCCCGAAGATCCTGTCCCAGGCAAAGTCCCGCAGCCGCAGCCGCTGTCCGCGGAGCACCTCTTCCCGGTACGCCCCGTCCCGGCGCAGCCGGTCCATGGCCTCCGCCGCCCGCTCCGCGTCGCCGTCCGGCAGCAGCACGCCGCTGCCGCCCAGCGTATCCGGCACCGCCGCCGCGGCCCGGGCCACGATGGGCACATCGAAATACATGGCCTCCGCCAGCGGCACGCAAAAGCCCTCGTGCTCGCTCATACATAAAAACACATGGGCCGTCCGGTACAGGGCCAGCAGCTCCTCAAAGGCCACCTTGCCCGTGAGCTCGATGCCCTCCCCGCCGAGCCGGGCGATATAGGCCCGGAGGCGGTTGGTGTAAGCGGGCAGCGCATCGTCCGCTCCCGCCAAAATGAGACGGGCGGTGGGATCAAATCGTTCCCGGTAACACGCGAAGGCGCGCACCGCGTCCTCGAATTTCTTGTTGGGAGCCACCCGGCCCACGAAGAGGATGTTCGTCCGCCCGTCGCCGTAGCGGCGGAGGGTGCTCTCCCGGGGGGGCGCGTCATACTCCTCCAGGGGCAGCAGCAGCGGCAGCACCTCCACCTGCCCGACCCCCATGGCAAGCAGCTCCCGCCTGTCGTATTCGGACACGGCAAAGACCCGGTCCGCCTTCGCCGCCAGTCCCGCCGCCATGGCCCGCCCTTTCCGGCAGGCGGCGGCCATGGGAGCGCTGTAGGGGGCCGGGAACTCCGGCGGGGTCACCGAGTGGTAGATCAGCACCTTTTTGCACCGCAGCGCGGCGAAACACTCCGCCATCTTCTCACCCATGGCGAAATGGAACACCGCCACATCCTCTTTCCGAAGCTCCGGCGGAGTCTCGCTGCACCGCACCGCGGCGCGCAGCAGGGGATCGGGGCACTCGTAGCACCACACATCCTCCCGCACAGGGAAGGTGCGCAGCACCTGCCGCAGCGCCAGCGCATCGCCGCTCACCGCGTCCCCCCGGCTCAGCCGGGGCAGCATCTGCACCACCCTCCGCTTTCTCTCCGGGCGCGGCGCGGCCAGAAAGGCGGCAAACAGCCCGCAAAAGCGCCCCTCGGCCGCTTCCCCGGACAGCTCGCCCAGTCGCCTCTTCTCCTTTTCCCGCAGCTCCCGCCGGAGGGCTTCGTCCCGCACCGCCCGGTGCAGCGCCGCGGCGGCCTTCTCCGGGTCGCCGTCCTCCAGCAGTATGCCCGCGTCCCCCAGCGTCTCCCCCACGGCGGCGGCATTTCGGGCCACCACGGGCAGGGAGAACACCATGCTCTCCAGCAGCGGCACGCAGAAGCCCTCGTGCTCGCTCATACACAGCAGCGCGTGGGCCGTCCGGTAGAGGGCAAGGAGCTGAGAAAAAGAGATATGCCCGGTGAATTTCACATTTTTCACGCCCAAAGCCCGGGTATAGTCCCAGAGGCGCTTCTTATAGGCCCCGATGCCGTCCGACCCGGCCAGGATCAGCCGGGCGGTGGGGTCGTAGCGCCGCTGGTAGCAGGCAAAGGCCCGGATCACATCCTCCTGCTTCTTGTTGGGAGCCACCCGGCCCACAAAGAGGATGTTCGTTCGCCCGTCGCCGTACTTTTTCAGCGTGCGCTCGTCGGCGGGGGCGGCGTAGTCCTCCAGCGGCACCAGCACCGGGCACACGTCGATGGGGCAGGTATAGCCCGCCTGCCGCAGTCCCTGCCGGTTGAAATCCGAGTCGGCGATGGCGTAGTCGAACCACTCCCGCATCCGCTCCAGCTCCGCGTAACCCTCCCGGCAGGCCCGGGTGTACTCGGCGCTGTAGGGAGCGAAATACCGGGGCGGCGTGATGTTGTGGTAGACCATCACCTTGCGGCAGCGCAGCTCGTCGATGCGCAGCGAAACGGGGGAGCCGATGGACATGTGGTAGATCAGCACGTCCTCCTCCCCCAGCGAGGGGAGCTGCCGGGCGTCTTTCACCATCCCCTCCGGGAGGCCCGGCAGGCTCCGCTCAGCGTAGATGCGGCTGTTGGCGTCCCAGCGCCGCAGCAGACGGCACAGCGCCAGCGCGTCGTTGCTCACCGCGTCCCCGGGGACGATGGTGGGCATCAGCTGGACAATTCTCATCTCTCCTCCAGCTCCCGCACCCGCTCCGTGAGTTCCTCCACCTGCCGCCGCAGCTGATCCAGCTCCGTCTCCTGCCGCCGCTGTGCGGCGAACTGCTCGGAGATGTAGCGGCGCAGGGAGGTCAGGCAGCGGCTCACCGCCTGCTGGAAAGCCGTCACATCCTGGGTGATGGGATCTACGCAAAAGCGGATGAGCTTGCGCACCACGCGCTTGAAAAACACCTTGACCTTCCCCCCGGGGATGTCCCGGTAATAGGGCACCGGCCAGGTCTCCCCGGCACGGATGGCGTTTTTATCAAACTCCTCCTGATCGAAGTGGCCCGTGCCGCTCTCCTCGGCGGAGGCCGCCGCGTCCACGGGGATATCCTCAAAGCGGATCCTCGCCCAACCCTCCTCGCTATCGGGGAGGGAGGCGCGGATGTCCTCCATGATCTTTTCCATATCCATGTTCTCCATGGCAAATTCCAGCCTTTCCCCGTCCATCCCCGAAGGCGTCCTCCCGGGAGACGGGCAGTAATGGGGGTTCTGTATGGTTTACCATAATACACCAGGCAGGCGGGAAAATCAACCCTGTGCCTTCCCCGAAAGATACCTCGCCGGTCTTTGCCCCGCAATAAATTGACTTTACCCCGGCGCCGGGGTATAATAAACGCATCCGAGTCTTCCTTCGCTCCGAAGAAAGGAGAGTCCATGAAACTGAAACTGACTGCCAAAACGGAACGGATCCTCTACATCGCGGCCGGCGCCCTGACGCTGGTGCTCATCGCCGTGCTGCTCATACTCCTGCGCTCCACCGCCTCCTCCCGGGAGGAAGCCGCCCCCACCCCGGAGGCGACCGCCACGACCCAGCCCCTGCCCGAGGGCACCATCGTCATCGGCGGCCGCTCCACCACGGCGGACACGGATACCTTCTACCTCAACGGCGTGACCCTCTCCGACGCCGAGCTCTCCCAGATCGCCTCGCTGAGCAATCTGCGCACCCTCTCGCTGACCAAATGTTCGCTGCGGGATGTGGGCTTCCTCCGCTCCCTGCCGGAACTGACCACCCTCTACCTCTCGGACAACGACATCTACGACATCACCCCCATCTCCTCCCTGACCGGGCTGCGCACCCTCTATCTGGACCGGAACCCGGTGACGGACCTCTCCTCCCTCACCGCCCTCTCCTCTCTCAAGACCCTCTCGCTCAAGGGGGTGAACGTGGGCGCGGGCGATCTGCAGGCGCTGCGCGCCGCCCTCGTCGGGTGCAGCATCTTTGACGACGGGGCCGTGGACGCCGTGCGCACCCTCTCGCTGGGCGGGCTGACCTTCACCGTGGAGGACACCAGTCTCGATCTCAGCGGCCGGGGCATCTCCGACATCAGCAAGCTCGCCGAGTGCAAAAAGCTGGAGGTGCTCAATCTGGCCGGGAACCCCCTCTCCGGGCTGGGCGTGCTGCCCGAGTTGAGCCAGCTGCGGCAGCTCGATCTCTCCAACACCACCCTCCAGGACAGCGCCCTCCATGTTCTCATGGGTATGCGCCAGCTCCAGTGGCTGGACATCCGGGGCAACGGGGACATCACCGCCGAGGCCCTGGAACAGCTGAAAGCCGCTCTGGGCGGGTGCGAGATCCTCCACGACGAGGTGTTCTCCCGCATCAAGCTGGGCGAGCACAGCTTCATGAGCAATGTCACGGAGCTGCTGCTGCCCCAGTCCGACCTCAGCACCCTCAACGGGCTGGAGAAGTGTGAGAAGCTGGAGAATGCGGATTTCTCCGACAACCGCATCGTCTCCCTCCGCCCGCTGCGCAACAGCGTGCATCTGCGCACCCTCAATCTGGAGAAAAACCGCATCACCACGCCCGTGGGGCTCTTCCCTCTCAGCGAGCTGGAGTGGTTGGATCTCAGCGACAACTATATCAGCGACATCACCGCCCTCTCCGGCTGCACCTCCCTGCGCTGGCTGGATCTGAGCCGCAACCAGCTCACCTATATCTCCCATCTGGCCCTCTGCACCCAGCTCCAGTGGCTGGATCTCCGGGAGAACCCCATGGTGACGCGGGAGATGGTGGACTACCTGCGGAAATATCTCCCCAACTGCGAGATCCTCACCGATCTCCCCGAGGAGACCCCGGTGCCCACGCCCTCCACCGATCCCCTGCCCCCGCCGGGGAACGAGCAACTGCCCACGACCCCCGACGCAACGCCCCTGCCCGAGTCCACGCCTGTCCCCGAGCCCACGCCGGAACCCACCCCCGTGGTGGCCGAGGGCGGCGATGGCACCATCCCGCTTTTTTGAGAGCGACCCCGTTTAGAATGTGAAATAACCGCCGATACTATGTACAAAACATGGTAAAGGCGGTTATTTTTTCATGAATTCCAAACGCTTATTGGCAAACTGCACGCTCCTCTCCCTCTCCTCCCTGCTGCTTCTGGCCACCTGGGCCCAGTCCCGGCAGGAGGCCCTCTCGGGAAAGCTCATCCGCCTGCATGTGCTGGCGGAGTCGGACAGCGAGGAGGATCAGGCCAAAAAGCTCTGCGCCCGGGACGCGGTGCTCGCCCTGCTGACCCCGGAGCTGGAGGGTGTGAAGAGCCGGGAGGAGGCGGAAACGGTCATCCGCCGTCTCACCCCCGCCATCAGCCTGGCGGCTGAAAAGGCCGCCGGGACTCAGGCCGCCGTGCAGCTCTCCCGGGAATACTATCCCACACGCCGCTACGGGACTTTTTCCCTCCCCGCCGGGCAGTATTTCTCCCTGCGCGTCACGCTGGGACAGGGGCTGGGGCACAACTGGTGGTGCGTGGTCTACCCGCCCCTGTGCGCCCAGTCCGCCCAGGAAAGTCTCGCCGGGGCGGCCATCCTCTCCGAGGAGGACGCCCGGCTCCTTGCAGAGGACGGGGAGAGCTATGTCTTCCGCTTCCGGCTGCTGGAGCTTTGGGGAGAGCTGCGGGAAAAGCTGGAGGGCTAAAGAAAAACACGAAGGCCGAAGCCTTCGTGTTTTTCCTGAGAGAAAAGAGCTTACTGCTCGTTGAAAGCCTCACGGCTGTAGCGATAGACCGCGTTGGTGAAGCGGGGATCGGCACGGAACGCAAACAGAACGATGGGCTTCTGCTTGTTGGCATACTTGGCGACGAACTCGCGGGCCAGCTTGTCCACTTCCTCGTCGCTGGTCTCTTCCGTCACCACGGGGGGCGCCACGGAGAAGACCATCTTGTCGCCGTACTTATCAATGAGCATATCCACGTCGTTCATGGCCTGGGGGAACCAGATGTCCACGCCGGCCTCGACCATGCACTCGGCCAGAGGCTCGTTCTTGCCGCAGGAGTGCTGCTCGAACCACAGCCCCTTGGAGTGGCAGAAGTCCGCCATGCGCTTGATGTAGGGCATCACCATCTCCCGGCAGGTGGCCACGGAGAAGAAGGGAGCACGCTGGGAGCCCCAGTCGTCGTGCATGCACACGCCGTCGATGTTGACGCACTCCATGTACTTGGTGATCATAGCCTCGTACAGGTCGCAGAGCTTGGAGAACAGAGCGTGGATGGCGTCCTTCTGATCCTCGTCAATGATGGCCATAGCGGCGCCCTCGAAGTCCATGAAGGAGATGAGGCGCTCAAAGAAGCCGTTCTGGAAGGTCACATGGAAGGCGCGCTCAGTGGCGTTCAGGGGCGCGTTCAGCTCCTTGCAGGCCGCCCAGTCCATGGCCTCCACATCCGGGAACTGGATGACGTTGGGCCAGTCGTTCACATCTTCCAGCGCGGGCTTGCCGGGCTTGACCATGGAGCCGCCCACCAGAGGGACGAACACCCACTCGATGCCGAACATATCGGGGCCGCCCTTCTCCTCCAGAGCCAGAGGAGCGCCGCAGTCGATGACCTCGGCGCGGGCGATGTGATCCTTGTTCACGCGGGACTCGAGGCCCATGAAGTCGGTGAAGCCGGGGATCCACATCTGTTCGCCGTCGCGGGCGAGCATATGGTTGATGTTCTCGCGGGGAGTGATGGGGGTCTTGAGCTTGGGAGCGGGACCGCCGAAGGACATGGAAGTAGTTCCGACATGGAAGCCGTCGGCTACCAGTTCATCGGGAGAAAACGGGACGTTAGCCATAGTTGTCATCTCCTATTCTTTCATTCTTTTCGCGGCATGGACGCCGCATTAGCACAAAGAGCCCCTTTCGGGGCTCTTTGCAGATGAGAAAATTACTTGCTGTAGGCGATGCGGGACTGCTTGTAGAGCTCCTCGCGGAAAGCGGGGGTCATCTCAGCGCGGTTGTTGTAGTTGGACCAGGTGGCGCGGAAGCCGGGCTTGCAGAAGCGCTCGGCGAACTTGCGGGCGCACTCGCGCTGCTCTTCCTCGGTGGCGGTGGCGGGGTCGAAGTGGAAGGGGTTCACAACGCCGATGGCGATCTTGTCGCCGTACTTGTCGAACAGAGCGACGGTGTCGTTCATGGGCATGGGAGTCCAGCTGTCGAAGCCGGCCTCCACAAAGATGTTGGCCCGATCCTCGATGTGGCCGCAGGAGTGCAGGTCGCAGATCCAGCCCTTGGAGTGGACATGGTCGACGAAGCGCTTCATCTCGGGCAGGAAGATCTCGCGGGCAACAGCCTCGGAGAAGAAGGGCGCGCCCTGGGAGCCCCAGTCGTCATGCACGCAGACGCTGTCGAGCTCGGGATAGTGCTCGGCGCACTTGTCGATGAGGCGGAGGTACAGGTCGGTGGTGGCGTGCACCAGCTCCTTGACGGCGTCCACCTGATCCTCGTCGATGACGGCCATGGCGGCGCCCTCGAAGTCCATGAAGGAGATCAGACGCTCGAACCAGCAGCCGTTCAGGAACCAGATCACGTTGCAGCAGTCGCTGTTCAGGTAGGGCTTGGCGACCTCATGGCTGCCTTCCCAATCCCAGGAGTCGATGTCGGGGAACTTGATGACTTCCTTCCAGTCGTTCACATCGTCGAGGGTGGGGCTGCCGGGCTTGACCATGGAGCCGTTGACCTGGGGAACGAACACCCAGTCGATGCCGAACATATCCTTGCCGCCGTAGGTGGCAGGATCAACAGGGGTGCCCTGGATCACGAAGCCACGGGCCACGTTGTCGGGCCACATCTCGGGGCAGAACAGACGGGTCTCGCCGCCCAGGGGCAGCCACACGGGCTCATGCTTCAGGAACATGCTCTTGTAGGCCTCTCTGGGGGTGACGGGGGTGTTGTAAACGGGGGTGACAGCGCCGCCGAGGCCGGGGATCTCGGCAACGACTTCGAGTTCTTTCTCGTCGAAGGGAATAGGCATTGTTTTCTCTCCTTAAGTAAAATATTTAAGTTTCAGCTCTCGCTGATCACTCACTGTAGGCAATGCGGGACTGCTTGTAAAGCTCCTCCAGGAACACCCGGGAGTTGGGGCCCCCGTACATAGACAGGGACACCATGGTGCCCTTCTTGCAGAAGCGCTCCACGAACTTGCGCGCGCACTCGCGCTGCTCCTCCTCGGTGGCGGTGGCGGCGTCGTAGGTGAAGGGGTTCACCACGCCGATGCAGATTCTGTCGCCGTACTTGTCGTAGAGAGCGACGGTGTCGTTCATGGCCATGGGGGTCCAGCAGTCGAAGCCGGCCTCCACAAAGATGTCGGCCCGATCCTCAATGTGGCCGCAGGAGTGCAGCTCGCACCACATACCCTTGGCGTGGACATGCTCCACAAAGCGCTTCATCTCGGGCAGGAAGATATCCCGGGCCGCCTTGTCGGAGAAGAACGGCGCGCCCTGAGAGCCCCAGTCGTCGTGGATGCACACGCCGTGGAGGGGGCTGTAATACTCCGCGCACTTGTCCACGATCTTCATGAACAGATCCGTGGTGGCGTGGATCATTTCCTTGACGGCGGGGATCTGCTCCTCGTCCACCAGCGCCATGGCGGCGCCTTCAAAGTCGAACCAGGAGATCATGCGCTCGAACCAGCAGCCGTTGAGCAGCATGGTGGTGTTGGCCTTGTCGTTGGCCAGCAGAGCCGCGTTCTTTTTGGCGCTGCCCTCCCAGTCCCAGGAGTCCACATCGGGGAACTTGAGGACTTTTTTCCAGTCGTTGGCATCCTCCAGAATGGGGTTGCCGGGCTTGACCATGGAGCCGCCGGCGGTGGGCACATAGACCCACTCCACCCCGAAGATGTCGGGGCCGCCGCCCTTGCCGGCGTTGTCGAAGGGCTCGCTCTCAAACACGAAGGCACGGGCCACATTGTCGAGGTTGATGGCGGGGCAGAGCATGTTGCTCTCGGTTCCCAGAGGGACCCAGATGGGATTGTGATCCCGGTACAGGGACACCAGACTCTCGGCGCGGGACACGGGGAAGTTGTAGACCGGGTTGGGGGGGCCGAAGAACGAGGGCTCCTCGCCCACTACTTGCAGTTCTCTCTCGTCAAAGGGAATCGCCATGGTTGTTTCCTCCTTTTCATCACACGCGCAGGATGTGCACCGCAACAATCCGCACGAAAAAATGCAGGGAAATCGCGCCATTGCTCACATGGTAAATAATAAGCCAAATGAAGGCAATATGCAAGTCTGAAATGTGTCGATTGTGTTCCCAGCCGGTTCGACACTTTGTAGAATTCCCTTTTTCCGTCCTTCAGCGGGGAAAAGTTTTTTCTCCCTTCGTCCCGCCCTTTACTTTTTCTCCCCATATGGTATAATATCCCCATATAATGTTAAGGGGGACCGCGATATGGGCAAATATCTTGTTAAAACCGTCAAAACCGGCTTCACTTTCAATGTGATCGCCGGCAACGGACAGGTCATCGGCGTCAGTGAGGTCTATACCACCAAGGCCTCCTGCCTCAACGGTATCGACAGTGTGAAGCGCAACGCTCCCGTGGCCGGGCTGGAGGATCAGACCGTGGAGGGTTTTGAGGGCGTCAAATGCCCCAAGTTTGAGATCTACAACGACAAGGCCGGGGAGTTCCGTTTCCGGCTGAAGGCCCGCAACGGAGAGATCATCCTCGCCAGCGAGGGCTACACCCGCAAAGATGGCTGTCTGGGCGGCGTGGAGAGCGTCCGCAAAAACAGCGACTCCCCCATCGTGGAGGAAGAGTGATCCTCCCGGGAACATACACAGCCGCCGCCCCGAGTGGGGCGGCGGCCTTTTTTTCTTATTGTCCGGGGATCACGCCGGCGTTTCGGGGATCTTCCGGTAGGACAGGGCCTTCCCCCCGTCCATCCGCAGTTCGTACCCCTCCCCGCCGGTGGGCTGCCACTCGTAGCGGCTTTTCCCCTCTTCGGGGAAGAGCTGCTGCATGATGGCGGCAATGGGGCCGCCGTGGCACACCGCCAGGGTGTCCTCCCCCCGCTCCGCCAGGGCGCAAAACCCCTCCAGCACCCGTGCGCGCATCTCCTGCCCGCTCTCTCCCCCCTCGGGGGCCGTCGTATCGCTCTGCTCCAGCCACCGCAGGAATGTCCCGTCCTTCTCCAACTGGTAGTAGGACTTCATCTCGTAGATGCCGAAGCTGATCTCCCGGAGGCGCGGCTCCGTCTCGTGGGGCACCTCCCCGAAGAGCAGGCGCAGCGTCTCCTCCGTGCGGCGCAGTCCGCTGGTGACAACGCGGAAGCCGCTGATGTCCGGGTAGCCGCCCCGCTCCCGCTTCTCCTTCAGCGCCGCCGCCCCCGCCTCCGACAGCGGAAGGTCGGTCACGCCGCAGTAGAGAAACTGCTCGTTGGCGGAGGTGGCGCCATGGCGGATCAGGCAGATCGTATTCATCCCTTGATCCTCTTGTCCAGCCCGCAGAAGAGCCGCGTCACCGTCCGGGAACGGGAGGCCACCTGGGTAAGGGTGCGGCCGCACTGTTCCCGCCAAGCGCGCACCGTCTCGTCGATGGGCACCACGCCGCAGAAAATATCGTCGGCGATGACCACCGCGTCCTCCCGGGTGGGGAGTTGGGGCGTCTCGCCCCGGCAGACGCAGCGGTACACATACTGTTCAAAATGGTAGAGGCAGCGCCGGGAGAAGTCCGCCTCCTCCGCGGCGCAATCGCAGACCTCCCCGTCCGTGACCGCGAGGGCGCGTTTGGCGTAGTCCAGCTTGCCCTGATAGGCGCCGCCGATGACCAGATCCATAGATTATCCTCCTTGTCTCACAGCACCGCCAGCGCCAGCACGCCGCAGAGCTCGCCCACGGTGATGGCACTGCCGGAAATATCTCCGCTCATTCCCTGCAGATCGCGGCGCAGATAAAAGATCGTGGCCCACGCGCCCAGCGCCGAGGCAGCCACGCTCCACCCGCTCACGCCCTGCATCCATACGCCCGCCGCCGCCAGCAGCAGCATCTCCCCCACCGCGATCCACTTGTGGAAGGGCTTGACGCTCTCGGGCATTCTGGCGTAGCCGCTGGTGGGCATGGGCGCAAACGAGAGTACCGCCGCCGCCGAGCAGGAGCGGACGCAGGCGGGGATCAGCAGCAGGCACAGCTCCTTCCCCGTCCAGTCCATGCCCGCGAAGAGGGCGAAGGAGAAGAGGAGCCAGAGGGCGAAGGAGATCACCGCAAAGGAACCCACATGGGAGTCCTTGAGGATCTTCCGCCTTGTCTCCAGATCCCGCCGGGAGAGGACGGCGTCGCTGCAGTCCATATAGCCGTCCAGATGGATAAAGCCCGAGAGCAGGGAGGGCAGCACCGCCAGCAGGGCGGCGGAGAAGAGTTTCATTTTTCGCATCGTCCCCAATCCCCAGGCGGCCCCGGCCCAGATCCCGCCGATCATCAGCCCGATCAGCGGCAGGCAGAGCAGCATCCCGGGATAGCCGTCGCTGTCCCATTTCTTCACCGGGCAGGGGATGGCGCAGAACATACCCCAGGCCATGAAAAACGGCGTCACAGCGGCATCACCCCCTTGTAGAGGATGGGCGTGGCCAGGTTGATCTCCACCACCGTGTCGCAGCACCGGGCCAGCGCCGCGTCGCACCGGGCCAGTCCCGCCCGGTAGATCTCGGTGAACTCGTCGTACATCCCGGTGTCCGCGAAGATAAAGTCGCTGACAAAGACGATGCTGCCCACGCTGTCCGCCAGTTCACAGAGCTCCTCCGCCACCCGCTCCGCGGCGTGGGGGTCGAACTCCCCGTCCCGGAACATCTCGTTGGTGAGCAGCGCCGTGACGCTGTCCAGGAGGAAGGATCCCTTCGCGTCCACGCCCCGGACGGCGTCGGTGATATGCACGCCGCACTCGATGGTGGCGAAGCCCTTCCCCGCCCGGGAGGCCACATGGCGCCGGATTCGCTCCCGATCCTCCTCATCATGGGGGATCATGGTGGCCAGATAGTACAGCGGCCCCTCTCCTGCCAGGACCCGGGCGCAGTCCTCGGCCAGAGAGGATTTTCCGTTCTTGCAGCCGCCGGAAAAGAACATTTTCATACGCTGAAGCTGTCCTTCGCCCGGATCTCGTCGAGATATCCGTCGTCGATGTTGGCCTCTTCGCCAAAAGACGCCATGCCGTTCATCATGGCGCAGGCCGCCTCCATGACCTCGAAGGCGATGGGGCAGCCGCTGCCCTCGCCCAGGCGCATCCCCAGCAGCAGCCAGGGCTCCAGCCCCAGCTCCCTGGCCGCGGCCATGTAGCCCACCTCGAAGGAGGCGTGGGAGGGGAACATGTACTCTTTGGCCGTGGGGCAGAGCCGGGCCGCGCAGAGCGCCGCCACGATGGAGATAAACCCGTCGATGACCACAGGGATGCGCTCCCGGGCCGCGCCCAGGAACACGCCGCACATGGCGCAGATATCCAGTCCGCCCACCTTGCTCAGCACATCGATCACATCGTCCCTGTCAGGCTTGTGCAGCTCGATGGCGTGGGAGATCACTTCCTTTTTCCTGGCGAAGGCCTCGTCGGTGAGTCCGCCGCCCCGGCCGGTGACCTGCTCCACGGACAATCCCGTGAGCACGCAGAGCACCGCGGAGGAGGTGGAAGTGTTGCCAATGCCCATCTCGCCCACGCCCAGCACGTCCACGCCGTCCTTTTTTGCCGCCTCGGCCTGCTCCACGCCCACCAGGATGGCCCGCAGCGCCTGCTCCCGGGTCATGGCGGGCTCCCGGTAGAAGTTTTTTGTGCCGGGGGCGATCTTGCGATTGACGATCTCGTCGCACTCGTACTCGTCGGCGATGCCCACATCCACCACCGTCACCTCGTTGCCGAAGTGCCTGGCGATGGAAGACATGCCGGTGAGACGGCGGGTCATGTTCACGGACTGGGTGGCCGTGACGCTCCGGGGCGTGGCACTGACGCCCTCCTCAATGACGCCGTTATCGGCGGAGAGCACCACGATGCGCTTTTTCTCCAGCGTGTTCTTCACCTTGCCGGTGATACCCGCCAGACGGATGGAGATGTCCTCCAGTCGCCCCAGACTTCCGGGAGGCTTGGCAAGCCCCGCCTGACGCCGGGTAGCCTCCTCCACGGCGGCCGCATCCAGCGAGCGGATCTCTCCGATCACCTTTTTCAGCTCGTTTTCCATGTCTTTCCTCCTGTTTATGAGGCCTGAGCCCCCGTAAATCCTTTTTCTTTCAGCCACGCGGCGCAGCGCTCCGCCTCCATGCACTCCACGGTGAAGCTGGCCCCGGGGCAGAGTTCCGCGGCGCGGCGGAGCAGCGCCTCCATGTCCATGCTCCCCTTGTCCAGCGGGTCGTGGGTGTCCCGGAGACCGGCGTTGTTGTGGATATGGAAGTGCGAGATGGCCGGAGCGCAGCGCTCCAGCCAGGCAAAGACGGTCTCCGCCCCCGCTCCGCGCTGCCCGGCGGTCACCCGGGCGTGGCCCACGTCGAAGGTCAGCCGGAGCCGGGGACTGTCCACCTGCTCCACCACTTCCAGCAGAGCGTCAGGCTCCGTCTCCATGACATTCTCCAGACACACGACCATGTCGCCGGGGTGCTTTTCCAGAAATTCCCGCCAGAAGCTCACGCTCCTGGCCACGAACCACACCGGGTGGTAGACGTTGGGCACATAGCCCGAGTGCACCACCAGCTTCTTCGCCCCGTAGCCCTGCGCGATGGCGTAGCACTGCTCGTAGCGCAGCGTGGTCACTTCCATGACCCGTCTGTCGATGGAACAGGGACTCAGCTCGTTGTACGGGGCGTGGACGATCAGATCGGAAAAGCCCTGGATCTTCCCCCGGACGGTTTTGTCCGTGCGGGCAAAGTCACGGTCCAGATTGTCCGGGAGGCAGAACTCCGCCAGCTCCAGCCCCAGACCGTACCGCTTCGCCACCGGGGCGGTGTAAGGGCGGTCATAGGTGGTGACAGGCTCGTCCCCGCTCTCGTCCATGAGAATGTCCGCCATGGTGGACAGGTAAAACCGCATCGTCTCTCTCCTCACTCTTTTCTTCCCCGGCGGGACAGCACCAGGCACACCAGCAGCACCGCCACCGCCCCGGCGAACACCGGGAGCAGCCAGACCGTCCTGCCTCCCCCGCTCTCCGGTGCCAACGCGGGTTCGTCGAAGAGATAGAGACTCCCCCCGCCCCGCTGCTGCCGCTCGTAAGCGGTCATGGCGCAGAACACCTCCACGGTGGCGAGACCGTTGCTCTCCCCGTCGAGGAAGTGGGCGTAGGAGCCGTCGCTCTGCCGGAAGAGGGCGAGCGCGTCCAGCATGGTGTGTCCGTTCTTGATAAAGCGCTCGTCGCTGAATGCGTCCAGATCCAGAGCCGCCAGAGCGATCACCACCTGGGCGATGCTCTCGGGGCACTCCACCCCGTAGCTGGCAAAGCCGCCGTCGTCACACTGCCGCGCCGAGAGGAATTCCAGCGCCCGCCCGATGGCCCCGGCGACCTCCGCCTCGTCCCGTCCGGGGGCGAGAGCCTGCACGACCATGGCCGTCACATCCGTGTCGCCGTGCTCGCCGCTGACGGCCCAACCCCCGTCCGGGAGCTGGAGAGAAAGGAGGGTGGAGACGATCTCCGCCCGCTCCGGCACGGTCGCCGCGCCGTTGTTGGCCAGGTGTAGTCCGTAGACCCAGCTCATGATGCCCAGCTCCCCGGCGCTGCTCTCCGCCACCTGCCGCACATAGCCGCCGCCTCCGCCGCAGGCCAGGAACATCAGCGCGTTCTTCTGCCGGGCCGTGGCGCTGCGCTCCTCTTTCCCGCTCACATACTTTTCCAGCGCAGCCACATAGTGGGAGAAGTCGTAGCTCTCCCCGCTCTGCACCAGGCCGAGAATATACCACTCCGCCCCGGCTCCGGCGCTCTCCGCGAGAGTGCTGTCCAGCCAGGACTGCACGTCCTTTTTCCCGGTATTCTGTAAGTTCCACTGGAGGATTTCCCGGGAGATCTCCTCCGGGGCCGCCGCGTACACCGGCACAGGCCACGCCGCCATCAGCAGCGAGAGCAGCAGGAACACCGCCGTCAGCTTTTTCATGGTCGCTCCTCTCTGCCTCCGCTCAGGGGGAGGCTCCGGGGAAAATGTCTCTCCGCGGGGCGGCTGCCCCGCGGAGAGGGGTCTTTTTTGCGATGGGCGGGAACGATCACTCTACGGTGACCACGCACACGGCGGGCACCAGCACCCGGTCCGCGGCGGTGCAGCTCACCACATACTCGCCCTTGTCGGTAAAGGTCAGCACGGCGCTGCCGTCCTCGCCGGTGCTCACCCCGGCGCTCTCGCCGTTCACGGTCAGCTCGGCATCCGCGCAGGGCTGCTCCACCATGTTCCAGTTTTCGTCATAGGCGATCATTTTCAGCTCCACCCTGACCTCCTCGCCGGCCTTGGCGGCGGCGCGGTGGGCGGTGAAGTAAGTATAGGTGTCGCTCCAGCTGGTCAGATCCGTAAAGCTGTAGACGTAGAGCGCGTCCCCGGCCTTCACGGTGTCGGTGGGCAGCGCGGAGACGTCGTTCAGGCAGTAGCCGTAGCTGCCGCCGTTCTCTACGCCCCAGAGCTTGGTGATGGTCATGCCGTACTCGCCCTCCTCGGAGGCGTAGCCCTTGGCCGCGCCGCCCTCATAGAAGGCGTCGTGGGCCGCGGCGATGACGGCGTCGATGCTCACGCTGCCGTCTCCATCCTCGTCGGGCACCGCCACGCTCTGATAGGCCACGGCCAGCTTGCCCTCGTCGGACACGGCCACCTCCACGCTCACGGTGGGAACTTCTTTCTTGGCGCCGCAGCCCAGCAGGCTCAGGCACAGCAGCGCCGCGAGAGCAAGGGAAACGATCTTCTTCATGGTACATTCCTCCTAAATAGTCTGTTGCACATGGAAAAAGCCCGCGGAATACGACTCCGCAGGCAGTACAACCTGATGTCAGGGCAGTATGCTTCCCGGGATCGGCAGAAAACATCCCGCTGTCCTCACGTTCCTGACCTGTCTCCCTCTGCGGGGAGCCTCCCAGTGACCTTCTCGTGGGTTCCTGCCCCTTTCCGTGTTCCGTTCTTCACGGCAAGACAGCGGCGCAATATTTTTTTACCTATCATAGCACGCCGCCCGCCGGATTTCAATAGCGGGGGAAGAAAAAAGGGGCAGTGCGAAAAAAATTTGAAAAAAACGCAAAACAGGGGTTGACAGATGGGCGAAAATCTTGTATTATGCAAAAGCACTTGAGGCCGGGTGGTGCAGTCGGTTAGCACGCCAGCCTGTCACGCTGGAGGTCGAGGGTTCAAGTCCCTTCCCGGTCGCCACTTGCCCCTTTCTTAAGGGGCAAGTTTGCTGCTGTAGCTCAGTCGGTAGAGCGCATCCTTGGTAAGGATGAGGTCACCAGTTCGAATCTGGTCAGCAGCTCCAGAAAAAGCCACGACATTTGTCGTGGCTTTTTTTGCGTCTGTAGCCGCAAAACCACCGCACCATCTCGGTCATATGCGCCCCGTCGCTCACGGTCAGGATATTGCCGTTATTGTCGTAGGTGTAGGCGAAAGCATAGAGGGCGCAGCATTTGACATTGTGCCGGAGGGAAAAACCCTCCGGTACATTTTGTTAAACAATCATGTTAAAGGGGAGAACCCACAGAATAATTATGGCAATAAATGTAATTTGCGCAACACGCAGTTCCCTCGCCTCTGCCTTTAAGGCATCATCCATTTCTTCTCCTGCCTTGGACAAAGTTTCTGCGAAGCCCGATGCAGTCAGTTCAAATCGGATATCCGGATATTTTTCGTATAGTTCCGGATAGTTCTTTTTGAAGAAAGGCACCAATTTGTAGCCTTTGACTATAAAGTAAAAATTGTTCAAAATTATATGGGCAAGAATCAGGGCGCGTTTTTGATTGAATGTAAACGTGCATGTGCATAAAACAATCAGTTCTGCCACCACGAACAGAGCCAGCGCGCAATAGTGTCTCTTGTGTTTGTTCACCGGTACATCCCTCCCCAGTTTCTTATCATGTCATCCTGCATACGTTGTTCTGGGAGAGCACTTTCTCCGGTACATGGCCTTTTCTATCCTCTGCTGGGCAAAAGCATGATCCAAAACAAAACCATCACAATCATCATAAAATATGTGATACGTATCTCCCACGCCTCGGCTTTCAAAGTATCATCCATCTTCTCTCCCGCATTGGATAAAACGCTGGCAAAACCTGCCGCAGTTAATTCGAAGCGAACATCCGAATATTTTTCGTATAGCTCCGGATAATTCTTTTGGAAAAAAGGCACCAGATGATATCCTTTAATTAGAATATAAAGTTTGTATGAAATAAGATTCACTGCCACCATAATCCATATGCGGACATAGTTCAAAGGGCACCAGATAAAGAAAAGCAGCTCAAGTGCAACTATCGAACCCAGCGCGCAGTAGTGTCTCTTGTGTTTGTTCACTGGTACATTCCTCCTCCGTACTTAGCCATGTCATCCTGTATGTAAAGCAAGTCCGTAGCAGATGTAACCGTGGTGAGAGCGATGCCGCCATGCATTTCGTAGGGGAAGAGGGATTTGGAAATAGACCCATTCCAGTCCCCATCCTGTATATCAGCGCCGAGGCCAAGTCGCCTTGTAGATCCGCCGCCCACATCCCAAGCTACGCCCTCCAAGTCGTAAATTGAATTTCCTTCGGTTTGGTTGTAATTCACCCCGATATGGGCATTGGGAGTCCCGCCTCCTATGAAATACGTCGTGGTTACGCCTACATTTCCCCTCCCGTCGATTACATAGCAGCGCTTGACCCCGTTCCGGAGGGGGTGTCCCATTCGTGGCACTTTGTCCGTTAAATTACAACATTACGGTAGGAATAATATCCAGAATCTATTCTTCCTGTGCACCGTATGTAACTTCAACCGTTACCTCTCCGGATACAATGTGCCATTCATCTCCAGAAAACATCTGAAACAGCAAGTACAAAAAGTCATCCATACTTTCTCTGTAGTTTTGAATGTGCCTTTGCAAATACGAGAAATTCTCCTCAACCGTCAGTGAAAGGATGGTTTGCAAACGATAGAAGTACCTGCCATGTACAAGCAAGCATCGCCGTTGGATTACCACGGCGCTTGTCAGGAAAGCTCCTGAAACCTTTAAGGGATGATGTGAGTATCGTTATTTCCCATTCCTGTATCTTGATCTCATCAGAGAATCAACTTGAAAACGGATAATCAGACAAAGAAGACCTTTTATTGCAATCAGGGACAAAATGAGGACGTTGTTTTGCATGCCATACAGCATATAAACTGCAAGCAAAATAGCATATTGTGGGACAAGTGATACTAACTCCACCAAATAAATCCAATGATATACATTAAACGCTAATCTATGGCTTTTTAGAAAAGATTTAATAAAGCCCAAGAAAACACGATCTTTTAGAGATTGTTGACTGCATATCTTCCTCGCAGATTTCCGGTTTCGTGCGCCAATTAAAAAATCATTTAAAAACCTTCGCAAAGAACTAATTGCAACGGCATCTAATAGAGCTAAAATAACAACATACAAAACAACCACTTTGGTCATTGAGCATCCCACTTTCTACCTGAGATATGATCTGACTATATTTTTGGCGGTTACAGCTGCTGTACCAATGAAGGATTTTCCCAAAGATTCAAGAAGTGGTTTGAAAACATAATCCCCTCCAAGTCTATGTGCTATTTTTGCGTAATAGCTTCGTGCCTGCGGATTTAAAAAACCTCGTTTAAAAAGTTGCTTTCCCGCTGCCATAATGCCGTCTGAATTTCCATAACTAGCACCATTGCCGCCCCAAGCACCGCATACTAAACCAACAGCACCATCAAAGAGCATATCACCAACATCAAACTCTTTTTGTTTCTTTGTTACTATATTTTTGACTTGGGTAGTAGCGTTAGATGCCATAGCTATTGCGGTGCTTCCTACAGCCTGAGCTATGGCACCAGCACCTGTTGCGGCGAGCACTCCACTAGCTGCACCTGCGGCCACTCCGATTAGAATATCAACTGCATCTCCTCCGGATAGAGCAGCGGAAATACCGCCAATTACGCCACCCACAACAAGATGCCAGAACTCGCTACCAGTATCCTTTCTGCTGACAGGATTGTTGCCACAATAGGCAAACATGTTGTTGCCAGTTAATCCTTGACCGGTAGTGGGGTAGTT
>JAQXJT010000022.1 GCA_029009095.1 bacterium
TTGATGAACGGGACATTGCTTGGATTAACAGTTTAAATTGTCTTAAAAACTGCGGAATGAGCATTGCTGAAATGAAAGAATACATCGAACTCTGCCTTATCGGAGAATCCACCATACCGGAACGAAAAGTTATACTGGATATTAAACGAAAATCCCTAGTAGAACAGCTTAAACAAGTGCAAGATTGCATTGATTATATTGACTGGAAACAAGGATTTTATGATGATGTCCTATCAGGTAAAACCAAATATTACAGTAACCTCATAAATACCGAAGAATAGTATGATATCCAATGCAAAACTACCTGCATTGGCTATTATTTTCTCTTCGTCAACTTCCAGTTTGTCGAACAGATAAGGGCGCACTTCTATACGCCATTCGGTGTAGTGCGCGGTGCATAATGTGCGATTTCGCACCGCACCAAAGCCTCCCTTTACACAAGGGAGCCTTAGGCGCTGCCGCGCCAGTACGAAATGGAAAGATCCTCCCTATGACCAATCATCATAGGGAGGATTCATTGTTTTACGAACACTGCCCAAAAAACGGGGGAGATTTTTGCTCCTTTACCAGTGCCGAGCCGTCTCGGCCAGCACGTCCGCCCACTGGCGCAGCGCGACATCCGTCACGGCCATGCCCATGGCGAAGAAGGTGAGGACGATCAGCAGCACCACGGCGGCCTTGTCGTAGACCACATTCTCTTTTCCCGCGGCACAGAGGAGAAGCTCCAGCCCCAGGGAAATGAGCATCAGCGGCCAGAGGGAGAAGATCAGCTCGTAGCTCACCGCGTCCCACCAGAGATGCAGCAGGAAGAGCGTGCCGAACCCCACCATGCTCAACCCGGCGGTGACGGTGCCCAGACGGTGGATGCGGGGGGAATTACTGCTCATGGCGCTCCTCCTGTTCCTCCGCGTCCTCCTGCCGCGCCCCGGGCAGGGCGGCGATGTCCGCCGCGGAGTTCTCCGCCTGCTCCAGCGCCACCTTCTTACCCCGGATCAGCCGGAAGCCCAGCACGATCAGGAGAAGGGAGATGAAGATGCGCGGCACCGCGTTCAGGGCACTGCGGAACGCCCAGCCTGTTTCCCAGCCAAACAGCTCGTTCCAGAGATTCTCGACGATGTTGGAGATGTTGTCCCAGAGGAGGGACAGACCGCCCAGGATCAGCGCCACCGCGCCCCACTTCCGGGGCAGGGCCCGGGTGACGCGGAACACGTCCTCCCCGAAGAATTCATCCCAGATATAGGCGTCCTCCGTGGCGTCGAACACATCCTCGTCGCACCCGGCCAGGTTGCGGGCGTGGAAGAAGCCGTAAAACCACAGCAGCGCCGGGACGAAGATCAGCCCTTCAAACTGGTAAAAAAAGACGAACAGGGCGCAACTGGCGAAGAACGCCGCCATGAGACTGGCACCCATGTGCATGAGTCCCATGTACATCTCCGCCGCGCCGGGCAGCAGAGAGAAGAGAAAGAGAAGATATTTGTTCTTGTTCTGACTTTTCATGATGCTCCTCCGTTGTGATCAAATATAGTATCCCAGAGGCTTTGCTCCGTCTCATGCGCTTGGAACAAAGTCTCCAGCAATCGCCCCTCACCCCGGCCGGGGGCCGTCTCCGGGCGCATGGCGTCCCAGGAGGGGGCCGTGAACATGAGCAGAATGGCAGCCGCCACCGCCGCCGAGACCTGCAAACTGTAGCGCCACAGCTCCGCCGCCGGAGAGCGCTTTGGCCGGGGCCGCCTTGCGGCGCTGCCCGCCGCGATCTTCGCCAGCACCGCCTCTTCCATGTCCGGGGGCGCGGGGATCAGACCGTCCGCCTCGATCTCCATGACGAGGGCGTCCAGCTCCTCGTCGCTGAGGTAAAGTTTTTCCGTCTTCAATCCAGCAGCTCCTTTCGTATGGTTTTCCGCAGCGCGTCCCGGGCGCGGCGGATACGGGTCTGTACGGTTTTCAGCGGCACGCCCGTCCGCTCGCTGATCTCCCGGGAGCTGAGTCCCTGCAAATAGGTGAATTCCGCGGCCTGTCGGTAGGGCGGGGACAGGCCCTCCACCGCCCGCCGCAGCTCCTCCATCACCGCCGCGGCGCCTGCCCGCTGCTCCGGCTCCTGGGAGGATGGGGCCGGGATGGGCGGGAACTCCTCCGCCGCAGTGGGCACGCCCCGGGCGGCGCTGCGCCGGAGATAGTCCGTGCAGCGGTTGGCGGCGATGCGGCAGAGCCAGGCCTTTTCCTGCTGCCCGTCGAAGGATGAGAGATGTTCATAGGCGGCGAGAAAGGTGTCCTGGGTCAGATCCTCCGCGGTGAAGTAGTCGCCGGTCATGCGGAGGCAGAGGGAGAATATGAGATTTTTATAGTCCTGCATCCATCGCAGGAGCGTAGCGCTCGCGTCGATCTCTCTCGCCTCCCTTCGTCCTTCCTCTACTATAACGAATGGGAGGGCGGTTTGTCTCCAAATTTTTTGAAAAAAACCCGTCCGCGCCGCCACATATTGAAAAAAGGCCGATTTTGCGGTATGCTGGGGGCAACAGAACGAAAAGGGGCGTACCATGAAATTCATCCATTTGTCCGACCTCCATCTTGGCAAGCGGGTCAACGAGTTCTCCATGCTGGAAGATCAGGAATACATCCTCCGGCAGATCGGCGGGATCATCGAGGCCGAGGAGCCCCGGGCGGTGCTCATCGCCGGGGATGTCTACGATAAATCCGTCCCCTCCGCTGAGGCGGTAAAGCTCTTCGACGCCTTCCTCACCCAACTCTCCCAGCGGGGGATCGAGACGCTCGTCATCAGCGGGAACCACGACTCCGCCGAGCGCATCGCCTTCGGCGGACGGCTCATGGAGCGCAGCGGCGTCCATGTCTCCCCTTTGTACGAGGGGCATGTGGAGCCTGTCACCCTCACGGACGAGTGGGGGGAGGTGCGCTTCTACCTGCTGCCCTATTTCAAGCCCGCCCAGGTGCGCGGCTTCTTCGGCGGGGAGATCGACGGCTACACCGCCGCCGTGGGCGCGGCTGTGGATGAGATGGGCGTAGACGGGCGCGTGCGCAATGTGCTGTTGGCCCACCACTTTGTCACCGGCGGGGCCGCCAGCGGCTCCGAGCAGCTCTCCGTGGGCGGCACGGACAATGTGGACGCCGCCGTGTTCGAACCCTTTGACTATGTGGCGCTGGGCCACCTCCACGGGGCGCAGCGGGTGGGGCGGGAGAGCGTGCGCTACGCCGGTTCGCCGCTGAAATACTCCCTGTCCGAGTGGCGGCAGAGAAAATCCGTCACGGTGGTGGAGCTGGGGGAGAAAGGGAGCAAGCTGTGCATCCGCACGGCGCCCCTGACGCCGCTGCGGGATATGCGGGTTCTGCGGGGGGACTTCGCCGCGCTGACCGGAGAGGGCTGCGTCCCCACGGAGGACTACCTCCACATCATCCTCACGGACGAGGAGGACGTGCCGGAGGCCGTGGGCAGACTGCGCCTGCTCTACCCCAACGTGATGAAGCTGGATTACGACAACACCCGTACCCGCAGCGCCCGGGAGCTGGGTTCCGCGGAGGATGTGGAGCGGAAGAGCGAGCTGGAGCTTTTTGAAGAATTCTACGAAAACCGGAACGGCGAGATCATGAGTGCGGAGCAGCGTGACTTTGTCCGGACGCTGCTGGAGAGGATCCGGGAGGAAGAGAAATGAGACCCATTCATCTGACCATGTCCGCCTTCGGCCCCTATGCGGGGCGGACGGAGGTGGACTTTGAAAAACTGGGCGAGCGGGGGCTGTACCTGATCACCGGCGACACCGGCGCGGGGAAAACCACACTCTTCGACGCCATTACCTTCGCACTCTACGGGGAGGCCAGCGGGGAAAACCGGGACGCGTCCATGCTGCGCTCCCGCTATGCGGACAGCGCCACCCCCACGGAGGTGGAGCTGGTCTTTGAGCACGGGGGGAAGCGCTACCGTGTGCGGCGAAATCCCGCCTACGAGCGGAAAAAGAGCCGGGGCGAGGGCGTGACCCGCCAGAGCGCCCAGGCGGAGCTGTATCTCTGGGACGGAGGCGTGGTGACCAGGAGCGGCGCCGTCACGGAGAAGATCCGGGAGCTGCTGGGCGTGGACAAGGAGCAGTTTTCCCAGATCGCCATGATCGCCCAGGGCGACTTTCTCCGGCTGCTGCTGGCCAACACCGAGGAGCGGCAGGGAATCTTCCGCAAGCTCTTCCGCACGGAGACTTTCAGCCGCTTGCAGGAGCTGCTCCGGGAGGAGAGCAACCGCCTCCATCAGGAGCTGAAAAGCGCCCGGGACGGATTGCAGCAGCACATCCTCGCCATCCGCTGCCCGGCGGACAGCGCCCACATGGAGGGGGTGGAGACTGCGAAAAACGGCGGGATGCCGGAGAGAGCGGCGCTGGAACTGCTGCGCGTACTGACGGCGGAGGACGCCGCGGGACGCACGGAGACGGACGGGGCCGTCGATCTCACAGAGCGGCGTCTGGAGGAGGTGAACCGCTCCCTTGCCCGGGCGGAGGAGCGGCAGCGGACAGAGCGCGAACTGCTGGACGCCCGGACGAAGCTCACGGAGCTGGGGCCGGAGCAGGAGAGGGAGCTGGCCGCGCTGGAGGCAGAGTTGCCGCTCTACGGGGAGGTCGACAGGCTGGATGCAACACTGGCGGCGCTGGAAGAGGAGATCGGGAAGCTCTGTGCGGAGCGGGAGCGGCGGCAGCGGGAGCAGGAGAAGACCGGCGAAGAGCTGGAAGCGCTCCGTTCCGGGCAGCGCGCCCTGGCCCGGGCAGGAGAGAGCCTGCAGAAGCTCGAACGGGAGGAAGAACAGCTCAACAGGAGGAAGAAGAGCCTGCTGGAGCTGGACGGAGCGCTGGGCGAGCTGGAAGAGCTGGGCGAGCGGCTGCGTCTTGCCCAGGAAGCCTACCTCTCCGCCGAGGAAGAGGCCCAGCGGAGGGCCCGGGAGGCCCGGGAAAAGCGCCTGGCTTTCAACAGAGAGCAGGCGGGTATGATGGCCGAGTCTCTGGAGGAGGGGGAGCCCTGCCCGGTTTGCGGCTCCCGGGAGCACCCCTGCAAGGCGGAACGCTCCCCCAAGGCTCCCTCTCAGGCCCAGGTGGAGCGGGCGGAACAGGAGAGCGAGCTGGCCGGTGAGGCGGCTGCGGGGAAAAGTGCGGAGGCCGGTATGGCGAAAGGCCGCTTTGACAAGGCGCAGCAGGGCGTGCTCAAAGCACTGGAGGAGCTTCTCGCGGGCGTACCTATGTCCGCGGGGCGGGAAGCGCTGGCAAAGAGCCTGGACGAGACGGAGCAGAAGCTGGAGCGGCAGCGCGAAGCCATTGCGGAGGAGCGGCGGCGGGTGGAACGGAGAGAAGAGCTCGAGCGTCTCCTCCCCGAGCGGGAGCGGCAGGCGGAAGAGGAGGCCGCGCGGCTGAGCGAACTCCGGGAGACCCTCCGGGACCGGGAGGGCCGCCGGGAGGAGATACAGCGGCAGCGGCGGCAGCGCGAGGAAAAGCTCCGCTGTCCCGGCGCGGCAGAGGCCCGGGCGGCCATGGCGGCGCTGCAAAAGGCCATCGAGGGGCAGAAGGCCGCCCTCCGGGACGCGGAGGAGCGATGCAGGGAAACGGAGCGGCAGATCGGCGAGGAGCGCTCCGCCGTGGAGCGGCTGGAAAAGCTCCTGTCGGCGGGAGAGGAGATGGACGCGGAAGCGCTGCGGCAGGAAAAGCTCCGCCTCGGCAATGAAAAGACCACCTTGCTGCAACGGCGTGACGACATTCTCCGCCGCCTGAGCGCCAACGAGGCCGCCCTCCGCGGCGCGGAGGAGAAGCTGGCGGAGAAGGAGAAGCTGGAAAAGAAGTACAAATGGGTCAAGGCGCTCAGCGACACCGCCAACGGCTCGCTCAGCGGGCAGGCCCGGGTGATGCTGGAGGCCTATGTCCAGATGCGTCGCTTTGAGCGCATCCTCCGCCGGGCCAACATCCACCTGATGAAGATGTCCTCGGGGAAGTACGAGCTCAAACGGCGGGAGGACGCGGACGATCTGCGGCGGCTGTCCGGCCTGGAGCTGGACGTAGTCGACCACTACAACGGCAGCGAGCGGAGCGTGAAGAGCCTCTCCGGCGGCGAGTCGTTCCTGGCTTCGCTCTCCCTGGCGTTGGGGCTCTCCGAGGAGATACAGTCCTCCGCCGGGGGCATCCGGCTGGACTCCCTCTTTGTGGACGAGGGCTTCGGCTCTCTGGACGAGGAGACCCTCGGCGAGGCCATGGCGGCCCTCTCGTCCCTCACCGAGGGCAACAGGCTGGTGGGCGTCATCTCCCATGTGGCCGAGCTGAGGCGGGAGATCGAGCGGCAGATCGTGGTCACCAAGGAAAAAACCGGCGGCAGCCGCGTGCGTATTGTGGTGTAAAAGAAGCTGAAAAAAAGAGACTCTCCATCGCAGCGATGGAGAGTCTCTTTGCGAGTGGGAGGAAAGCGGGGCGTCACCGGTAAAGGGGGCGGTCGCCACCTCTGCGCTGTGGATGGCGCCGCTGCCGCAGATTGGGAGCCACGGCCCGTGCAAAAAGCCCCGGTTGACCCAATGACGCTGATCGAGAGATGTAGACGGATTCCCGGATCCATCCTGCAACGCAGTACAGATAAAACATGAGCAGCCACTGCGCTTGCGGATATATCATGATCTATGTTCCATTCCCTGTTGCGTCCGGGACGATGTGGGGATCACTCGTTCAGAATGGCCATGAATTCCTCGCCGGTAATGGTCTCCTTCTCGTAGAGGAACCGGGCCAGCCGGTCCAGCTTCTCCCGGTTGTCCCGGAGGATGCCCAGCGCCTTTTCGTGCTGCCGCTTCACCAGAGCCACCACCTGCCGGTCAATCTCCGTCTGGGTCTCGGCCGAGCAGCTCAGCGAGGCGTCGCCGCCCAGATACTGGTTGGTGACGGTCTCCATGGCCACCATGTCGAAGTCCTCGCTCATGCCGTAGCGGGTGATCATGGCCCGGGCCAGCTTGGTGGCCTGCTCGATGTCGTTGGAAGCGCCGGTGGTGACGGAGCCGAACACCACCTCTTCGGCGGCGCGTCCGCCGGTATAGGTGGCGATCTTGTTCTCGATCTCCTCCTTGGTCATAAGGTAGTGGTTGCCCTCTTCCACCTGCATGGTATAACCCAGCGCACCGGACGTGCGGGGGACGATGGTGATCTTCTGCACCGGCGCGGAGTTGCTCTGCCGGGCGGCCACCAGGGCGTGCCCGATCTCATGATAGGATACGATCCGCTTCTCCTGATCGGTCATAATGGCGTTTTTCTTCTGGTATCCGGCGATGACGACCTCGATGCTCTCCTCCAGATCCGCCTGGGTGGCGAAGCGCCGCCCGTCGCGCACAGCCCGCAGCGCCGCCTCGTTCACCATGTTGGCCAGCTCTGCGCCGGAAGCGCCGGAGGCCATCCGGGCGATCTTGTTGAAGTCCACGTCGTCGGCGATCTTGATCTTTCTCGCGTGGACCTTCAAGATCTCCTCCCGGCCCTTCAGATCGGGCAGTTCCACCGGCACCCGGCGGTCGAAGCGGCCGGGCCGGGTCAGGGCGGGGTCAAGGGTCTCAGGGCGGTTCGTGGCGGCCAGAATGATGACGCCGCTGTTGCCCTCAAAGCCGTCCATCTCCGTGAGGAGCTGGTTGAGCGTCTGCTCCCGCTCGTCGTTGCCGCCCATCTGCCCGCTGTTGCGTTTCTGGCCGATGGCGTCGATCTCATCGATGAACACGATGCACGGGGCCTTCTCCTTGGCCTGGCGGAACAGATCACGCACCTTGGACGCGCCCATGCCCACGAACATCTCCACGAATTCCGAGCCGGACATGGAGAAGAACGGAACGTCGGACTCGCCGGCCACCGCCTTGGCCAGCATGGTCTTGCCGGTGCCCGGAGGGCCCACCAGCAAAATGCCCTTGGGCATGGAAGCGCCGATCTCCTGGTAGCGCCCGGGGTTGTGGAGGTAATCCACGATCTCGGCCAGATTCTCCTTGGCCTCGTCTTCGCCGGCCACGTCGGAGAACTTGATGCCGTCGGAGGATTTTACATAGACCTTGGCGTTGGACTTGCCCATGTTGAACATCATGGAGTTGTTGCCGCTGGCCCGCTCCATGAGCTTTCTGGACATGAACTGCCCGATGGCGATGAAAACGATCAGGGGCAGGACCCAGGAGAGGATCTGCATGAGCAGCGACGTCTGCTCGATCTCCACGCCGCTGGTGGAAACGCCCGCCGCCAGAAGACGGGGCAGCAGCTCCTCGTCGGGCACCATGGCGGTCTTGTAGACGGAGGTCTCCTCCCTGTCGGTGAACAGGATGCGGTTGTCCGCCTCCTGAATTTCCGCCCGGCCCACTGCGCCGGACTCCACCATGCTCACAAAGGTGTTGTAGTCCACCTCCTTGATCTGGCGCTGGGCGATCCAGGGCAAGGCCAGGAAGTTGAACAGCGATAAGATCAGCATGACAATCAGGTAGTAATAGATCAGCGGTTTCTTGGGGGTCTGTACTTCGTTCATGGGGGTTCTCCTTTCTTTCTGGGTTCCGGCGGCAGCAAGGGACTCCGCCGGTCAGCGATCTGCACAGAGGCCGGCGCCTTCCCGCAGCCGATCCTCCGCTTCGCGCCAGAAAACGTCCAGCTGCCCGAAGTAATTGTCCTTCCAGGGCTTGTTTCTGCCGCAGTAGTGGATGATCACGGAATTCTTCCGAACCCAGTTCAGATCCAGATTTTTATTAAACGGAACGTGCTGGGCAAAGAGCCGTTCCGTCATGTTGTAGACGAAGGAGTTCAGCGCGTAGATCTTCGGGCCGTAGAGACTGCTGATGATATCCTGATCCGGGAGCACCAGAATATTTCTGTGGGTATCAATGAACTCAAAGACATCCTCAAAGCGCTGCTCTTTCCGCAGAAGCTCCAAATTCATCAGCATGACGCCGGAATTGATATACGGGCTTTGCTCGTCCATGTCCAGCCGCAGTTCGTTGAGCTTGTGCAGGGCGCCGCCTACATGGGACGCCGCGGCGAAGTAGTATTTATCCATGGGCAGGTCGTAGAGTGCCTCGATGGAGCCGTTCACGATCAGATCGGGATCCAGATACAGCGCCCGGTCCAGCGTCTGCGGCAGGTAGCGGGCCGCGAAGATGCGGTAGTAGATCTCCCTGGGATACCGGGAGGTGGTGGGGGCGTTCCCCAGCCCGATGTCCCCGGCCCGGATGGGGATCAGTTCCCCGGCGCTCCCCAGCAGCGCTACGGTCTCCCGCAGCGCCTCCGCAGGAATGGCTGTGTGCAGGAGGTATACGTCAAAGCGGCAGGTGGGATTGCTGACAAGGAGCGAGGAGAGCATGATGTTGAGATAGGGGATGTAGTTTTCGTCCAGCGTTACGAGAATGTTGATTTTTCGCATGGTCTGTTCCTTTCCTGTTTTTGCTTTTGCTTTCTCCGCCGGAAAATGACGGCGGCAACGGTGCACAGGGAGGTACCGGTTTGAATTCCGGCGGCCGCGAGGAACGGGGGAGACAGCGGCTCGGACAGGTATTCTCCCATGACCGCGAAGGCGACCGCGGCGGGGAAAAGCCCCAGCAGCGTCCCTTTCATGTAGTCCCCGAACCTGACCCCGCAGGCGCCCAGATACAGCCCCACCGGCTCGCAGGGCAGCAGCCCCAGCGTGCGCAGGAACAAAGTCAGGAGAAAACCGCTGCGGCAGGGCGCTTCCCGCAAAAGCTCCAGCTTCCGGTACCTGCGCGTCAGCTTGTCCAACATCCCCGCCCCGGCCCGCCGTCCCAGAAAATAGGGGATCGCCGTCATGAGCGCCGTGCCCAGTACGTTGAGCGCGACCGCCTCCGGCAGCGCGAACATTACGCCGTCGGCCATATACAGGATATTCCCGCTGAGACCCACAGACGCGCCCTTCAGCCCGAACAGAGCGAGCATGGTCAGGGCGGCGAGGGTACGGTGCCCGGGCGTGAAGCGGACGATGTTGTCCACGGTGAGATCCTTCCGGCTAAGCAGGCAGAAGAGAATGACCGCAAACCAGAGACTCAGCGTGGCCAGTTGACCAGGGGAAATTATATTTTCGGAAGAGTTTTTCATGGCGTGGCCTCCCGGCGGGAGCGGCGTCTCCCTGCCGCCGTTCCAACCGGTCGTTCAAGGGTGTGGGATTTGAATAACCTATTATTATACTATTTTATTTCGGAATTTCAATAGACTATTCCCTATTTTCGCACGGATAATTCGTCGAAACAACTCGGCCGCAAAAGGGAAAAGGGTCTTTCCATCATGATGATGGAAAGACCCTTTACAGGTGAGGGCAGTTCTTCATTTTTGTCCGGTGGAGCCGCAGCGTTCGTTTCTCTCCCGGTAGGAGAGGTAGTCCCCGTAGCTTTGGGCGGATTTCACCGCGTCCACAATGGCGGCCTCGGCGGCGTGGGCGGCGATGATGCCCACGGCGTCCGGAGAGGTCTGCACCCGTCCGCTGCAGAGAGTGAACACCGTGTCTCCGTCGTAAATGGAATGGGCGGGACGAACCGCTCTGGCGATCCCGTTGTGGCCCTGGGCTGCCAGCCGGGTGGCCTGCGCCTTGGTCAGTGCCGCGTTGGTCATAATGCAGCCGATCACCGTGTTTCCGCTGAAGAGATCCTTTTCCCCCGCATAGGAGTCCAGAATGACGGCCTCGCTGCCGGCAAAGGTAAGCCCGTCGTCCTGGCGCACCCCGGCGATGATCCGGCCGTTTTCCAGAATATCTCCCACACAGTTCACGGCGAACACGGCGGCGGCCATGAGTTCGCCGTGGCGGAAGGCCGCGGCGCCCACGCCGCCTTTCATGGCGTTTTTAAGCCCGAGGCTTTTCCCGATGGTGGCGCCGGTACCCGCGCCGTAGTTACCGCTCTGAAAGGCCTGGCCCAGAAAAGCGTTTTCCCCGGCTTTCCGGCCCATTCCGGCGTCGGGCCGGACGCGGGAGCTGCCGCACTTCAGATCGAAGAGAATGGCGGCGCAGACGTTGGGAACCACCGTAACGCCCACGTCCCGCCCGATCTTCTTCTCCTCCAGGAGAGAAGACAGGCCGCCCGCTGCGTCCAGACCGAAGGAGCTGCCGCCGGATAGCAGAACGGCGTGGACTTCCTTGCGGTTGCACAGGGGGTTGAGTGCGTCCGTGTCCCTCGTTCCGGGGGAGCCGCCGCGCACATCCACGCCGCAGACGGCGCCCTTCGGCGCGATGATGGCGGTGCAGCCCGTCATGGCCGCCTCGTCCTGGGCCTGACCCACCAGAAAGTCGGTCAACTCACGCAAATCGATCCGTTCCATCTCACTCCCCCAGACTCTCGCGCACTTTCGCGAGGATCACGTCCGTTTCCGCCAGCGCGCCTCTCCCCGTGACGCCGCAGGCCAGCATGGCCTCCCGGGGCTCGATGAAGCGGAAGCCCAGTTCGGTCAGAGTGCGGATGTTGCGCTGGGTGACGGGGTTTTCGTACATGGCGGTGTTCATGGCGGGGGCGATCAGGATGGGAATATCCCGGACGGCCAGCAGCACTGTGGTCAGCATGTCGTCTGCGATCCCCGCGGCGGCCTTGGCGATGAAGTTGGCGCTGGCCGGGGCCACAAGGAGGAGGTCGGCCTTCTGGGCCAGGGCGATGTGCTCCACCTCGGAGGGGACGTCGCATACGAACTGATCCGTGTGGACCTTGTTCTTGGTCAGCGTCTGCATGGTCAGCGGGGTGATGAACTGCATCCCCGCCTTCGTCATGATCACATGGACGCTGTTCCCCTCTTTGGTCAGGGTGTTGGCGATGTCGGCGGCCTTGTAGGCGGCAATGCTGCCGGTAATGCCCAGTAAGATGTTCTTTTTCATTTTTTCGCAACCTCGCTTAATACAGTTTGGACGATCCCGCGGGCGATCTCCTGCTTGGTTTCAAATGTGCGGACATTTTTGTCCGCGTCGAGCAGATACCCGTGGTGGCGGTCGCCCTCAATCTGCGCGGAATCATTGGCCAGAACGAAATCGCAGCCGTTTTTGACGAGCAGGCGGTGGGCGGTATCGAGCAGGTCTTCCTCGCTCACCTGGTTGAGCAGCTTAAATCCCACGATGACGGCGTCCTTTGCCAGCCCTCTGAGCAGCGGGATGACCTTCTGGGTGGGCTCGAGCAGAATGAGGGGCGAGCGCATCTGAGAGGAGAGCTTCCCCGCGCCTGCCCGAAGATCCCCCTCGTCCATGCCCCGCTCGATCTCGTCCGGCAGCGGGCGGTCGGGGGAGGCGCCGCGCTGCAGAAAGTCCGCGAGATCCCCCACGGTCGATACGGCCCGAACCCGAAAGTCGCTGACGGCCATGCTGTGAATGATCGCGTGGATGGGACAGCACCCGGCGATTTTCGTTACGGCTGCTTCCAGATCGTTGACGCTCTGGATCTCCACGCAGGTGACTTTTTCCGACGCGGGGCGAACGGAGTCCCTGGCGCAGACATAAAAGATCCGGTCTACGGATGAGTTTGCAGAGAATTCATCGGCGATCAGGCTCCCGAGCCTCCCGGTCCCGGTGTTGGCGATCCTTCTGACATTGTCAATGGGTTCGCTGGTTCCGCCGGCGGTGATTAAAATGTTGATCGCTGAGTTTGACATGGCAATTTGTGCGGCTCCTTTCGTGTGATACATTTATATTATCACACTCTCGTGCCGATTTCCACTGTTTTGCCAGAATATCATGCGGCGCTTCGCGGGAAAAACGGAAAAATCCGGACGCCGGGCACGGTGCACACCGTACCACTTGGCGTCCGGGAATTCAATATATCTCTCATCCTGCCGGTCTGTTTCGCACAGAGCTGGGGCAGAAAGGATGCTCGTTACCAATTTCAATGGCACGCTCAGAGGATGTATGAAAAAAAGGCTGCCGCAAGCATACGTCTTGCAGCAGCCTGGTCCGAGTGACTGGACTTGAACCAGCGGCCTCCTGAACCCCATTCAGGCGCGATACCAAACTTCGCCACACCCGGTCAACGCATCGAATGATAACACAGCTAAAATGAAAATGCAAGCCCTTTTTTACATTTTTTCGCTGATTTCTTTTTGGGGGAACTGACAAAAGAGGAAAAACCCTTTTCCGCCCCTTCCCAACGGTATATTTTGCGGTGGAAGCGGGCATAAAGAACAAACTATGGGGCAGTGGGAGGGAAAGAGGAGAAAAAGATTTCCAATGTAGAAATTTTCCTTGACAAAAATTGTGCAATATGCTATCATGCGTATCTGCGTGGGTTTACGCCCAGGCAGACTTATTTTTTGTGGAAAGGAGGATAATCTATGCCCACTTTTAATCAGCTCGTCCGCAAGGGAAGAGAGCAGGTGACCTACAAGTCCACCTCTCCTGCCATGCAGAAAGGCCTGAACACTCTGAAGAACCGCGAGACCGATCAGTCTTCTCCCCAGAAGCGTGGCGTGTGCACCGCTGTGCGTACTTCCACTCCCAAGAAGCCTAACTCCGCTCTTCGTAAGATCGCCCGTGTGCGTCTGACCAACGGCTACGAGGTCACCGCGTACATCCCCGGCATCGGCCACAACCTGCAGGAGCACTCCGTCGTCATGATCCGTGGCGGCCGTGTCAAGGACCTTCCCGGTGTCCGTTACCACATCATCCGCGGCACCCTCGACGCTCAGGGCGTTGACGGCCGCCGTCAGGGCCGCAGCAAGTACGGCGCCAAGAGACCCAAGGCGGGTAAGAAGTAATTTGACCCCTTTCCCCAACAGTGCCCTGTTGGTTTATTATATCATATAATAAACCTCGTTGGGCACGACGGCAGCGCAGGAAGCTGTCGAGTACCTGTGAGATCATTTCATAATGAAGGAGGGAAGTACTGTGCCCAGAAGAGGTAACGTTCCCAAAAGAGAAATTCTGCCCGATCCTGTTTACAACAGTGTTCTGGTAACCAAGCTGGTCAACGGCGTCATGCTGGACGGCAAGAAGGGCGTGGCCCAGAAGGTCGTTTACGAAGCCTTCGACGCCATCAAGACCAAGACCGGCAAAGAGCCCCTGGATGTCTTCACCGAAGCCATGAACAACATCATGCCTTCTCTGGAGGTCAAGGCCCGCCGCGTGGGCGGCGCCACCTACCAGGTGCCCATCGAGATTCGCCCTGACCGTCGTCAGACTCTCGGTCTGCGCTGGCTTGTCGGCTACTCCCGCAAGCGCAGCGAGAAGACCATGAAGGATCGTCTCGCCAATGAGATCATGGACGCCGCCAACAACACCGGCGCCTCCGTGAAGAAGCGCGAAGACGTGCACAAGATGGCAGAGTCCAACAAGGCCTTTGCGCATTTCCGTTGGTAAGGAAGTACTATGCCCAGACAGTATTCTCTTGAAAACACAAGAAATATTGGCATCATGGCCCACATTGACGCCGGCAAGACTACCACGACCGAGCGTATCCTGTTCTATACCGGCGTAAACTACAAGCTGGGTGAGACCCACGAAGGCAACGCCACCATGGACTGGATGGAGCAGGAGCAGGAGCGCGGCATCACCATCACCAGCGCCGCCACCACCTGTTTCTGGAAAGGCACCCGTATCAACATCATTGATACCCCGGGCCATGTGGACTTCACCGTGGAGGTGGAGCGTTCCCTGCGCGTGCTGGACGGCTCTGTGACCGTTCTGTGCGCCAAGGGCGGCGTGGAGCCCCAGACGGAGACCGTCTGGCGTCAGGCCGACCACTACCGTGTCCCCCGGATGATCTATGTGAACAAGATGGACATCCTCGGCGCGGACTTCTACAATGTGGTCGACATGGTTCACGACCGGCTGAAGGCCAATGCCGTGCCCATCCAGCTCCCCATCGGAGCGGAGGACAGCTTCCGGGGCATCATCGACCTGATCGACATGGACGCCGTCGTCTACTACGATGACCTCGGCAAGGACATGCGTGTGGAGGAGATCCCCGAGGATATGCGGGATCTGGCGGAGGAATACCGCGAAAAGCTGGTGGACGCCGTCTCTCTCTTCGACGATGAGATTGCCGAAATGTACCTGATGGGGGAGGAGATCCCCGCCGAGCGTATTCACGCCGCGCTGCGTAAGGCCACGCTGAGCAACGAGATCGTTCCCGTGCTCTGCGGCACCTCTTACCGCAACAAGGGCGTGCAGAAGCTGCTGGACGCCATCGTGGCGTACCTGCCCAGCCCCCTGGATATCCCGCCTGTCGACGGTACCAACCCCAAGACCGGCGAGGAAGCCACCCGCGAGGCCTCTGACGACGCGCCTTTCAGCGCCCTGGCCTTCAAGATCATGACCGACCCCTATGTGGGTAAGCTGTGCTTCTTCCGGGTGTACTCCGGCAAGCTGGAGAGCGGCAATGTGGCATGGAACTCCGTGCGTTCCCAGCGTGAGCGCTTCGGCCGTATCCTGCACATGCACGCCAACCACCGGGAGGATGTGGACGCGGTCTACGCCGGCGACATCGCCGCCGCCGTGGGCCTGAAGTACACCAAGACCGGCGACACCCTCTGCGATGAGAAGAACCCCATCGTTCTCGAGTCCATGGAATTCCCCGAGCCCGTCATCCGCGTGGCCATCGAGCCCAAGACCAAGGCCGGCCAGGAGAAGATGTCCGTGGCGCTGGGCAAGCTCAGCGAGGAGGATCCCACGCTCCGCGTCTACACCGACGAGGACACGGGTCAGACCATCATCGCCGGTATGGGCGAGCTCCATCTGGAGATCATCGTAGACCGGCTGCTCCGCGAATTCAAAGTGGAGGCCAATGTGGGCAAGCCCCAGGTTTCCTACAAGGAGACCATCCGCCGGGAAGCCACCGTTGACACCCGCTACTCCCGCCAGACCGGCGGCCACGGCCAGTTCGCCCATGTCAAGCTCATGGTCGAGCCCAACGAGGGCAAGGGCTACGAGTTTGTGGACGCCACCAAGGGCGGCGTGATCCCCAAGGAATTTATCCCCAGCATCGACCAGGGCATCCAGGGCGCCATGCTCTCGGGTGTGCTGGGCGGTTATCAGGTGGTGGACGTGAAATGCACCGTGGTGGACGGCAGCGCCCACGAGGTCGACTCCAGCGAGCTGGCGTTCAAGATCTGCGGCGGCATGGCGTTCAAGGAGGCCTGCCAGAAGGCCGACCCGACCATACTCGAGCCCATCATGAGCGTGGTCGTCACCACGCCGGACGATTACATGGGCGATGTGATCGGTGATATGAACGCCCGGCGCGGCCAGATCACCGGCACCGAGATGCACAACGGCGCGGCCATCATCCGCGGCGATGTGCCTCTGTCCACCATGTTCGGCTATGCTACAGACTTGCGCAGCAGGACCCAGGGCCGTGCCAACTACAGCATGGAGCCCAGCCGTTATGTGGAGCTGCCCAAGAATCTGCAAACCGCGCTGACCGGAAAGACCTCCGGCAAGTAAGGTTTCCCCTGCGCTCTCTCTGTACCATCAAAACTTAAATTATTAAATTTCATTAGGAGGATGTATCCATGGCTAAGCAGACTTTTAACCGCACCAAGCCTCACGTGAACATCGGCACGATCGGCCACATTGACCATGGCAAGACCACCCTGACCGCCGCCATCACCAAGACCCTCGCTATGGCCGACCCCGAGGCCGCCGCTTTTGTCGATTACGCTTCCATCGACAAGGCTCCCGAGGAGCGCGAGCGTGGCATCACCATCAACACCGCCCACGTCGAGTACCAGACCTTCGACCGCGTCGGCTCCCACGGCGCCACCGCCGGCGTGCAGATCCAGGGCCGTCACTACGCCCACGTCGACTGCCCGGGCCACGCTGACTATATCAAGAACATGATCACCGGCGCTGCCCAGATGGACGGCGGCATCCTGGTCATCGCTGCTTCCGACGGCCCCATGGCCCAGACCCGCGAGCACCTGCTGCTGGCCCGTCAGGTCAACGTGCCCTACATCCTGGTCTTCCTGAACAAGTGCGACCAGGTTGACGACGAGGAGCTGCTGGAGCTGGTCGAGATGGAAGTCCGCGAGCTGCTGGACAGCTACGACTTCCCCGGCGACGACACCCCCATCATCAAGGGCTCCGCTCTGAACGCTCTGGCCAGCGAGTCCACCGACCCCAACGCCCCCGAGTATGCCTGCATCTGGGAGCTGATGGAGGCCGTTGACACCTGGATCAAGACCCCCGACCGCAAGTCCGACCTGCCCTTCCTGATGCCCATCGAGGACGTGTTCACCATCTCCGGCCGTGGCACCGTCGTTACCGGCCGTGTGGAGCGTGGCACCGTCAAGGTTGGCGACAAGGTGGAGATCGTTGGTCTTGAGGACGAGACCAAGGAGACCGTCGTTACCGGCACCGAGATGTTCCACAAGACCCTCGAGTACGCCGAGGCCGGCGACAACGTGGGCTGCCTGCTCCGCGGCATCGCCAAGAAAGAGGTCGAGCGCGGCCAGGTTCTCGCTGCTCCCAAGACCATCAAGCCCCTGACCAAGTTCAAGGGCCAGGTCTACGTCCTGAGCAAGGAAGAAGGCGGCCGTCACACCCCCTTCTTCAACAACTACCGTCCCCAGTTCTACTTCCGTACCACCGACGTGACCGGCGTCATCTCCCTGCCCGAGGGCGTTGAGATGTGCATGCCCGGTGACAACGTCGATATGGACGTGGAGCTGATCACCCCCATCGCCATCGAGAACGGCCTCCGCTTCGCCATCCGTGAGGGCGGCCGTACCGTCGGCTCCGGCGTTGTTATCGCCGTCAACGAGTAATTCGCTTTCTAAAAACGGCTGAGGACTTCTGTCCTCAGCCGTTTTTCTCTGTTCCGCCATCCTCCCGCACCAGCCCCGACATGAACCCGTTGAGGGACGCTGTGTGCACATCCCCTCCGATCACTTTGCCTCTGTGGACATAGAGCGTGCAGTATACGGTCTCCTCCATACTGTCCGTGAGCACACGGTATATGTAGATGGTCACATCCTTGCCCGCGTAGGGCCGGAGATCGAAACCCTGCCGCTGCTGTAGCTCATTGTAGTCTTGCAGCACGTCGGGAAACTCCTCAGGCAGCGTGGTGTACTGGGCGGAGAGGGGCGCGGGATCCACCGTCCAGCCAAGGCTGCGCAGGTAGGTCACGCGCTGATTGTTGTCCTCCACCTTCTCCTCCTTGGGGCGCAGCCCCACGCCGCTGAGGAGCAGCACGGCGAGAAAGCATGCCCCGGCCAGCAGGAAGAGACCGTGGTAGCGATGGCGTATTCCAAGCATTTTCTTCATCCCCCCGGGATATTTTATGCTCATGAGGAGGCTGCTATGCCGCTTTTGCGATTGGATAAGATCCTGTGCGATACCGGGCGATGCTCCCGCAGCCAGGCCAAGGAGTTCATCCGCGCCGGGCAGGCGCTGGTGAACGGCGCGGCGGTGCGGGATCCCGCCGCCAAGTTCGATCCTGAGACTGTGTCGGTGTCGCTGGCGGGGGAGACGGTGGAGAAACCCGGCCACCTCTATGTGATGCTCCACAAGCCTGCGGGGCTTCTCTCTGCCTCCCGGGATACCCGTAAGCCCACGGTGCTGGATCTCATGCCCCCGGCCTGGCGCAAGCGGGGGCTGTTCTGCGTGGGACGGTTGGACAAGGACACCACGGGCCTGCTGCTGCTCAGCGACGACGGCGACTTCGCGCACCGCGTCATCTCCCCCAAGAGCGAGATCGTGAAGCTCTACGAGGCGGAGGTGGAGGGTACGGCAGGGGAGGAGGATGTGAGAGCGTTCCGGGAGGGGATCGTGCTGAAGGACGGTCTCCGCTGCCTGCCTGCGGTGCTGCGCCCCATGCGTCCGGGCCTGGTGCAGGTGGAAGTCATGGAGGGTAAGTATCACCAGGTCAAGCGGATGCTGGCCTCCCGGGGGCTGCCTGTGAGGAGTCTGCGGCGGCTGCGTATCGGGGGGCTTTGGATGGACGAGACTCTGGCGTCCGGGGGATACCGGCTGCTCACCCGGGAGGAGATCGACGCCATCGCACCCGGCTTGTTGTCGAAATGACGAAGGAAAAAACGCCCACTTTTTTGGAAAAGTGGGCGTTTTTACTAAGTTTCGCCTGCTTTATTACGCAAAAGCGCCCAAGATTCCGCCATTTTTGAGGTAAATGCCGAAAAAGTATACGATCAGCTATTGCATTTTGCACAGGTATGGGGTATTATACAATGTAGCTAAAAAATAGGGCGTTTTTTGTACATGAGAGAAATGAGATGGAGGAAAAACGATGTCGAGCAGAATCTTTCAGGGCGTGATCATTCAGATGAAGGACGCCACGGACCGCTGCATGGGCGTGACGGACGATCAGGGGACCGTGGTGGCGTGCAGCGAACTGAGCATGATCGGCTCCCGGCTGGCGGATTTCCGGGGAATTCAGGGGGACTATCCCGATCAGGTGTTTACCACGGGTGAGCACACCTATAAGCCCATCGGCAGCGCCAACACCCGGCAGGACTACGCGGTGTTTGTGGACGGGCGGGACGCCGCGGCGCGCTGCGTGTGCATTCTGGCGGCGGTGGCTTTTCAGGAGGCCAAAAACAACTACGAGGAAAAGCATAACAAGGCAACTTTTGTAAAGAATATCATCTCTGACAATATCCTCCCGGGCGATGTGTATGTGCGGGCCAAGGAGCTGCACTTCACCGACGAGATCCCCCGCTGCGTGCTGCTGGTGCGTCTGGCGGAGAAGGCCGACATGGCCGTGGTGGAGGAGCTGGGCAATCTCTTCCCCGACCGGCAGCGGGACTTTGTGCTGAGCATCAACGAGAACGACATCGTGGTGATCAAGGAGATCAGCAACGGCCAGGACAGCCGGGAAGCATTCGAGATCGCCGAGCAGGTGGACGCCTCGCTCCGGGAAAAGCTCGGCGTACACTGCGTCATCGGCATCGGCACCACCGCCTTCCACCTCCGGGAGCTGGCCGAGCGCTACAAGGAGGCGCAGGTGGCCATTGAGGTGGGGAAGGTCTTTGACACGGAGAAGACCATCATCCACTACGACAATCTGGGCATCGGGCGGCTGATCTATCAGCTCCCCACCACCCTCTGCGAGATGTTTTTGCGGGAGGTGTTCAAGAAGAACCCCATCGAGTCTCTGGATCAGGAGACCCTCTTTACCATCAACAAGTTCTTTGAGAACAACCTGAATGTGTCCGAGACCTCCCGAAAGCTCTTCGTGCACCGCAATACGCTGGTATACCGCCTGGAAAAGATCAAGAAGATCACGGGTCTTGATCTGCGGGAATTCGACCACGCCATCGTCTTCAAGGTGGCGCTGATGGTCAAGAAATACCTCAATTCCCAGGGCGAGAAATACTGAGCGCGGCGGAGGGCCGCGAAAACGGCGCTGCACCGCGAAAACCTTGAATTTCAGGAGAAAACAAGCTTATGGTCAATTTGAAGGATGTCAGAATGTCCTATCCCGGCAGCGACAAAGATGTGCTGCAGGATATCGATCTGACGATCGAGGATGGGGAGTTCGTGTTCCTTGTGGGCGCCTCCGGCTCCGGCAAGACCACCATCATCAAGCTCCTCACCGGCGAAGTGACCGCCACAGGCGGCAGCCTGGAGGTCAACGGCTTCGACCTCCGGCGCATCAAGCACCGGCAGCTGCCCAAGTTGCGGCGCACGCTGGGCGTGATTTTCCAGGACTTCCGCCTGATCCAGGACAGGACGGTCTATGAGAACGTGGCCTTCGCCATGCGTGTGCTGGGCGCCGGCAGCCGGGAGATCAAAAAGCGGGTGCCGGAGGTGCTGGAGCTGGTAGGTCTCACCGGCTGCGAGGACCGTCTGCCCCGGGAACTCTCCGGCGGCGAGCAGCAGCGCGTCACCATCGCCCGGGCGCTGGTGAACAACCCCAGCATGATCATCGCCGACGAGCCCACGGGGAATCTGGACCCCTCCAGGAGCCTGGAGATCATGCTGCTGCTGGAGAAGATCAACGAGATGGGTACCACCGTGCTGGTGGTGACCCATGAAAAAGAGCTGGTCGACGCGCTGGACAAGCGCGTGGTCGCCCTCCGGGACGGCCGACTGGTCAGCGGCGGAAACGGGTATTACGCTTATGTTGAATAGATTTTGGTATTTGCTGAAGGAGGGTGTCAAGGGCGTCTTTTCCCACGGGATCCGCGCCTTCGCCACGGTGACGATCATTGTGGCCTGCCTGCTGATCATGGGCAGCTTTTCCCTGCTGTCCATGAATGTGGACAACACCATCAAAAACCTGGAGCAGCAGTGCGAGGTGCTGGCCTTTGTGGACGAGACATGGACGGAGGAGTCTGCCCGGTCTCTGGAACCCTACATTCTGGCCATCGACAATGTGCGGGAAGTGCAGTTTATCTCCCGGGGCGAGGCCATGGAGAATTACAAGGCCCAGCAGTCTGACAAGAGCCTGTTCGACGACATCGATGAGAGCGTGTTCCGCGACCGCTATGTGGTGTATCTGGACGACATCACCCTCATGGAGAATACGAGCACCTCTCTGAAGGCGCTGGAGGGCATCGCCGATGTGAACTCCTACGAGGGGCTGGAGGAAGGCTTCGTCACCGTGCGGAATGTGGTGAGCGTGATCACCGTGATCCTGATCGTCATTCTTCTGGTGGTGTCCATGTTCATCATCATCAACACCATCAAGCTGGCCACCTTCACCCGCCGGGAGGAGATCGCCATCATGCGCATGGTGGGCGCCACCAACGGCTTCATCCGCTTCCCCTTCATTGTAGAGGGACTGGTGCTGGGTGTGCTGGGCGGCTCCATCGCCTTCTTGCTCCAATGGCTCATCTACAATGTGCTCACCGAGAAGCTCATGAGCGGCCTGGCCGGGGTGCTTTTCAAGCTGATCCCCTTCTCCACGATCTTTACCCCGCTGCTGCTGGTGTATCTGGGCGTGGGCGTAGCCATCGGCGCGCTGGGCGGCTCCGTGGCCATCCGCAACTACTTAAAGGTATAAAAATCGGAGTACCCCTATGAACGAGAAAAAGAGAAAGTTTATCATCCGCGCCTTGTGCGTGTTTCTGGCCGTGCTGATGGCCTTCTCCCTGCTGCTGTCCGTGATCCCCGCCAGGGCCGTGAACCGTTCCGACATCAAGGCCCTGGAGGAGAAGAAGGAGGAGCTGGAGAAGAAGAGCCAGAAGCTGCAGGACAGCATCGACGCCATGGAGGCCCAGCACGCCCGCTACATAGACCGCAAGGCCGTGCTGGATCAGCGCATCCAGTGCAACCGGGACGAAATCGCCGTCATCGAGCAGCAGATCGCCCTCTACGATCAGCAGATCCAGGAGACCCGGGAACGGCTGGCGGAGGCTACCGCCGCCGAGGAGACCCAGTACGACCTGCTCCGGAAGCGCATGCGCAGCATGGAGGAGAGCGGCACGCTCAGCTATGTGAACATTCTGGTGAATGCCAACAGCCTCACCGATCTGCTGGGCAAGATCACCGACATCTCCGACATTATGGAGTATGACAAGGCCCTGCAGGCCAGCTATACGGCGGTTCGCAGCGATGTGACGGAGCTGAGCGAGCAGCTGGAGGAGCAGCAGCGGACCCAGTCCGCCATCATTCAGGAGATGGAGTTCAAGCAGCAGCAGATGGAGGCGCAGACCACCGCCGCCTACGAGATGATCGCCAACCTGGAAAACGACATGGAGGAGTACAACACCGCCATGGCGGAGAACGACGAGGCGGAGGCTGCGCTGCAAAAAGAGATCGACGCGCTGATGGCCAAGCTCCGGGAAGAGGAGGCGGCGGCCGCCGCCGCGGCCGAGGCGGAGAAAAATAAGAACAACGGCTCCTCCGGTGGCGGCGCCGGCGGCAGCGTCATGGGCACCGGGGATTTCCGCTGGCCTGTGGACTGCTACCTGATCACTTCCGAGTACGGCTACCGGATCCACCCCATCCAGAACGTCACCAAGTTCCACGCGGGCGTGGATATCGGCGCCCAGTCCGGGCAGTCCATCTATGCCAGCGCGGCGGGCACCGTGGCGGTGTCCACCTATAATGACTCCTACGGCAACTATGTCCTCATCAACCACGGCGGCGGCAACGCTACCCTGTATGCCCACATGAGCTCCACGGCGGTCACCGCCGGGCAGTACGTCTCGCAGGGGCAGGTCATCGGCTATGTGGGTTCCACCGGATGGAGCAGCGGTCCCCACCTGCATTTTGAGATCCGCCTGAACGGCTCTACCGTCAATCCCCTGCAATTCTTCAGCGGCTACACCATCTACAACGGCTGAGACCGTGGATGCAGCCGAAAAGGGAGGGACCCCATGAAAAAGAACAAGGTTCCCGGTTTCGTCATCACGCTGCTGCTGTGCCTTCTGTGCACGGTCGTCACGGCGGCCTGCTGCCTGCTGATGGACGACGACGGCGCTACCTCAGACAAGTACCTGAGCGTCATCAACATCCTGCAGGAGAACAGCATCGTGGATACCGATGTGGTCAAGCTGGAGGACGCGGCGGCCCGGGCCATCGTCGACTCTCTGGAGGACGACTGGAGCTACTACCTGGACGCGGACGAGTACAAGGAGTACCAGCTCTACGCAGCCAACGAGTATGTGGGTATCGGCGTGAAGACGGCGTACAACAGCAAGTACGGCTATCTGGCCGTTACCTCCGTGGCGGCGGGGTCTCCCGCCGCGGCGGCCCAGATCGAGATCGGCAACATGATCACCAGCGTGAACAACACCGATGTGTCCTCCTTCACCCCGGAGGATCTGGAGGGCTACCTCAAGAGCTTTGGGGAGGAGAAGTTCAGGCTGGGGCTGCAAAACGCCCAGGGCGGCACACGCACGGTGGAGATGCAGTGCCAGGTGATCTTCATGCCCCCGGTGTCCTGGAGTATGCAGGCGGATCAGGTGGGCTACATTTCCGTCTCCAACTTTGAGTCCGGGTGCAGCAGCTACATCCAGGACGCTGCCAGCGACCTGCGGGCCGACGGAGCCAAGGCGCTGATTTTGGATATGCGCAACAACCCCGGCGGGCTGGTGTCGGAACTGAAGGATACGCTGGATTACCTGCTGCCCAAGGGCGACCTCTTCATCTGCCGGGACCGCAACGGAAAGGAGACCATGTACTCCTCCGACTCCAACCAGCTTGGCGTCCCGTTGGTGATCATGGTCAACAAGGGCACGGAGAACGAGGCGGAGATGTTTGCGCTGGTGATGCAGTCCTTCGGCGCGGCCACCATCGTGGGCGAGCGCACCTCCGGCAACGGCCATAATCAGGTGGTGATTCCGCTGGAGGACGGCAGCGCCGTCCGCGTCTCCAAGTACACCTACCTCTCCGCCGAGAGAAAGACGCTGGCCACTCTGGGCGGCGTGGTGCCGGATGTCCGTTCTACCGCCATCGCCGACAGCTCTCTGGACGTGATCTTCGAGGCGGCCATGGACGAGGCGGCTGCAAAGAAATAAAAAAGGGGGCGGCGCATCCGCTGCCGCCTCTTTTTTTCTTGACAGCGCAGGAAAAATCTCCTTATAATATGCCAATGAGTTTTGAATACGGGAAAGGAACAGGGAATACCATGGCAGATAACCAGTACACCATGAGCCAGGAGCGCCTGGACGAACTGACCAAAGAACTGGAATATCTGGAGAACGTGCGCACCCGCGAGGTGGCGGAGCTCATCAAGGAAGCCCGCTCCTTCGGCGACCTCTCCGAGAACAGCGAATACGACGAGGCCAAGACCGAGCAGGGCAAGCTCTACTCCCACATCGCCGAGGTGAAGGATCTGGTGGAGCACGCCATCGTCATCGAGATGGAGCATGGCGACGGCGCCGGCAAGGTCGTGGTGGGCAACAAGGTCACCGTGGAGGACATGGAGGATGGAAGCCGGGAGGTCTATCAGATCGTCGGCACCCAGGAGGCTGACCCCCGGGAGGGCCGCATTTCCAATGACTCCCCCCTTGGCCGGGCGCTGCTGGGTCACAGGGCGGGCGACATAGCCGAGGTGGAGGCCCCTGTGGGCACGCTCCGCTTCAAGATCCTGGAAATCATGAACTGAGGAGATAGAGAGATGCCCGAGGAAAATTCTGTCGCTCCTGCCCAGAGCAGCAGCGAAGCGCAGGTGCGGCGCGAGAAGCTCCGCACGATGCAGCAGGAGGGGAGAGACCCTTTTGAGATCACCAGCTACCCTGTGACCCACCACAGCGCCGAGGTGAAAGAGCACCTGCAGGAGCTGGAGGGCCGGCGCGTGTCTGTCGCCGGACGCATGATGAGCAAGCGCGTGATGGGCAAGGCCTCGTTCTGCCATGTGCAGGATCTACAGGGCAGCATCCAGTGCTATGTGGCCAGGGACGGCATCGGCGAGGAACCCTATAAGGACTTCAAGAAGTACGACGTGGGCGACATCATCGGCGTGGAGGGCGAGGTGTTCGTCACCAAGACCGGTGAGACATCCGTCCGCGCCTCCGCCGTGACGCTGCTCTCCAAGAGCCTCCAGCCCTTGCCGGAGAAGTACCACGGTCTTACCAATGTGGACACCCGCTACCGCCAGCGCTATGTGGATCTTATCATCAACCCCGAGGTGCGGGAGACCTTTATCCGCCGCTCCCATATCATCAGCGCCATCCGCCGCTATCTGGACGGTCTCGGCTTCATCGAGGTGGAGACCCCCATGCTGGTGTCCAACGCCGGCGGCGCCGCCGCACGGCCCTTTGAGACCCACTACAACGCCCTTGACGAGGATGTGAAGCTCCGTATCTCCCTGGAGCTCTACCTCAAGCGGCTGATCGTGGGCGGACTGGAGCGGGTCTACGAGATCGGGCGGGTGTTCCGCAACGAGGGTCTGGATACCCGCCACAACCCTGAGTTCACGCTGATGGAGCTCTATCAGGCCTATACCGACTACCACGGCATGATGGATCTCACCGAGAATATGTTCCGTATGCTGGCCAACGAGGTCTGCGGCAGCACCACCATCGTCTACGGCGAGAACGAGATCGACCTGGGCAAGCCTTTCGCCCGCCTCACCATGACCGACGCGGTGAAGCAGTATGCCGGGGTGGACTTTGACGCGGTGCCCGACACGGAGGCCGCCCGGGCGCTGGCCCGTGAGCACCATGTGGAGTATGAGGAGCGCCACACCAAGGGCGACATTCTCAACCTCTTCTTCGAGGAGTTCTGTGAGGATAAGCTCATCCAGCCCACCTTCATCATGGATCACCCCGTGGATGTGTCCCCCCTCACCAAGCGCAAGAAGGACAAGCCCGGCTATGTGGAGCGTTTCGAACTCTTCATCAACGGCTGGGAGATGTGCAACGCCTACTCCGAACTGAACGACCCCATCGACCAGCGGGAGCGCTTCGCGCTGCAGGACGCGGCCGCCGCCGCGGGCGACGCGGAGGCCAACCACACCGACGAGGACTTCCTGAACGCCCTGGAGATCGGTATGCCCCCCACGGGCGGCATTGGCTACGGCATCGACCGGCTGGTCATGCTCCTCACCAACAGCCCCGCCATCCGCGACGTGCTGCTGTTCCCCACAATGAAGTCCTTGGACAAGTAAAAAGCCGAAAAAGCCAGTATTTACAAGGGCTTTCGGGTTTCTGGAAGGCTCCGAAAGGACATCTTTACATCAAACTTACATCAAACGATGCTAAAGCTGATGCTTAAGGTGGAAAAATCGCACATTTCGTATCAATTCGTATATTGCGGCAAATTGATTCGTATAAAAGACCTTGAGGAATGTACCATTTCTCAGGGTCTTTTTTTGGCCAAATCATTCTGCGAATGTGCAAGTCGCAAACTACCTCGTTTATAGGAAATCCGCTATAATTTGTACCACAATACCAAATGATTTACCAAAAGGAGGTTTGCGGTATGAATAACAGTTTTGCCGTCGCACATCCGGAACTTGTCTGCGAATGGTCGGAGAGAAATCTGCCGCTTACACCAGATAGGATAACATACGGTTCCAACAAAATAGTATGGTGGAAAGCTGACTGCGGGCATGAATGGCAGACCAGCGTCAAAAGCCGTTCTGCCGGAGAGAAATGTCCGATTTGTTCAGGAGCAAGAGTGGTTGAGGGGATCAATGATCTGGCAACTTTAGAGCCAGAGCTGGCCCGCCAATGGTCAAAGAAGAATAAGCTGAAACCAACGCAGGTATCTCTCGGATCGCATAAAAAAGTAATCTGGAAATGTAAACACGGACATGAGTGGGAGGCATCTGTAAAAAGCAGAACTATGAATGGTACAGGCTGCCCATATTGTTCTCACAATAAAGTGATGAAGGGCTTTAATGACCTTGCTTCTCAGTATCCCGAAGTAGCTGCTGAATGGTCGGATAGGAACTATCCACTAAAGCCAACAATGGTGACAGCGTTTGCCAATCGTAAAGTCTGGTGGAAGTGCTGCAAAGGCCATGAATGGAATACACTGATTTCAACCCGTTCCGGCGGCAGTAAATGCCCTTATTGCAGCGGCATTATTCTCTTAAAAGGCTTTAATGATTTTGCCACTATGCACCCGTCGCTTGCGGAGGAATGGTCAGAGCGCAATCTTCCATTGACACCGGATATGGTAAATGAAAAATCCCGCAGGAATGTGTGGTGGAAATGCAAGGTCTGCGGCTTTGAGTGGAAATCGCTGGTTCAGTCACGAGTGAAAGGAACGGTTTGTCCTGTCTGCGCTGATCGTGCGGTGTTAACTGGCTATAACGATTTGGCAACAACAGATACATACCTGCTCAAGAATGGGATTATGAGAAAAACATAGAAGATGATCCAACAAAATTGTCAAGAAGTTCAATGCGGAGTGTATGGTGGAAATGCTCCATCGGACACTCATGGAAAGCCAAGATTTATGAGCGAACAATTGAAAGGAAAGGTTGCCGGGTATGTGAAAAGGAATATCAAAGCGTGTTTCCTCAATTAGTGGTGAGTTACTATGCAGCCCAAAAAGGTCTGAAAGTATTACTCGGCACTGCTGATTACATCGGGATTCCGCTTGAAATCTATATACCGGGAGAAAAGCTGGCTATTGAAACCATTGTCGGAACCAAAGAAATTGAGCTGGTTAAGGAGCATCTTTGCCAGCAGAGAAATATTCGACGAATAATAGTTCCGTATAAGGAGAACAGCGATGAAGCTGAATATGCCAGCAAAATAAAAAAGGTATTTCAAAGCATACATATTTTTGTTTCGTCAGATACGGACGAAGATGTGGCATTCATAAGACAGAGATTTTTTGAATGGAGAAAACAAATATCAACGAAAGGAGATCACATACATGGGTACGAAGCCCTCAAAGGCACCATGGAAGCCCATGAGAAGGAGGTATTGAAAGCCCATGATTAAGACCCTGAGCAATCTTTTGAAACAGGATAAGGAGAAATACACCGTTCCCCGCAAGGTGCAGGATGTGATCCCCATCCGGCGTATGTGGAGTGACGGCATTTTTCAGGTAGGGAGCAAGTTCTCCAAAAGCTATCAGTTTTCGGACATCAACTACCAGGTAGCCAGTCTGGAGGACAAAAAGGTCATGTTCCTGGACTACTCGGAGCTGCTGAACAGTCTGGACTCCGGGGCT
>JAQXJT010000023.1 GCA_029009095.1 bacterium
TTTTTTCTTGCTTTTTTCCCGGGAGTATGGTATTCTAATCAGGTACTGAAGAATGCCGGTGTGTTGGAATGGTAGACGAGGAGGACTCAAAATCCTTTGGGCTAATAACTCGTGTGGGTTCGAGTCCCACCACCGGCACCACATTTCCCGTCTAACTTTGATAGAGTTAGACGGGAGCTTTTTATATTCAAAACAGTGCGGTAATACACATAATTTATATAAAAATAGAACATTTTCAGAAAACAGCTGTTCCGGAATGTGTATTTCTTTGATACTGTCCCTATTGAGCCGTGTAGCGATTAGCAGTTTCCGTGTAACTAATGGGGGGTTCCGTGTAACTAATAGCCTTCTCCGTGTAGCGAATAGGGTCTGCGTGTAACTAATAAGCAGGCGTGTAACGAGTAGGATTCTATGTTCAATCAGTTGAATATTTCTTGCAAATCTCTGATGTTTAGTGTAAGATATAAGTGCGACGCAAGTTAATACATAAATTGCCCCAAGGGTGCGTATTTTACTTCGGTAAAAATGCATCCTTCGTTTCGCATTCCTTGGGGTGTGATGACTTGCGTCGCGGCGGTTAGAAGCGGTGCGTTTTTCGTGCGCAGCTTCAGCTGCGCACTTTTTATTATTGGAGGCTCATTATGAAAAAAGTATTAGCCATAGCCGTATGCCTTGCTGTCATATTTGCTCTTGCACTTGCAGGGTGCGGGGGTCCCTCTGTTGTTCCGGACTCCAATAAAAGTGGCGAGAATGTCGTAGTAGATAATAGAGGCTCCGGAGCAGCAAGCAATCAAGAAGTACAAAATACACAACAGGGAAATGTAACGGTAACAGACGAGGATTTTACTATTGTTGGGTATCCCTATGAGAATTCTTTCTCCAGTATGTATTTTTTGGTTATTACAAATAATTCCAAGGGTACGGTTGAGTTCTCTGCGAATGGTATAGCGCGCGATGCTAATGGTGGAATGATTGGAGTAGATGATTTGTCTATTGATGTACTCGGCCCCGGTGAAACATCTATTGGGTATTTTTATTTTTCCGATGTAAAAGATGTAGTAAGTGTGGACTACACATTTGAATATGATACCTCTTCCTATTATTATCCGGTTATTTCAAACCTTTCCGTTGAACAAACATTGAATAACCAAAATGTAACGGTAAAAGTTACTAACAATGGTAATAGTTGCGCCGAATTTGTGGAGGCACATGCACTCTTTTTTGATAACAACAATAATATAATTAGCCACGCAAGTAATTATGTTGTTGACAATGATAGCGAAATCAAGCCCGGAAAGAGTGTTACAACTCAGTTAGACAGCTATGAATCTTATGACCATGTAGAGGTTTACTTTACAGGGCGTTCAACTGGTAAAACTGTCGATCCTAATGCGGTGAGCGCAGTATCGGATTCGAATTTTGAAATTGCCGAACACTTGTATGAGGACTCCTATTCTACACAGTATTATTTGGTTGTTAAGAGTAACGCTAGTATTCCTGTTGGCATTACAGCGAATGCCACAGCGAAAGACGCAAATGGTGCCGTCTTGGGTGCTGACTCTATGGAAATTGATATTCTTGGACCTGGCGAAACTAGCATTGGATACTTTTATTTTAATGATGTTAAAGGTGTTGCGTCGGTTGAATATGAATTGTCTTATAATACAGAGCCGTATTACACTCCCATCATTGGGAGTTTGACCATTGAACAAACAATCAACAATAAAAACGTTATTGTAGGCGTAACAAATAATAGTACAAAGGCAGCGCAATTTGTTGAAGCATACGCTCTGTTTTTTGATGCCAATAATAAAGTTATAAAAACCGCAAGCGGCTATGTTGTTGATGATGACAGCGAAATCAAACCCGGAAAAACACTTGTGGAGCAGTTGGACGCATATTGCACATTTGATCACGTAGAGGTATATTTTACCGGACGTGCTGATTAACCTTGATTTTGCTTTTGGCGCATATGCGCTACAAAAGTTACATAGGATCAGAAAAGACGAAGGGGCACATCTGTATCCCAATAGGATTACACCCCCCTTCGGGTAAAAATGCACCCCCCTTTTGGGCGATGCACCCCCCTAAACGGGAATTTGCACCCCCCTAGGCGTTTCTATCAAAATATGCGCCCAAATACAACCCGCCGCGAGCGCATGACGCTTGCGGCGGGTTTTCTGTTTGTCCCCCCTCCCCGTCGGGCGGTTCCTCCATATAAAATGACGGCAGCCGGTCTTCTGACCGGCTGCCGAAACCATATCCGGGGCCTAACCCCGCTCGATGCGGACGATGTAGTTCAAATCGTTCCCGCAGGCGTCGTTGGAGTGCTCGCAGGTCGCGTGAAACAGCTTGTAGCCCCCGCCGTCCGGACGCAGATCCTGTTCAAAGGTGCCCACGATGTCCACCCCGTTCCCGTAGGCCCGGATATCCGCTTCCATCTCCCCGTCCTCGCCGGTGACGATGTCGAAGTTGCAGTGAAACACCTGCTCTCCCACGGGTTCGGCCGAGGAGGCAGCCGCCGTCCCGCGGCTGCTCTTAAAGCTGCAGGGCATCCCGGAATTCCTGTGTGGGCCCCTCGGCGGATTTCCCGTACAGCCCGTAGAAATCTCCGTCGTGCTCCCCCAGTTTCCCGAAATACCGGTACCACATTTCGTTTTCCAGATAGAGTTCGATCTCCTCCGCGGAGCGGGCGTAATAGGCGAAATGATAGTCCGACAGTTCCCTGTCAATGCGCGCGTAGTCCCATCCCCCCGAAGTCAGGGACGCCAGCACCGTCACCGTGGCCGCCGCGGCAAGGGCATACGCCTTCAGCTGCCGCCGGAGGGGAAAACTTTTCCGGAAGCGCTGCCTATTCCTTTCCTGGCCATGCGCAAACTCGGCGTGGAGTGCCCCTTCCCGCAGCTGGATGTTCACAGCTCGTAAACGGCCCTGCTGATACGCATGACCGCCGCCGGGATGATCCCGGCGGCGGTTTGTTTTGCCAGGCAAACGGCATGGATTTGAGAAAGACGGAAACTTCTCTACTACGGACGCTTGACAATTCTTTCTTTCAATGCTACTATGCTGCAATAAATTCAATAGCTTCGTATGATGCAGAGGGGAGATCTCCGCGGGTCGTGCCGGCGGGGAACCGATGGGGCAATCCCACGCCTTGCCACGGCGGGGGAGAAACTTTCAGGTGAACAGATCTTCTGCGGACGAGACTCTGGAGAGAACCGGCTCATGCCGGTCACCGAAGAAGTAGCACTTTCAGGTAAAAACACAGAGGGCATACGGCGGCAGTTCTTGCTGCGCGTGTGCCCTCTGTTTTGTTAAAAAAATGAGAGGTGACAACCATGCAAAACGATCAGCAGTTACGGAAAGACCTCGGCGTGGCCACCGCCACATCCCTCGTGGTGGGCTGCGTCATCGGCGCAGGCGTGTTCTTCAAGCCCTATGCCATCTACCAGGCAACGGGCGGCGCACCGGGTATGGGCATTCTCGCCTGGATCATCGGCGGCCTTATCAGCATCTTCGCAGCACTGACTTTTGCAGAAGTGGCCGTGCTCATCCCCCGTACCGGCGGCATGGTGGCCTACCTCAGCGAGGTCTACGGCGAGAAAGTGGGCTTCCTGGCCGGGTGGATGCAGGTCGTCATCTTCTACCCCGCCTATCTCGCCGGTTACGGCGTAAAGGTCGGCAGCGAGCTGGGCGCCTGGCTGGGCACGCAGTATGCCCTGCCCGTGGGCATCGGCGTCATCGCGCTGCTGATCTTCCTGAACATCCGCGGCTCGAAGTCCGCCGGCGGGATGCAGGTCGTCTCCACCATCTGCAAGCTGCTGCCCCTGGGCCTCCTCATGGTTTTCGGCTTTGTTCGCGGCAGCGGCGATCACGCCATCCTCACGCCGCTGGTGGGCGAGGGCAAGAGCGCTCTGGCCGTTATGGGCACCACGCTGCTGGCCGTGCTCTTTGCCTTTGAGGGCTGGACCAACGTGGGCTCCATCGCCGGCGAGATGAAGGATCCCGGCAAGGATCTGCCCCGGGCCATCGTGGGCGGCGTGTCCATCATCATGGCCGTCTATCTGGTGATCAACCTGGCCTACCTCTGGGTCATCCCCGCCAACGAACTCATGAACCTCGAATCCCCCGCCACGGCGGTGGCCACCCGCATCTTTGGCGAGGGCGGCGGCATGCTGATCACGATCGGCATCATCATCTCCGTCATCGGCGCGGGCAACGGCTTCCTCATGTCCGGCTCCCGGGTGGCCTACCAGCTGGCCGTGCAGCGTACCCTTCCTGCCAGCGGCAAGCTCTCCACCCTCAACGGCCGCCAGGTTCCCGCCAACGCCATCTACCTGGTGGGCGTGCTGGCCTGCCTCTACTCCCTCTCCGGCGAGTTTGACCTGCTCACCGACCTGGGCACCTTTGCCTGCTGGATCTTCTATACGCTGACTTTCTGCTGCGTCATCCGGCTGCGCCGCACCCACCCCGAGTGGGAGCGCAAGTACAAAGTGCCCCTCTACCCCGTCATCCCCGCTCTGGCCATCCTCAGCGGCCTCTATGTGATGGTGAGCCAGCTCTTCCTCTCCGGCACCCGGGCCACCGTCATGTGCCTTTGCAGCGTGGGCATCACCCTGCTGGGCCTGCCCGTGTACGCTCTGGCGAAGAAAAAGGGCTAAACCCCGGCCCGGCGCGAACCATACACGCAAAACGCCCTCTGTCCCTATGGACAGAGGGCGTTTTGCGTCTTATTCCTCTTCCAGCAGCGCATCCAGCACATACTCGAACCGGCAGCTGTGGGAGGCCTTGATGAGCACGGCGTCTCCCTCGCGGAGCAGGGCGGGCAGGGCCTTTGCCAGCGCCTCCCGGCTCTCGAAGTGGCGGGCGATCCCGCCCGCTCCCTCGCCGTAGTGCACGGACATGTTCCCGGCGGTGTAGAGGGCGTCCACGCCCTTTTCCCGGGCGTACGCGCCGATGCCGCGGTGCAGTTCGGCGGAATTCTCGCCCAGCTCGTTCATATCCCCCAGCACGCAGACATGCCGTCCGGGCAGTTCCATCAAAGAGTCGATGGCGAAGCGGTCGGAGTAGGGGTTGGCGTTATAGCAGTCGTCCACGATGGTCATGCCGTGGACACGGAGCAGCCGGGAACGGTGGCCCACCGTGGCGTAATGGCCGATCCCCGCGGCGATCTCCTCCTCCGTAAGCCCCAGCGTAAAGCCCACCGCCGCCGCGGCCAGCGCCGCATAGACCATGTAGACCCCGTAGGCAGGGATCTCCACGGGAAAATCGTGCGCCCCGGCGAGGATCCTCCAGCGCTGTCCCTGCTCTCCGTTTCCCAGCGACTCGGCCCGGACGTCGCAGTTCCCGCCCAGACCGAAGGTGATCTTCCTCACGCCGAAATCGTGGCCGCGCAAAAGCGTGTCGTCGCCGTTGACGACGGCCACGCCCTCCGCCCCGGCGGCGCAGAGCATATCGCACTTCTCCCGCAGGACGCCCTCCCGGTCGTGGAGCGCCTCCAGATGGGCATCGGCGATGTTCATGAACACGCCGACGCCGGGGCGCACCAGCTCGCCCAGCTTCTTCATCTCCCCGGGCAGGGAAATGCCCATCTCCACCACGGCGGCTTCCGTCCCGTGGGGCATGGTCATCAGCGCGATGGGCACGCCCACCTGCCCGTTCATGCTGCCGGGGGTCTTGAACGTCGCAAAATGCTCCGAGAGCACCGCGGCGATCATCTCCTTGGCTGTGGTCTTGCCCACGCTGCCGGTGATGCCCACGAAGGGGATATCCCGCTCACCCCGGCGGGCTGAGGCGATCTTCCGCAGGGCGGCAAAGACCTCCTCCACCACGATGCGTCCCTCGCCCGCAGCGCCCTTTTCCTCGCACAGCACGGCCAGCGCCCCCCGTTTCCAAACATCGGGGATGTACCTGTGTCCGTCGGTATGTTCGCCCCGGAAAGCGATAAAGAGGCTCCCCTCCCCCGCGTCCCGGCTGTCCGTAACGATCTTGGCGGGGTGGGCGTTCAGCAGTGCCGCCTCCCCCGTCCATACGCCGCCGCTGAGGGCGGCGATCTCACCCAGGGTCATGTCGATCATTGATACTTCTCCATGGAATACTCGATGAGTTTCTCGCACAGCTCGCCGTAGTCCATTCCCATCTCGGCGGCCATCTGAGGGATGAGGCTGGTGGGGGTCATGCCCGGGAGGGTGTTCACCTCCAGGCAGTAGAGCCGCCCCTCCCCATCCATGAGGATGTCCGCCCGGCCGTAGGACTGGAGCTTCAGCGCGGCAAAGGCAGCCTCCGCCACCTGCTGCACCCGGCGGGTGGTCTCTTCATCCAGCGGCGCGGGGCAGAGTTCCACGGTGAAGCCCGCCTGGTACTTGTTCTTATAGTCGTAGAAGCCCTCTTTGGGAATGATCTCGACCACGGGCATGGCCTTGCCGTTGAGGATGCCCGCCGTGAGTTCCCGGCCACGGATGTACTCCTCCACCAGCACCCTCTCGTCGCACTCAAAGGCCGCGTCGAGGGCCGCCTGAAGCTGTTCGGGACGCTCCACAATGGCGGTGCCCACAGAGGAGCCGCCGGAGCAGGGCTTCACCACGCAGGGCAGCGCGATCCCGGAGATGCTCTCCCCCCTGCGGAGCGTCACGCCCGCGGGAGTCAGGATGCCTGCGGCGCGAAACAGCTCCTTGCTCAGTTCCTTGTCCATGGCCAGCGCGCTGCCCAGATAGCCGCTGCCGGTGTAGGGGATGCCGAACATATCGAGGCAGGCCTGGAGCTGGCCGTTCTCCCCGTTGCCCCCGTGGAGGGCCAGAAAGGCGATGTCCGCGTGTTGGCAGATCTCCAGCACCCCGGGGCCCACCAGCGCCCGTCCCGGGCGAAGGCGGCGCAGCGCCTCCATATCCGGCTCCTGCTCCCGCACGGACTGGCGCTCGTCCTTATCCTCTGCGGTGAAGAGGGCGTCCACATCTGCGGGCAGTGCCTCCACCCCCAGAAACAGGTCCACCAGCGCCACACGGTGCCCCCGCTGCCGCAGCGCGGCGGCCACGCCGGTACCGCTGCTGGCGCTCACATCCCTCTCCGGGGAGTAACCCCCGTAAAGAACCGCGATCTTCATGCTGTATCCTCCTGCCATTGCCCGTCGGGCCGTGTTTCCTCCCGCCGGTTTTGAATTCGATCTGCGCAACGCGCTGCACAGTACCCCGCATTATACCATACGCCCCCGGCCAAGGCAAATATTTGTTTGCCGGAAAGAAAAATAAATCCCGAGAAAGCAGTTGTGCTTTTCCCTCCCCTTTGTTATAATGTTGTGGTTACTTAGGAAAGGCGGTTGGCCATGTCATATATCGTACTGGATCTGGAGTGGAATCAGGCCATGAGCTCCAATGCATCCATCTTCAACTATCTGCCCATTCGTCTCAGCGGCGAGATCATCCAGATCGGCGCGGTGAAGCTGGACGAGAACTACTGCCCCGCAGAGGAGTACCACTCGGATGTGAAGCCCATCTACTTCCGGCGGATGCACTACAAGGTAAAAAAACTCACCGGCATCGACAAGGAACGGCTGAACCACAGCGACACCTTCCCGGTGGTGTTCGAGCGCTTCCGCCAGTGGTGCGGAGAGGACCCGGTGTTCATCACCTGGGGCAACGACGACCGGCGCGTCATGGAGCAGAACATCATCGTCCACGATCTGGACTGGGACTGGATCGCGGACTGGATTAATCTCCAGCTCATCTACAATGTTCAGACCCACGGCGACCGCAACCAGAAGTCCCTGGCCACGGCCATGGAGCACTTTGCCATTGAACAGACCCGTGTGGCCCACGACGCGCTGGGCGACGCCTACAACACCGCGCTGGTCTGTTCCCGGCTGGATCTGGAGCGGGGGCTGGACGAGTATGACGACGCCACCCGGCAGTTGGTGGTGCCCCTCCCCGACTCCCACCGTCCGGACAGCGGCGAAGCGCTGGAGCACAGCAGCTTCTCCGGCTACAGCGCCCGGAGCGAGGCCTTTGCCGATGAGCAGGTCTGCCGCCTGTGCTGCCCCGACTGCGGCGGGGAGCTTGTTCCCGCCCGCTGGGTCAACCAGGGGGACCGGCGCTATATGAACCTCTACAGTTGCGAGGAGCACGGCAAATTCCTGGTGCGGCTCAAGTTCCGCAAGGGAGAGGATGAGAGCTGGAGCGTCAACCGCATCCTCTACCGGGGGGACGAGGAGCTGGAAAAGCAGTACCGGGAGAGATCCACCCAGAGCCGCCGCCGTTCCCGCAGCCGGCGGAGAAGCAAGGTCAACAAATGAGAATACAGCGCCCTGCCACAAGTCAGGGCGCTGTTGACATTGGGAGAAGCGCTGCCAAAAGAGCATACGCGCAGCTCCCCGGGAATATGAAGGCAGGAGAGCGGCGTCCCGGGCGGGACGCCGCTCTCCTGCTTTGCTGTTTCACAATCCGAAGACACGCTCGGCATTTTTGTGGAGGATCTTCTCCTCCGTCTCTCCGGGCAGCTTCAGCTCCAGGAACCGCTGGATCTCCTCCGAGGGGTGCCACATGGGGTAGTCGGTGCCGAAGAGCACCCGCTCCGAGCCATAGAGGTTCAGGAGCTCGTCCGTGCGCTCTCTCGTCAGATACATGAGACTGGAGGAGCAGTCCACCGCGAGATTTTCAAAGTCCCGCAGCTCCCCGGCCTGCTCCCAGACGGTGTAGCAGCCAAAGTGGGCGCCCACCACCTGCAGCCGGGGGAAGGCGCGGAGCACGGTCGTCAGGCGGTTGGGGTTTGAGTAGTCGTAGCGCTTGTCGCCGGTGTGGAGCAGCACGGGCAGCCGCCCCTCGCAGAGGGCGAAGATCTCCATACACCTCTCGTCATCCAGCCGGAAACCCTGGATGTCCGGGTGGAGTTTGACGCCCCGGAGGCCCAGGGAAACGGCCTCCTCCACGTCCGCGCTCTGATCCTCGCTCTCCGGGTGCAGCGTGCCGATGGCCTCGATCTGCCCGGGATATTCCGCTGCCACAGAGGCGAGATAGCGGTTGATGGAGCTCACCTGCCGGGGCGTGGTGGCCACCGAGCAGACCAGCGAGAGGTCGATGCCCCCCATCCCGTCCTCCCGCAGCAGCGTATCGGGGCTGCCGTCCAGCTCGTTGGGGGCGATGCCATAGAACTTCCCCGTGCCCGCGATAGCCTTGGCCGCAATCTTGGCGGGGTAAATGTGCGTATGCGCGTCGATAACTCTTTTGCCTTCGATCAAGTTTTTGCCTTCTCTCTGCTGTGCTTTTTTCAGTATTCCCAGGGCGGCTTCCCTCCGTCGGGGCCGTCCCAGCGCTGCCCCGCTCCGCTCTGTTCCGCCAGCAGAGCGTTATAATAGGCCGCTTGGGTGAAGTTCATATAGGGCTGGACGTAGATCATCGTCACCGGGATGACGCAGAGCATGATCCACCCGAGGAAGCTCATATCCAGCACAAAAAGCTCCCAGCGGTGTCCCCGCATCAGTGCGCGGCTCTCGCCCATGCAGCGGAAAACCGACCAGTCAGGGTGGTCGAGCAGTACATAAATGCTCTGGCGCAGGGAATAGGAGATCATCAATCCCGGCAAGAAGAACAGCATGCAGCCGAGATAGGTAAGAACCCCGGTCAGCAGCTCGATCACCAGCAGTTTCCACGCGACGGCAAACCCGTCCAGCAAGCTCCCCCACTCCGCGCTTCCCTGTCGCATCACGCGCAGCGAGTAGACGGTAAAGCCCGCCGCCCAGATGATCCGCGCCGCCCAGAGCACGGCGTTGATGACCAGATCCGCTTTGCCGGCCCGGGCGGTGTTTTGCTCCAGGGCGTTGGCATACCAGACCAGGAATGCCTCCGCATCTTCCAGCAGTCCGGGATCGTCGCTGATCTCCTCCATCGCCTGCTGCATCCCCCAAAGGTCGACTTGCAGCAGCGGAACCTTCTTGGCGAAGAAGTCGAAGGCCAGGCTCACCAGCAAAAAGACCAGCGCCACCAGAAAGGCGGAGGGTTGGGCGCTGCGGAGGCGTTCCCTGGCGCTGCGTTTGAGTTCAACTCTGTCTGTCATGGCCCTGCTCCCTTTCTCAGTCGACCTCCCGCACCAGCTTCTCCCCGATGCGGTACACATCGCCCGCGCCCACGGTGATAATGAGGTCGCCGGGGCGGGCGGCGGCCCGGAGACTCTTTTCCAGCTCGTCGTTGTCCGCGAAGAAGAGCGCGTTGGGGATCTCGGCGGCCAGGTCGGCCGAGGAGATGCCGGCGGTGTTCTGTTCCCGGGCCGCATAGATCTCCGCCAGGAAGCACACATCCGCCCGCCGCAGCTGCTTCACAAAATCGTCGAAGAAAGCCTGGGTGCGGGAGTAGGTGTGGGGCTGGAACACCACCAGCGTCCGCTCGTAGCCCAGCATCTCCACCATGTCCATCAGCGCCTTCAGCTCGCCGGGGTGGTGGGCGTAGTCGTCGTAGATATCCGCGCCTTTGTACTTGCCCTTGCTCTCAAAGCGTCGGTGCGCACCGGCGAAGCCGGAGAGACCGTAGCCCACGGCGGCGGGGCTGCACCCGAGATAGATGGCCGCCGCCGAGGCCGCCAGGGCGTTTTTCACATTGTGGAGCCCGGGCACCCGGAGACTCACATGGGTGAAAAACTCGCCCTTATAGTAGAGGTCGAAGTCCGTGTTGCAGCCGTGGTACTGGATGCTCCCGGCGTACACATCCGCCGCCTCCGCCACGCCGAAAGTGAGGATCTCCCGATCCAGCCCCTTCAGGGCGTCCATGGTGTTTTTGTCGTCGGCGTTGGCCACCACCAGCCCGTCCCGGGGCACCAGAGAGGCGAACTTGCGGAAGGAATCCTTCACATCCTCCAGACCGGAGAAGAAATCCGCGTGGTCCAGCTCGATGTTCAGCACCACCGCCACGGTGGGATGGAAGGCGTGGAAAGAGTTATAATACTCGCAGGACTCCATGACGATGGTGTCCCCCGCGCCCACCCGGTGAGCGGCTTTCAGCAGCGGCAGCGTGCCGCCGATCATAACGGTGGGATCCTTCTCCGCCGCCATCATGATATGGGTGCACATACTGGTCGTGGTGGTCTTGCCGTGGGTGCCGGAGATGCAGATGGCGTTGCGGTAGTCCTGCATGATGGCGCCCCAGGCCTGGGTACGCTCAAAGACGGGGATGCCCCGCCGCCGCGCCTCGGCGATCTCGGCGTTATCCTCGTGGACGGCGGCGGTACGCACCAGAAACTCCACATCCCCGGCGAGATTTTCCGCCCGGTGGCCTATGTACACGGGGATGCCCAGCTCCCGCAGGTGCCGGACATTGTCGCCCTCGTTCATATCCGAGCCGGTGACCACCAGCCCGGCCCCGCGGAGCACCTCCGCCAGCGGGGACATGGACACGCCCCCGATGCCCACCAGGTGGCCTTTGGCTCCGGCGTGATAGTATTCATTAAAAGAACTCATCGGTAAACCCCCAAAATTTAACTTGCGTCATTATATACCACTCCCCCTCACATTACAAGTGCCGCTCTCTGAAATCTTCGCCGTTGCTTTTTGCCGCGGGCTGTTATATACTTTTCCCGCAATCAAGATTGGGAGGATACGCCATGAGCCTCTTTGATATACTCGGCCCCGTCATGGTCGGCCCCTCCAGCTCCCACACGGCGGGCGCCGTGCGGATGGGGCTGGTGGGGCGGCAGCTTCTGGGGGGCACCCCCGCCACCGCCCACATCGTACTCCACGGCTCCTTCGCCGCCACCGGGACGGGCCACGGCACCGACCGGGCGCTGATCGCGGGGCTGCTGGGCATGGAGCCGGACGACGAGCGCATCCCCATGAGCTTCGCTCTGGCCCGGGATGCCGGAATGGAGTTCACATTCGAGCGGCGGGAGCTGCGCAACGCCCACCCCAACACCGCCCTCCTCTCCCTCACCGCCCCCGACGGCAGCCATGTTTCCCTCCAGTGCGCCTCCACCGGCGGCGGGCGCATCCTGGTGACGGCGCTGGACGGAGCGGAGGTCAGCTTCAGCGGCGAGCACAACACCCTCATCATCCGCAACGAGGACCGGCCCGGCATGGTGTCACTGGTGTCCTCCCTGCTGGCCGATGCGGGGGTGAACATCGCCACCCTGCAGCTTTGCCGGGACAAGCGGGGCGGCAGCGCCGCCATGGTCATCGAGGTGGATCAGTCTCTCTCCGCCGCCCTGCTTGATATGCTGGGACGGCAGGACGGGGTCAGCCGGGCCACCTACATCCATGTGAAGAAATAAGGAGGAGCCGGGTATGTTTCCCTCTGTAGAAGATATGCAGATCTACTGCGCCGCGTCCTCTCTGCCCGTGTGGCAGGCTTTCCGGGACACGGACGCGGAGGAGCAGGGCATGAGCGTGGAGCAGTCCACGGAGAAGATGCGCCTGGTCTGGACGGCCATGCGCGAGAGCATCGAGTCCTACGACCCCGCCCTCCGCTCCAGAAGCGGCATGGTGGGCGGCGAGGGGGCAAAGATGCGCGCCTATGCGGCGGCGGGCGAGGCCCTCTGCGGGGACTTTGTCTCCGCGGTGATCTCCCGCGCGCTGATGCTGGGCGCCTCCAACGCCTGCATGCACCGCATCGTGGCCGCCCCCACGGCCGGGGCCTGCGGAGTGCTCCCCGCGGTGCTCTACTCGGCCTGGGAGCGCTACCGCTACAGCGAGGAGGAGATCCTCCGCGCCCTCTACGTCGCCGCGGGCTTCGGCGAGATCATCGCCCACCGCGCCTCCCTCTCCGGGGCGGCGGGAGGCTGTCAGGCCGAGATCGGCTCCGCCTCGGGCATGGCCGCCGCCGCGCTGGTATCCCTCCGGGGCGGCACGGCGTCGCAGATGGGCCACGGCTGCGCCATGGCGCTGAAAAACCTGATGGGACTTGTGTGCGACCCGGTGGCCGGTCTCGTAGAGGTGCCCTGCGTGAAACGCAATGTGGTGGGAGCGGTGAACGCCCTCGCCGCTGCGGACATGGCCCTGGCGGGCATCGAGAGCATCATCCCCGCCGATCAGGTCATCGACGCCATGCGCGCCGTGGGCGACGCCATGAGCAGCGACCTGCGGGAAACCGCCCGGGGCGGCGTCGCCGCCAGCCCCCGGGCCAGGGAGCTGGAGGAGCTTTTGTCGGAAAAAAACTGAGGACAGGCCGCCTTTCATATCCAAAAATCTGGAAAAAACCAGTTTCCTCTTGCTTTTTCTGTGTTTTCTGCTATCCTCTTGTCAACGCCCGGGCGTTTTGCCCGGGCATAACACAAATACGAGAAAGGCTGTGCGGAGCTCCCGTCCCCCCGCCGGGAGAACAGAAAGATATTTTCATGAAGAACATATACATTTTGCTGACCCGCTCTGACACCATTGTCTCCCGGGCCATTCTTTTCTGCACCGGCGCGGACTACACCCACGCCTCTCTGGCCTATGACGGAGAGCTGAACAGTCTCTCCAGCTTTGCCCGGCGCGATCCCCGTTTCGCCCTTCCCGCCGGTCTGGTGCGGGAAAACATTTGCGAGGGCTTCTACGCCCTCCACGACGGCATACCCTGTATGCTCCTCTCCCTGACCGTCAGCGACGAGGCCCACAGGCGGATCGCGGAGCGGGTGGAGTCCATGCTCTCCGTCCGTGAGGAGTACGGCTACTCCCTGCTGGGACTGCTCACCTGTTTCTCAGGTCTGCCATGGGAGCGGCAGCGGCGCTATTTCTGCTCGCAGTTCGTGGCCAGTGTTCTGGCGGAGAGCGGGGCTGTGGCGCTGCCCAAGCCCCCCTCGCTGATGCATCCCTGCGATTTCCTCGACCTGCCCGGGGCCCGCTGCCTCTACCAGGGGCCGGTGAGCGGCCTGCGCTGGATCCGCAGCGCCGCGCCGACGCTGATGGTACAGTAGCCCTCCGCATATGACCAGCCCCCTCCCCTCCGGTTTCCCGGCGGGAGGGGGCTTTGTCCGTATTCAGTCCGCGTGTTTCAGCCAGCCGCGCACCGTCGCCCGGATCATAAGCGGGATCTCCGTTGGGCGCGAAGGCGGCCGTCAGCCTCGGGGCGTATGTCAGCACGACCGGCCCACGCCGCCTGTGGGAGAGGCATCTGCGCATACGCTACAGAATGTATCGGCCGGTACAAACCGAAGACGCTCAGGGCGGCAGAACATCTGACCGGCAGATCCATTCCATTCTGCCACTACGATCGCAGCCAGACAAAAACCGGGGCAGCCAACGGAGCCGCGCCTTCTTTGCTTTTTCCTTATACGGTTTCCCAGCCCAGGCTGCGCTCCACGGCTCTCTCCCAGTCCCGGCACAGCCCGTCCGCCTCCGCCTTGTCCATCCGGGGACGGAACACCTCCTCGCTCTCCCGGAGCCGTTCCACATCGCTCTTATCCTTCCACACGCCCACGGCGAGACCCGCCAGAAAGGCCGCGCCCAGCGCCGTGGTCTCCACGACCCGCGGCCGGTCGATGGGCTTTTGGAGGATGTCCGACTGGAACTGCATCAAAAAGCGGTTGACGCTGGCTCCCCCGTCTACGCGGAGGATGGAAAGGGGCGCGAGAGCGTCCTGCTCCATGGCGTCGATGAGATCCTTCACCTGATAGGCGATGCCCTCCAGCGCGGCCCGGGCCAGATGGGCCCGGGTGGTGCCCCGGGTGAGGCCCAGGATCGCGCCCCGGGCGTACATATCCCAGTGCGGCGCTCCCAGCCCGGTAAAGGCGGAGACCATGTACACGCCGCCGTTGTCCGGCACGGAGTGGGCCAGCGTCTCGGTCTCGGCGGCGTCGCGGATGAGTCCCAGCTCGTCCCGGAGCCACTGGACGCTGCTGCCGGCGTTGAACACGCTGCCCTCCAGGCAGTAGTCCGTCTCCCCGTTGATCTGCCAGGCCACGCATGTCACCAGTCCGTTGCGGCTCCGGGGGGACTTGCTGCCGCTGTTCATCATGGTGAAGCAGCCCGTGCCGTATGTATTCTTGCTCTCCCCGGGGTGGATGCAGGATTGGCCCAGCAGAGCCGACTGCTGATCCCCCGCCGCCCCGCAGATGGGCACGCCCGCCAGTGCCTCCAGCCCGGGGATGCCCGGGGCGATGCGCCCGTACTCCATGGAGTTGGGCACCAGTTGGGGGAGCATGGCCATGGGGACGCCCAGCTCCCGGCAGAGCGTCTCGTCCCAGCAGAGCCGGTCGATGTCAAAGAGCATGGTGCGGCTGGCGTTGGAATAGTCCGTCACATGGACGCGCCCGCCGGTGAGGTTCCAGATGAGGTAGCTGTCCACGGTGCCGAAGAGGAGTTCACCCCGCTCGGCCCGCTCCCGGGCCCCGTACACATGATCCAGCAGCCACGCGATCTTGCTGCCGGAGAAGTAGGCGTCGATGAGCAGGCCGGTTTTTTCCGTGACATATTCGCCCAGCCCCCGCCGCCGCAGCTCCTCGCAAAACTCCGCCGTGCGGCGGCACTGCCAGACGATGGCGTTATGGATGGGCAGCCCGGTGGCCCTGTCCCAGACGATGGTGGTCTCCCGCTGGTTGGTGATGCCCACCGCGGCGATGTCCGAGGCGTCCAGTCCGCTGCGGCGGAAGGCCTCGATGAGAGCCTGCTTCTCCGTGGCCCAGATGGTCAGCGGGTCGTGCTCCACCCAGCCGGGCTGAGGGTAGATCTGCTCAAAGGGGAACTGGGCCATGGACACGATATGCCCCAGCGCGTTGAACACGATGGCCCGGGAGCTGGTCGTTCCCTGGTCCAGCGCAATAATGTGAGGGGTCATGCTTCATCCTCCTTGATTTTTGTCGCATTCCGATTATAATAGAGACAGTATATCACATTCACAGGGGATTTGACTATGATTCAGATGACAGAATCCGTTTTTTTCTCCTCCAACGGCCAAAATGAGATCTATTACCGGGAGTATCTGCCCGATGCAGAGCCCAAAGCCATTGTACAGCTTGCCCACGGGGTGGCGGAGCACATCCTCCGCTACGACCACTTTGCCCGCTATCTGGCCTCCCAGGGCTATATCGTAGTGGGCAACGATCATTTGGGCCACGGGCGCAGCCTCCGGGAGAAGGGGGAACTGGGCTGGTTTGGAGATAACCAGGGCTGGGAGCGGCTGGTGGAGGATATGCACACCCTCCACATCCAGACCGCCCGCCGCCACCCGGGCCTGCCCTACTTCCTTTTCGGCCACAGCATGGGCTCTTTTCTGGCCCGTACATACGTCATCCGCTACGGCAGCGGGCTGGACGGGGTGATCCTCAGCGGCACGGGCCACCAGAGCAAGGCCCTCCTGAACGCCGGCTACGCCATCGGGAAAATGGAGTGCCGCCGCCACGGCACCCGTTACCGCAGCGAAAAATTCAACGATCTGCTTTTTGGAAAGAACAACGCCGGCTACTCGGTGGTACACACCGCCTACGACTGGCTCAGCCGGGACGACGGCGTGGTGTCCGAGTATGTGAACGACCCCCTCTGCGGCTTCCTTCCCACGGTGGGTCTGCTGCGGGATATGCTGGGCGGGATGCTCTTCATCACCCGGCAGAAGAACATCGTTCGGATGCGCAAAGACCTGCCCGTCTACTTCATGTCCGGGGACTGCGACCCGGTGGGCGAGAACGGCAAGGGCGTCATCCGTGCCTACAAGGCGTTTCTCGCCGCCGGGATGAAGGATGTGACCATGAAGCTCTACGCCTCCGGCCGCCACGAGATGCTCAACGAGCTCAACCGGGACGAGGTCTACCGGGACATCACCGCCTGGCTGGACGCCAAGTGCGGAAAATCGGGACAACTTTCTGCCGGAAGATAGGGGAATAGGGACTTGCTGGGGGCGAATAGGCTGAAACCGACCATGATGATGGGAGGTCGGCCTATGCTCACAAGCGCTCTTCTTCTGCTGCTCAACAGCACCATTCTCTCGCTGCGGCTGGACAGCCGCAGCGGCTCCTTTCCCCGCCCCCTCTCCGCCAAAGAGGAGGCGGAATGCCTCCGCCGCGCCGCCGAAGGGGATCTGGAGGCCCGCAACAATCTCATCGAACACAATCTCCGGCTGGTGGCCCATATCGCCAAAAAGTACTACACCCCCGAGAGCGACCAGGACGATTTGATCTCCATCGGCACCATCGGGCTCATCAAGGGCATCTCCACCTACCGCAGCGACAAGGGGGTCCGTCTGGCCACCTATGCCTCCCGCTGCATCGAAAACGAGGTGCTCATGTACTTCCGCAGCCTGCGCAAGAGCGCGGGGAACGTCTCCCTCTCCGACGCCATCGACAACGACGGGGACAGCAACTCCCTCTCGCTGCTGGACACCCTCTGCGACGAGCACGACATGGTGGAGGAACTCAGCGAGAGGGAGCTGTGCGCCTCCCTGCAGGCGCTGGTGGAGGAGCTGCTCACCCCCAGAGAGCAGAAGATCCTCACGCTCCGCTACGGACTGGGCGGCGGCCGGCCGCTGACCCAGCGGCAGACCGCCGAGATCTGCGGCATCTCCCGGAGCTATGTATCGCGCATTGAAAAGAAAGCGCTGGAAAAGCTGAAAAACAGACTGGACGAGGACTGAAACGACATGAAGAAACTCGAACGCATCCTGCTCACGCTGCTGCTGCTCATATTCGCATCGCTCTGCGCCGTGCGCTATTTCACCCGCGACTCCCTCCCCGCCGCGCCGGAACCCACGCCCCACCCCGCGCAGGAGGCCACCCCCGCCCCCACGCCGCAGTCCGCCCCGGAGCCTACGCCCGAACCCACCCCCGAGCCCACGCCGGAGCCTACGCCCGAACCCACGCCGGATCCGGACTCCCCCGCCGGGCGGGCGCTCTCCCGGGGCCTCCCCACGCCCCCGGACATTGACATCGACAGCTGGGAATATATCCTGGCCAACGGGGAAAACTCCATTGCGGAGTACACGCCCCCCGAGATCGTCACGCTGGAAAACCAGCCGCTGGACAGCCGCATCATCGAGCCGCTGAAGGCCATGGCTCAGGACACCCGCGCCCAGGGGCTCAGCGTTTTCCTCTCCTCGGGTTACCGCAGCTACTCCGAGCAGGCCGCCAACTTCATCCGGGTCTGCCAGAACAACGGCGTGGCCGACGGCAAGGACGCCCGGGGCTTCTACATCACCATGCCCGCCGGGTGCAGCGAGCACCAGACCGGCCTAGCCTGCGACATCACAGACGTCTACTACCCCGTGAAAAACAGCTCCATCGAGAACACCGCCACCTTCCAGTACATGTCGAAGCACTGCCAGGACTTCGGCTTCATCCTCCGCTTCCCCAAGGACAAGGAGGAGGTCACGGGCGTCATGTACGAGCCGTTTCATTACCGCTATGTGGGCGTGGAGGCCGCGCAGTATATGACGGAGAACAACCTCTGTCTGGAGGAATTCGTCAGCCTCTACCGGGACGTGGCCGGGCTGGACGGCAACGCGTAGATCTGCGAAAAATTGGGGAAAAAACCGTTGACACTGTACCATATCCTGTGGTATAGTATCAAAGCCGCGTCGAAGGGGTCTTTTTAAGCGTGCCCGGCACCACCCCCAGAGCGAGTCTGCAAAGAAAGGCAGGATGTAAGCATGAAGCACGCTGTCATCGTCACCGGCGGCAAGCAGTACCGCGTGGCTGAGGGCGACGTCATCTACGTGGAGAAGCTCCCCGTGGAGGCCGACGAGACCATCACCATCGATCAGGTTCTGGCCATCGTGGATGAGGAGTCTTCCGTGTTCGGCACCCCCGTTGTGGAAGGCGCCACCGTCACCGCCAAGGTCGTCAAGAACGGCAAGGCCAAGAAGATCCGCGTCTACAAGATGAAGCCCAAGAAGAACTACCGGCGTACCCAGGGCCATCGTCAGCCCTACACCAAGCTCGAGATCAGCGCCATCAACGGTTGAGTTCCGTACTATTTGACATTGGGAGGTGTAACGAAACATGGCACATAAAAAAGGCATGGGCAGCACCCGTAACGGCCGCGACAGTGAGTCCAAGCGTCTGGGGCCCAAGCGCGCCGACGGTCAGTTCGTTCTGGCCGGCAACATCCTTGTCAGACAGCGCGGCACCAGGATCCACCCTGGCGTGAATGTGGGCATCGGCGGAGACGATACCCTCTACGCTCTGGTGGACGGCACCGTGAAGTTTGAGCGCAAGGACAAGACTCGCAAGCAGGTCTCCGTGTACGAGATCGCTCAGTGATGAAAAGTTGAAGGCGGGAGCAGATGTTCCCGCCTTTCTTATTGCACCGATCCCTGATCGGCGGTTTCCGCCCTCCTGTCGGGGATGAGTGCAGCAGGAAGCGTCCCCTGTCGGGGGGAAATGGAGGTTTCAGATGGCTTCTTCTTTTGTGGATAAGGTGAACATCACCGTGCGCGCCGGCAGAGGCGGCGACGGGGCGGTGAGCTTTCACCGGGAAAAATATGTGGCGGCCGGTGGCCCCGACGGGGGCGACGGCGGCAAGGGCGGCGACATCGTCTTTGTGGTGGACGAGCATATGTCCACGCTGCTGGATTTCCGCTTCAAGCGGAAGTTCATCGCTCCCGACGGTATGCCCGGCCAGAATAAGCGCTGCTCGGGCAAGGACGGCCTCCCTCTGGTCATCAAGGTGCCCCGGGGCACGCTGGTGCGGGAGAAGGAGAGCGGCGGACTGATCGCGGATATGTCCGGGACAGACCGGGTCGTGGTGGCCCGGGGCGGCAAGGGCGGCTGGGGCAACCAGCACTTCGCCACCGCCACCCGGCAGGTGCCCCGTTTTGCCAAGCCCGGTCTGGAGGGCGAGAGTCTGGAGCTGACGCTGGAGCTGAAGCTGCTGGCGGACGTGGGGCTGGTGGGCTTCCCCAACGTGGGCAAGAGCACCCTGCTCTCCTCCGTCACCCGGGCCCGGCCCAAGATCGCCGACTACCATTTCACCACCCTCTCCCCCAATCTGGGCGTGGTGTACGTGGACGAAGGCGCGTCCTTTGTACTGGCGGACATTCCCGGCATCATCGAGGGGGCCAGTGAGGGCGCGGGACTGGGCCACGACTTCCTGCGGCACATCGACCGCTGCCGCCTGCTCATTCACGTGGTGGATGTGTCTGGCAGCGAGGGGCGCGACCCGGTGGAGGACTTTGAGGCCATCAATCGGGAGCTGCGGGACTACTCCCCGGAGCTGGCCTCCCGGCCCCAGATCGTGGCGGCCAACAAGTGCGACATTCTCGGCGGCGACCGGGAGAACATCGAGCGGCTGCGCCGGCATGTGACGGAGCAGGGCTACGAATTCTACGAGATCTCCGCCGCCACCACCCGGGGCGTCCGGGAGCTGATGGGCCACGCCGCCGCACGGCTTCAGGAGCTGCCCCCCATCACCGTCTATATCCCCGACTATGTGCGCCCCGAAACCATGCAGGGCACCGCGGAGGATGTGACCATCACCCACGAGGGCAACGTCTGGACGCTGGAAGGGGCGTGGCTGGAGCGTCTGGTGGCCCGGGTCAACTTCTCCGACTACGAGAGCCGGATGTACTTTGACCGCTCCCTCCGGGACAACGGGCTCTACGAGCGGCTGGAGGCGGAGGGCATCGCCGACGGGGATGTGATCTCCATCGAGGGCATGGAATTCGAGTACCAGAGCTGAGAGAAACCACTGCGGCCGCTGCCGGAAGGCAGCGGCCGTTTTTGTTTTCCCACCCAGTTTTTGCGGGGTTAAGCGGGGCGGGGGGAGCGGCCGGCCC
>JAQXJT010000024.1 GCA_029009095.1 bacterium
GAGTCCGGCTCTGGTGTGCCCAACAAGACCAAGGTTGCCACCATCAGCAAGGAGGACGTGCGCAAGATCGCTGAGACCAAGATGCCCGACCTGAACGCCGCCAGCATCGAGGCCGCTATGAGCATGATCGCCGGTACTGCCCGCTCCATGGGCATCGTCGTGGGCGAGTAAGGAGGGTGACGAGAAATGTTTAGAGGCAAGAAATATCAGGAGAGCGCCAAGAAGATCGACAAGAACGCTCTGTACGATACCAACGAGGCTATGAGCCTGGTCGTGGAGACCGCTCCTGCCAAGTTCGACGAGACCGTCGAGCTGCACGTGAAGCTGGGCGTTGACTCCCGTCACGCTGACCAGCAGGTCCGCGGCGCCATCGTGCTGCCCCACGGCACCGGTAAGACCCAGCGCGTGCTGGTGTTCGCCAAGGCCGCCAAGGCTGACGAGGCCCGTGCCGCCGGCGCCGACTTCGTGGGCGATATGGACATGGTGGAGAAGATCCAGAAGGAGAACTGGTTCGACTTCGACGTGGTCGTCGCCACTCCCGACATGATGGGTGTTGTGGGCCGTCTGGGTAAGGTTCTGGGCCCCAAGGGCCTGATGCCCTCCCCCAAGGCCGGCACCGTCACCATGGACGTGACCAAGGCCATCAACGAGATCAAGGCCGGTAAGGTTGAGTACCGTCTGGACAAGACCAACATCATCCACTGCCCCATCGGCAAGGCCTCCTTCGGCGCTGAGAAGCTGACCGAGAACTTCAACGCCATCATGGGCGCTATCATCAAGGCCAAGCCCGCCGCCGCTAAGGGCCAGTATATCAAGAGCTGCACCGTGGTGTCCACCATGGGCCCCGGCGTCAAGATCAACGGCGCCAAGCTGGCCTAAGAAGCGCCGAATTCCCGAGCAGGGGGCATAACGACAGAGCGCAGGGTAAAGCCCGGGAGCGGCGCAGCCGGTCCGGGTTTGCCCGAAGTCGTCGGAGTTATCACCCCCGCCCGCGATGGAACCGAGGCGTGACAAAAACGCCTGATCTATTTTGTTTATCGTTCCCGGACAGGTTTTGCTTGACAAAACCTGTCCGGGGTGATAAAATACCGCTTGCGTTCAAAGACAGCAGGTATCCGGTCCGCCGGATGTAAGTCCTGCCGAGAGTGCTTTCAAAAGAATACTTTTGATTGTACTGTCCTCCTGTCTGTTGACGCGGAGGATTTTTTGTTGCGCAAAAGCAGGAAACCCAATCTTTTCTGGAGGTGAATCCAAAATGCCTAACGCAAAGGTTCTTTCCGAGAAGCAGGCCGTCGTTGCCGCTCTGACTGAGCAGCTGAAGAACGCTACCAGCGGCGTGCTGGTGGACTACAAGGGCATCACCGTGGCCGAGGACACCGCTCTGCGTGTCGAGCTGCGTCAGAACGACGTCCAGTACGGCGTTGTGAAGAACACCCTGGTCCGCTTCGCCATGAACAATGTTGGTCTGAACGAGCTGGACGACGTGCTCAACGGCACCACTTCTCTGGCCACCAGCGCCGGCGATCCCATCGCCCCCATGCGCGTGGTCAACAAGTACGCCAAGCAGCTGAACGGTAAGTTCACCATCAAGGGTGGCTTCATGGACGGCAAGGTCCTCTCCCTGGAGGAGATCACCGCTCTGGCCGAGCTGCCCAGCAAGGACGTGCTGCAGGCCCAGGCTCTGGGCATGATGCTGGCTCCCATTACCAGCCTGGCTATCGTCCTGAAGGCCATCGCCGAGAAGAACGGCGAGCCCGCCCCCGCCGAGGAGGCCCCCGCTGCCGAGTAAGGTTCGGCATCTTTCCCGCTCCCAGGAGGAGCAGAAAAAATTTAAATTTTAAAACCATTATTTAGGAGGTATTTCATCATGGCTAGTGAGAAGATTACCGCTCTCATCGAGGAAGTGAAGGCTCTGACCGTTCTGGAGCTGTCCGAGCTGGTTAAGGCTCTGGAGGAGGAGTTCGGCGTTTCCGCCGCCGCTATGGCCGCCCCCGCCGCTGGCGCTGCCGCTGCTGAGGCTGTTGAGGAGAAGAC
>JAQXJT010000025.1 GCA_029009095.1 bacterium
CACTGGTAGCTTTCCACCTTCTGGGCGGCAGCCGCCATTTCATCCGCGTAGGCCACGCCAAGCAGACCATTTTCACCGTCGCCCAGGTAGATCACGCCGATGCGCGGATCATCGGGCGAAACCTCTTCACCGTTGATGACGATGTTCTCCATCGTCAGACTTGCGGTGACATTGCCCTCCTGCAGGTTTTCAAACAACAGCTGGTTTTCGGTGCACTCTGCCGTGAGCATATCATAGGTCTTCATTGGGATAAACGGCACGGGATAACTCGTCTTGTAATCGGCATTCTTCATAGACTTTTCCCATAGCTCGTCCAGCTTACTGGTCTGAACCACGCTCATGGTCATTCCCACGGACTTGGAGTACAGCGGCCAGCGATGGCTCCAGAGCGTCCAGTTCTTCTCATAGGAAATTATGAAAACCTCGACCTCGAGGCCCAGCTCGATTTCAATATCTATACCGACTTCCAGATATAGAGCCCCCGCGTAATTGCCTCCGCCCGCCGATAGGGCATAGGTATACATGAACATACCCGACAGCTCCACATAGGCATAGACCGAGCCCGTGATGGAAACCGTTACTTTATGAAGGATACTGACGGAAAGGGTGACGCCGATGCCCACCCGCACGCCGATCTTGCCGATCAGATAGATTTCGGTGGTCACCTCACTGGCCAGCTTCTCCTTATAGGAGCCGCCCTTGGCTTTCAGGAAGTTGTAGTTGAAGCCGATTTTCTGGCCGTATTCCGCCGTGACGGTTACGCCGAAGGTAGCAACCACACCCGCCTGACCCACAAGCTCCACGTCGACGCCAAAGAAGATGATGCCATAGAAGGGGTACCTCAACTTCAACAGGGGCACGGCAAACAGATCCTGATACTCCAGATCCGCCTCGATCAGCTCCTGCATGGTGTTCATCAGCGTATCGGCTGCCGCCTGGTAATCGTAGCCCTCGATGGCCGTTCCGTCAGCCCGGACGATTTCCTCCAGCGTGTTCTTCGCCACGTTGAGAATGTCCATACCATCGCCGGTGGTCACATCGAGCTGCAGGCTTATGGTGGTCTTGGTTTTGAACAGAACGGACATATCCAGCCACAGGAATCCGCCGTCCACGTTGACTTCCAGAGTCAGCTGCTCCTCAAAGTACAGATAGGGAGTGAGGGTAGCCATAAGGCCCTGAGGACCGTGCAGAGATACTGTGATCCCCACACCGATGCCGGCAGTGGCGGTGCTGCCCTCAACGGACACCTTGATATCCAGCTTGGGATCGCTGACATAGGGGATCAGCCCGGCCAGGGCATAGGTGCCGGGGCCGTACTTCTCGTCCAGCATCCGCTGGGTATCCTCGCTGGTCATGACGGCCACCAGCATCTGTGCCTTCAGTTCGTCGTTGGCGGAGATCTGGCTGGCGATGGTCTTCTCGATCTGGGCGATCTGCTCGCCGGTCAGGTTCTCCTCCAGATCCACCTCCTCGGTGGTGTGAACATCCATCGCTTCGATGTAGGCCTCGGGATCCGCGTAGACGAAGGTCACTTCGCTGCTGCCGTCCGCAAGGGTCTCCACGGCCTGAATCTGGGCGAACAGCACATAGCCCGCCAGGTCGCCGCCCTCCCAGGCATCGACGGGGGCTTCATCTCTGTTAATTTCACCGTCGTAGAACACGACAACCTGCTCCGGCTGCAGATTGACCTCGCCGGATATGATCAGCTTGCCGGGAATCACATCGCTCTGGGCATCGTGATCCTCAATCACGTTATGTACGGTGCCGTCCTCGGAATAGTCGGTTGTGTATTCAACTCCCGAATTGACCACGGGCGTGTAACCGGTCACATTGTCCCAGAGAACGTAGGTCAGCCCGTCGGTGAACTGAACGACCTCGACCTGATCACGGTAGACGCTCACCGTCAGCGTGTCGATATAGTCCGGATAGCCGGCAAAGCGCACATCGTTTTGCACATACAGGGTAAAGGAGCTTCCGGGGGTGAAGCCCGCCTCGCAGTAGAGCTCCGCGCCGTTTTCGGTTTCCCTCACGGAGATCTCGGGAGCCTCCAGGCCGGTACCAACCTCCACGGTGATGTTCTCTTTCGCCCGGGCCGCGGTCATGCCCTCAGGCAGCACCAACCCGATGCCCGACGCGCCGTCGGAAAGACTGAGCTCGGCGACAGTGCCGGGGTCTTCCCGTACCTCCTGCTCATAGGAGGAATACATGGCATAGAGGGTCATGCTCTCCTGGATGGGCGTGGTATAGCCAAAGGCCGTGGTGCATTCCTCGTCCACGCACCAGCCGCCAAAGGAATAGCCCTCTTTGGAGGTGTACAGGCTCTCCACCGGCTTGGTCAGCAGGTACTCGCCCTTGGCGAACACCATCGGCTCCAGCTCACGGCCGCCGAAGGTTTCAAAGGTAACGATCGCCGCCTCGGACTCGTCGATGAACCGGGCGTACAGGGTCATCTGCCTGTCCACGGTGCCCAGACGGGAAACGGGGTGGACATAGTTGGCGTCTTCGTACCAGGCGGTGAAAACCTTGCCCGCCAGGGTGGTGTTGGCCTTGGTGAAGTCCACCATGCCGCCGGGGGCGATCTCCTGGGTCTTCACGGGCGTGCCCTCGGTGACGAAGGACACCAGCCACTTGTCCAGCACGAAATCCACCTGCTCGCCGGGCTGCAGTTCCACGACCTCGGCGTCGGGGCCGGTCACTTCGAAGGGTTCGTCCGTTTCATTGATCACGGAACCGGTGGCGCGGACGGTCAGGGAGCCCACGGCCTCCTGCACACGAACCACGCCCAGCGCGCCGCTGCCCTCAATGACCACTTCGTCGGCACTCTTGACGATCACCTCGGGAAGCTGCGTGCCCGAATCCATATGGAGGTAGATCACATCGGGCTCGTCTTCCTCGCCCGGCTTGACTTCCTCTTTCACCGCGGTATCACGGATGTGTACGCGGGCGATCTCGCTTTCGCTCAGATCGACGCTGCTCCCGGCATTCATGGAGAGCGCGGCGGCCTTGACGGCGGTCAGAGACAGCTGCTGCGCCCTGGCCACGGCAAGGCGATCCGGCAGCATCGTCGAGACGGAAAGGTCGTCGCCCAGAATGGCGACGTTGCCCGGCTTGCTCTCGCCCCGGAGGCTGTCGACGGCTTCCTGGGAGTCGACCACGGTCGGGAAGGCAAGCTCCATCAGCTTCACATACTCATCGGCAGTGATGGTAGCGGCAGGATTGATCCGGGCGGGTTCTTCGGGCAGATATCCCTCCTCCGCGAGGATGGCAAGATAGACGCTGTCATCTTCCAGACTCAGTTTTTCGATGCGTTCCGAAAGCGCGTCAAGATCGATGTCTGCCGCGTCTTCGACAATATAGCCCAGCATACCGGCGATCTGCCTGCCGGCTTCCGCCCAGGTGATCTTCTGCGCAAAGGCAAACACATCGCCGGCGGACTTCTTCTCTCCGCCTACCGCCTCTGCAACGCCCGCCAGGCCAATGTTGGCCATGATGGCGACCACCAGAATCATCGAAATGATTTTCTTCATAAGTGCCTTCATTTTCTTCCCTCCTGCTGCCAATGCCGCTTGGTTCGGTATACCTATATCGCCGCCGGATCTGCCCCTTCCGGGTCAGTCCTGCTGCGCAATCGTTCGTGAAAACATACGCCGATAATGTCCTGGGGTCCCGCCTTGATCAGATAGGGACAGGAGCCGCAATCGTCATAGCCGCCCGCGGCGTAGGGACAGCTGTCGCTGACGACATTTTTCCAGGGTCTGCCGTTTGGAGTATATCGAGGCTCCGTATCGAACTCAGGAAACTGTCCGATGAAGATCTCTGCTTCCTCGTCATAGCGGTACGGCACTGTGAGCATATCGCCGTCAACTTGAAAGGTTTTCAGTCGCTCTCTTTGCATCAGCCGTCTCCTTCCCCATTTTGGAAACCATTATACAGGCAGAGACTCCGGTTGCACAGAGCAATTTTGGGGTTGTTTTTACTTAAAAAAGCCGGATATTTCCCCTGAAGCAAAACAGATCCGTTCACTTTCATGAACGGATCTGTGGAGGAACTCTGTCTTACGAAAGCATGAACTGTCCCAGTTCCCGCTTGCTGGAGATGCCCAGCTTCTGGTAGATCACCTGGATGGTGTTGGTGATCGTGCGCGGGGACAGGAGCATGTATGCGGCGATCTCCTTGGCCGTCCAGCCGTGGTTGTACAGCATGGCGATGGTGAATTCGGTGGTTGTCAGGTTGTCGGCCACCTCGTGCCTGGAAATCCGCCGGTGGATCTTGCGCCAGCCTGCGCTGAAGGAATAGGTGATGGCGATGATCTTTTCGAACTCTTCGGGATAATCCTTCTGGAAAAAGAGCTCGATCATACCCTGCAAAAGGCCGTGATGTTCGCCGAATGGTTCGATGAAGCCGTCGTGCTGCGCCAGCGCCCATGCCTGCGCCATGTGTCGCTTAGCCTCTTCCACGCGCTTGAGACTCATCAGGTCCATGGCGGCCACGAGATGTACATAGATCGCACTCACGGGATACACCCGCAGGCTCATGGACAGCGACAGCTCCGCTATGGCCAGGGAGCCGTTGTAGTTCTTCTCCAGATACATCCTGTGCGCCAGCATATAGCATGCCCACAGTTTCAGCCCGTCCGGCAGATAACAGATGTACTGCTGAAGATCGACCTCACAGCCCATGGGCAGGTGCAGCAGCACCGAGGACGCCGTGACCGCAAACGCGCCGATGGCGCGCTGCACAGGAGCGGAGTCCCTCCGGAGATCGTTCCGGAGATCTGCCTGCATCTGTTCAAAGGCGCGCATGGCCTGTTGGATGCGTCCTCTGGTGAAGTTGGCGAAGAACGACACAAGGTTGGCTGAATAGCGCAGCGCGGGATCGGCGCTGCCCTCATAGGGCTTCATCGTCTCTGCGGCCAGCTCCGCCTGCCCGCTGTAATAATAATACTCGCCCCAAGCGATCGCCCTGACATCCTCGTCCGGGATCGCCTCAATGAATTCGCGGCACTTCCCAACGGGGTAAGCGCTGTTCATGAGGGGCATGGCCACGCGCACGGGCCGCTCGCCGTTCGCGGATGCTTTCTCCCCGTGCTCCGGCTGCGTGTCCCGCTCCCGGATGGTGTGGGCGGACAGCCCCGGACGGATCGCCGTCTGCTGCGCCGATTCATACTTCACTGCCTGTCCACCTCCTGCTCATCCGCAGCCGAAGCCCGGAGCGTGTCTGTGTCAAAGCCCGCCTGGGACAGTTGAACGGTTTTCTCCAACATGCTGCGCGCCATGGCGTCCAGATCCATTTTCTGCACCCGGGAAATGACCGCTTCGCGCTCCGCCTCGGGCACATCGTAGATCTTCAGCGCGCACCGCAGAAACAGCGCGACCTTCTTCTCAATGGGGAAGTACATGTCGCACCTGCGGGCCATCAGTCCGCGCATGACGCCGGCGGAGACCAGCTCCAGTTCATAGAAATCGCTCAGCGCCGCGGAGGGAAGATACTTGCCGAAGACCTGCTGCAGCTCCTGCGCGGTGCTTCTGTAGATGTAATCGGCCGTGGTGGGCAGAGTGTAAGCCGAGGTATACAGATCCCGCAGCGATTCGCTGAGTTCGCAGATGTGCAGCTGCAGCGCCGTCTCAACGCCGTAGACCAGCAGCGGATCCGCGCCGTCCCCCAGCATCGAGCGCGCGCCGGAAAACTGCGCGGAAAACATATGGGTCACCAGCGCGTACAGGATGGCCTCCTTATCCGGGTAAGCGCGAAGCACAGCGCCCTTTGTACGGTCGATCCGACGGGCGATCTGGTCGAGGGTCGTCTCCCGATAGCCCTGCTCCAGAAAAAGCGCCACCGCATACCGCAGCACCTGCGCCCGGGTCTCTTCCATGCGCTGATAGCGCTTCCCCTGTTTCATTCGACGCCTCCAAAAGAAAAACTGACCACGGTTCGATTTGAAGTCCGGTATGTGTTACATTATATACGACAGAGGAAACGGAGTCAACAACTCAAAGTTATTCACCCAACTGAAATGGATCAGTTGGGTGAAACATTTCCGGGAGAAAAACTCCCGCATATCGAAAAGGCCCGCCGAAGCGGCTCCTGCCGTCGCTCAGAAGGCGGGAGCGGTTTCCGGGGCGCGGCTCACTCCTCCCGCCAGGAAAAGTTCCCCTCCGCGGCGGCGTCGTCCAGCACCCGGCGGATCAGCCCGGCGTAGCGGCCGCCCAGGGCGCCCTCCAGCCCGTCGAAGTGGCGGATCACCAGCTCCGTCCCGGCGGGGAGATCCGTCAGGCAGTCATAAAGGGCGTCAAGATTGCGCCCGTACCAGTCCGGGAAGCCCAGAGCCTGGGCGATGCGGCTGTGAAAGGCGCCGCAGCAGGCGATCTCCCGCCCATCCAGTTCCGCTCTCATCATGGCTCACCGTACAGCAGCTCGAAGCTCTCGTAGTGGTCGGCGGTGTAGTAGACCAGCCCGTCGTTGGAGTAGACGAGCCGCTGCGCTCCCCGGGAGGCGGCCCCCCGGGTGCCGATGTCGCACTCGTAGTAGCTGCGCCCCTCGCTCTCGGGCAGCAGGCCCTCATAGTTGCCGAAGCGGCTGCCGCCGATGGACTTCCCGGCGGCGTAAGGCTCCAGACTGCCGCCGATCCACCCCAGCTTCTCCGCGTCCTTCTTGCTGATGTAGTTGGCGGGAAGGTGGCCATAGAGGTGGAGGTAGAGGGCCACTTCCTCTTTCCCGTCATACTCCCCGTCCTCCGGCAGCGCGGCCTCCGCCGCAGGAGAGGGAGGCGTCTCCGCTTCCGGGGGCGCGGCGGTCTCTTCGACCGGCTCCGCTGCGGGGGTCGCCGGCTCCGCTGCCGTCAGGGGGTCGTCCCCGGTGGGGAAAAAGCCGCTGTTCTGGAGAAAAGAGGCGATCAGCAGGGAGACAACGAGCAGAAGGATAAACCTGAGTTGTTTGTTCTTCATCGTCATTTACCGCTTTTCCCGGTGGCTGCCGGCTTCCTGGCGGCAGCGGTGGTTTTTTTGGCGCCGCCGGTTTTCGGGGGGGCCCCGGTGGTCTTGGCCTTTTTCGCTGTGCCCGCAGAGGCGGCCTTTTTCACGGTCTTCCCGGCCGGCTCTTTCCGCTCGGGCGTCTCCCGGCCGCTGCCGTTGTCCGCCAGCAGGTTGACAAAGGAACTCAGCAGATCGCTGCCGCCGCTGCTGCCGCCCAGGAGGGAACCAAGGAGAGAGCCCTGCTGCTGGGGCTGCTGAGTCTGCTGGGGCTGGGCGTCGAGACCCAGGAGGGAACCGAGGAGAGAACCCTGCTGCTGGGGCTGCTGCACCGGTTGGGACTGCTGCCCCCCGCCCAGAAGAGCGGAGAAAAGACCCTGCATATTGCTCTGCTGGGGCTGAGACGGCGTCTGGGGTTGGGTCTGGTTGCTGTTCAGCAGGTAGAGCAGCAGCAGCGGCGCGGCCACTTTCAGAATGGACTGGATGCTGTTGCCGTTCACGCTGGTGGACTGGGAGAGGGAGGAGAGAAGTCCTCCGCCGCTGCCGCCCAGCAGCAGCGGCAGCAGGCTTGTCACATCCAGCCCCCGATCCCCGCCGTCCCGGCGGAGCTCCGCGGCCCGCTGCGCCACCTCGCCGCTGTCCCGGCTCTCCTGTAGCAGCGGCAGCAGCGCCTCCAGCACATCGCTCACTTCCTGTTCGCTCACGTCTCCGGCGCTGCGGCTGATCTCCCGCAGCGTGTCCCGGCCAAGAATGTTCTCTATCTCAGACATATGGGTACGCCCCCTTTCATTTCCCGTTCAAAATACCATATTTTGTGGATGTTTGCAATCATTATCGCAAAGAAAGGGGAAAGGGAGGTTGTGGAAAGCGCCGCGGTATGCTATAGTATGATAAAATCTTCGGGAAAAGAGGAAGGAAAAAATGGCAAGCAACGAAAAAGGGAGACCCGTCGCTCCCGAGAAAAAGAAACCCACTTCCGCGGCTCTGAAGGCGGCGGTGGCGCAGCTGGAGGAAGAGGAACAGGGCAAAAAGAAGAATACGGCGCTGCTGCGCGTGGGCGCGGTGGTGCTGTGGGCGCTGGCCGCGCTGGCCATGTACTGCCCCCAGATCGGCCAGATGAACCTGCCCTTTGGCGCCTGCCGGATGCTGATGCTCCATGCCGTGACCGAGTGCGTGGCGGACATCGTGGCGGCGGGCGTGCTGGTGGTACTGGCCGCGCTGCTGTGGAAGAAGGCCAATCACATCCATCCCACCCGCTCCCATAACGCCTTTGTCCAGTTCTGCTGGAACCAGCTGGGCGTGATCATGGCGGGCATCATTCTGGCCCCGCTGGCCATCGTCCTCATCATGAAGCGGGAGGATCTGGACCAGAAGACCAAGCGCATCGTGGCCGCCGTGCTGGCCGTGGTGTTCCTGGGCGCCGCCGCGGGCAGCGCCGATTACCATCCCGTGACCCAGGACGAGGTCAACGAGATCCTCAACGAGGCCGATGAGAACGGCTACACCGGCGAGGTGTACTACACCCGCTACGGCCACAGCTACCACTTCTCTCTGGAGTGCCAGTCCCTGCGCCGCAGCAGCCAGGAAAACCTCTACAGCGGCACGCTGGAGGACGCGCTGGCCGCCAACCGCACCGACCCCTGCGACTTCTGCGCCAACGGCAGACTGGTGAAGGAGGACGGCACCGTCATCGACATGACCGAACAGGTGGAGGGGGCCGTGGAGAGCCTCGAAAACGCCGCGTAAAGAGGACGGCCCGGCTGAATTCAGACTATGCTGTATAAGGAGGACGCGTCATGAACAAAGTGGGCTTTGGCTTTCTCCGTCTCCCGAAGAAGGGGGAGGAGCTGGATTATGAGCAGATCAACGAGATGGTGGACCTCTTTCTTTCCCGGGGCGGCAGCTACTTTGACACCTGCTATACCTACCTGAACGGGGACAGCGAGAAGGGACTGAAAAAGTGTCTGGTGGATCGCTACCCCCGGGAGCGCTTCCGGATCGCCAATAAGCTGCCGGGCTATCGCTGCAAAACCTACGAAGATTGCAGAACCTACTTCGACGAGGGACTGCGCCGCTGCGGCGTGTCGTACTTTGATGTGTATATGCTCCACTGGCTCAACCAGAAACACTACGATATTGCCGAGCAGGTGGACGAGTTTCGCTTTCTCCGGGAGGTGAAAGCCTCCGGCGAGGCCAGGGAGATCGGCTTTTCCTACCACGACAGCGCCTCGCTGCTGGATCGGATCCTGACAGACCACCCGGAGGTGGATGTGGTGCAGATCCAGCTCAACTATCTGGACTGGGATTCCGCCGGGCTCGAGGCGGGAAAGTGCTATGATGTGTGCGTGAAGCACGGGAAAAAGGTCTGCGTCATGGAGCCGGTGAAGGGCGGCACCCTGAGCACGCTGCCGGCGGAGGCAGAGCGGCTGCTGCGGGAAATGCACCCGGATTGGAGCAACGCCTCCTGGGCGCTGCGCTTTGTGCAGTCTCTGGAGCAGGTGGGGATCTGCCTGAGCGGCATGAGCACGCCGGATCAGGTGCGGGAGAATATGGCGGATGTCTCCCCGCTGGGAGAGGCGGAGCTAGAGCGGCTGCGGGCCGTCTGCGACATCATCACGGCGCAGACGGCGGTTCCCTGCACCGGCTGCCGGTACTGCGAGACGCACTGCCCCCGGAAGATCGCCATCCCCGATTACTTCAGAATGTACAACGAGCTCAGCCGCCATCCCCGGGACGAGTGGAAGATCAAGCCGGTTTATGAGCAGCTGATCAGGCAGCACGGGAAGGCCAGCGATTGCATCGCCTGCCGGAGCTGCGAGACGCACTGTCCCCAGAAGATCGAGATTTCGGCTTTCATGAAGAAAGCGGCGGAAGCGCTGGGCTGACGGGCGAAAGGCAGACGCCCGGCCCGGTCATGACCAAAGAGCGGGAACATGGGATTTCCCGGCATAAAAACCACAGCCGCCCCCTTGGGGGCGGCTGTGGTTTTTATGCGGCTATAAATTTCCCTCCAGCGTGCTTACCACGATGGCGCAGAATTCCCGCACCGCGTAGTGGAGGAAGCCGCTGCGGGAGGAGCGGGCGGGGATGCCGTAGAATTCATAATCCCAGCCCTGAAAGGCCGCCGTGCGCAGCGAGCGGAACACATGGAAGTCGCTGGTGACGATGCCCACGGTGCGCGTCCCCTCCGGCAGCAGGGGGATGCTGTTCTGGAGGTTGGTGTAGGTGTCCACGGAGCGATCCTCCAGCACGATCCGCGCCCCGTCGATACCCAGGGCCATGAGATTGTCCCGGATGCACTGGGCCTCGCTGATGCCCTCGTCGTCCCCCTGCCCGCCGGAGGCGATGCAGAGGGTGTCGGGGTTGGCCTCCAGATACCCGGCGGCGGCGTCGATCCGCTGCCGGAGCGCCCCGCTGGGGGCGGTGGCATTTACCTTGGCGCCCAGTACAATGACGCAGTCCAGCTCCGCCGGAGCCTGCTCAAAAGCGCCCGCGCACACGAAGTATTCCACAAAGAAGAAGAAAGCGAAGCCCGCCGCAAGACAGACGCGCCATAGCACAATGAACCACCTCGGCAGCGGCACCCGTTCCCCCGTGCGGATGGAGCGGCGCACCAGAAAATAGCGCACAAGGCAGACCGTGCCGCCCAGAGGCCAGAGCCACAGCATGGACTGGCCGAAGCGGACAAAGATGCCCATGCCCAGATAATACACAAAGCAGAAGACGCCCAGCAGCAAAATCAGGTCGTTGATGATCTTTCTTTTCATGGGGAGCGTACCTCATTCCGCCTTTTCCGCCGCCGCGGCAGCGGAGGATGAGGGCATGGTGAAGCCGCCCACATAGCCGTCCTGCCGCAGCAGGGAGTCCATGGTGCGGATCTCCGCGTTGATGTCCATGGTCTCGGAGCGGAAGAGGGAGTCAAACTGCTTTTCGTAGGCCTCGGAGAGCGTCTCCATCATGTGTTCGATGTTCTTCTTGGAGCTGCGGATGTTCTCGCCCACCACGGTCTGCTTCTCGAAGTCCGCGTAGGCGCTCAGCAGCTTGATGGTGGTGGGCAGGTAGTAGTCCATAAAGCGCTGGATCTGGATGCGCTTTTCGGGCTTCTCCCGCACGGCGAGGAATGTGGCCCGGGCCACCGCCTCGATGCGGTAGATCCGGGCGGACATGGCCTCGTCCTCGATGCGCTCGTTGAGGAGCCGCAGATCCAGCAGCATGGCCTCGTAGTTGTCCCCGGGGTTCCCGGTGCCGCTCTTTTCCGGCTCCGCCGGGGCGCTCTCCTCCTCGTCCTCCATGGCCTCCCGGATGGGGGCGCTGGGATCCACGATCAGGACGCCCCGGGCGGCGTCAAGGGTGGCCTCGGGGCCGAAGTAGCCCCGCTCCACCATGTCGTTCACATCCTTGAGCACCTCGGCGTAGCTGCGCCCGGTCAGCGAGACCAGCGCGTCCAGCCGGATGCGGGGGGTGGAGCCTACGGCGCTGCGGTAGCGGTCGTAGAGCTTTTCCGTCTTCAGCTTCCGCCGTGCGGCCAACATGGGGAAGGCGGCCGCCAGCGTGAAGCTCCCGGCCACCACGGCCAACTCCGGGTGGAAGCTCCCGTAGAAAGCGTTGGTCAGGAGCGTGGCCCAGAGAATGAAGGCGACCAGGAAGAAGCTGCCGCCCACAATGAAAAAGGGGACGGAACCTTTGGCGATCTGCCGGATCCGGAGCTTTTTGGGCTTTTTGGCGGTGGCAACCTGACGTTCCCGGCCGGAGGCGGAGCGGCGCTCCGTCCGGCTGCGGGAGGGGGCGCTGTCACGCTCGCCGTGCTCCTCCATGGGGCGGTACGGGTCGATGGAGGAGAGCCCGCTGCGGATGCTCTCGCTCACATAGTGCAGCAGCTCGTCTTTGCCGAGTCTGGCGGCGTCCACCACCAGCTCGGTAGTGGCCCGCAGTTCCCGCACCACATCCCTGGCCAGCCCGGAGAGATCGTCGTTATCGTCGAAAGGGGATTTTTTGGACATGGGAAATACCCTCCAGGTATGCAAAGAGTCGTTGAGATTCGTTACTCCACAATGGCCATGGCTGCGGCGTACCACTGATTGTTGTGACGCACAAAAGCCAGATCGTAGGCGTCCTCCAGCACGGAATCCGTCGTCTCGTACCAGGACTGGCTCTTCAGGTGGGCCTTGTAGCTGACGCGGCAGGTAAAGGCGTCCTCGCCGCAGGGGATGAAGTCGCTGTAGTTGAGATAGTCGTAGGTGATGGTGGTGTCCGAGGCCCAGATCATGGCCGCGGTGGAGTTGGCGAAGTAGTTATAGAGCTCCGAGCCGTAGAGGGTGAGCTGGAGCAGCGTGGCGAGTTCGCCGTTGTTGCCCGCGCCGTAGCCCATGTTGGCCGCGAAAAACTTCTCCACCAGCGGCTGCTGCTCGCGCTGCAGCGCCTCGTCGGGGAGGTAGCGGCAGAGCACGGCCCCGTCCTCGCCCTCGCTCTGCTCCATACGGCAGCCCTCGGGGGCTTCCACGCGGATCACGGGCTTGCGGTAGAGCCCGGTGAGGGAATAGGTCACCGCAGCGGAGGAGACGCCGCCGGTATACTGCTCCAGCCCGGCAAAGAGGTCGTCGCCCCGGGCGGTGATCTCCTCCCCGCCCAGCAGGGTGTCGCAGACGTAGACCGAGGCGTTGGCGGGGGCGGTGACGGTGAAGCTGTAGCCTCCCTCGCCGCCGAGACGGTAGAAGAGCTGCTCCTCCCCGTCGCTGGGATAGACCTCGCTGCCGCTGCCGTCGGTGACGGTGATGTCCCCGTAAAGCCCGGAGACCTCGTAGAGCACCCGGTGGGGGGCGGAGGCGTAGCGGCGCTCCAGCGCCGTCAGCTCCGTGCAGGGGATGTTATCGTCGGTGATGTACGCCGCCGAGACCTCCCGGCCGTTGAGGAAGACCGGCTCGTCCTCCGGGGCCTCGATGGCGATGGAGGTGGCGGTGAGGGCGTAGGGGGAGACATAGGGGACGCAGCTCTCCAGCCGGTAGCGGTGGAAGCCGAAGGGCAGATCCTCCGCGGGGGTGAGCGTCACCCGGCATACATCGTATTTGCCCGCTTTCACGGTGTAGACGGGCTTTTCCGCGCTGGAGACCCCGGCGGCCTCCCGGTAGCTGTAGCGCTGCCCCCGGCAGGAGCTCTCAAAATAGCGCGTCATGACCTCCTCGCTGCTCTCAAACTCACCCAGCTCCAGCGTTGGGGCGGAGAGCAGGATCTCCAGATAGTCGTCGTCGCTATGGGAGGCGAGGAACTCCTCCATGACATATTTGCCCTGGCTCTGCTCGTAGGCGTCCAGATACCGGTAGAGCACCCCCAGCCCCACGCCGCCCAGCAGCAGAATGACGGCGGTGTAGACCCAGAAGAAGCGGCGGAAACGCCGTTTGCTCCGCGCCACGGCCCGCTGCCGGGCCCGTTCCCGGCGCTCGGCCATCTCTTCCCGGCTGAGGGGACGGCCGTTCTCGTCCGTGGGGACTCTGCGTTTTTCCGTTTCAGCCATGGCTGCCCTCCTTCAGCACGATAAACCCGTCGGGGATGTAGCGCGGGCCGGTGACGGAGGCGCAGGAGTTGATGATCTCCCCGTCGTATACCATCACCGAGGAGGAGCCGCCGTCCAGATTGCCCACATTCAGCGCCCCGTATTCCAGCATTACATCGCAGACATCCTCCAGCGTGGCGCCCAGAGTGCCCACCTGCCGCCCGTCCAGCACCAGCAGCAGCAGCGCGCCGTCGGCCCGCTGGCCGATGGCCGTGCGGGGATTCACGCCGCTGTCCAGATTGTGGGACTGTACCTCGCCATTGATGACCAGCGCCCCGTCGATGGCGCCCTCCATGTTGAAGTTCACCGCCCACTTGATCCCGGCGTCCAGAGCTTCCTGGCCCGTGTAGCGGCCCAGCAGCAGCCGCCCCTCGCCGTCCAGACCCACCACGCTGGAATAGGTCGTATAGGGGCTGCCGAAGACGATCTCCCCGTTGGTGATCACCAGTCCGTGGGGGATGCCTCCGTTGCCCCGGCCGTTCTCGTCGTTGAACCCGCCGCCGTTGATCCCGGCGATGCCGTCATACTTGGCCACCATATCCGTGAGCTGCAATCCCGCGGCGTTGCCCAGGTTGTCCGAGGTGCCCACGATGACGGAGGTGGGGTCGCGCACGATGAGCAGCTTGCCCTTGTAGGTGCTGCCCTTGATCTCCACCAGTTGCAGATAGGGCGTCTCCTCCCCAGCGGGGCTGCCGCCGGCCTCGGCGGCGCCGGGCTGCTCCTGTGCGGGCTTCACATGGATCAGCGAGAGGTTCACGCTCTCCTGCTCCTCGCCCAGGGCAATGTTCTCCTCTGAGACGTTCAGGAAGGACAGCTCTTCCTCGGAGAGGAAAATGTCCGCCACCCACTTGATGGCGCTGGTCTCCCGCACGCTGCGGCAGAAAAGCTCCGTGGCCGTGGGGGAGGGGCCCCGCTCCATGATGTACACCAATCCCAGCAGCAGCGCCAGCAGCAGCACCAGCGTCCAGAGGATCATCAGTCCCACGCGCCCTGCCATCCGCAGGGGGCTGACCGTGTTTTTATGTCTTGCCATAAGATATTTCTCCCTTTTTCGGGTAGTGCATCAGCGTTTCATTATAGCGCAATTCCCCGCGCTTTTCAATAGTTTCCGGGAAATGTAAGACGAAGGTAAGCCGCGCCCCGTTCCGTCTGCGCCCGGGAAAAAATCCCTCCCGCCCCCATCAGGGGGGCGGGAGGGATCGCGCGGGGAGAACAGGGCGATTTTTCAGAGGAAGCGGGAGAGGAACTCCCGGGTCCGGGGGTTCCGGGGGTTGGTCATGATGTCCCCGGGGGCGCCTTCCTCGGCGATGACCCCGTCGGCCATGTAGACCACGCGGCTGCTCACATCCCGGGCGAAGGCCATCTCGTGGGTGACCACCAGCATGGTCATGCCCTCCTCGGCCAGCTTCCGCATGACCGAGAGCACCTCGCCCACCATCTCCGGGTCCAGCGCCGAGGTGGGCTCGTCAAAGAGCAGCACCTCCGGCTCCATGGCCAGCGCCCGGGCGATGGCCACGCGCTGCTTCTGCCCGCCGGAGAGCTGCCGGGGCCGGGCGTTCATGTAGGGGATCATGCCCACCTTGTCCAGATAGAAGAGCGCCCGCTCCCGGGCCGCGTCCTCCCGGACGCCCAGCACCTTCTCCTGTCCGATCACGCAGTTGCGCAGCACGCTCATGTTGTTGAACAGATTGAAGCTCTGAAACACCATGCCCACCTTGGCCCGGTAGGCGCTGGCGCTGACCTCTCCACGCGTCACGTTCTTCCCGTGATAGAGAATGTCGCCGCCGGTGGGGGTCTCCAGCAGATTGATGCAGCGCAGCAGCGTGGACTTGCCGCTGCCGGAAGCGCCGATGATGCTGGTCACATCCCCTTTGGATACCTGAAAGTCCACGTCGGACAGCACCTGGTGGCTGCCGAAGGCTTTGGAGAGATGCCGGATCTCCAGAATTTGCTCCATCACTTTTTGACCTCCCTGTACTCCTGACTCTTCTCGTCGAAGGGCGTGCCGCTGGCGGGGTAGCTGTAGGTACCGGCGGTCATCACCAGCTGGTCGGCGTTCACCAGTTCATAGTTGTCCGAGCCGTCCAGACGCTTCTCTACAAAGCGCAGCAGCAGCGAGGCCGACAGCGTCAGCGTCAGGTAACCCACCATCTCGATGGCGGCGGAGGGGAAGTACTTGAACACGGCGCCGGAGACCATCTTGTGCACGGCGAAGAAGTCCGAGAAGCCGATGATGAACATGACGGAGGTGTCCTTCACATTGATGATGTAGTTGTTGCCGATTTGGGGCATGATGTTACGGAGGGTCTGGGGCAGGATCACATAGAGCATGGTCTGCCAGTGGGTCATGCCGATGGCCTTGGCGCCCTCGGTCTGGCCCGGATCCACGGACATGATGCCGCCGCGGACGGATTCGGCCATGTACGCCCCCGTGTTGATGGAGACCACCACGATGCTCACCGTCCAGATGCTACCGAAGGCCACGCCGAAGAAGTAGGGAACGCCGTAGTAGATGAACACGGATTGCAGGATCATGGGGGTGCCCCGGAAGACCTCCACATAGACGCGGATCAGCAGCCGGATCAGCTTCAGTACGAAGCGCTTGAGGAAGTTGTCGCCGGGGGCGCAGGGAATGGTCTGCAAAATGCCGCAGAGGAAGCCGATGAGGCAGCCCAGGGCCGTGGCGATGATGGAGAGCAGCAGCGTGTTCCGCACGCCGCCCAGATAGACGGAGCCGTACTTGGCCCAGAGGGCGGCGATATCGGTGATCAGTTGAGAACCCATGTGATCTTCTCCCAAAGTGTTTTTTGCCGGGGCGGGGTCGCTTACTCGCTCAGGGGCTGCACGGCGATGGCCTGGGCCATGCGCTCGTTGAAGTCCGCGGCGGTGAGAGTGCTCAGATAGCTGTCGATGGCATCTTTGAGCTCGGTGTTGCCCTTGCGGACGGACACGCCGATGTTGACCTCCTCCTCGGAGACCTCAAAATCGTGGCTGCTGCCGCTGAAGTCGAGGATGGTGAAGTTGGGGTAGGCAATGAGAGCGCCCTGAGCGGTGGGCACATCGGTGCAGATGAAGTCCACGGTGCCGGAGGCCAGCGCCACCAGCATGGCGGAAGCGGTCTCCTGGGGGGTGAGGATCTCCGCGCCGGGGATCTGGGGCAGGCAGGAGTCGTACCAGATGGTGCCGGACTGGCTGGTGCACTTGCCGCCGGCGAGATCGTCAATGGACTTGGCGGAGGCAAAGGGGCTGTCGCTGTCGGTGACGCAGACGATGGTGGCGTAGAGGTAGGGCCCGGCGAAGTCCACGGACTCCATGCGCTCGCTGGTCATGGACTGCCCGGCGATGACCGCGTCCACGGTGCCGGCTTGCACTGCGGGGATCAGGCTGTCCCAGTCCAGCTGCACGATCTCCAGCTCCCAGCCGTTGGCCTCGCAGATGGCCTTGGCGGTCATCACATCGTAGCCGTTGGCGTAGAGGTCGGAGCCCTTGATGGGCACGGCGCCGTTGGAGTCGTCGGCCTGGGCCCAGTTGTAGGGGGCGTAGGCGCACTCCATGGCCACGGTCAGCACGCCGTCTTCCACGCCGGAGCTGGTCTTGGCGCCGCCGCAGGCGGTCAGGGCGCACATAAGGGCCAGAGCCAGCATGACGGTGAGAATTCTTTTCATTTCTTTTTCCTCCCAAAATAGAAAATCAGCCACGATCCCGGCGGAGGAGATCATGACTGACAAAAACCCACTATACGCGCGCTTGGGGCATTCGTCCTATGACAGCTCTCCACCGAAGTGACAGTCCGCCGGATATTCTCCGTCAGCCCAGGCACCCGCCCGCCAGACAGCGGTACGGATCCTTCGGCGGCCTCTCCTTTCAGCTCCCGGTGTCTGCCGTTGCTCGGAGCCTACTCTTATCGGCCGCGCCTCTATCCATAAGATGGCTTTATTATAATAAACCGGGGAGATTTGTCAAATGGAAAATTGCACAAATCTCCCCGGCGTGTTTCAGGCGGTTTGTAGAATTTCTGCCGAGCGCTGCTCCGCCTCCCGCCGCCGCAGGTCCCTGGTGACGCTGCGGGAGATGGGGAAGGCCAGCAACATGGAGAGCGCGTCCGCCACGGCCAGCACAGAGGCGATGCCCCAGACGCCGAAGAGGGCCACCATGGGGTAGAGAATGGGGAAGAAACAGAGTCCCTGCCGGGAGAGGCCCAGCAGGACCGCCCCCTTCCCGTTGCCGGTGGCGGTGCAGAGCATATTGATCACGATGACATAGGCGTGGACGGGGAAGGCGGCGCACTGGCAGCGCAGGGAGAACACGCCGATGCGCACCAGCTCCGCGTCGTCTTCGGTGAAGAGCAGCAGCAGAGGTTTGGCGAAAATGGCCACCACCAGCGCCACCAGCGAGCCGCCCAGCACGCCCACCATCTTGGAGAAGCGGAGCCCCTCCTCCACCCGGCTGTAGCGTCTGGCGCCCCAGGAGAAGCCGGCCACGGGCTGGAAGCCCTGGCCGAAGCCCAGACAGGCGCTGGTCACCAGCCGCGCCACCCGGTTGGCCACGCTGATGGCGGCCAGGGCGCTCTCACCGAAGGTGATGGCCACCCGGTTGATGGCGATGGCGGAGAGGGTCTGCATCCCCGTGCGGAAGAGGGCGGCGCTGCCCATGACGCAGACCTCTTTGGCGTCCTTCCAGGTGGGATGGAAGAATTTCAGGTGGATCTTCAGCAGGGTCTTGCCCCGGAAGTAGGGGATCATCAAAAGCGTCCAGGAGACCAGTTTGGAGATGGCGGTGGCCATAGAAGCGCCGGCCACGCCCATGTCCATCGAGAAAATGAAGATGGGGTCCAGTATGATGTTCAGCACCGCGCCCGTGGACATGCCGATCATGGCGAAGAAGGCGCTGCCCTCGGAGCGGAGACACTGGTTGAGCACGAACGAGGTGGCCATGAAGGGAGCGGCCAGCAGAATGTAGCGGCAGTACTGCCGGGAATAGGGCATCAGTGCGTCGCTGGCGCCCAGAAAGCGCAGCAGGGGCACCTGAAAGAGCATACCGCCCGCCATGACGAAGAGACCCAGCGCAAAGGCCACAAAATAGCAGGTGGAGAGCACCTGGCGGGCGTGCTCGTCCTCCTTGGCGCCCAGCAGGCGGGAGGTGTAGCTGGAAGCGCCCATGGCCATCATGGATCCGGCCATCATGATCAGGTTGTCAATGGTGCTGTTGATGCCCACCGCGCCGGTGGCAAAGGTGCCCAGTTGGCTGACAAAAAAGGTGTCGGCCAGGTTATATACGCTGGTGACCAGCATGGAGGCGATGGTGGGCACCGCCATGCGGGGGATGAGACGCTGCACCGGGGTGGTGAGCATAAAGGTTCGTTTTTCTTCCGGGGTCATTGCGCTTTCCTCCTGATTTCTTTGTTTACCATACAGTCAATATAATCCCGGACAGAAAAAATGTCAAGGTATCTTGAAAAAATTTCGATACCTTGACATTCCGGCGGGTCGCAACGGGCTCAGCCGTAGATGCCGCCGCCGATGAATTCCCGCAGCAGGGCGTCGGGGGCCACCAGATCGGGGGAGACGTCCTCGAAAAGCTCGTAGGCGGGGACGATGTGCTGCAGCTCCTCCAGCCGGGGAGTATCCGGGGTGAGGGTTTTGAAGAGGTCGTTGACGGTGTTGTTGAGCACGGGCACCTCATAGGCGAAGGAGGAGTCCAGCTTCAGATCGGCCTTGTCCTTGAACGGGGAGATGTAGAGCTTCTCGCCCCGGCGGACGCTGGCCCAGCGCTGCAGGGTCTCGGCGGCGTCGGTGCCCCGGTAGAGGTTGTCCCGCACCACCCGGCGCATCAGGCGCATCCAGGTGCCCTTGAAGATCACCTCGCCGTTGTCGTCCTCCACCACGCTCCTGGCGGAGATGTAGAGCTTGAAGGCCTCCGGGTGGGTGTCGGTGATCATGTCGTTGAGCGCGTGGATGCCCTCGAAGATGGCGATCTCCCCGTCTCTGAGCTGCAACGCGTGCCCCGCGCCCGTGTCACGCATCTGCCGGGTGAAGGAGTATTTGGGGATCCAGACCTGCTCGCCCCGGGACAGCCGGGTGAAGTGGTCGTTCAGCAGCTCCATGTCCATGCACAGGGGGGACTCCAGATCGTAGCCGCCGTCGGGGAGCCGGGGGGTGGTCAGGGGGGAGACGGACTTGAAATAGTCGTCCATGGAGATGTAGTGGGTGCGCATCCCGCGGCGGGAGAGGATCTCGCTGATCTTCCGGGCGGTGGTGGTCTTGCCGCTGCCGGAGGGGCCGGAGAGCAGCACGATGGGACTGCGCTCATAGGACGCGAGGATACGCTCGGCGGCCTCCTCCAGCCGCTGCTGGTAGATGGCGTCGCACTCCGCGATAAAGCTCACGGGATCCTTGCGGCAGCGCTCGTTGATCTCGGAAAGATAGTAAGCCATATTGGATGTACCTCCTTTTTATTCTGGGGGCCGGATTGACGGAAATGAAGTTCAGCGGCGGTAGAAATCCACGATCTTCGCCTTGCTCCCGCAGACGGCGTCGATGCGTTCGGTGTACTCCCGGGGGTATTTGGGGGCCATGAGCCGCTCCACGCTGCCTTCGCGTACCAGCTTGGTGGAGCCGCCCGCGCCCACGGAGAGGATGCCGCACAGCTCCTCCATGATGCAGATGTTGTAGAGGTTCCCGCGGCCGGGAAGGCTCCACCCCACGTTCTCAAAAGAGCCGGACATGAACTTCTGCCGGTAGAGATAGTAAGGCTCGAAGCCGTGGGAGGCGAGGAGGGCGTTGGCGCCGTCGAGCATCCTGCCCACCTCCGCCGCGCCGGGGAGCTCGGCTCCCTCCGTGGTGAAGCGGGAGCCTTTTTTCAAAGCCAGGGTGTGCACGGTGATGTTCTCGGGCCGCAGCTCCAGCAGGGCGCGGACGGAGGCGGAGAACTGCTCCGCATCGTCCCCGGGCAGCCCGGCGATGAGATCCATGTTGACCTCAAAGCCGCCCACCTTCCGCACCAGGGCCATGGCCCGGAGAACATCCTCCACGCTGTGCTGCCGTCCGATGGCGGACAATACGGCGTCGGACATGGTCTGGGGGTTGACGCTCAGGCGGCTCACCTGCTGCTCCCGGAGCGCGAGGAGCTTCTCCTCCGTCACCGTGTCGGGCCGCCCGGCCTCCACGGTGAACTCCCGGCAGTGGGAGAGGTCGAAGCGGGAACGCACCTGGGCGCAGAGCCGGCGGAGCTGTTCGGCGGAAAGGGTGGTGGGGGTGCCGCCGCCGACATAGACGCTGACCACCCGCACCCCGGCTTCCTCCACGGCCCGGGCCACCGCCTCCATCTCCCGCTCCTGGGCCGCAAGATAGTCCGGCAGGAGCTTCAGCGAGCGGGCGGCCTCCACGCTTACAAAGCTGCAATAGGCGCAGCGGGTGGGGCAGAAGGGGATGCCCAGATAGAGGCAGACGTCCCGCTCCTCCAGAGAGTCCCGGGCACGGAGGGCGGCGCGGCTGGTGTGGCGCACCAGCTCCGTCCGCTCCGGGGAGACGGAAAACTCCCGGCGGAAGGTGCGCGCCGCCTGCCGCTCGCTCTGTCCCTCGCTCAGCAGCGAGAGAAAGAGCTTGCCCGGGCGCACCCCGGTGAGACTGCCCCACACGGGCAGAGGGTGGCCGCCGTTCACCGCGGCTTTGAAGAAAGCCTGCTTGACGGCGCGCTGCAAATAGCGGTCCTCCGCGACCTTGTCCGTGAGGAGGGAGAGCCGCACCCGCGCCTCGCCCCGGCTGTGCCGCCCCGCCCGGAAAAGACGGCAGACGCACACGGCGTACTGCGCCCCCCGTCGGAGCGTGAGCGTCACGCTGTCCGCGCCCGAGGGGGTCTCCGGGTAGACGGGACGCTCCTGGGGGTAGAGGCAGAGCAGGGACTGCTCGGCGGCGTATTTATAATCGTGTCCTATGAGAAAGATCTCCATATGCGCCTCTCTTCGCCCCGAAGGGCGGGGGAAATGGGCTTTTCGGAAGAAAGCTCTTTCATTATACACCAGACTGCCCTCTTCGCGCAAGTGCGAGAAGAAAGGGAGCATCCCGTGGCCGCGGCGCTTGCTTTTGGGGAAAATACCCCGTATAATGGGGGCAGAATTCAGGAAAACGGAGAGGAAAACATGGATCTGATGTTTTGTATGCCCTGTCTCTTCGGGCTGGAGGGGCTGGTGGGCAATGAGCTGCGGCATATGGGGCTGCGGGACGTGGCCCCGGAGAACGGGCGGGTATATTTTGTGGGCACGGAGGAGGACATCGCCCGGGTGAACCTCCGCAGCCGCTTCGGCGAGCGGCTGCTGCTGGTGCTGGGGCGCTTCCCGGCGCGCACCTTCGACGAGCTCTTCGAGGGCTGCCGCGCCCTGCCCTGGGAGGACTACATCCCCGGGGACGCCGCCTTCCCGGTGACGGGCTGGGCCCTGGAGAGCGCCCTCCACTCCGTCCCGGACTGCCAGAAGATCGTGAAGAAGGCTGTGGTGGAGGCCATGAAGCGCCGCTACCGGGTGGAGCGCTTCCCCGAGAGCGGGGGGGCGTACCAGATCCGCTTCGGCATCTGGAAGGACAGCGCCGCGCTCTATCTTGATTGCAGCGGCGTGGGACTCTACAAGCGGGGCTACCGTCCCGCCCAGGTGGCCGCGCCCCTCCGGGAGACGCTGGCGGCGGCCATGGTGGACATCGCCCGTTACCGGGGCCGGGGAGAGTTCTGCGACCCCTTCTGCGGGGGCGGCACCGTGGCCATCGAGGCCGCGCTGGCGGCCAGAAACCGGGCCCCGGGGCTTTACCGGCACTTCGCCGCCGAGAGCTGGGGCTGGCTGGACAGGGGGATCTGGGAGCGCTGCGCCCAGGAGGCCCGGGACAGGGAGTTCCACGGGGACTACACCATCCTGGCCTCGGACATCGACCCCCACGCCGTGGAGCTGGCCCGGGCCAACGCCCTGCGGGCGGGGGTGGCGGATATCATCCGCTTTGAGGTGGCGGACGCCAGAAAGTTTGCCCGGAGCTGCGACAGGGGCACGCTGGTGACGAACCCGCCCTACGGCGAGAGGATGATGGAGCAGCGGGAGGCCGGGGAGCTGTACCGGGACTTCGGGGAAGCCTTCCGCGCCACGGCGGGCTGGAGCGCGGCCATCATCTCCTCCCACCCGCAGTTTGAAAAGTGTTTCGGCGCCCGCGCCGCCAAAAGGAGAAAGCTCTATAACGGCATGATCCCCTGCACGCTGTACCTGTACTGAAAAAGTCCTCCGTTTGTTTCCGGAAAACAAACGGAGGACTTTTTTGCCTGCGCGGGCGGCGGGAGCGGTTTCAGTCCCGCCGCAGAGCGTCGATGGGGTTGAGGTTGGCCGCCTTGATGGCGGGAAGGAGGCCAAAGAGGATGCCGATGCCCGTGGAAAAGGCCAGGGCGACGAGGGTGGCGGGGATACTGATGGATGTGGGGGTGCCCATGACCGAGGAGATGAGCCGGGCCATGACGATGCCCACGATGACGCCCAGCAGGCCGCCCAGACTGGTGAGCACGGAGGCCTCCGTGAGGAACTGCCAGAGGATGCGCTTTTTCCGTGCGCCGATGGCCTTCTTCAGGCCGATCTCACTGGTGCGCTCGGTGACGGTGACCAGCATGATGTTCATCACGCCGATGCCGCCCACCAGCAGGGAAATGCTGGCGATCCAGAGCAGCTGGCGGTTGGTGGAGTTGGAGAGCTCCTGAAGCTGCTCGGCCTGCTCCATGAGATCCTGGCTCCGGTAGGAGAAGGTGCTCTCGCTCCCGCTGATCTGGGAGGCGGTGAGGAGCCGGGCGGACTGCTGGCCCACCTGAGTCATATTGTCGGTCTTGTCCGCGCGGATCAGCACCGACTGGGGCTCATCGAAGCGGTAGAGGACGGGCCAGGTGCTGTCGGGGATGAAAATGCTGCCGCCGTTGGAGGAAAAGTAGGTGTAGTAATCGCTGAGATTGTTGATCTCCGGCTCCACCCGGGAGGCGGTGGAGATCACGCCGATGACGGTGTAGGGGGTACCCATGACCTCCACGCAGCGCCCCACGGGGTAGGCCCCGGAGAAGAGAGTGGTGGCTGCCGCCTCGTCCAGCAGCACCACCTTCCGGTGGGCGCTGAAGTCCCCGGGCAGAAAATTCCGCCCGTAGTTGAGTTTGTATCCGGCGATGGAGAGATAGTGTTCGTCCACCCCGTAGAGGGAGCCGGAGAAGCTGTTGTCCCCGGCGTAGACCCCGTCGCACCAGTTGCGGCTGTGGAAGAGGGAGACCTCCTCCACATGGTCCAGCTCCAGGAGCTCTTTGCGCGTCTCCTCGCTGATGGGGCTCACCTCGTCGGGGATGGGGTTGTACTGCATTTCGTAGGGGTAGTCGTTCTGGTTGAGCACTACGGTGACGGCGTTGGTGCCCGCGCCCACCAGACTGGCCTTGATCTGCTCGCTGGTGCCGCGGATGGTGGAGACGATGGTGATGATGGCGGCGATGCCGATGATGATGCCCAGCATGGTCAGAAAGGAACGCATCTTGTGGTTCCAGACGCCCTGAAAGGCAACCGAGAGATTTTCCTGCATTGCGTTCGCCTCCTTCTTAACCGTAGAGCTGCTGGCGGTCGGCCTTCTCGGTGGGCGCGCCCTCCCGGAGGTTCTTCCCATAGGGGAAGGCCACCAGATCCTCGCTGCTCAGTCCCGAGAGCACCTCCAGATAGGAACCCCAGAGACTGCGTCCCGTGCGGATCTCCCGCTTTTCCAGACCGTTCTCCCCGGCCACCCAGACATAGCTCCGGCCGTTCTCCGTGCGGATGAAGGCGTTCATCAGGCACAGCCCGGTGCTGCCCGCGCTGCGGCTGGGGTCGTAGCTCATCTCCACATATTCGCCCTCCCGCAGCTTGGCGTCCTCGGAGAGGAACACCGTGAAGGGGTAGAGGGACACGTTCTGGTTGCCGTTGGAGTAGTGGTAGTAGTAGCTGTTCTCGTCGGCAGGGAACTCGGAGATCTCCGTGATGGTGCCTTCGAGCGTTTCATAGGTCTCCCAGGAGCGCACGGAAACGGTGTCCCCCGGGTGCATGGCGCCCAGCTCCGTCTCGCTGAGAGCGCCGGTGACGTAGTAACCGCCGCCGCCGGAGACCAGCACCACCGGCTCGCCGCTGGCGCGGGCCTCGTCCACGCTGCGCACGGTCTTGACCACCCCGTCGATCTTGCTGGTGACCACGCCGTTGGTGAGTTCATACTGGAGCGTCTCGTATTTGAGTTGCTCCACCTTGAGTTTCAGTTCGAGATCGATGATCTGCTGTTCGGCCTCCTTGCGCATGGAGGCGATGTCCGACCAGGAGTAGGTGGGGCCGGTGTAGCTCTCCTCTTCCTCCTTCTCCCCGTCCTCCAGCCCGGTGCTGTCATCGTAGTCGGGGGCGATGCAGGTAAAGACCCAGCCGTCGTCGCTGCCCCGGTAGAACACCATCTCCCAGCAGCGCTGCACGCTGCCCATCAGGGAGTCGCCGGTGCGGACTTCAAACACCGCGTACACCGCGGGCACGGACTCCAGTCCCAGATGGGGGAGGAGGGAGTCCACGAAGGCCTCGCTGAACACGCAGTTGTCGTTCCAGACGTAAACATAGGGGTCGTCCACCGTGCCGCTGCCCTTCCGGGGCACGCCCACGGTGGTGGGGATGAGATCGGGGTCGGGGGTGGCCGCGGGGGGCACATAGACCCGGTAGGTGTTGACCTCCGCGAGACGCTTTTTGGCGTTTTCCAGATCCAGCTCGGTTTGGCGCAGGGTGATGCCCTGCCGCTCCAGCTCCAGATCGGTGAGCGTGGTGTCAAAGCTCAGCAGCGCGTCGCCCACGGAGACACGCTGTCCCTCCCGGACGTTGACGGCGGTGACCTCCTGGGTGGCGGTCACATAGACCGACTGGATGCGGTCGGTGGTGACGCGGCCGTTGGTCTGGGCGTTGCCGGCGCTGGCGAAGGTGCTCACGTCCTTCACCGCGTAGACCGGCACCGAGGCGCCCCTGCCCCGGATGAGCAGCAGTACGCCGTAGACCATGCCGCCCAGCAGCGCCAGAGTGAGCGCGCCCGCCAGAGTGTAGCGCAGCCATTTGGGAAGATTTTTCACGGGGCCACCTCCTTGGCGTCGGTGAGCCGTCCGTCCAGAATGTGGCGGATGCTTCTCGCGCAGTCGGCCACGGACTGCTCATGGGTGATGAGCACCACGGTGGTGCCCTCCGCGTTCAGCTGGGTGAAGATGTCCATGATCTGCTCGCCGCTGGCGCTGTCCAGCGCGCCGGTGGGCTCGTCCGCCAGCAGCAGCCGGGGATGGTTGATCATGGCCCTGGCGATTGCCACCCGCTGGCACTGTCCGCCGGAGAGCTGGTTGGGCTGGTGCTCCTTCCTGTCGCCCAGTCCGATGCGCTCCAGCGCCTCCGCCGCCCGCTCCCGCCGCTCCTTCCGGTCCACCCCGGCGTAGAGCAGGGGCAGCGCCACGTTGTCCAGAGCGCTGAGCTTGGGGAGCAGATAGTAGTTCTGGAACACGAAACCGATGGAGCGGTTGCGGATGTCCGAGAGGTGGTCCTCTCCGGCGGTGCTGAGATCCTCCCCGTCCAGCAGGTAGGTGCCGGAGGTGGGGGTGTCCAGACAGCCGATGATGTTCATTAAAGTGGTCTTGCCGGAGCCGGAGCGGCCCATAATGGCCAGATAGTCGCCCTCCGCCACCTGCAGATCCACATTTTTCAGAATGTGTACCGTTTCCTTGCCCAGGGGATAATCCTTGCAGATATCGCGCATATCCAGAAGCATATCATCCCTCCTCCGCCGCCGCGGCGCCGCCGCTGGCGTCCTCCGCCACGATGGGGGGCGTCTCCGGCTCCGTCTCCTCCGGCGCGGGGGTGGGAGCGGGGGTGGGAGCAGGCGTGGGCGCGGGGATGGTCACGGGCCGCTGGGGAGTGCCGCTCAGCGGCGGCGCCTCCTCGGGTACGCTCACCTCTTCAGGGGTGCTCTCTTCTTCGGGTGCGGCTTCTTCGGGTACGGCCTCTTCGGGTGCGTTTTCCTCCCCAGCGGCGCTTTCGTCCTCTTCGCCGGGCACGGGCTCTTCCATGGCGTCGCCGTCGGTGGCGGTCATATCCATGCCGGTGAAGCCGTCCCCGTCAAGGTAGGCGTCGCCTTCTCCGGCGTTGCCGTCGGTGCCGAAGTTCGTCTCGTCAAAGTAGCTCACCGGCCGCCCGGCGGAGAGACCCGTCTCGGGGAAGGCTATGTAGTCGGTCGGCTCCAGCCCGCCGGTGACCTGGTAGAGCTCCATCTCTTCGCTGTACTCGCCCAGCGTGACGCTGCGCTTTTCCAGCTTGTCCCGGGAGGAGGCCGCCCAGACGTAGGGGGAGCCCTCCGCGTCCACGATGTAGCAGGCGGGGAGCCACAGACCCTCCGCCAGCCGGTTTTGCCCGTAGTCCGGCTCAATGATCACATGCTGGCCCAGGGTGAGGCCGTCGATGTTGTCCAGCTCCACATAGAAGGGGTACTTGCTGGAGGAGGTCATCTCGTCGCTGACGCCCACATAGTAGTGCATGTCGCCCTCGTTGCCGCTGACGGGGTTTTCCCAGTCGATGCCGCTGATCACCCCGTGCCATACCACGCTCTCGTCCATCCGGGAGCGCACCAGCACCTCCATGCCCTCGGTGAGGGCGTAGAGGTTCAGCTCGTTGATGTTGCCCTGCACCCGGTAGCTGGAGATGTCCATGATGGTGATGAAAGCGTTGCCGCTCTCGCCGCCGTCATAGCCGTAGTTGCCGCCCTCGCCGCCGCTCTCTTCGTTGACGGACATGATCCGTCCGCCGATGGGGGCGGTGACGTCGGTGGCCTCCAGCGCCGTCTCCATGGCGGCGATCTCCCGTTCCTTGATGGCCTTGTTGTACTCGGCCTCCCGGATGTCCGCCTGCTTGGAGTCGATCTGAATGGTGTAGCTGAGCTGATTGGCCACATAGACCATGCTCTTCTGCCGCTCCAGCTCCTCGATCTCCGCGGTGGCGGAGACGATGGTGTTCTCCAGCGTCTTCAGCTCCAGCCGGAGTTTCTCCAGCGAGAGTTCCATGGCCGCGGCGTCGTAGGAGAAGAGGAGGTCGCCCTCCTTCACCATGTCGCCCTCCCGGACGGCCACTTCCAGCACCTTTTTGTCGGCGTCCCTGTTGATCTTGGCCGTCTGGCCCGAGACCACCTTGCCCGCGCAGCGCTCCACAAAGCCCGCGCTGCCCGTGGAAGCGATCATGGACACGGCCTGTACATGGACGGCCTCCCCGCTGCCGCCGCAGCCGGCCAGGGCCAGCAACAGCGCCGCGCAGAGGAAAAGGGGTAAAAATCTCTTCATATCGTTCTCCTTGTAGTCAGGATACCTGTGAGACGGCGGAAACGGGGGAAAGGTTCCCCCACTTTCACCGAAAACTGTATTAGATAGAATAATACAGATAAGACGCTTTGTCAAGTCGGCCGCGGCGCGGGAGCGGACATGGCAGCGCCCCGCACGGCGGATACCGTGCGGGGCGCCGGGAAGGCAGGAGTCAGAGCATGGCGCGGCTCAGCTCCCGTCTCAGCTGGGTGATGATGCGCTTTTCCAGGCGGCTGATGTAGCTCTGGGAGATGCCCATGCGCTCGGCTACCTCCTTCTGGGTGTGCTCGCTGTGGCCTCCCAGCCCGAAGCGCAGCTCGATGATGTCCTTCTCCCGTTTCCCCAGCCGGGCGAGGGCGTCGTGGAGCAGCTCCGCCTCCGCGTCCTCCTCCAGCCCCCGGCTGACCTCCTCCCCGTCGGTGCCCAGCACATCCGAGAGCAGCAGCTCGTTGCCGTCCCAGTCGGTGTTGATGGGTTCGTCCAGCGACACCTCCCCCCGCTCCCGGGAGCGCTTGCGCAGGTGCATGAGGATCTCGTTTTCGATGCAGCGGGAGGCGTAGGTGGCCAGCTTGATGTTCTTGTCGCTCCGGTAGGTTTCCACGGCCTTGATAAGCCCGATGGTGCCGATGGAGATCAGATCCTCCAGACCCACCCCGGTGTTGTCGAAGCGCCGGGCTATGTAGACCACCAGACGGAGGTTGTGCTCGATGAGCCGCCGTTTGGCTTCCCCGTCTCCCGCCAGCACGCCCTCGATGGCCTTTCGTTCCTCCTCCTTCTCCAGCGGCTGGGGCAGGCGGTCGCTCCCGCCCACATAGCCCACCCCGTCGGGGATGGAGAGAGACAGCAGCAGACGGCGCAGCAGAGAGATTTGCAGTAGTTCCATGGTACACTCCTTTCACAGTATGGCCTGGTATTCCCCGGCTTCTCCCACGGCCTTTTCCGACACACCCACCAGCACATCCCGCCGCGCCCCGTCCACCAGCACCTCGTCGGGCCGCAGGCAGAGCAGCAGCCCCCCGCCGCCCACGCTGCGGAAGGGCACCAGCCGCCCCCGGAGCCCCAGCTCCTCCCATTCGCCCAGGGCGCGGAGCATACTCACCGCGTCGCCGCGGGGCAGGGGGACGGGGAAGAGGGGGGCGAGGGCGTCCCGGTCGGCGATGAGGACATGCATCCCGCTGATGGGGTCGGAGAGGGTGTTGCCCGTGTCGTTCAGGGCCGTGAAGCCCGCCTCCCGCCCCAGGAGACGGACTGTGACCGCCGAGCGCTCCCGCCCCCGCTTCTCCACCGCCCGGCGCAGCAGCAGGCAGAGCAGGGCGTAGAACAGCGAAAAGGACAAGAGCAGCGTCCGCAGGGGACAGCGCAGCAGACAGGGGCCGGCCCCGCCGTCCTCCAGCAGGCAGCAGGCGAAGAACACCGCCCCCGCGAAAGCGGCGGAGAGCGCGAGGAAGCAGGCCCAGCTCTTCCCCAGCCCCCCGTCGCCGCCGAAGGCGATGAGCGTGAGGAAGCCCGAGGCGGCCAGGGCGGCCGGGGGGGCGGCGAGGAAGCGCAGCGGCGGGAGCATGGCGCACGCCCCCCACGCCCCGCCCAGCAGGGCCGAGAGGAAGCAGCGCCCCCGCCTCCGGGGCAGGCCCCGCAGCTCCGCCGTGGCGCGCAGCAGCAAATAGTCGCAGAGGAAGTTCAGCGCGGCCAGTTCATCCAGATAAACGATCGTCATGGCAAGAGTATAGGACAGACCGGGCGCAAATGTTGTAAAACGAGACATTGCATTTTGGGAGGAAAGTTGGTATATTGGAGTGCGGTGAAATAACAGGGGAGCTCTTCCCCACGAAAGGATAAAGAAAAATGACACAGATGCGTACACACACCTGTGGGGAGCTGCGTCTCGCCAATGTGGGCGAGCGCGTGCGAATTGCAGGATGGATGGAGAACGTCCGCGAGGTGGGCAGCAACTTCGCCTTTGTGGTGGTCCGCGACTTCTACGGCACCACGCAGGTGGTGGTGGAGAACGAGGAGATGATGCGCGCTTTCCGCGCCATCAACAAGGAGAGCACCATCGCCGTGGAGGGCACCGTCCGGGAGCGGGACAGCAAGAACCCCAGACAGGCCACCGGCGAGGTGGAGATCGTCCCGGACAAAGTGGAGGTGCTGGGCCGCTGCCGCTACAACGAGCTGCCCTTTGAGATCAACCGCAGCCGGGAGGCCGACGAGACGGCCCGGCTGAAGTACCGCTATCTCGATCTGCGCAACCCCGCCGTCAAGAACAACATCATCCTCCGCTGCAACGTGGTGGCGGCCCTCCGCCAGGCCATGATGGCCCACGGCTTCCTGGAGATCACCACCCCCATCCTCACCGCCTCCTCTCCCGAGGGGGCCCGGGACTACCTGGTGCCCGCGCGGAAGCACCCCGGGAAGTTCTACGCTCTGCCCCAGGCACCCCAGCAGTTCAAGCAGCTGCTGATGACCTCCGGCTTCGACCGTTACTTCCAGATCGCCCCCTGCTTCCGGGACGAGGACGCCCGGGGCGACCGGAGCCCGGGCGAGTTCTACCAGATGGATATGGAGATGGCCTTCGCCACCCAGGACGATGTGTTCGCCGTCATCGAGAATGTGCTGCCCCCCATCTTCGCCAAGTACGGCACCTACGACGTGGCCTCCGAAGCGCCCTTCCGGCGCATCGCCTACAACGACGCCATGGAGCGCTACGGCTCGGATAAGCCCGATCTGCGCATCGACCTCTTTGTGCAGGATATGAGCGGGCTGGCCGCCTCCACGGAGTTTGAGCCGTTCCACGGCAGCGTGGTCAAGGCCGTGGTGGTCTCCGACTGCGCCTTCACCCGCAAGCAGATCGACAAGCTCTGCGCGGATGTGGAAGTGCAGAGCGGCAAAAAGCCCTACTGGGTGCGCATGGACGAGAACGGCGCGCTGGTGGGCGGCGTGGCCAAGTTCCTGGCGGGCCGGGAGACGGAGCTGCGGGAGCAGTTCGGCGTGCGCGAGGGCTCGCTGGTGCTCATTGCCGCGGGCAGCCGGGACGAGGCGAGAAAGTGCGCGGGCGTGTGCGTGAAGATGGCGGGCGCCCAGGTGCCCGGCCACATGGACGAGCGGCGCTACGAGTTCTGCTGGATCGTGGACTTCCCCATGTTCGAGATCGGCGAGGAGTCCGGGGAGCTGGAGTTCTGCCACAACCCCTTCTCCATGCCCAACGGCGGGCTGGAGATCCTCGAGAAGGCCGAGCGGGGCGAGGTGGATCCCCTGGACATCTACGCGTTCCAGTACGATCTGGTCTGCAACGGCGTGGAGCTCTCCTCCGGCGCGGTGCGCAACCACGACCCCGATATCATGGTCAAGGCCTTTGAGATGGTGCGTCTGGGCGAAGAGGATGTGAAGGCCAAGTTCCCCGCCATGTACAACGCCTTCTGCTACGGTGCGCCCCCCCACGCGGGCATTGCCCCCGGCGTGGACCGCATGGTCATGCTGCTCTCCGGCGAGAGCACCATCCGGGAGATCATCCCCTTCCCAATGAACAAGAACGCCCAGGATGTGATGATGGGCGCGCCCTCGACGGTGGAGCAGAGCCAGCTGGACGAGCTGCACATCGCCCTGGCGCTGGAAAAGGAGGAGGAAAAGTGAACAGAGCGGAGAATATCGAGCTGCAGAAGGCCGCCATCCGTGTGCGTAAGAGCGTCATCGAGGGCACTTTCCACGCCAAGTCCGGCCACCCCGGCGGCAGCCTGTCCGCCGCGGATATGCTGACCTACCTTTACCTCCGGGAGATGAACGTCCGCCCTGAGGAGCCCCGCTGGGCCGACCGGGACCGCTTCGTCCTCTCCAAGGGCCACTGCGCCCCCGCCCTCTACGGGGCGCTGGCGGAGCGGGGCTTCTTCCCCGTGGAGGAGATCAGCACCCTCCGGCGCATCGGCAGCCGTTTGCAGGGCCACCCCAATATGAACCTCACCCCCGGCGTGGATATGTCCACCGGCTCTCTGGGTCAGGGGGTTTCCACCGCCTGCGGCATGGCGCTGGGCGCCAGGCAGAGCGGCAAGACCCTCCGGGTCTACACCATGCTGGGCGACGGCGAGATCGAGGAGGGCCAGGTCTGGGAGGCCATGATGCTCGCCGCCCACTACAATCTGGACAACCTCTGCGTCATCGTGGACAACAACAACCTCCAGATCGACGGCGCCGTCAGCGAGGTCATGAATCCCTACCCCATCACCGATAAGCTGGCCGCCTTCGGCCTCTTTGTGCAGGAGATCGACGGGCATGACTTCCCCTCCATCGAAGCCGCCCTCACCGCCGCCCGGGCGGAGAAGGGCCACCCCTCGGCCATCGTCATGAAGACCGTGAAGGGCAAGGGCGTGAGCTTTATGGAGAATCAGGTGGGCTGGCACGGCACCGCGCCCAACGCCGAGCAGTATGAGCAGGCCATGGCGGAGCTGGACAGCGCTTTGGAGAGACTGGAGGCGGAAGCATGAGCGACATGAAAAAGATCGCCACGAGAGAGAGCTGCGGCAACGCGCTGGTGGAGCTGGGCAAGCTCCACGAGGATGTGGTGGTGCTGGACGCCGATCTGGCGGGCGCCACCAAGAGCGGGATCTTCAAAAAGGCGTTCCCCGAGCGCCACTTCAACTGCGGCATCGCCGAGGCCGATATGATCGGCGTGGCGGCGGGACTGTCCACCATGGGCTATGTGCCCTTCGCCCAGTCCTTTGCCATGTTCGCGGCGGGCCGGGCCTATGAGCAGCTGCGCAACACCGTGGGCTACCCCCACCTGAACGTGAAAGTCTGCGCCACCCACGGCGGTATCAGCGTGGGCGAGGACGGCGCCTCCCACCAGTGCTGCGAGGACTTCGCCCTGATGCGCTCCATCCCCGGCATGGTGGTCATGTGCCCCTGCGACGACGCGGAGGCCAAAGCCGCCGTGAAGGCAGCCTATGAGCACGAGGGCCCCGTCTATATGCGCCTGGGCCGTCTGGCCGTGGAGCAGCTCTATACCGACTGCGCCGGCTTTGCCATCGGCAAGGGCCGGGTGCTCCGGGAGGGCGGCGATGTGGCCATCATCGCCACCGGGCTCATGGTGCAGGAGGCCGTCAGGGCCGCGGAAGTCCTCGCCGGAGAGGGCGTCTCCGCCCGGGTCATCGATATGTGCACCATCAAGCCCCTGGACGAGGAGCTGGTGCTCGCCGCCGCCCGGGACTGCGGCAGGATCGTCACCTGCGAGGAGCACAGCGTCATCGGCGGACTGGGCGAGGCGGTCTGCTCCTGCCTGAGCGAGCGCTGCCCCGTGCCCGTGGCGCGGCTGGGCGTCAACGACGAGTACGGCCACTCCGGCCCCGGCGCGGAGCTGCTGCGGGAGTTCAAGCTGAGCTGCGAGGGCATCTGCGAGAAGGTCCGCGCCCTCTGCGGGAAGTAAGCGGGCATGAGACTGAGCAGGATACAGGATTTTCTCCGGGAAAAGGAGATCGCCTACTCCTACTATGAGGAGGCGGGCTGCGCGGACATCAACTTCATCCACAAAGGTCTCAGCTACCACATCTGGGAGTACCCCCCGGAGGAGCCGGGGGCCCAGAGCAACGTCCGGGAGACCGGGCGGATGGAGGACTATGGCCCGGACTACGAAGAAGAGATCCTCGCGATCATGAAAACATGGTAAAAAAGGGCGTCCCCCGGGGGGACGCCCTTTTTGCGCGGAAAAGTTATCTCTTGTGCTGCTCAAACCAGCGGGTGATCTCCTCCAGCCGCCGGATGCGGTGCAGAGGCTTGCCGGAGCGGGAGAGCTCGTGGTTTTCGCCCTTGAAGAGCACCATTTTGCTCTCCACCCCGTGCGCGATCAGGCCGGTGAACATCTGGTAGCCCTGGTCGATGGGGCAGCGGTAGTCCTCGTAGGCGTGGATGAAGAGGGTGGGGGTGACGCAGCGGTCGGCGTACTTGAGGGGACTGTGCCACCAGAGCTTCTCCGGGTCGCTCCAGGGGGTGCCCTGGCACTGGTCGCCGCCGAAGTCCACGCCGATGTCCGAGATGCCGTAGAACGAGATCCAGTTGGAGATGGAGCGCTGGCTGACGCAGGCGGCGAAGCGGTCGGTGTGGCCAATGATCCAGTTGGTCATGAAGCCGCCGTAGGAGCCGCCCGTCTCAAAGACGTTGCGCTCGTCCATGTCCGGGTAGGTCTCCAGCGCCTTGTCGCAGAAAGCCATCAGATCCTCGTAGTCCACGGTGCCGTACTTGCCCCGGAGATCGGAGAAAGCGCCGCGGCCGTCGGAGCCGGTGGGGTTGCAGTAGATGACGAAGTAGCCCAGATTGGCCCAGTACTGCATCTCGTGGTAGAATACCGGGCCGTAGGCGGTCTTGGGGCCGCCGTGGATATCAAAGACGACCGGGTACTTCTTCCCCGGCTGGTAGTCCGCGGGCTTGAGCACGAAGCCGTGCACCTCGTGGCCGTCGCGGACGAAGTTCAGCCTCTCCGGCACGGCCACATATTTGCCCGCCAGCGCCTTCTCGTTGAAGCGGGTGAGCTGCCGTCCGCGCCCGTCGTAGATCTCCTGGGCCTTCATGTCGTAGAGCGCCACGCAGCGCACCTCGCCGCTGCACACATCGAAGCAGTCCACGGAGCCCTCCCTGTCTGTAAGGCAGGTGATCTCGCCGTCCTCCAGCTTGAAAAGGCAGGCGCTGTCGAAAACGGTGGAGATGAAGTAGCAGACGTCCCCCTCCATCTTCAGGCTCGTCCCGCCGCCGTAGCGCACGTCGCTGCCGATGCTCGAGCCGATGGACTCCCCGTAGCGCTTGTAGAGGCAGATGCTGTGGTCGTCGTAGGAGAGCTTGTAGAAATCCGGATCGGTGCCCCGGCCCAGGTGCCTGTCGCTGGCCACCAGCAGCAGAAAGCTCTCGCCGAAGTCGAAGTCCCGCATCAGGAAGCTGTCGCTGTTTTCCGCAACCATCTCCCTCTTGCCATCGGACAGGCGCATGCGGTAGAGCCCGGTGCCCGCTTCCCGGGAGAGGAGGGGCGTGACCTTTCTGCCGAAGAACCACACCTCGCTCTTGTCCCGGCTGAGCTTCACGTTGCGCACGTCGAAGCCCTCCTCCGTGAGGCGCGTCACCCTGTTGCGCCGGGGATCCAGACGGTAGAGGGCGGTGTACTCGCTGCGGGTGTTGCTCCCGCCGTTCCACCACCAGGGCACCTGATCCACCACCTCGTAGTCCTCGTTCTCCCGGGCGCTCTGCCGGTACTTCTCCAGCAGTTTCTTCTCGCCCCTGTAGAGATCCTCCCAGCCGGGCAGGGTGCCGCCGGCCACCAGATAGTCCCCGCCGGGCAGGGGCAGCAGGGCCTTTACGGGCAGGGGGAAGGTAAAAGCCTTCACCGCCTCGCCGCCGGTGAGGGAGAGGGTGTAGAACCTGCTCTCCCGGCTGTGCGCTTCGCGCTCCTCCCGGTTGCCGGGGAAGAGGAGGGTGTCCTCGTCGAGGAACTGGAACCCGCTCTCCCGGCCAAAGGAGGTGAGCTGCCGGGGCTTGCCCTTTTGCAGGGCGTAGAGATAGGAATTGTAGCGGTTATGGGCCTTGTCCGCCTCGGTAACGGTGAAGCAGAGGTGCTTGCCCCGGGGGGAGAAGGTCACATTGGAGATGTATTTCAGCTGGCAAAACTGGTCGATGGGCATCTTTTTCATCGTATGTTTCCTTTCTTGCGGCGTTGATCCGGAGAACTGCGCTCATTCCCTAAGGATAGCGCAGAGGACGGAACGGTGTCAAGAGACAGGGAGAGTTTGGTCGGGAAAAGTCTTTTTTTCCGAAACCATGAAAGAACGCAGACCCTTTTGGGGTCTATATGGGCGAGGCCTCGAAAAACTCAGACGGGAGGTGATCCAAAACGGAGGATCCAATGATTTTGCGCTTGTTCCAGGCGCGCTCCGAGGACGCCATCGGGCAGATGGAGCAGAAATACGGGAAACTCCTCAGGCGGATCGTCAACGAAATTCTGGCCAATTCTCAGGATACCGAGGAGGTGCTCAACGACACCTATATGAAGCTGTGGACGACCATCCCCCCGCAGAAGCCCCGCTTCCTCTCCGCCTATGCCGTCCGCATCGCCCGCAACCGGGCGCTGAAGACCTTGGAGTATAACCGCCGCCTCAAGCGGGACGAGAGGAAAAACGTGCTGTTCTCCGAGCTGGAGGAGTGCCTCCCCGGCGGGAGCAGCCCCGAGCGGGAGAGCGAGGCGGCGGAGACGCTCTCCGCCATCGAGCGCTGGCTGGACGGACTGGGGGAGAGGGACCGCTCGCTCTTCCTCCGGCGCTACTTCGCCATGGACAGCGTGGAGAGCATGGCCCGGGACTTCGGCATGAGTCCCAACGCCGTGTCCATCCGGCTCTGCCGTATGCGGAGCGCGCTGAAAGAACATCTGGAAAAGGAGGGCGTTACGCTTTGAAAGAGGAAAAACTGCTGGATCTTCTGGGGCAGTTGGACGAACGGTACATCGCCGGGATGTGCGAAAGCTACGCGTCTCTCCCCGGGGAAAGGAGAACGATGCCTTTGAAAAAACACAGACGCTGGGCCCGCACGCTCCTGATCGCCGCCGTGACCGCCTCGCTGATCACGCTGGCGGCGCTGGCGGTGGGCTACGGCATCCACCGGCAGCGGCAGGCGGAGCTGCGGCAGACGCTGAAGATCGACGAGGCGCAGACGGAGAGCTATGTGGAGTACGCCGTCCCCGAGTCCGGGGCGGCGGGGAGCGCGGTCACGCTCCTCTCCTCCATCCCCGACGGCAGCGGGCAAAAGCTCTATGTGAACATCTCGCCGGTGGAGCGGGAAACGGCGGAAAACTACCCCCACTCCGCCAACTTCTTCTACTGCGTGGGGGATAAGGGACTCTGGGGCGCCGCGACCCCGGTGCTGCGCGCGGACAGGACCCTCCGCGAGGGGGACGACATCGGCGCGGCGGTGCTGGAGGACGCCTACGACGAGGAGAGCAGGACGCTGACGCTGTTTCTCCACCTCCCCGGTCAGGCGCTGGAGAAGGAGCTGGACGCCAACGGCCAGGCGGAGATCACCATACTGCGCTTGGAGGAGGACGAGGACACCTCGGACTGCGAGTTATTCAACGACTGGATCTTTGTCCACAAGGACGAGCACAGCTGCGGCAGTTTCCTCTTCACGCCCAACGCCCCGGAGACGCGCCGGGTGGAGTTTGTCCCCGTGTCCGTCACCGAGCCGGTCTACGGGCGCAGCGCGGAGGTGCTGGCGCTGGAGCTGAGTCCCACGGACGCGGTGTGGCACATCCGCTACGAGGGACTGGGGGAGGAAAACCGCGAGGTCTATGCGCTGGAGGACTATGTGACGCAGAACGCAAAACTGGTCTTTTCCGACGGGCGCAGCCTCTCCCCGGGCGGCGCGGTCACCAACCACTACGAGCCGGAGGAGGCGGCGCTGGGCTGCGCGTGGCAGGAGGCGGTGAACATCCAGGCTCTCGAGGCGGTGTATATCGGCGAGATCAAACTGGAGATCCGGTAAAAAAAGGGGCTGTACCTTCCATGGTACAGCCCTGCTCCTGTTCAGTTTTTGAAAAACGCCGCGGCCACGGCTCCGGGGCCGGCGTGGGTGCCGATGACGCTGCCGATGGTCACATAGTCCGGCTGCTCCATGCCCTGCTCCCAGAGCCGGCGGCTGTCCTCTATGTACTTCAAAAGCAGCGCGTCGGACAGCCCCGTGTAGCCCAGCATGACGGGCAGGGAGAAGTCCACGCCCCCGGCCTTTTCGATCTGCTGAACCAGCAGGTTGTTCCCCTGCCGGGAACCCCGGGCCTTGCCCAGCACCCCGATCTCCCCGTCGATGACGGAGAGCACGGGTTTGAGATTGAGCACCGTCCCGGCGATGGCGGCGGTGCGGGAGATGCGCCCGCCCCGCTGGAGATACTCCAGTGTGTCCACCAGCGCCACGATGACGATGCGCTTCTTCTCCTCCTCCAGCCGTGCGGCAATCTCCCCGGCGCTGAGACCCTGATCTGCCAGACGCAGCGCCAGCTTCGTCAGGATGGTGCCTCCGATGGCGGCGGTGCCGCTGTCCACCACATGGATGCCGAAGTAGTCCATAGCGGCGATGCTGGCGCTCTGGTAAGTGCCGGAGAGCTTGGCGGACAGCACGATCACCACGGCCTCGTCGCCGCTCCCGCGCACCTCCCGGTATACGCTCTCAAAGACGGCGGGGGAAGGCTGGCTGGTGGTGGGGAGAACGTCGCTCTCCACCAGCTTCTCGTAAAAGATCCTGTGGTCTATGTCCACCCCGTCCCGGTATGCCTCCCCGCCGAAGTGGACGGTGAGCGGCACCACGGTGACCCGCCCTTTCATATCCTCTGTCAGATCGGTGGTGGAATCTACGATAATTCTCGTGCTCATGGGTTTTCCTCCTCGTGATCGCGTTGGGACAGGATGTCCAGACGGTTGCTGATCAGGGTGAGGCAGCGGTAGAATTCCACCCGCTCCTCCTCCGTAAGCTCCACACTGACCTCGTTGAGCACCCTGTCGATCTTGCCGGCGATCTTACCGGCCACCTCCGCGCCCTTTTCCGTAAGGCGCAGGGGGCTTTTGTACCGCCGCGCGCCGGGGTCTCCGCCGGTAAGATAGCCGTTCTCCTCCAGGTATTCCAGCGCCCGGGAAACAGTGGCCTTGTCCTCCTCGCACCGCTCCGACAGCTCTGTGACCGTGAGCCCCGGGGCCAGGTAGAGGTAGTAGAGGCAGGAGATGTGGGCGCTGCGCAGGCGGTAATCCGCCATCTCCTGATTTTTGATTTTGCGTATGTTGCGGCTGATGCGGTTGATCAGCACCGTGAACGTCTCAAATCTTCCCTCCATGGCGGCCTCCTCCACGGTTGTTGAAGTTTCAACATGAAGGAAGGATACCAGATGCTTGTTGAAATGTCAACAAGTTTTTTCAACAAACAGGGCCGGAGGATGCCCCCCGGCCCTGTCTGTTGGGACGCGCCCCCAGGGGGACGACGCCGTTTTTCCTCTTTCAGCGCTCCGGAAGCCACCTGGCGGGATCCTCCAGGGCGCCGTTGAGCTTCATGGCGAAGTGGAGATGGCACTCCTCGCCCACCTCGCACAGTGCCGTGTCGCCCACCTGGCCGATCACATCTCCCCCGCGCACCCGCTCGCCCACGCTCACAGCGGGGCTGTCGGAGAGGTTGGCGTAGCAGCTCACCACGCCGCAGCCGTGGTTGATCTCCACGGTGGTGCCGTAGAGCTCGTCGGTATAGACGCGGCTGACGGTGCCATCCGCGGCGGAGAGCACGCTGCCGCCCATGGCCGCGGCGATGTCCCAGCCCTCGTGGGTGCGCCAGTCGCCCATGGTGCGGTCATAGCTCAGCTCGTCCCGGGAATAGTCCCGGTCCAGCGCGCCGCTCACCGGCCAGATGAAGTAGAGGGGCAGCGGCTCGACGGTCTCTGCCGTCTTTTCCTCTTCTTCCGTCCAGACGGTGGCGCCCCGCGGCTCTTCCGGCTGCTCGCCCAGCGTCTCCTGCTGCACGGCGGGGGCCTCGCTCACGGGCTTTTTGCTCCCGGCGGGGATCTTTGGCAGCGGCGTGGGCGTGGGCAGCGTCGCCATGGTCATTTCCGTTTCCCCGGTCAGATCCGCTTCCATAGTCCCTTCCTCTCTCAGACGCAGCATCATGGCCGTCATGGCGATGATGGCGCCGCAGAGGAGAAGGACTATGTAGAAGCCCTTCCCGGAGAAGAATACTCCCGGCCACTTGCCGGGATCGTTCTTCTGTTCCATCGCTTACCTCCAGGGTTTTGGATTTCGAGGGTATTTTTACCGGGCGGCAGCGCTTTTATACACACGCCATGGGAAAATGAGGAGGAAGCGTTTACACTTTATTTTCAAATTGGCTACATTGTGTTCAGGATTTCCCCGGGGAAAAGAGGTATGATGTCACCGTAGTTGAGAGCTACATACCTCCAAAAACATTTTCTTTCCTTTCTTCCCTCTCTCTTTCTTTTCCCGGGCCCCCTTTGGCCCCTGCCCGTTCCCTCGGGCAGAAACAAAGCGGAACACGAGCGAAGCGGCGCTGAGCCGCTTCGCTTTCTCTTTCCGCAGGGAAGCACATCCCGGAAAGACGGAAAAAGTGAGGAGTGTTTACAATTTGTTTGCAATTTAGCTACATTGTGTTCAGGATTTCACCCGGAAATGTGGTATGATGTCATCGTTACCAGGAAAACCTCTTTTTCATTTTTCTTTTCCTCTCTTTTCTCTTATCCCGGGCTGCCGCCGGCCCACGCCCTCCCCCGGGCGGAACGGCGGCGATAAGGACGGCAAAATTGCCGTCCTTTTGCTTTTGTGCGGAAAGGAACGGAGACGGTGCTTCGCCGTCTCCGTTCCTTTTTTTGGAGTCTCTGCCCGTCAGACGGGGGAGAGCGTATCCTCGCCGGAACACGGCTGTACCGTCTCGATGGGTCTGGCTTTCAGCCCAACCTCCCCGGGAGTCAGCGTTACCGAACCGTCCTCCCGGACAAAGCAGGGGATGCCTATGGCTCCCGTGCCCCTGATGCTGTCAAAGACGGCGCTTGTGTCACGGATCTTCAGAAATTCCTTCAGATTGCTGCTCTTTTCGCCGATGTCGATCATTTTGAACCGGTCTGAGCCGTCGATCTGGCTATCCAGATAGGCGCAGTCGGGGCAGCTCGGCATTCCGTAAATGGTAATCATTTTTTCTCCCTTGCGTCAGTATTCTCCCGTTCGGAGTAGTATTTCTCTATGCCGCCGAAGCCGGGGATCAGCTTGCCCTCCCGCGTCCTGCGCAGGAAGCTGTCCAGCCGCTTCCGGAACTCTGCCGGGCGTTTTCTGGCCGCGTCGATATAGGCGACGCGGATCCTTTTATAGGGCTCCGGGAAGTTTTCGTAGTTTTCCCAGGCCGCCGGGTCCGCCCGGATCGCGTCCACAATATCGGGGGGGAACTCATAGGGCGCGCAAATCAGCTCCAGAACGCCCTCCCGCACTTTTGGATGCAGCAGGCCCTGCTCCTCCAGCCGGATCAACCGTTCGATATTGGGCCGGGAATACGCGCTCCCCGCTTTCCTCGGGGTAAAGCGCTGGGCCCGGTGGAGGGAATCCAGATTTTTGATCGTGCTGTCGATCCAGCCAAAGCAGAGGGCCTCTTCCACCGCGTCGTTGTAGGAGAGCCCCGTTTCGCCGGAGGCTTTCATGGGAAAGACGAACCAGATCTCCTCCTCCGTCTCAAAGTGCCCGGCAAGCCAGTCCCGCCACCGCTGCCGGTCAGCTGTGTAAAAAGTCTTCATGGTTCCCTGCTCTACCCTCCATTCTCAGCGCTGACAGGAGGATTATACCACAAAAGCCCGAACAGACGCCAACATTTTTTCCGCCTCGCCTTTGTATAGGGACATTCCGATGCAGCGCCTGTTTCTCAACAGACAGGAATATTCTGCCGGAATTCGACACTGCGGGGCTTGCCTTGCAGCGTCCTTCGGCTTTAGCTCCGGTTTTGGGATCAGTCCCAGATCCTCATACAGCCGGACGGTGTTGGGATGGAGGGTTTTTCTGTCAAGGGGAGGATTGAATTTCAGCGTCATTACCAAAATAGCGGTAAAGCAACACGGATAAAAGGATATATCAGAGCGGGACAAGAGAAAGAAAAAGGGCCGATTTCCCTTGAAAATCAAGGAAAAACGGCCTTTTTCCGCTGTTTTGAAATGCGAAAGAGCAGTATAACGGTGCGTAAATGTAGGTAAGAAAAGCGAAAAGGTGCTTGAATAGTCAAATGACTTCAATCTTGCCTATGATATGACGATTAAATTCCGCCAAATCCTCCGCAGGAATCCAGAATTCTTGGTGATAACTTGCCCCTACTGTTTGAATATCAAATTGAGAAATATAGGCATCGTCAATTTCAAAGGTTGTAACATATCCTGCATATCCCGAATCGGCAGATTTCTTGTTCCATTTTTCCGCAATTTCTCGGGCGTATTTTTCGTTTAGAACAGGATAAAAGATAGGTTGTTCAGGAAGTCTTGGAGGATATTCCTTATAATTAGTGCTTGCAATCAAATCCAACTCTACTTGTCCAACGGGTCTATATAATCTCATAAAACCACCTATTACAGCAATAATTATATATCAGCGATGCCAAAATGTGAAGTGAAATATCCTTCGGATGTGAAATAATGACCTGCGGTCATTGTGAAATATTCGGTGTGCCACCGAATGTGAAATGAAATAAATCCACTCACGCCCGCAGGCATTTCACATTGCGAAGCATTATTTCACACGCGAAGCGTATTTCACAAATCCCGCAAGGGATTTATTTCGTTGAAAAAGACCTATGCTTTGTATCAAAGCATAGGTCTTTTCCTGGTGGAGGCGAGGGGAGTTGAACCCCTGTCCGAGAACGCTTCAAGGGGAGCTTCTCCGGGCGCAGACGATTGTTGCGGGAGTCTTTCTCCCTGTTCCCCTCGCCGCGGGCCAAAACGCCAAGCCCGCGCTTCGGGTAGCTTCATTGTGCATGGTGCGCTCAAAGCTTTGCGCACTCACGTCCGCCTCTCATCGACGCCCCGCATCCGGGCCGAGGCACTCCCGGAGGGGACGGGTCACGGCTTAGGCCGCGGCCAGAACAGCAGTGTTGTTGTTCTTTAATTTATAAGTGCCCATTTTAAGGATGGTAGGCGCATCCGCCCGCTACTCCGATCTCCACATCCCCGTCGAAACCGGGACGCCCCCATGAGCCGTCCTCCGGTGGGGAGAACGGGAGAAAACTGAAAAAACCGCTTACGCCTTGCGGGGCTCGGGATACTTGACGCCGAAGGTGTCCACGGTGACCTTCTTCATGACCTGGGGCTGGAGGGGCTTGTCGTTCATGCCCACCCGGCACGCGGCGATTTCGTCCACCACGTCCATGCCCTCGACGACCTTGCCGAAAGCGGCGTACTGGCCGTCCAGATGGGGGGCGTCCTCGTGCATGATGAAGAACTGGCTGCCCGCGGAGTTGGGGTGCATGGCCCGGGCCATGGACAGCACGCCGCGCTCGTGACGCAGATCGTTGCGGAAGCCGTTGGAGGTGAACTCGCCGGGGATGGTGTAGCCCGGGCCGCCGGTGCCGTTGCCCTTGGGGTCGCCGCCCTGGATCATAAAACCGGAGATGACCCGGTGGAAGATCAGGCCGTCGTAGAAGCCTTTGCTCACCAGAGAGATAAAGTTGTTGACGCTCTGGGGAGCCACATCGGGATAGAGCTCGGCCTTGATGACGCCGCCGTTCTCCATCTCAAAGGTCACAATGGGATTGGACATATCAGTAATTCCTTTCTTTCCGAATTCGGTCCATATCGCGCTCCGCCTCCCGCTCGGCGGCGGCGTTGCGCTTGTCGTAGAGCTTCTTGCCCTTGCACAGCCCCAGTTCCACCTTCACCCGGCTGTCCTTGAGATAGAGGGAGAGGGGGACGAGGGCCAGCCCGTCCTGGGCCACCTTTTCGCCCAGCTTGGCGATCTCCCTCTTGTGCATCAGCAGCCGCTTGGGGCGCATGGGGTCGCGATTGGAGAAGCTGCCTTTCTCGTAGGGGCTGATGTGCAGTCCCCGGGCGTAGAGCTGTCCGTCCTTGACGGTGCAGTAGCTGTCCTTCAGGTTGACCTGCCCGGCCCGGATGGACTTGACCTCGGTGCCGAAAAGCTCAATGCCGGCTTCAAAGCGCTCCAGCACGAAATAGTCGTGGAACGCCTTTTTGTTGGCGGAAACCTGTTTCGTTCCCTTGTCACGCGGCATACTTTTCACCTCCCGCACCGTATCTCGCCGTACGATACTACCATTATACCACCCTTGTCAAGAGGGAAAACATTCAGACCCAGCGGATGGGCGTCTCCCCGTGGGCGGTGAGAAAGTCGTTGCAGCGGGAGAAGGGCCGGGAGCCGAAAAAGCCCCGGTAGGCGGAGAGGGGGCTGGGGTGGGCGGAGCGCAGGATCAGATGCCGCTCCTCCCCGCCGATGAGGGCGGCCTTTTTCCCCGCGTCCGCGCCCCAGAGGAGAAAGACCACGCTCTGGGGGAGAGAGGCGGCGGCGGAGATGACCGCGTCGGTGAAGGGCTGCCAGCCGAAGGCCCGGTGGCTGCCCGCCGCGTGGGCATAGACCGAGAGGGTGGTGTTCAAAAGCAGCACGCCCTGCTCCGCCCAGCGGGTGAGATCGCCCCCGGGGGGAGGCTCCGCGCCCAGATCGCCGGAAAGCTCCTTGTAGATGTTCCGCAGCGAGGGGGGCAGAGACATCCCCTCCGGCACGGAGAAGCTGAGCCCGTGGGCCTGCCCCGGCTCATGGTAGGGATCCTGCCCGAGAATGACGCACTTCACCCGATCCGGGGGAGTGAGACGCAGGGCCTCCGTCAGAAGCGGCCGGGGCGGGTAGACGGGGATGGCGGAGGCGTAGGCTGTCTCCAGGGCGGACATCAGCGGGGCATAGTAGGGCTTCTGCCGCTCGCCCGAGAGCAGCCGCTCCCAGCCGTAAAAGGAAAGATCGAAGGACATGGCGTTCTCCTTTCGAAAAAAGCGGCGGCGCGGCCACAGTCGCCGCGCCGCCGGGATCGTTTTTTCAGAAGAGCTCCACGGTGTCGCCGTTGGAGACCACGCAGATATAGGTCTTGCCCACGCCCAGCTCCAGGGGGGAGCCGTCGGTGTTGTAGTAGTGGAAGTTGTCGTCGTAGCCGCCGCGCTCCCAGGTGAAGTCCTGCTGCTTGCCGTCGCAGTAGAGGGTGCCGGTGCCGCTGGTATCGGTGAGGACGATGCTGGCCAGGGAGGTCTCATCGTAGATGACGGTGCGCAGCACCATCACATTGCGGAAGGTGGGCAGCACGCCGCTGTCGCCGTCCACATAGTCCACGCCGTACTCGTACATATTGTAGCCGCCCTTGGCAGCGTCATAGATGAAGTTGGAGGGCTTGCCGGCAAAGTACACCCGCACCTTCTCGGCCGCGCCGCCGGTGAGATTCACATCGTCGGAGAAGGTGAAGCCGTAGCCGTGCTCGCCGTTGTGGACGGTGCGCCAGTTCTTGTCCACCACGAACTGCCGGAGCTGATCCACCTTGATAAAGCCGGTGTGCTCGGTGCCGCCCTTGGTGTGGCTGTAGTCGCGGTAGGCGTATTCCCCGGCGGGGGACTCGTTGAGCTCGATGTGGTCGATGCCGGTGTTCCAGAAGAAGTTGGCGGCCCGGTCACTGCGGCCCCAGTGCACGAAGATGGCGTCATAGCTCAGCGCCACATCGGCGTGGTAGGGGCGGGCGGAACGGACGGAGCCAAGGCGCTCGCAGTCGGGCAGCGTGGCGAAGATGCCCACCATGCGGGTGATGCCCTCCTCGGGCAGCTCGTAGATGATGTCGGCGGAGGAGATGCCGCACTGGGGCAGGGCGTCGGTGTGGTTGTTGAGCATTACGGCGTAGGGGCGGCATGCGCTGATGTCCTCGTCTATGCTCTCGCCGGTGAGGGGATTCACAAAGCCCTCCGCCTTTTCCTCCTCAGGCGTGGCGGTGGGGGCCGGGGTGGGCGCGGGCGTGGGTTCGGGGGTGGCGGTGGGGGCCGGGGTGGCCTCCGCCACAGGTTCGGGCGTGGCGGCGGGCGTGGGGGCGGGCTCCTCCCGCTTGGTGCAGCCGCCGAGAGTCAGCGCCGTGAAAAGAAGCACGGCGGCGATCAGAAAAGAAAGATGTTTTTTCATAATTCACCTCAAGTTTCAGCGTGTGTGCAGGGAAAACAGCTCGTACATAATACATCATGGGTCGATTATTGTCAACCGAAGAAGAAAAAGAGTCCGCCGGACAAAAGAAAAACCCCGCCGCACAGTGGCGGCGGGGGATCGTTTCTCAGTGGATCAAGCTCAGCGTCAGGCTCAGAACGGCGAAAGCCAGCGCGACCCACTTGGTCATTCTGGCGAGCTTCTCGTCCCAGCTCTTGCCCTTGGCCTTGCCGAAGAAGCTGTTGGAGCCGGCCACAGCGCCGGACAGGCTGGCGCTCTTGCCGGACTGGAGCAGGACCACCGTGATGAGGAACACACAGGCGATAAGCTGGAGAATGGTGAAGAAAGTGACCATGGAGAATTCATCCTTTCTATACTAAAGAGGTTTATTACAAAGAGTGCACATCATATTACCATAGCACGGGGGAAAAAGCAAGGAGAAATTTCCGCATTTTCCCCCCCGGCACCTGGAGCAACGCGCCGGGAGTGGTCTGAGAGAAAATGACCCCCTGCGGTCATGGCCGCAGGGGGCGTTTTTGGAACGGAGCGGGCTGACCGCTCTGCTTTCCTCACTCCTTGCGCTTGCGGTTGAGGTACACGTCCAGCTCGTCCCGGACTTTCTGGGGAATGGCGCGGCCCACGGGGCATCGCGCGGCGTCGGCCATACGCCCGGCAAAGGCGGCGATGAAGAGACTGTCGTCCCGGATGCGCTGGGGGGAGAGGACGGCGGCGGTGTCGTAGCGGTTGTGGATCACCGCCTGGGAGGGCGGAGCGATGCGGGCGAAGGAGAGGGAGGGTACGCCCTTGTCGGCGAAGGGGGTAGAGTCGCTGGAATAGACCCCCTGTTTGGCCTGGATGCTCCAGCCCAGCTCCTGCCCCATGTAGCGCAGGTAGGTGACCAGCGCCTCCTCGGCGGAGCAGCAGGCGATGAACTTGCCCATGACGGTGCCGATCATGTCCAGATTGATGTTCAGCGCGATCTTCTCCAGTTCCTCCTCGTGGGCGGCCACATAGGCCTTGGAACCCAGCAGCCCCCGCTCCTCGCTGCCGCAGAACACGAAGCGCAGCCCGTAGCGGTGGCGCTTGCCCCGCAGCGCTTCCAGCACGTTCAGCAGCCCGATGCAGCCGGTCATGTTGTCGTAGGAACCTCGGGAGAGGGGGGTGGTGTCATAGTGGGCGGTGAGGACGATCCACTCATCGATCTCGCCGGGGAGTTCGGCCACCACATTGTGGCTCTCGCCCTCATACTCCCGCTCGTCCACGGAAAGGCGGACGCGCCTGACGCCGCTCTGCACCAGATCGAAGGCGTCCCTGGCGTTCACATTCACGCCGGGGAGCTTGTTGCCGCAGGCCACATAGCTCCGCAGCTCCTTTTTGTCCATGTCCCGGTCGGCGTAGAACCTGTTGCCGTCGTAGGTGATGAAGCCCAGCGCGCCGTGGGAAAAGAGGTCCTGATAGAGGAAGTGGCTCACGCCGGTGTCCAGCAGCACGATCTTGCCCCGGACGCCCCGGAGGGACAGCTCGTCGTCCCCGGGCATGTAGTACAGCTCCGCCTCCACCTCGCCGCCGCCGCAGCAGCGGTAGCCCTCGCAGGGGATCTCCCTGCCATCGGCATAGAGGTGGGCGCTGCGCATCTCGGACATGGGCACGGCGAAGGTCTCCATGGAGACCTCCGCGCCCAGCGCGGCGCAGCACTCTTTGAGATACTCCGCCACCCGCAGCTCCTCCGGGGTGCCGCTGGTGTGGACGAAGTCGGTGTCTTTGAGTATTTTCCGGATCTGCTTGAGATTCATGGCAAAGCCTCCCTGTGTATATATATTTGGAGTATATTTCAGATCAGACGAAGGAAGAGCATATAGATCGCCGTGCCGCCGAGAATGCTCAGCAGGGAGCTGCGTTTCCACACATGGAGCACTACCACGGCGGCGCAGACCCAGCACCGGATATCCGGCCATCACCGGCGCGGGGCAGGAGAATATTCCGTTTCAGATGCTCCATAAAATCTCTTCTTTCTGGCAGAGGGGTGATGGAGCGCTCAGAGCCGGCAGAGGGCGATGAACTCGTCGATCTCGCCTGTGAGGACGCTCAGCGCGTCACACCAGAAGCCGATGTCCGTCAGATCGATGCCCGCCACCCGGGCGGCGCCCTCCACGCTGGTGGTGCCGGTGGCTTTCAGAAGCCGCTTGTAGAGGGGCACGAAACTCTCTCCCTCGGCCAGGTATCTGGCGTAGAGGCCCCGGGCGAAGAGGCCGCCGAAGGCGTAGGGGAAGTTATAAAAGCTCAGTCCGCCGATGTAGTAATGGGACTTGCAGGCCCACATATAGGGGTGGAGGTACCGCTCGTCCAGCCCGTTGCCGTAAGCGCGCTTCTGGGCGGCGGTCATGATGGCGCAAAGCTCGTCCGGGAAGAGGAACTCCCCGCTCCGCCGCTCAAAGACGGCGCTCTCGAAGAGATAGCGGGAGTAGATGTCGCAGATGATCTGGGTAGCGCCCATAAGCTCGGACTCCAGAAGCGCACGGCGGGCGAAGGGGTCTTTCTCCGCGGCGATGGCGGCGTTCATGGCCACCACCTCGTTGAAGGTGGAGGCGGTCTCCGCCACGGGCATGGACACATCCGTGTTGAGGATGCTGTTTTCCCGGAGACAGTGGTTGTGGAAGGCGTGCCCCAGCTCGTGGGCGAGAGTTACCACATCCCCCAGATTGCCGTCGTAGTTGGTGAGCACCCGGCTCTCGCCCAGAGGGTGGATGTCCGCGCAGAAGGCGCCGCCCACCTTGCCCTCGCGGGGGTAGAAGTCGATCCAGCCGTTGTCAAAGGCCCGGGCGATGAGTCCGGCCTCCTCGGGGTCGAAGGTGGAGAACAGCTCCACCAGATAGTCCCGGCACTCCTCCGTGGTGAAGCGCTGCCCGCTGCCCTCCAGCGGGGCGAAGATGTCGTACCAGGGCAGCGCGCCTTCGTGGCCCAGCAGCTTTGCCTTGGCGCGGAGATACGCCCAAAATTTGGGCAGCGCCTCCTCCATGGCGCCCAGGAGGGCGTCGAGAGTCTCCCGCTTCATGTGGGAGCTGCGCAGCGCCTCGTCCAGGGGGGAGTCGTAGCCGCGGAGGCGGCAGCGGGAGAGTACCTCCAGCTTGATGGAGTTGAGGGAGTAGGCCACGCCGTCCCGGATGCGGCCGTAAGCTTTCAGCTCGGCCTCGTAGGCGCTGCGGCGTACCGCGGCGTCGGGGTCGTAGGCCTTGTTGCGGATGTCGGAGAGGGTGGTGACGCCGCCGTTGTACTCCACGGGCACGGTGGAACTCAGATAGCCCTGTAGATCGCTCCAGGCGCGGCTGCCGCTGATCTCGTAGAGGCTGATGGCCTGCTCCACCTGGGGATCCAGGGTGTAGCGGGCCTGCTCTTTCCTGTTGTGCAGGTAGAACTCGTGCTCTCCGAGCAGAGCGTCCCCGGCAATGAGTTCGTCCAGATCCTCCAGCGCGGCCACATAGCGGGTGAAGAGCGCCGAGGGGCCGGAGAGGGCGGAGAGCTTCTGGGAGAGACGGCCAAGCACCGCGCTGGCGTCCGCGTCGGAGGTGTTCACCGACTGGCGCAGCTCCGCATAGGAAAAGAGCAGCGTGGCCTTCTCCTGGATCTTCTGGGAGAGACGGATCTCCTTTCTCAGTACCTCCGCGGCGTCCCCGGCGGGGTCGTTGGCCAGCGAGGCGTACTCTGCGATGTATTCCTCCAGCGCCGCCTCGTCGGCGGCAAAGGCGGGATCGTCAAACCCGCCGTATAACTCTATCAAAGACCATTCACGGTTCATCGGCTGTCCTCCTTTGTGATTTTGGGGCTGGTGTTTCCGATTTTTTCATTATCGCACGGGGCGGGAGAGCCGTCAAGCCCAAAACACAGCGGGGAAAGGGGGGCGTCTTTTTGTGCTGCGTGATGCGATTTTGTGCTTGCACTGGGGGCGTGGTTATGATATTTTTGTATGCATAGAGCAGCCGATCAACGCCCGCCCCTCTGCCGGGAGCGGGAGAAAGACCTCTCCCTGCCGGGAGCGGAGCTGTGTGATGAAAAGGAGGAATACCCATGTTAGGCCAGAAAGAAAACTTCCTGAGAATGTTGGATGGCCAGATGCCCGAATACGTTCCGGTGGTCCGTTTCGGCGGCCCCAATCCGCCGCTGACCGCCTTTGTTGAGCCCTCTATTCTGGGTGATTTCCGCGGCCCCAAGGGCGGCTACGACCCCTGGGGAGTTCACTTTGTATCCAATAAGGAGACGAACTACGCCCCCCTGCCCGAGCCCGGCAACTTCATCCTCGAGGACATCACCCGCTGGGACGAGGTCATCAAGGCCCCCGCGGGCTGGAAGGACTGGGACTGGGAGAAGGCCGCTGCGGCTGACAAAGCCCGTACCAAGTACGACCCCGCCACGACCCTCTTCATGAGCAAGGGCTTCGACGATTTCTTCCAGCAGTTCATCGGCATGATGGGCTTTACCAACGGCCTGTGCGCCCTCTTTGAGGAGCCTGAGGCCGTGGGCGCGCTGCTGGACTTCATGTGCGACACCGTCATCGATGTGACCAAGAACGTGCTGTACTACTACAAGCCCGAGGCGTACTACATCCTGGACGACTCCGCCTCCAAGTACACCCCGTTCATCGGCCGGGAGATGTTCGACGAGATCTTTGTCCCCCGCTACAAGAGGACGCTGGATCTGGTGCACGAGGCCGGGATCCCCATCTTCTACCACAACTGCGGCCGCTGCGAGGATCTGCTGCCCTCCATGGTGCGTCTGGGCGTCCGGGTCTGGGATCCCGCCCAGGTGCAGAACGACCTGGTGGAGGTCAAGCGCCGTTATGGCCGTCAGTTGATCATCCAGGGCGGTTACGAGTATCCCCAGCCCGTGGAGTGGCCCAATGTCAAGGAAGAGGATGTCCGCGACACCGTCCGCGCTACCTTTGAGAAGCTGGCGCCCAACGGCGGGTGGATCTTCACCGGCGGCGTGCAGTCGCTGGACCGGGAGGATCCCAAGGTGCAGGAGGTCAACGGCTGGATCATGGACGAGGCCATGAAGCTCTCCGTGGAAGTCTACAAGTAAATTATGCTTACATAAGAAAAGGGAAGGGGAGACCCTTCCCTTTTCTTATAATAAAAAGGAAAGAACGCCGCTGCCGCACGGCGTTCTTTCTCTCAGGAGGAGAGGTTGAGTGAAGAAGCTCTCTCATATTTGACGGGTTCAGTATACCATTCCACGGAAAGCGCCCGCAAGCCGGGGTGGGGGATAATTTTCCTTAAAATTCTTACGAAATCCAGGCGAAAGAGCAGGGCTTTTTTGGCAAAAGCTCCACCCCTGGCCCGCCTGGGTCTGTCCCCGCGCCAATCACGGACGAAAAATGTCAATTTGAACAAACGACAAATTGACAGACCCATGCAGATATGACATAATTTACATATAGTGCGAGGAACAGGGGATACGCGTAAAAGGAGAAAAGAGGAGGGGACGGGTGTTCTTAAATTGTATGATTAGAGGTGAGATAAATGATGCTTAATCATAATGAATATTTGAATTATACATTACCTGACAATTGGTGTGCCGAAGAGGATATTGATAATCTTCTTTTGTATAATCCCAGCGGCAATGGTGCGATAACAACATCTTTTTTCAATGTTTTAAAAACAAAAGAATCTTTAGATGAGCAGATAAGCATATTGGCCAAAAGAT
>JAQXJT010000026.1 GCA_029009095.1 bacterium
GGGGGGGCGGGGGGGCGGGCCCCCCCCGCCCCCCCCCCCCCCCCCCCCCCGCTTCTCCCGGTTTCTTTACGCGCCCCGGATGTTTTTCTCCCGGAGGAGGGCGAGAAAGCCCTCGGCGTCGCCCGTGGTAAAGGCGTCCTTTTTGCACACATAGAGGATGCCGCCGGTGCTCTGCAGGACGATGCACTGCCGGGTGCAGCGCACCCGGGCCACATCCCCGTAGCCGAAGTCGATGCGGCTGCCGGCGTTGTCCGTATAAATGAGGCCCTGCTTCGTGGCTCTCAGGCGGCAGACGAAGTCCCCGCCGTTGACAGCGTGGCTGTTGCGGTTGATGGTGCCGTTTACCACGCCGCGGTAGCTCTGGAGCTTATAGCCCCAGAAGACCCCGCCGATGAGCAGGGGAAAGAGTTTCCCCAGGAGGCTCGTAGGGTGGCCGAAGCACAGATTGATGAGAAACGCGACAAGCAGCAGCGCGTCTGCGACCAAATAAAAGGTACGCCGGTAGTAATGGTCGAAAAATACTTCTTTCGTGATCTCTTTTGTCTGGACAAAGCGGTTTTCAAAAAGGATCTCTGCGGTCTCTTTCATGTTTTACGCCCCTTTCCTTTGCCCTACCATAGCAGAAAGCGGGGAAAAATGCAACCGTATGCCAGAACATCATTTCCGCCCGGATGAAACCGGAAGAAAAAGGTATGACCCACCCTCTTCCATTTTTCCCGGCTTGTGGTATAATGATGCCCCGCATGATGCCCCGCGAAGGAGGGAGGAAGACAATGCGCATCCATGGACTACAAAAGCTGACGCTGCTGGACTATCCCGGCCACACCGCCTGCACGGTCTTCACCGCCGCGTGCAACTTCCGCTGCCCCTTCTGCCAGAACGCCGCTCTGGTGCTCCGCCCCAACGCCCAGCCGGAGATCGGCGAGGAGGAGTTTTTCCGCTTTCTGGAAGGACGGCGGGGGCTGCTGGAAGGGGTGTGCATCACCGGGGGAGAACCCACGCTGCACTGGGATCTTCCCGCCTTCGCTCTGCGGGTGCGGGAGGCGGGCTTCGATGTGAAGCTGGACACCAACGGCACCGATCCGAAGATGCTGGAGAGCCTGATGGCCGCCGGGGTGGTGAATTATGTGGCCATGGACATCAAGAGTTCCCCGGAGCGCTACGGGGTGCTGGCAGGCCGGGAGGATCTGGATCTGGGCCCCATCCGGGAGAGTGCGGCGCTTCTGCTGGAGGGACGCATCCCCTGCGAGTTCCGCACCACCGTGGTGAAGGAGCTGCACCGCCGGGAGGATTTTGAGGCCATCGGGGCGTGGCTCCGGGGGGCGGAGGCCTATTTTTTGCAGGGCTTCGTGGACAGCGGCGATCTTATTTCGCCGGGGCTGAGCGCCTGCACCCGGGAGGAGATGGAGTCCTTCCGGCAGGCGGCGCTGCCCTGTATTCCGAACACGCAGCTGCGCGGCGTGGACTGAGCAAGGGGCTGTCAAGAACAAGATACGCCAAAGATAACGCAAGATTTTGTGGCAAAATGGCAAAAATTTTAAAAATGAACACAATATATTGACGAGGGGCAAGCGCTGTGTTATTATGTCTACGCTTTCAAACACAGCGCTTGCTTTTTTGATTTGGAAAAAGCAGGCGATCAGACTCACGATAAATACAGGGGGATAAGGGAATGTACAGAGTTGTAAAACGTGACGGGCGTGTGGTGGATTTCGAGATCGGCAAGATCGCCGCGGCCATGAAAAAGGCCTTTGACGCCACCGCGACCAACTACAATGACAGCACCATCGATTTTCTGGCGGTGATGGTCACGGCGGACTTCCAGAGCAAGATCCACGACGAGCTCATCGCCATTGAGGATATCCAGGACAGCGTGGAGTCCGTGCTGAGCCGGGGCGGCTATGAGAATGTGGCCAAGGCCTATATCCTCTACCGCAAGCAGCACGAGAAGCTCCGCAACGTCAGCGAGACCGTGCTGGACTATAAAAAGACCGTGGACAACTACCTGAAGATCAACGACTGGCGCGTGAAGGAGAACTCCACCGTCACCTACTCCGTGGGCGGACTGATCCTCTCCAACTCCGGCGCCATCACCGCCAACTACTGGCTCAGCGAGGTCTACGACCAGGAGATCGCCGACGCCCACCGCAAGGGCGATATGCACCTGCACGATCTGAGCATGCTCACCGGCTACTGCGCCGGATGGAGCCTCAAGCAGCTCATCCAGCAGGGCCTGGGCATCCCCGGCAAGATCAATTCCACGCCCGCCAGCCACCTCTCCACCCTCTGCAACCAGATGGTCAACTTCCTGGGCATCATGCAGAACGAGTGGGCGGGCGCCCAGGCGTTCTCCTCCTTTGACACCTACCTGGCTCCCTTCGTGAAGGTGGATAACCTCAGCTACAAGGAAGTCAAGCAGTGCGTCCAGTCCTTCATCTTCGGCGTGAATACCCCCTCCCGCTGGGGCACCCAGGCGCCCTTCTCCAACATCACCCTGGACTGGACGGTGCCCGCCGATCTGAAGGATCTCCCCGCCATCGTGGGCGGCAAGGAGATGGATTTCACCTATGGGGACTGCAAGAAGGAAATGGACATGGTGAACAAGGCGTTCATCGAGATCATGACCGAGGGCGACGCCAACGGCCGCGGCTTCCAGTACCCCATCCCCACCTACTCCATCACCAAGGACTTTGACTGGTCTCCCACGGAGAACAACCGCCTCCTCTTCGCCATGACCGCCAAGTATGGCACTCCCTACTTCTCCAACTACATCAACTCCGACATGGAGCCCAACGACGTGCGCAGCATGTGCTGCCGGCTGCGTCTGGACCTCCGGGAGCTGCGGAAGAAGTCCGGCGGCTTCTTCGGCTCCGGCGAGAGCACCGGCAGCGTGGGCGTGGTCACCATCAACATCCCCCGTATCGCCTATCTGGCCCGGGACGAGAAGGATTTCTACGCCCGGCTCGACCAGATGATGGACATCGCCGCCCGCAGCCTGAAGATCAAGCGCAACGTCATCACCAAGCTGCTGGACGCCGGGCTCTACCCCTATACCAAGTTCTATCTGGGCACCTTTGACAACCATTTCTCCACCATCGGCCTGGTGGGCATGAACGAGGCCTGCCTCAACGCCAGTTGGCTGCGGAAGGATCTCACCGACCCCGAGGCTCAGCGCTTCACCAAGGACGTGCTCAACCACATGCGCGAGCGGCTCAGCGACTATCAGGAGCTCTACGGCGACCTCTACAACCTGGAGGCCACCCCTGCCGAGTCCACCGCCTACCGTCTGGCCAAGCACGACAAGGAGCGTTACCCCGACATCATCACCGCCAACGAGAACGGCACCCCCTACTACACCAACAGCTCTCACCTGCCCGTGGGCTACACCGAGGACATCTTCTCCGCTCTGGATATTCAGGATGAGCTCCAGACCCTCTACACCTCCGGCACCGTGTTCCACGCCTTCCTGGGCGAGAAGCTCCCCGACTGGGAGGCGGCCGCCACGCTGGTGCGGAAGATCGCCGAGAACTACCGTCTGCCCTACTACACCATGTCGCCCACCTACTCCATCTGCCAGGAGCACGGCTACCTGACCGGCGAGCAGCACACCTGCCCGGTCTGCGGCGCTGTCACCGAGGTGTGGAGCCGCATCACCGGCTACTACCGCCCCGTGCAGAACTGGAACGACGGCAAGGCCCAGGAGTTCAAGGACCGCAAGGTCTATGACATCTCCGGGAGCCGCTTCGGCGGCGGCACCGTCCGCCGGGAGGAGAAGAAGGACGCCCAGCCCGAAGCCCCCTGCTGCACCCGGGGCAAGGCCATCCTCTTCGCCCGCGTCACCTGCCCCAACTGCCGGGTGGCCGAGGCCATGATGGACAAGGCCGGGTTTGCCTACGAAAAGCTCATCGCTGAGGAAAACGCCGAGCTCTGCAAGAAGTACGGCATCACCAGCGCCCCCACCCTCGTCATCACAGACGGGGAGAACTTCACGGCCTACCGGGGCGTGGGCGAGATCAAGCGCGCGGTGGCGGAGAGCAGCGCCAAAGCGGGCTGAAAAAGCGAAAAGAAAAGCCCCCGCCCCTGCGGGCGGGGGAGAAACGGAAAAACCTCCGTATGATGGGCGATCATACGGAGGTTTTTGCACGCAGCCCGGCTTTTAGCGGTTCATCGCCCCGACAAAGGCGCTGTCTCTGGCGGTGAGCTCCACCCAGGCGGGGCGAAAGCCGCACCGGATGGCGTTGCGGACGGATCGTATATTCGACCACGCGGCACAGTAAAAGGGCACCTTGCCGAGCGAGAGGGTCTGCATGGCGAGCAGGCTGGTCATGGCGGAGGCGACGCCCTGCCGCCTGTACGCAGGAAGAACATCCACGCCGATCTGATACATGGTTTCGCAATCGGCGGAACAGCCCGCGAGCCCCACAAGGGTTTCCCCGTCGAACGCGCCCACGGCGAGAACATCCAGGTGCTTTCGCTCTTTGCACAGAGCGTTTCTCCACTCGTCCGTGTAATACGGCTCAAACTCCTCCGGGTGAAGGATCCGCAGCTCGAAGCGGCAGGGCTGTTCTCGCAGCGCGTCCAAATCCGGCAGGAAATACTCCGCCATAAAACAGACCTGATAGCCAAACTCCGCCAGTTTTTCGTTGAGCACGAGCACATTGGGCGTTTCGAAGCAGGCGGCGACGGCATATTTGCCGATGTACCATTCCACGGCCTCCCTCGTGACGGGGCTGACCTGGGCGACGATGTTGCTGCCGTAGGATACCAGATCGCAGGCAAGGGGGAGGGGCAGATACGCTCTGGCCCGGGGGTCGGGCCGGGACAGAACGACGTTGTTCTCACCGGAAAGAAAATCAGCCGCGTCGCAGTGGCAGTCCAGGGCGGACTGCTGCAACGCGATTTGAAGGATCTCCTGATTTGTCATGGTCTCCTCTCATGGGCGGCGGGCGCGCCCGGCGGCGCTCAGGGCTTGTAGTAGGGGCACTTTCCGTGGATGCACTGGCTGTTCCGGGCGGAGTAGCCGCATACGGCGCCCTCCGTGCCCAGCACCACGCCCTTTTTCTCCCGGATATAGTCGATGCCCACGGACAGCGCGAGCATACCGTCCCGCTTGCAGCAGCGGGGGCCGTAGGTCCCGGCGATCTTCTCCAGCGCCCGGGCGGTGTAGCTCATGTGCTCGCCCCAGCTGCCGTCCTCACTGAGAGGGCCGGTGCCGTCCAGAATGGCCAGGGCGCAGCCCACCGAGAGCACCGCGCCGCAGACGCCCCACAGCCCGCAGATGGCGCCGGGCATCCGCTCGCCCTCCTTTCGCAGCTTCTCCAGTGCGGCGGGCAGGTCAATGCTGCCCCCGGCGTTGCGGTAGGCGGTGAGGAGACAGGCGCCGTCCAGCACATGATGTTCGGGGCCGTGGATGCTCACATAGTCCGTGGCGGCGATGTGGTGGAAAATGGCGTAAGGGTTCGTGTCCGTCTCGCCCAGGCAGAGCCGGACGATCCCGGCGGTTTTTTCCTGCAGATCCATGGGGAATACCTCCTCGAATGGGAAGATACGGGCCTCTCAGTGACCCAGTTTGTCCAAAATGTCGCTGTAGACGCGGAACGCGGTGGGGATGGCCAGCGCGGCGCGCTCCTCCGCCGTGACCCAGACATAGCCGGGCAGCTCCTCCGCGCAGCGGCAGAGATAGCCCTGCATGTGCCACTCCACATGGGTGAAGATGTGGATGTCCTCTCCGCAGGGCTCCGCGCCCGCAGGCGCGGGTCCGTCGGGGTACTCCCAGAGCCGGGCCAGCAGCCCTGTGGCAGGGCGGCGGCGCAGGGCCACCTTGTCCCCGCAGAGCAGCAAAAGCACGTTCCGCTCCTCTACCCGCCGCTGCTTTTTGGGGGGTGTCACCGGGTAGAGAGCCTCCTCTCCGGCGGCGTGGGCCGCGCAGAGAGAGGACAGGGGGCATTGGGCGCAGTGGGGGACGCCGGGAGTGCAGACCACCTCGCCCAGCTCCATCAGGGCGCTGGTGAAGTCACCGCAGCGTCCGGCGGGGGACATGGCCCGGAGGGCGGCGCGCACCCGTTTGCGGTAGGCGGGGGCGGCGATGCTCTCGCCGCAGCGCTCCAGCCGGGAGAGCAGACGCATCACATTCCCGTCCACCGCCCCCTCGGGGAGGTTGAAGGCGATGGAGACGATGGCGGCGGCGGTGTAATCCCCCACCCCCGGCAGGGCGCGGAGGGAGGCAAAGTCGGAGGGGAACTCCCCGCCGTACTCCTCCGTCACCCGTTTGGCAGCAGCGTGGAGATTGCGTGCCCGGGAATAGTAGCCCAGCCCCTCCCAGAGCTTGAGCACCGTGTCCTCGTCGGCCGCGGCCAGCGGCTGAACGGTGGGAAAGGCGGCCATGAAGCGCTCGTAGTAGCTTCTGGCCGCCTCGATCCGGGTCTGCTGGAGCATGATCTCCGAGACCCACACCCGGTAAGGGGTGGGGTCCCGGCGCCAGGGGAGATCGCGCTTGTGCTGCCCGTACCAGAGCAGCAGCGGCGCGGAGAAATCAGTCGTCATCGGTGTCAAAGGCCATGCAGTCCACATAGTAGTCCCGGAAGAGCGCGGAGCCGGAGAGCTCGAAGTACTTGCACTTCCCGTTCAGCTCGGCGATGGCCTCCCGGCCTTCCTTGGTGAGACCCAGCGCCGCGCCCGCACCGGCGGCGTTGCCCACATGGGAGATCTTCTCCAGCGGCACGTTGGGCAGCAGGCCGATGTGCAGCGCGCTGGCGGCATCCATGTAGGAGCCGAAGCCGCCGGCGATCACCAGCTGGGTGATCTCCTCGGCCTTGTGCCCGGAGATCTCCAGCAGCGTCTCGGCACCGGCCCGGATGGCGGCCTTGGCCAGCTGCACCTGGCGCACGTCGTCCGCGCAGATGGTCACGCCGTCCTTCAGCGGCCGGGGGGAGGTGTCCAGACGGCCCGCCTCGCTGAGCTCCTCGATGGTCAGCAGGGAGGAGACCGCGTCGATCAGGCCGCTGCCGCACAGGCCCTTGGCCTCGCCCTCGCCGATCACATGGCACTCCAGATCGCCGTTCACGGGCTTCACCTTGTCGATGGCGCCGGCGGAGCCGTCCATGCCGCAGCTGATCTCCGCGCCCTCAAAGGCGGGGCCGGCGGCGGTGGCGCAGCTGATCCAGCCGTCCTTGTTGCCCAGGCACATCTCGCCGTTGGTGCCGATGTCGATGTAGAACCAGAGGCCCTCCGCGTAGAGGCCGCCGGAGGCGAAGAGGCCCGCGGTAATGTCGCCGCCCACATAACCGGCCATGGCGGGGGCCATGTAGATCTGGGCGCCGGGGAAGAGGCCGTCCAGGAAGCCCTCGGCCGGGCGGATGTCGCCGAAGAGGGACTCGGGGGTGAAGGGGGCCACGCCGATGCCCACAGGGGAGAGGTTGTCGGCGATGTGCTCCATGACGGTGTTGCCCACGATGGACACGAAGGTGATCTGGCTGCGCTCTTTTCTGGCGATGGTGCACAGCTCGTCGGTCATATCGCTGATCTGGCGGCGGATGACGCCGCAGAGTTCATCCCCGTGGCCCTCGTCCCAGGCCTGGATACGGCTGATCACGTCCGCACCGTAGGAGCGCTGGGCGTTGCGGGTGCCGGCCTTGGCCAGCTGCTTGCCGCTCTCCAGATCGTAGAGGAAGGAGGCGACGGTGGTGGTGCCGATATCCACGGCCAGACCGAGGCCCGTGCCGCCGCCGGCGATATCGCTGGCGCCCTTGGTCACGGCGTTGATCTCCTCCGGCTCGAGGATGGTGACCTCCTGCACGCCCTGGCACTTGGTCTCACAGGAGAGAACTTTCTTCCCGTCGGCCATGACCCAGCACTTACGGCACTTGCTCTTGCCGCCGCAGGCCGCGCCGGGGACGGTAAGACCGGCCTTGCGGATGGCGGTGAGCAGATCCACATCCGGCTGCGCTTCGATCTCCACGGTGCAGTCAGGGGCGATAACTTTGATACTCATGCGGTATTCCTCCCTGTTATGTACATTCATTTTATATTTTAGGAGTTTTCGATACATTCATATTATAACAATGCTCCGGGGATTGGTCAACCTTGATTTCATACGGCGTGCGCGTTATAATGGAAAAATCCTGTACGGAGGTCGAATTACCATGGAAAAACTCTATTATCTTGATTCTCACATCCGCCGCTTCACGGCCACAGTGCTGGAGTGCCGCGCCGCTGGGAAGGAGTGGGAAGTCGCTCTGGATAGAACCGCCTTTTTCCCCGAGGGCGGCGGACAAAAAAGCGACGCGGGCGTCCTGGGCGGCGTCCGGGTGCTGGAGACCCGGGAGCGGGAGGGGGTCGTGTGGCACCGCTGCGACGCGCCGCTGGGCGTGGGGGAGACGGTGGAGGGCGAGATCGACTGGGAAACCCGCTTCTCCCGGATGCAGCTCCACTCCGGCGAGCACATCGTCAGCGGCATCGCCTACTCCTTATGGGGCTGCGAGAACGTGGGCTTCCATATGTCCGAGGACAGCGCCACGCTGGACTTTGACAAGGAGCTGAGCATGGAGCAGGTGGCGGAGCTGGAGCGGCGGGCCAACGAGGCCGTCTGGGCCGATCTGCCCTACCGCGCCTGGTTCCCCTCGCCGGAGGAGCTGGCGGCCATGGAGTACCGCAGCAAGAAGGAACTCAAGGGCGAGGTGCGCATCGTGGAGGTGGAGGGCGTGGACCGCTGCGCCTGCTGCGCCCCGCATATGTACCGCACCGGCGAGGTGGGAATGATCCGCATTACCGACGCGGCCCGCCACCGGGGCGGTATGAGACTGATCATGCGCGCCGGGCGCTGCGCCCTGGAGGAGGCCATCCGGCAGGGGAAGGATATGTCCGCCCTGTCCGCGCTGTTCTCCGTGCCCGTGCCCCAGGTCCGCGGGGCGGCGGAGAAGCTCAAAGCCGAGCTGGAGAACACCCGGGCGCTGCTGAACCGGAGCGAGAAGCTCCGCATGGAGCAGCAGGCCGCCGCTCTGGCCCCCACGGAGGGAAATCTCTGGATTTTTGAGGAGACGGCGGGCCGGGACGCCATGCGGGAATGGTGCAACGCGGCGGTGAAGAAGTGCCGGCTCTGCGCGGCCTTCTCCGGGCGCGACGGGGAATGGCAGTATGTGATGGCCAGCGGCAGCATGGATCTGAAAAAGATGGCCAACACCATCAACGCCGCCATCCACGGCCACGGCGGCGGCAAGGACATGATCCAGGGCAGCTGCACGGCCACCCGGGCGGAGATCGAGAAGTTTTTGGAGGAGTTCCATGGCTAAAGCGGAGAAAGGACGGGAAAAAACCAATGTCATGCGTACTTTGGAGCAGGCGGGCATCGCCTACACCCCCCACTGGTACGACCCGGAGGAGACGAAGGGCACGGACATCGCCGTGACGCTGGGGGAGAGCGTGGAGTGCGTGTTCAAAACGCTGGTGACGGAGGGGCCGGGCCGGGAGCACTTTGTGTTCGTGATCCCCGTGGCGGAGACGCTGGATCTGAAAAAGGCGGCCAGGGCCGTGGGCGTGAAGAACATCGCCATGATCCCCCAGAAGGAGCTGCTGCCTTTGACGGGCTATGTCCACGGGGGCTGCTCCCCGGTGGGGATGAAGAAGCCCTTTCCCACCTTCATCGACGAGACGGCTCTGCTCTGCGAGCGGTTTTATTGCAGCGCCGGGCGGGTGGGCGCCCAGGTGGAAGTGAGCGCGGAGGCGCTGGCGGAATACATCGGCGCGGAGTTCGCCGATCTCACGGTATAGAGAGGAGAGAGCCATGATACGCTTTTACAACGGGGAGATCCTGCGCTTTGGCGGCGGCGCCCATATCGGGCAGGGCGAGCTCTGGACGGAGGGGGACAGGATCGTCCATGTGGGCGCGGCCCCCGCGGGGGAGAAGCCGGTATTCGAGCGGGAGATCGATCTGAAGGGCAATTTGCTGATCCCCGGGTTCAAAAACGCCCACGCCCACGGGGCCATGACCTTTGCGCGCTCCTTCGCCGACGACCTGCCCTTGCAGGAGTGGCTTTACGGAAAGATCCTCCCGCTGGAGAACGGGCTGGACGACGAGACTGTGTACGCCCTGGCCAAGCTCTCCCATCTGGAGAGTCTCTCCTCGGGCATCACCTCCACCTTTGATATGTACTACTGCCGCCGCGCCTACGCCCAGAGCTGCGTGGACAGCGGCTTCCGCAGCGTGATCTGCGGAGCAAAAAGCGCCTTTGACAGCGACTGGACGGACGCGGAGCGGGATTTTGAGGAGTTCAACCGCTTCCACCCGCTGGTGGGCTACCGCTACGGCATCCACGCGGAGTACACCGCCAACCTCGATTTGATCCGCTATATGCGCACGCTGCTGGAAAAGTACAAGGCGCCCTTCTACGCCCACAACAGCGAGACGAAGAGCGAGGTGGAGGAGTGCCGCGCCCGCCACGGCTGCTCCCCCACGGCGCTCTTTGAGCGGGAGGGACTTTACGAGTACGGCGGCGGCGGGTTCCACTGCGTGTGGTTCGACGAGGGGGACATGGAGATCTTCGCCAGGCGGGGGCTGTACGCCGTCACCTGTCCCGGCTCCAACGCCAAGCTGGCCAGCGGCGTGGCGCCGCTGGTGGAGATGCACCGTCTGGGCATCCCTCTGGCCATCGGTACCGACGGCCCCGCCTCCAACAACGCGCTGGATATGTTCCGGGAGATGTATCTGGCGTGTGTGCTGCAAAAGCTGCGGCAGGGGGACGCGGCGGCCATGGACGCCGCCTGGGTGCTGGAGATGGCCTGCTGCGGCGGGGCCATGGCCATGGGCCTCGAGGACTGCCGGGAGCTGGAGGTGGGGATGCAGGCCGATCTGGCCGTCATCGACCTCCACCAGCCCAATATGCAGCCCGTGCACAACACGGTGAAGAACATCGTCTACAGCGGCAGCAAGTCCAACGTGGCGTTGACCATGGTGGCGGGGCGGGTGCTCTTTGAGAGGGGAGAGTTCTATCTGGATGAGAGCGCCGAGGACATCTATGCCCACGCTCGGCAGGCCGCCGGGAGGCTGGTGGGAGCATGAAGCTCTGCTTCTACGACACCCCCCTCAACAAGTACAGCGTTACCGCCCTGCTGGGGGCCATGGAGAGCCGGCCCTGGCTCTTTGAGGAGATCGGGGTGCTCTTTTTCTCCTCTGCCCGGGAGCTGCTGGAGCGGGAAGGAGAGCTGCGCGGGGGAGGACAGGTGGTGCTGGCCTTCTCCTTCTTCACCTCCCAGATCTGGGAGATCCACGATATGCTGGAAGAGCTTCGCCCCCTGCGGGAGCGGCTGGGCGCGGTGTGCGTGGGAGGCGGGCCCCATGTGAGCGGGGACGGAGAGCGCACGGTGACGGTGCTGGGCTTCGACTACGCCCTGATGGGCGAGGGCGAGGTGAGCTTCCCGGCACTGCTGGAAAAGCTGCTGCGGGGGGAGGACCCGGCGGGGATGCAGGGACTGTGCTGTCGGGACCACAGCGGAAAGCTGGTGAACGGCGGGATCGCGGCGCGGGTGGAGATCGAGGATTTCGACCCGGTTTCGCCCCGCTTCCGCCGCTACGGGCCTATTGAGATCACCCGGGGCTGTCCCTACGGCTGCGCCTTCTGCCAGACCGGCAGCCTCTGCGGGCGCCGGGTGCGCCACCGTTCGCTGGAGTCCATCCGGGAGGTCATGGAGCGGGCAAGGGGACTCTTCAAGCTCCGCTTTTTCCGGGCGCTGACCCCCAACGCCCTCTCCTACGGCTCCCCCAACGGGGTGGAGGTGAATTTGGAGGCGCTGGAGGGGCTGCTGAAAATGCTCCGGGAGGTGCTGGGGGAGGAGGGTAAGATCTACCTGGGCTACTTCCCCTCGGAGGTGCGCCCCAACAACGTGACGGAGGAGAGCGTGGCGCTGCTGCGGAGGTTCGTGTGCAACGACGATCTGGTCATCGGCGCTCAGTCCGGCAGCGACCGCATCCTCAAAGCCGCCCACCGGGGCCACACGGCGGAGGAGGTCTACCGGGCGGTGGACAGGCTGCACCGGGGCGGTTTTGTCGCCAATGTGGACTTTATCTGTGGTCTCCCCGGGGAGACGGAGGAGGACGCCCGGCTGAGCGTGGAGATGATCGAAAATCTGGCCGCCCGGGGGGCGAAGATCAACGTCCACAGCTTCATGCCCCTGCCCCAGACCCGCTACGAAAAGGAGATGTACGGCAAGCTCCGCCAGAGCTACATCGACCTCATCCGTCGCCTGACCCCCCAAAACGTGGTCTACGGGGACTGGGTGCAGCAGGGCGCGCTGGCCAGGAAGATGCACCGGTATTTGTCGGAAGGAATTCTTTGAAGAAAGAGCGCAAAAAGCGCGTAACACAGAAAAAGAGAACGCACCCCCCGCGGGGGGTGCGTTCTCTTTTTGTCCGGGCGGGGGATTTTACACGGATTTGACAACAAGCCGGTTTTTCATTTTACAAGGAAACGGTATTCTACAAACCGTAAAGGGAAAAATCCAAAAAGAAGAAAAGGAGTACGAAAAACTTATGAAGAAGATTATGACGACCATTCTCGCCGGGGCGCTCGCCCTGAGTCTGCTCGCCGGCTGCGGCGCCGGGGGCGGCGAGACCACCCCGCAGAACGCCTCCCTTGCCGGCACGGTGGCCACCGATGGCTCCACCTCCATGGAGAAGGTCATCGGCGCGCTGGGCGAGGCCTTTGAAAACGACCACGAGGGCGTGACGTTCACCTACAACCCCACCGGATCCGGCTCCGGCATCACCGCCGTGGCAGAGGGCCGCTGCGACATCGGCCTTGCCAGCCGCGCGCTGAAGGACGAGGAGAAGGCCAAGGGGCTGAAGGAGACGACGCTGGCCCTGGACGGCATCGCCGTCATCGTCCACCCGGACAACGCCGTGAAGGATCTGGATCTGGAGACCGTGGCGAAGATCTACACGGGCGAGATTACCAACTGGAAAGAACTGGGCGGCAGCGACAGCGAGATCGTGCTGATCGGCCGGGAGGCGGGCAGCGGCACCCGGGACGGCTTTGAGAGCATCACCGGCACCGCGGAAAAGTGCCTCTACCGGCAGGAACTGACCTCCACGGGCGATGTGATCACCTCTGTGGCGGGCAACCCCGCCGCCATCGGCTACGCCTCCCTGGCTTCCGTCAAAGACACGGTGCGGGCGCTGTCCGTCAACGGCGTGACGCCCACGGAGGACACGGTGAAAGACGGCAGCTACCCGGTGCAGCGTCCCTTCGTGCTGGTGACGAAGGAGGATAAGGCCCTCTCCGCCGTGGCCCAGGCTTTCTTCGACTACGCCACCTCCCCCGAGGCGGGCGAGATCATCTCCCACGCGGGCGCGGTGCCCGTGGCCTGAGGAAGGGCGGCGTTCCCCGGTGGAGAAGGGAAAAACGATGAAAAGCAAAATGCACCTTGGGGAGGACGCGATCCGCGGCGTGTTTATGCTGCTGGGAATGGTCACGGTGGCCTGCGTGCTGCTGATCACCGTGTACCTCATTCTCGCGGGCGTCCCCGCCATCCGGGAGATCGGGCTGGGGCCCTTTCTCCTGGGCCGGGTGTGGGCGTCCACGGCGGCAGAGCCGAAGTTCGGCATCCTGCCCTTTATCCTCACCAGTCTCTACGGCACGGCGGGCGCCATCGTGCTGGGCGTCCCCGTGGGGTTCTTCACGGCGGTGTATCTGGCCAAGGTGGCGGGGGAGAGAACGCGCCGGGTGGTCGGCGCCGCCGTGAGCCTGCTGGCCGGCATCCCCTCGGTGGTCTACGGCCTGGTGGGCATGATGGTGCTGGTGCCCGGGGTGCGGGAGCTGTTCGGCCTCTCCGACGGGGCCAGCCTCTTCTCGGCCATGGTGGTGCTCTCGGTCATGATCTTGCCCAGCATCGTGAAAATGTCCCTGACCGCGCTGGAGGCCGTGCCCAGGGAGTATGAGGACGCCTCCCTGGCCCTGGGGGCCACCCCCATGGAGACCTATTTCCGCGTCTCGGTCCCCGCCGCCAGAAGCGGCATCGCCGCGGCGGTGGTACTGGGAGTGGGGAGAGCCATCGGTGAGGCCATGGCGGTGATGATGGTCTCCGGCAACGTGGCCAACATGCCCTCGCTCTTCCAGAGCGTCCGCTTCCTCACCACGGCGGTGGCCAGCGAGATGTCCTATTCGGCGGAGGGCAGTTTACAGCGGAAGGCACTCTTTTCCATCGCGCTGGTGCTCTTCCTCTTCATCATGCTCATCAACGCCGTGCTGAACGCGCTCTTGAAGCGCAGCAGGGAGGGCTGAGATATGCAGGATATGCAAAAGAAACGTCTCCCGCTCCGGCGGCGGGCCTATGCCGCCGCCATGATCGCCCTGATGGGCGCGGCGGTGATCCTCACCTGCGCGCTGACGGTGTTCTTTATCGGCTATGTGCTCTCCAAGGGGCTGCCTAACATTACCTGGGAGCTGCTGTCCACCTCCCCCAGCTATCTGAAGGAGACTGTGGGCATCCTGCCGGATATCCGCAACACGCTGGTGATCGTTCTCGCCACGCTGGTGATCGTCCTCCCCTTTGGGGTGGGGGCGGCCGTCTATCTGAACGAATACGCCGAGAACCGCCGGCTGGTCTCGCTCATCGAGTACGCCGCCGAGACCCTCTCGGGCATCCCCTCCATCATCTATGGTCTGGTGGGTATGCTGGTCTTTCAGCAGTTTCTGGGGATGCAGACCAGCCTCCTGTGCGGGGCGCTGACGCTGGCCATCATGAACCTGCCCACCATCCTGCGAAACACCCAGGAGAGTCTCAAGACCGTGCCCCAGGCCTACCGGGAGGGCGCGTTCGGGCTGGGCGCGGGAAAGTGGCGGACGATCCGCACGGTGGTGCTGCCCGGCTGCGTGGACGGGATCATCACCGGGTGCATCCTGGCGGTGGGACGGATTTTGGGCGAGTCGGCGGCGCTGCTGTTCACCGCCGGATTTGCCCACGCCCTCAACGGCTGCCTGGGGCTGATGAGCTCCGGGGCCACGCTGACGGTGGCGCTCTATGTGTACGCCAAGGAACAGGGCGAGTTCGGCGTGGCCTTCGCCATTGCCGCCATCCTGATGGTGATGACGGTGCTGATGGATCTGGCGGCGGTGCTGGTGGGCAGATTTTTTGAGAAGAGGAGAAACGCATGAGCGATTGCCTGACGGTCAAGGATCTGTGTCTGTGGTACGGAGATACCCAGGCGCTGAAGAATATCACCATGAACATAAAAGAACGGAGCATCACCGCCCTGATCGGCCCCTCCGGCTGCGGAAAATCCACCTTTCTGAAGACACTCAACCGCATGAACGATCTGGTGAGCGGAGTGAGAGTCACAGGGGAGGTGCGCTACCGGGGCGAGGACATCTACGGGAAGGGCGTGGATGTGAATGAGCTGCGGCGGCGTGTGGGCATGGTGTTCCAGAAGCCCAATCCCTTCCCCATGAGCATCTACGACAATATCGCCTACGGCCCCCGCACCCACGGTGTAAAGGGCCGGGCGCGGCTGGACGACATCGTGGAGCGCGCCCTGCGGGACGCGGCCATCTGGGACGAGGTGAAGGACAGGCTGCGTACCTCGGCGCTGGGCCTCTCCGGCGGGCCGCAGCAGCGGCTGTGCATCGCCCGGGCTCTGGCGGTGGAGCCGGATGTGCTGCTGATGGACGAGCCCACCAGCGCCCTTGACCCCATCTCCACCTCCCGGATCGAGGAGCTGACCATGGAGCTGAAGGAGCGCTACACGGTGGTGATCGTCACCCACAATATGCAGCAGGCCGTCCGCATCTCCGACACCACGGCTTTCTTCCTGCTGGGAGAGCTGATCGAGTGCGCCGACACGGAGCGGATGTTCTCCCGTCCGGAGGACAAGCGCACCGAGGATTACATTACCGGGAGGTTCGGATAATGGGAAGAAGCAGATTTGACGGACAGCTGGCTGAACTGAGCCGGGAAATGATCCGGATGGGCGCCCTGTGTGAAGAGGCCATCGCCCTGAGCGCCCGGGCACTGACCCCCGGGGACGGGCGCGCCGCGGAGCGGGTACGCGCCGTGGGCGGAGAGATCGACCGCATGGAGCGGGAGGTGGAGAGCCTCTGCCTGAAACTCCTCCTCCAGCAGCAGCCGGTGGCCCGGGATCTCCGGCAGATCTCCGCGGCGCTGAAGATGATCACGGATATGAAGCGCATCGGCGACCAGGCCGCGGACATCGCGGAGATCACCACCTATCTCCGGAAGGGCCGGGGCGGGGACGGCAAGCTCATCCACACCATGGCCGAGTCCGCCATCAAAATGGTCACGGACAGCATCGACGCCTATGTGAAGCGGGACACGGCCCTGGCCGGAGCCGTGATCGAATACGACGATGTGGTGGACGAGCTTTTTTTACAGGTGAAGCGCTCCCTCATTGCCCTGATCGCGGAAAAAAGCGACGAGGGGGAGTACGCGCTGGATCTGCTGATGATCGCCAAGTATCTCGAGCGCATCGGCGACCACGCGGTGAATATCGCCGGGTGGGTGCTCTTCTCCGTTTACGGGGAGCACATCCCCGAGGGCGAGGTGGGGCCCGCCGAGGAGCGCGACGGCCCCAGCGAACGGTAAAAGAGAGGGGAGGAGAGCCAATGGCACAGATCTGGTGCGTGGAGGACGACGAGAGCATCCGGGATATCGAGTTGTACACCCTGCGCTCCATGGGCTTTGAGGCCCGGGGCCTCACGGATGGCGGAGAGCTTCGAGCGGCGCTGGAGGAGGAGATACCCGACCTCATTTTGCTGGATGTGATGCTCCCCGGGGATGACGGGGTGACGCTGCTGCGGGAATTGCGCGCCGCGGCGCGCACCGAGACCGTCCCCGTGATCATGGCTACGGCCCGGGGGATGGAGTACGACAAAATACAGAGCCTCGATCTGGGGGCGGACGACTATCTGGTGAAGCCCTTTGGCATGATGGAGATGGTCTCCCGGGTGAAGGCGGTGCTGCGGCGCTGCCCGGACCGGGGGAAACAGAGATCGCTCCGGGCCGGGGGACTGCTCATGGATCAGGACGAACACAGCGTCCGCGCCGACGGGGTGCGGCTGCAGCTGACCTTGAAGGAGTATGAACTCCTCCGGGGGTTTTTGCTGCATCCGGGGCTGGCTTTTACCCGGGAGCAGCTGATGAGTCAGGTCTGGGGGGCGGATTTTGTAGGGGAGAGCCGCACGGTGGATATGCACATCACTACCCTCCGACAGAAGCTGGGGAGCTACGGAAAGTGGATCGAGACTGTCCGCGGCGTGGGCTACAGGTTTGAGGTGAAGGAATGAAGAAGAAAATTTTCCAGTCCATCATGTTGGTGGCGGGGGGCGTTCTGCTGGCCAGTCTCGTCATCATCATGGGCTTTTTATACGATTATTTCGGCAGCGTGGAGGAGCGGCAGCTGGAAAACCAGATGGAACTGGCCGCGCAGGGCGTGGAGACGGGCGGAAAGACCTATCTGGAGGGACTGTCCGCCGCGCGCTACCGCCTTACCTGGGTCGATGCGGACGGGACGGTGCTCTACGACACCCGGGCGGAGGCGGAGACCATGGAAAACCACGCCGGACGGCAGGAGATCGCCGAAGCGCTGGAAAACGCCGAGGGCAAGAGCCAGCGCTACTCCACCACGCTGCTGGAAAAGACCCTTTACTACGCCCAGCGTCTCCCGGACGGCACCGTGCTGCGCATCTCCGTGAGCCACGCCACGGCGTGGCTGCTGGCACTGGGAATGCTCCAGCCGGTGCTGCTGGTGCTGCTGCTGGCACTGATCCTCGCCGGGGTGCTGGCCGGACAGGTCTCCGGGCGGATCATGGAGCCGCTGAACCGGCTCGATCTGGATAAGCCGCTGGAGAACGAGGAGGTCTACGAGGAGCTGGCGCCGCTTCTGGGCCGCATCAACCGGCAGCGGCGGCAGATCGAGCGGCAGCTGCGGGAGCTGCAACGGAAAAATGACGAGTTTACCCAGATCACCCGCAGCATGAACGAGGGACTGGTGCTGCTCAACCAGAAAGGCGTCATCGTGAGCATCAACCCCGCCGCGCTGCGGCTCTTCGATGGGGAGGAGGACTGCGTGGGGAAGGACTTTCTCACGCTTGAGCGCAGCAGCGAGGTCAGCGAGGCCATCCAGACCGCACTGGCGGAGGGCCGCAGCGAAATATTGCTGAAGCGGGGAGAGCGGGAGTACCAGCTCGATGTGGGGCGCATCGAATCCGGCGGCGCGGTGGTGGGCGCGGTGCTGCTGGCCTTCGATGTGACCGAGCGCTCCTTTGCCGAGCGCGGCCGCCGGGAGTTCACCGCCAATGTCTCCCACGAACTGAAAACGCCCCTCCAGTCCATTCTGGGCAGCGCCGAGCTTATGGAGAACGGTCTGGTGAAGGCGGAGGATATGCCCCGCTTCGTGGGGCACATCCGCAGCGAGGCGGAGCGGCTGATGACCCTCATCGGCGATGTGATCCGTCTCTCCCAGCTGGACGAGAGCGCCCCGCTGCCTCTGGAGGAGGTGGATCTCCGGGAGATCGCCCGGGAGGCTGCGGAGACGCTGCAAGCCGCGGCGGAGGAAAAAAGCGTCACGCTGCGCGTCATCGGAGACGCCGTGCCGCTGCAAAGCGTGCCGGGTCTGCTGCGGGAGATCGTCTTCAACCTCTGCGACAACGCCATTCGCTACAATACGGAGGGCGGGAGCGTGGAGGTGCGGGTGGAGAGCCGCGGCCGGGGCGCCAGACTGACGGTGACGGACAGCGGCGTGGGCATCCCGCCGGAGCAGCAGGAGCGGGTGTTCGAGCGCTTCTACCGGGTGGATAAGAGCCGCTCCAGCGCTACCGGCGGCACCGGGCTGGGGCTCTCCATCGTAAAGCACGCCGTGCAGTATCTGGGCGGCAGGATCGAGCTGCGCAGCCAGGTGGGGAAAGGCACCACCGTGGAGGTGGAGCTGTAAAAAACCGGGAGGGGCAGGGCTGTGCCCCGCCCCTCCCGGCAGGCGCGGCCAGCCCCCGTGCGGAATGCATCGACGGAAAGCGCCCCGGACGACGGAATGTCCGGGGCGTTTGGTCTCACGGAGCGCTCATACGGGGCTTGATTCGTACAAAAGCGCTCCCCTGGTTTCTGTTCGATGGACGGGAGTTTACCGAGATCAGCGGCCGGAGCCCGCTTTCTGCTGCCCATACTTTTCTTCCATTTCTTTCGTATGGGCATGGAGCAGTTCCAGCGCCCGGGTCTGGATGCAGGAGAGATTTGTTTGATCCGTATCTGCAAAGTCGAGCTTGATCTTTGCAGAAGCTGCCGCATGAGCGTCGCTTGCTCTGCTTTCATCCGCTGCCGACAAAAACCCTTGCAGCAATTCCAAATTGCCGGAGTAATGGAGCTCCACCAGTTTTGCCCGGTATTCCAGCTCTGCGGGGGTGATTCCCGGGAATTGCTTCATATCAACGGTGTGCTGTGCTTCGTGCTTCAAAAGAGAAACGAGAAACCGCTCGCTTTCAAAATCATACGCCTGCTCTACGCAGTTGATCGTACCGTCGGGGGAAGCCCAGCCGCCTGTCCCGAACCGGCCGAAGGTCAGATAATCCATCCAGCTGCGGAATACAAAGCCCCTGAGAATGTTGACCGTATATTCCGCCGTTCCGCCCGGCAGTTCGACACGGTAGACAGTCGGAACGGTATCCCGCCAGATATACGGGCCGTAATACCCCTGGGTCTTCCCGAAAAGCGCATGATAGCCCTTCGCTTCAAACACCGATCGAAGCTTCTCGGTCAGAAGCTCTTCTCCATCGTCCGGCATACCCAGGAGCGCTTTCAGCTGTGCCAGCAGCCTGTCTGCGGCCTCTGCCTCCGGCAACCCGCAATAAAAGGTATCGCGGAAGTAGATTTGATACAAACGCAGGATGTCGTTGAGTTCGTCCGGTATTTCAAACGTGCGGTATTCACACTTTTCAAAAACCGCGACATACGCAGGAAGAATGTCTTTGAATTCTTCGTGATCGCGCATATATGCAATGGCGCCTTTCAGGTCTCCCCGCAAGAAAAACTGCCTGATCTGCACGACTGCTCTCTCCTCTGTAAAATTCAATTTGTAAGCGGATGGGTTCCATGGTATCACATGGCCGGGAAGAATACAAGGACAGCCACAGCAGTTCAAACGAAACGCCGTGACTGTCCGTTGTCTTATGACCGCCGCCCCTTTTGAAAAGGGGCGGCGGTCTGCGTGCGGTCAATAAGTCCCGTAGTCCCGGAGCACCCGGAACATGGTCTCGATGTTCCGCGGCTCGGCCTCGTCCAGCTTGTCCCCGAAGTCGAAGATGTACCCCCCGTCCACCGCCACGGTGTCCAGCAGGGATTTGAGGTAAGTCTCGATGTCCCCGGGGTTGCTGTGGATAAGGTCGTAGGCGTAGAAGCCGCCGGAGAGGCAGTGCTCCTTCCCAAGCACCTGCTTGGCCCGGGCCATGTCCACGCTGTCCATGTGGAACACCACGCCCCTCGGGAGGGTGGAGAGCAGCTCCATCCGATCGTTGTAGGGCCCCTCGGCGTAGAGCACGGGGGTGAGTCCCCGGGCGATCAGCCCCTCGGTCAGCGTTTTGAGCGTGGGGAAGTAGAACTCCTCGTACTGCGCCAGCCCAAGATAGCCCTCCATCCCCTTCATAAGAGGCACATAGACAAACCGCCCGCCCCAGCGCGCGGCCTGCCGGGCGGCAAAGTCCACGGTCAGCGGGCAGAGCAGGGCAAGGGCCTCCTGCACCTCGTCTTCCTGGGTGTAGAGATCCATCATCAGCCCCAGGGTGCCCCGGAGACAGATGCTCAGCACATCATAGGCGGGGGCGGTGGCGGCGGAGAAGGCCATGGGAAAGCCCAGCGCGGCCATCTCCCGTTCAAATTCGGCGGCGCGGCGGGCGTAGGCGGCCACGGCGGCGTCCTCCCCGGGAAAGGCGGGCAGCAGGGAGAGGTATGTCTCCGCAAGATCTTCGTAGCCGTCCTCGTCCAGGGGGGTCTGCTCGATGATCTGGATGGCGGCATTTTCTTTCAGCGCTCCGCCCTCCCGGCCGGGCCACTCCAGAAAGCGGAGCCCCAGCGCCTCCAGCACCTGGCCCGCCCCGGCCAGCGAGACCGTGTAGGGCACCAGCAGATCCGGCTCAAAGTCCAGCGCGAAGCGCTTCATATCCCCGGCGGCCATCTCCGCGTCATACATGGCCTCCGCCACGGTGTGGCCCTGCCGGCGGTAGGGGTAGTTGCGGGCAAAAGGCATCAGCGGGACGCGGTCGCCCTTTTCCAGCGCCACGGCGGCGTCCACCCGTTTCAGCCGGGCAGCGTACTCTTCCTGTGCACTCATGGGATGTGTGTCTCTCCTTTTCTCTTTGTAGGAAAAGAGCCCGCCGGGTTGGCGGGCTCTCTCTGATTTGGCGTTGTGGGATCAGCCCATGTCGTAGGACGCGGAGTTCACATAGCCGGGCACCACATTCATGTTGCGGTACTCCGCCATGTTCTGGAACTCGCTGCTCTGGCAGATCTTGGCGAAGACCCAGGAGCGGGAGTAGCCGTTGGCCAGGGCGTTCACATAGGTGCCCATGCCGGACACGTCGGGGGCGCGGTTGAGCAGCGCCTCATAGACACGGGAGACGAAGACCTCGCGGGTGCGGCCGATGCTGCGGGCCTCAGAGGAGGAGGCGATGGCGGCGGCCACGCCGGCGGCGGACATGGAGCGGGTGGTCAGGTACCGGGTCCAGTGATCCACTTCCTCAGCGGTGGCGTAGCGGTCAAGCAGGCAGAGATAGAGCCGCTCCACATAGGCGGAGGCGTCCGTGGGGTTCACGGCCCCGCCGCTGATGAGGGAGTTGGGGGGAGTGGTGGAGTTGATGTTGCCGGGGGCGGCGTTCATCTCGCCAAAGAGGTTCTGGAACTCCTGGCTGGCGCAGATGGCCGCGAACACCCAGGCGCGGGTCTTGCCGCTGTTGAGAGCGGAGACAAAGTTGGTGTAGCCGGTGGTGTCGGGCTCGCGGTTCAGCAGAGCCAGGTAGACCCGCTGCACGAACTGGCCGTTGGTGTAGGGCAGGGAGTTGAACTCGTTGCCGGAGGCGATGCCCGCGGCCACGCCGGCGGCGCTCATCTTCTTGTAGGTGAGCTGGGCGACCCAGTAGGCCAGACCGTTGGCGTCGGGCTCACGATCCAGCAGCCGGACATAGAGACGGCGGACATACTGCTCGGCCAGTTCGCCGGTGACTTGCGTGGGGGTCGTGTCGGGGGTCTTGTCCCCGGTGCTGTAGTCGCCCACGAACATATTGTACTTATTCTCGCAGAGGTTTTTGAACTCCTGAGAGGCAATGATCTGCTGGAACACCCAGGTGCGGGAGTTGCCCACATCCATGGCGCCCTTGAAGGTAGCCATGCCGGCGGCGTCGGCAGAGCGGCCCAGGAGACCCTGGTAGAGAGTATCAATGTACTGCTCGTTGGTGAGCTGGCGGGAGCGGAACTCCGCGCTGCCCACGATCAGCTCGGCAATGTGCGCGGCGCTGACCTTGTCGTTGACCAGCTTGTTCACATAGGTGAGCTTGCCCGCGTCATCGGCGGGACGGCCCAGCAGCCCCTGATACAGCTGATCCACATAAGCGCCCGCCTCGGCAGTGCCGAACACGGCTCTGGCCGGCAGAACCATGACCCCCAGGCACATGGACGCAACGAGACAAAGCACCAGAATACGCTTCATCGTCTTCATTTTTACTTCCTCCTGACTTGCTCAAAAAGTTGCAGCGTAACAAGTTCCCAAAGGGGTGTAATAACTTGTAACCTTTTGTAGCTTAGTTATAACACTTTCATGGGAATTACGCAATATGGGAAAGAGGAAAAAACCGCCCAAATTTTGCGGGGAAAAATTAGTATAGTTTCACGAAACCTGCAAAAAAATGGGAAAAAGTGGAACTTTTCCCGGAAAAGGTAGACATAATCTGCAAGAAGCGGCGGGGCGGGCGCACGCCCCCCCGGGGGGACGGGGGGCCCCCCCCCCGCAGTAACAATTTTTAAAAATAAAAAAAAAAAGG
>JAQXJT010000027.1 GCA_029009095.1 bacterium
TTGCACCAAGAGAAAAAGGATTTGAGGGTGCGCGTGTAGCTGTTGATGCTGTTGGAGGAAAGCCCCGCCTCCCGCATGGAAACAATCATGGCATCCAAGTCCGCCTTTTGGAGCAGCGCAATGTCCGTTTTTACATCCAAGTGCCGCGCCACGGCTCGGAACTGCTGTTCATAGCTTTGCAAAGTCTTGTCCGCAAGCCCCTTTGCTTTGCGGGAAGTGAGAAAGTCGGCAAAGGTTTCCTCCATGGTGGCGGCGCAATTCAGTTTAATTTTCCTCATAATACCCGACCTCTTGATTCTCAAAATTTCCATCAAAAATCAAGCGCACAGGCATAAAAAGCGAATACTGCGTATTTCCCACTTTTGGACAAGAAAAAACCTTGAAATCAAGTGATTTCAAGGTTTTTCTTGCTTCTTCCGAGCTTTTGGTGGAGATAAGCGGGATCGAACCGCTGACCTCTTGAATGCCATTCAAGCGCTCTCCCAGCTGAGCTATACCCCCATATTCTCTTTTGCCCCGGCGCCGTAGCGCCAACCGGCAAGGAGTATATTAGCAAAGGGTGGGGAAAATGTCAAGCACTTTTTTGCATTTTTCTGAAATTTTCTTCCCGGGCTTTCATCGGGCCAAAAGCTCGTTGGAGAACTGAGCAAACTGCTCCACGGAGAGACGCTCCCCCCGGATGTCGGCAGGGAGGCCCAGCCGCGTGAGCGCCCCGCGTACCTGCTCCCGCTCCAGAGTGGGGAGCCCGGCGGCCAGAGCGTTGGGCAGCGCTTTCCGCCGTTGATTGAAGGCGGCGCGTACCACACGGAAGAAAAATTTCTCGTCGTCCACCCGGGCCGGGGGCGCTTTCCGCCGCGCCAGGCGGATGACCGTGCTGGTCACTTTGGGCTGGGGCAGGAAGCAGTCGGGCGTCACATCAAAGAGTCGGCTGGGCTGGGCGTACCAGTTCACCAGCACGGTGAAGCTGCCGTACTCCCCGGTGCCGGGAGCCGCGCAGATCCGCTCGGCCACCTCTTTCTGGATCATCACCGTGATGCTCTCAAAGCACCCGCTCTCCAGAAAGGCCGTGAGCAGCGGCGTAGTGACGTTATAGGGCAGATTGGCGCAGACCTTCCATGGCCGCTCCCCCAGATGCTCCCGGCAGAGGGCGGGCAGATCGCTCTTCAGGGCGTCCCCGAAAACGACCGCGCTGTTCTCCCGGCCCGCCAGAGTCATCCGCAAAATCGGCTCCAGCCTCTTATCCAGCTCCACGCTCAGCACCTTCCCCGCCCGCTCGCAGAGCTCCACCGTCAGCGCGCCGATGCCGGGGCCGATCTCCAGCACCCCGTCCTCCTCCGTCAGCCCCGCCTCCCCGGCAATGCACCCGGGCACCCAGGGGGCGATCAGAAAGTTCTGTCCCATGGACTTGGAGAAGCGGAAGCCGTACTCGGCCAGCAGCGCCTTGATCTCGTTGGGATTGGTCAGGTTCATAATTATGTCAACCCTTTTATGTCAACTAATTTATGTTAACTATTTTATGTCAATCAGCGGCTTCTCATAGGCGTAGCGCAGCGTGCCATCCTCGGCGGTGCCCCGGATGGGGATGATGCCGCAGCGGGTATAGCCCATCCGCTCGGCCAGCCGCTGCATGGCGCCGTTGTCCCGGTGGGTATCCACCCGCAGGCTGTCACAGCCCCAGCCCCAGCCCAGATCCTCGCCAAGCTGCATCATCTCGGCGCTGAGGGCGCTGGAACGGTAAGGCGCGGCGGACATGATCCGGTGGATGGACACATAGTTCTCCGTATCCACCAGCCACGCTCCCTCGCTGATCTCCCGATAGTTGGCGGCAGGGGTATGGGTGATGCTGACATAGCCGGCCAGATTGCCGCTCTCGGTAAAGACCCAGCCCTCGCCCCGGGCAATATCGCCCGCGAAGCTGTCCCGGTTGGGGTAGCCCGCCTGCCACTGATCCACCCCGTGTTCCCGGAGGTAGGCTTTGGCGGCCTCGCACAGTTCCACCAGTGCGGGGATATCCTCCTCGACGGCCCGGCGGCAGTCAAAGGAGAAGGGCCGGGGCCGGGGGTGGCGCTCCCCGTCGATCTCGGCGGCCAGGGCGGCGTCCTCCCCCCGGGGCTCGAACTTTTCCCACAGGTCGGGGCGCTTGTCCATGGTACGCTCCAGCATCTTCTTCCGCCGCCAGCGGTCGATCTCCTTCTGGTTGCCGCCCCGGAGCACCGCGGGTACCGTCCGCCCCTCCCATGTCTCCGGCCGGGTATACTGGGGGTACTCCAGCAGCCCGTCCCAGTGGCTCTCCCCGGTGTAGCACTCCTCATCGGAGAGCACGCCGGGCACCATGCGGCACACCGCGTCCGTCACCGCCATGGCGGCGATCTCCCCGCCGGTGAGCACAAAGTCGCCCAGAGAGATCTCCTCGTCGCAGCACTCCTCAATGTAGCGCTCGTCGATGCCCTCGTAGTGGCCGCAGACCAGCACCAGATGGTCGTAGTCCCGCAGCAGCCGTCTCGCCTCGTCCTGGTTGAAAGGCCTGCCCTGGGGGGACATATAGATCACCCGGCTGCGGCGGCCCTGAGCAGTTGACATAATATCATCCAGGCAGGCTTTCAGAGGCTGGGCCATCATCACGCAGCCCCAGCCGCCCCCGTAGGGGTAGTCGTCCACCTGCTGCTGTTTATTGTCGGTATAGTCCCGGATCTGGACGCAGCGGATGTCCAGTATTCCCTTTTTCTCCGCCCGTCCCAGTATGCTGATGTCCAGCGAGGCGCTGACCGCCTCGGGGAAGAGCGTCATGATGTCGATACGCATTTCCTCACATCCCCTCGATCAGATGGACGCGGATGACACGCCTCTCCAGGTCGGTGTCCAGCACGAACTCCGGCACGGCCGGGATGGAGTGCTCCCGCTCCCCCTGCACCACATACACGTTCTGGGCGGGCAGGGTCAGCACCTCGGTCACGGTGCCCACCGTCTCCCCCGTCTCGTCCACCACGGTGCAGCCGATGACATCCGCGAGGAAGAAGCTGTTTTTGGGCAGCCGGGCGTCCCCCCGATCGAAAAAGACCACCTTGTTTTTCAGCAGCATGGCCCCGTTCACATCCTCGACCCCTTCCAGCAGGGCGATGAGCATCCCCTTATGCACCCGTGCGGAGCGCACCTTCCGGGGCTGATTGTCGATATAGAGGGTTTTGAAGCGGCGCAGGAACTCCGCGCTGTCGCACCAGGGTTCGATCTTCACCTCGCCCCGGATGCCGAAGGTATTGATGATCCTGCCGCCCTCCAGATACCGCTCTGCCATATTCTCTCCTCTCCCGCCCCAAAGGCGTAAAGGGGGGCGGATCCCGCCATGGGAGCCGCCCCCGTACCTTACCGCGATGATCAGTCCAGCACTTCCACGGACACTTTCCTGCCCTTGCGCTGGGCGACAGCCTTCATGAGAACACGGATCTCCTTCACCACCCGGCCCTGCCGGCCGATGACCTTGCCCATGTCTCCCTCAGCCACGCGCACCTCAAACACGGTCTCGCCATTGCCATCGCGCTCTTCCACAGAGACCTCGTCCGGCTTGTCCACCAGACTGCGCACGATGTAGCTCAACAATTCTTTCATTCCGAACCCCTCGGAGCTCAGCCTTCCGCTCTCTTGAGAAGACCGCGAACGGTATCGGTGGGCTGGGCGCCGTTGGAGATCCAGTAGTTGGCGCGCTCCATGTCGATATTGATGGTGGCGGGCTCGGTCAGGGGATCGTAAGTGCCGATCTCCTCGATGAAGCGGCCGTCGCGGGCCTTGCGGGAGTCAGCGACCACCACACGATAGAAAGGAGCCTTCTTGGCGCCCATTCTGCGAAGTCTGATCTTAACCATGATGTTTTCCTCCAAAAAGTATAATTTATTTTAAAAAATTCGCTTCTCCGTTAAATGCGCAGTCCGCCCATGCCGCCGAAGCCGCCCTTGCCGCGCATCATGCGCTGGAGCTTTTTGGCGTTTTTGCCGCTGAGCGCCCTGGTCAACTGCTGCATGGCCTCGTACTGCTTGATCAGGCGGTTCACATCCACCACATTCAGCCCGCAGCCGGCGGCGATCCGCTTTTTACGGCTGGAATTGAGGATGGCGGGGTTCTCCCGCTCGGCGGGGGTCATGGAGCGGATGATGGCCTCCGTATGGGCCAGCGCCTTCTCGTTGATGCTCCCGCTGCCGAGGGCCTTGGGGTCCATGCCGGGGATCATCCCGGCCAGTTCCTCCAGCGAGCCCATGCCCTTGATGGATTCCAGCTGCTCGAGATAGTCCACCAGCGTGAAGCGGTTGCTGCGCAGCTTCTCCGCCATCTCCATGGCCTTCTTCTCGTCCAGCGCGGCCTCCGCCTTCTCGATGAAGGTGAGCACGTCGCCCATGCCCAGGATGCGGCTGGCCATGCGGTCGGGGTGGAACACCTCGATGGCGTCCAGCTTCTCGCCGATGCCGGAGAACTTGATGGGCTTGCCGGTAACGGCCTTGACCGAGAGGGCCGCGCCGCCCCGGGCGTCGCCGTCCAGCTTGGTGAGCATGACGCCGGTGATACCCAGCGCATCGTCAAAGGCCTTGGCCGCGTTCACCGCGTCCTGGCCGGTCATGGCGTCCACCACCAGCAGGATCTCTGCGGGGCGCACCGCCGCCTTGATGTTCTTCAGCTCGTCCATGAGCGTCTCATCGATGTGCAGCCGGCCGGCGGTATCGAGAAACACCAGATCGTTGCCGTGGCGTTTGGCGTGGTCGATGGCGGCTCTGGCGATCTCCACCGGGTCGCTCTTGCCCATCTGGAACACGGGAATGTCCAGCTGCCGGCCCACGGTCTCCAGCTGCTCGATGGCGGCGGGGCGGTACACATCGCAGGCCACCAGCAGCGGGCGCTTGTTCTGGGTCTTGCGCATCAGCGCGGCCAGTTTGGCCCCGTTGGTGGTCTTGCCCGCGCCCTGAAGTCCCACCAGCATACACACGCTGGGATTCTCCGAGCCGATGTTGAGCTTCTGGGTCTCGCTGCCCATCAGAGCGCAGAGGGACTCGTTGACGATCTTGACGACCATCTGTGCAGGAGACAGGCTCTCCAGCACCTCCGCCCCGGTGGCCTTTTCGCTGACCTCCCTGACGAAGTCCTTGACCACCTTGTAGCTCACGTCCGCCTCCAGCAGAGCCAGACGCACCTCGCGCATGGCATCCTTGACGTCCTGCTCGCTGAGTCTTCCCTTGCCCTTGAGCTTTTTGAATACGTTATTCAGCTTTTCCGACAGGTTTTCAAATGCCATGCTCCAGCTCCTGTATCCGCCGGCGGAGATCCTCCGCCAGCTCCCGGGCCCGACCCTCTGTGAGGGTGAGCAGCTCGTTGACATCCGACTCCAGCGCGGCGGCCGCCGCCCGCTGGGCGGTGTAGCGTTCCAGCAGTCCGATCTTCTCCTCGGTCCTGCGCAGCGCCTCCTCGGCCCGGCGGATGTTGTCCCACACGCCCTGCCGGCTGATGCCCTCCGACTCGGCGATCTCCGAGAGGGAGAGGTCTTCGTTATAGTGCAGGTGGAAGTACTCCCGCTGCTTTTTGGTGAGCAGCTCGCCGTAGAGATCAAAGAGCATGGTGCGCGTCAGCTGCTCGTCCATGTTCTCTCCTCCCCCCTGCGTGTCAAAGTCGGAGCTTGACACCTTGGGCATTATACTCGCCCCGGCGGGTTCTGTCAAGGTTTTTCTTTGACACCCGGCTGCATATTTTTCCTGTCCCGGCGGCAGAATAAGGGGCAAGTGTATTCTCACGGGAGGGTGAACTATGAACGAGGAAATGACACCGGAAAAGCTGGGAGAGCGCTGCGGAAGCAGTATAAAAGAGAGCGGACGCCTCCCGGGCCGGCGCATGGAGCGGGAGGTGCGGCGGGCCTGGGCCACGCTGGAGCGCCGCCACGACGCCATGGAGCAGCACTCCGCCCCGGAGGGGGCGGACCGCTGGCTCTGGGACAACTATTACTTCTTGCAGCGCTGCGTTCTGTCCACCGGGAAGAGTTTCCGCCGCGCCGCGCTGCGGGGGGACGGGAAGAAGTGGCTGCTGCTCACTCTCACCGAGGAGCTGGTGAGCGAGAGCGGCGGGGCGCTGACGGAGGACTACTGCCGCGCCTTTCTCCGGGGCTTTCGGAAGAAGATCGTTCTCAGCGAGGCGGAGCTGCGGCTCTTCCCCGCCGCCGTTCGTGCCTCCCTGCTCTTCGCCCTCTCCTCTCTCTACCGCGGCGGCAGCGCCCGGGAGCAGAGCGTGGCCGCGCTGCTGCGCTCGCTGCGTCTGGTGGACACGGGGGCGCTCTCCACTGTGGCGGAGGAGGAGAGTCTCACCGAGAGCATCCTGCGGCAGGATCCCGCCGGGGTCTACGGTGGCATGGACCGGGAGAGCCGGGCCGAGTACCGCCGCCAGGTGGAAAAGCTGGCGAAAAAACGGGGCATCCCGGAATTCCGCTACGCGGAGATGGTGCTGCGCCAGTGCCGGGAGAGCACGGAGGAGCCGCAAAAGCATGTGGGCTGGCAGCTTTTCCATGACGAGCGCTGTCCCTCGGGTGGCGGCTACATCGCCGCCAATGTACTTTTGACCCTCTTTTTCACGCTGCTTGGGGGCTTTCTGCTCCGCTCCGTTGCCGCGGCGCCGCTGCTGTTGCTGCCCGTGTCGGAAATCGTCAAGCAACTGACAGACCTGCTGCTGGGCCGTCTCACGCCGCCCAGGCGGCTGCTGCGCATGGAGCTCAGGCGGGGCGTCCCGGAGGAGGGGCGCACCATCTGCGTGCTCTCGGTGCTGCTCAACGACGGGGACGAGGCGGAGAAGGCGGCGGAGCGGCTGGAGGAATTCCGTCTGGCCAACCGGGACTGCGGGGACAATCTGCTGTTCGGGCTTCTCTGCGACCTGCCGGGCAGCGTCGAGGAGGAGCGGGAGGGCGACAGGGCCCTGCTCTGCCGGGCCGCCGCCGTACTGGAGGAGGTGAACCGCCGCTGGGGCGGGGGCTTCTATCTGCTCACCCGGAAGCGGCGCTACAACCGGATGGACGACCGCTACGAGGGCTGGGAGCGCAAGCGCGGGGCGCTTATGTCTCTGGCCGCCCTGCTCTGCGGGGAGAAAAGCGAGCTGATCTGCCCGGTGGGCGACACGGACGCGCTGCGGAAGTGCCGCTTCATCCTCACGCTGGACGCGGACTCCCGCCCCACCCCGGGCAGCATCCGCCCTCTGATCGGGGCCATGCTGCACCCGCTGAACCGCTGCGTGGTGGACGCCCAGCGCAAGCTGGTGCTGTCCGGCCACGGGGTCATCCAGCCCCGGATCGCCGTGGAGCTCCAGAGCAGCACCCGCTCCGACCTGGCCCGGCTTTTCTCCGGGCAGGGGGGCATCTGTACCTACGGGGGCTGCACGGGCAACCTCTATATGGATCGCTACGGCAGCGGCGGCTTTGCGGGCAAGGGGCTGCTGGACGCCCGGGCCCTGTGGGAGGTGATGGGCGGACGGATCGGCGAGGGGCAGGTGCTCAGTCACGACGCTCTGGAGGGCGCGTTCCTCCACGGGGCGCTCATGGAGGATGTGGAGATCACCGACTCCTTCCCCTCCTCCCCTCTCGCCTGGCAGCGGCGGCAGCACCGATGGGTGCGGGGCGACTGGCAAAACCTCCCCTGGCTCTTCGCCCGGGGACGGGCTCTGCCCCCCATGGAGCGCTGGCGGCTTTTCGACTCCCTCCGCCGCTCCCTGCTGCCCTTTGCCTCCCTCTGCGCGCTGCTAAGCGGCATGTTCTTTCCCACGCCGGCCCTGCGCGCCGTGTCCCTCTTCGCCCTGCTCTCCCTGCTCTCCCCGCTGCTCTTCGCCCTGCTCCGCACGGCGCTGCAGCGGGAGGAGGACGCGCGCATCCGGGTGCTCTCGGAGGTCTTTCACGGACTGGCGCTGGAACTGACCGCCACGCTGGGGCGGCTGCTGCTCCTGCCCTGGGAGGCGTGGGTCAGCTTCTCCGCCGCTGTCACGGCGCTCTGGCGCATGGGCGTCACCAGGCGGGGCCTGCTGGAGTGGCAGACCGCCGCCCAGTCCGAGCAGCAGAGCCGCGGCGGGCTGGAGGCCGCCTACGGCGCCATGAAGAGCGCCGTGGCGGTGGGGCTACTCTGCCTGTTCGCCCCCACGGTGCCCGGGAAGGCCGCGGGCGTGGCCTACCTCCTCTCCCCCCTTTTCGTGGCCTCGCTGGGGCGCAGCCGGGAGAGCGTGGAGAGCCTCTCCCGGGAGCAGCGGAGCTATCTGCTGCTGCGCGCCGGGGAGATCTGGAAATACTTTGACACCTTCTGCACCGCCGAGGATCACTTTCTCCCCCCGGACAACTACCAGGAGACCCCGGGGGTGGGCGTGGCCCACCGCACCAGCCCCACCAACATCGGGCTGGGCATGGTGGCCTGCCTTTCGGCGGTGGATCTGGGGCTTTGCCCGAGACAGCGGGCGCTGGGGCTCCTCGAGCGGATGGTAGAGGCCGTGGAGGCCATGCCCAAATGGCACGGCCACCTTTATAACTGGGTCAACACCCGCACCCTCCAGCCCCTCCAGCCCGGCTACGTCTCCACGGTGGACAGCGGCAATCTGGCCGGGTGTCTGCTGAGCGTGTGCCGGGGGCTGGAGGAGTACGGCTGTCAATCGCTGAGCGAGCGGGTCTATGCCATCTACACGGCCATGGACTTCCGCCCGCTCTATGACGAAAAACGCCACCTCTTCCGCATCGGACTCTCTCCCGAGGGGGCCAGGGGCGAGGTGAACCACTACGACCTGCTTGAGAGCGAGGAGCGGCTCACGGGCTATATCGCCGTGGCCTCCGGGCAGGCGCCGCTGCGCCACTGGCAGCAGCTCTCCCGGGCCCAGGTGAGCTGCGACGGGTACCGGGGCTGCGTCAGCTGGAGCGGATCCATGTTCGAGTACCTGATGCCCGAGCTCTTTCTGCCGCTGCACAAAAACTCCCTGCTCTACGAGAGCGCCCGCTTCTGCCTCTATGTCCAGCGCAGGCAGCGCTTTGGTCGCTTCGGGGTCTGGGGCAAGAGCGAGAGCGCCTTTTTCTCCCTGGACGGCTCTCTGAACTACCACTACAAAGCCCACGGCTGTCAGCGTCTGGCCCTGTGCCGGGGCATGGACCGGGAAAAGGTCGTCGCCCCCTACGCCAGCTTCCTCGCGCTGATGCTGGAACCCAGGGCGGCCATCCGGAACCTCCGCGCCTTCGAAAAGCTGGGGGCCCTGGGCCCCTACGGGTTCTGGGAGGCGGTGGACTTCACCCCCGGGCGCACCGGGCGGGAGGAGCGGATCGTCCGCTGCGTCATGGCCCACCATCTGGGCATGAGCATGGCCGCCGTGGCCAACACCCTCTGCGCCAATGTGTGCCGCCGCCGCTTTCTTGCCGAGCGAGCCATGTCGGCCTACGAGGGGCTGCTGGAGGAGAAGATCCCCCTGGGCGGCGCGGTCCTGCGCCACCGCAGCCGGGAATTCCCCGCCCCCGCCCAGCGGGGGAACGGCTTCTATGAAATGAAAAACGAGGGGGTGCGCTTTCTCAGCCCCCAGTGCGCCCTGCTCTCCAACGGGGTGTATAGCATTATGTCAACCGAAAGCGGCATCACCCGCGCCCAGTGCGGGGCCCTGCGGCCCTACCGTTCTCCCCGGGAGCTGCCCGGGGAGGACCACGGCGTGGAGCTCTGGCTCCGGGTGGGGGAGCGCTGGCTCTCGCTGCTGCCGGGCGACGACAGCGGCAGCGCCTTCCGCTGGCGCTTTACCGCAGAGAGCTGCGTCTGGGAGGGCAGCAACGGCCCGCTCCGCTGGAGGGTGACGCTCACCGTCCCCGCCGATGAGTGCGGGGAACGGCGTGAGGTCACGGTGCGGGGCGTGCGCCGGGGAGAGAAGGCGGAGCTATACGCCTCCTTCGAACCTCAGTTGTGCTCCGACGGGGACTACTACGGCCAGATCGCCTACCGGCGGCTGGGCGTGGAGACCCGGGGTGAGGACGGCTGCTGCCTGATCTCCCGGCTGGCCCCGCAGGGCGGACGGGGGATGCACCTGGCCTTTGCCGCTTCGGAAAAGGCGGAGTTTTCCGGGGACTTTTTCCGCTTTCCCGGCCGCGGCGGGGGAAGACCCTTCGTGCCCAACCAGGGCTGGCAGTCCGCCCCCCGCTGTACTGCCCGTCTTCCCCTGCGGGGCGGCGGGGTACAGACGGTGACGCTGGCCGTGGCCATGGGCTCCTCTGCCGCCTCCGCCAGGGAGGCCGCCGCCCACATTCTCGCCTCCCACAGCGCCTCCGCCATGGCGGAGACTGCCGCGCGGCTGCTGGGGATGGACTCTTCCGACGCCCTGCGCACGCTGCGCCTGCTCCCGTCCCTGCTCTTCCCCCATGTAAATCCCTTTGCCGGGGCGGAGGGAGAGGACACGAGGCGGGACGCCCTGTGGCGGCTGGGTCTCTCCGGAGATCTGCCCATCGCGGCGCTGGAGCCGGGGACGGAGAAGGAGGCGGTGGCGCAGCATATCCGCGCCCACGCCCTGCTCTCTGCCTGCGGCGTCAGCTACGATCTGGTGCTGCTGTGCAGCGATCTGGGGGAATACCGCCACAGCCGCAGCGCCGAGACCCGGGAGCTGCTGCGGAAGCTGGGGCGGGAACAGCGCATCGGGGAAAAGGGCGGCATCCACCTGCTGGACGCCGCCCACGCCCCCGCCCTGCAAGCAGCCGCCGCCCTCTACGAATCGGGCGCCGGCGGGGAGGGTGTGAAGATCTATCCTAGTGAAAATATAGTTATGTTAACCTCTCCCGCAGTCCCCCGGAGCGCCCAGCCCCCCCGGTGTCAATGGACGGAGGAGGGTGTGGAGCTCACCATACGCGGCACGCTGCCGCCCCGGAGCTGGAGCCATCTTCTGTGCAACGAGCGCTTCGGCTGTCTCACCGGGGAGAGCGGGCTGGGCTTCCTCTGGTACAAAAATGCCCGGGAGTGCCCCCTGACCCCCTGGGGCGGGGATGTGCTGGCCGTGGAGGGGAGCGAAAGGCTGGAGTTCGCCGTAAACGGGGTATGGCACAGCGTCTTTGCCCGCAGCGGCGAGGAGAGCCGGGTGTGCTTCGGCTTCGGCTTTGCCCGCTGGGAAAAGGAGATCGGCGGGGTGCGCGTCACCGTCACCGTCTGGGTGCCCCGGGAAGGGACGGAACGGGTGATGGAGATCCGGTGCAGCCGGGACACCACCTTCCGCTGGTGCCTGCCGCTGCAGATGGGCAGCGAGTGGGGCGACGGGCGCTACTGCCGCGTCAGCGGGGAGGAAGAGGGCTTCCGGGCGGAAAACGTCCGCTGCTCCTACCCAGGCGTGGTGCTCCACGCCCAGTGCAGCGTCCCCTTCTCCCGCCGCGCCACGGACAGGCTGCTGTGGCTGGGCGGCGGGGAGGGCCAGCCGGTGCGCAGCGGCGATCCCTGCTTCGCCGGGGAGTTCACTGTGCAGCAGAGCGCCCTGCTGCGTCTGGGCGTGGGCGAGCTGCCGGAGGAGACGCCGCCTCTGGAGGAGGTCCGGCGGGCGTGGCGGGAGACCGTCACCGCCCTCACCGGTCACACCGGGGAGGAAATGCTGGACCATCTGCTGGGGGGCTGGTGCCAGTACCAGGCCCTCTGCGGCCGCATCTACGGCCGCACCTCCCTCTATCAGAGCGGAGGGGCCTGGGGCTTCCGGGATCAGCTACAAGATTATGTAAATCTTTTGCCCCTGACCCGGGACGCCTGCCGCGCCCACATCCTGCGCTGCTGCGCCCACCAGTACGAGGAGGGCGACGTACAGCACTGGTGGCACGAGGGCGTGGCCGCCGCGGACAAGGGCGTCCGCACCCGGTGCAGCGACGATCTTCTGTGGCTGGTCTGGGCGGTATGCGAGTATGTGGAGAAGAGCGGGGACACGGGTATTTTGCAAGAGAGCGTGCCCTACCTCTATTCTTCCCCTCTGGAGGAGGGGGAGGACAGCCGCTACGAGACGCCCCGGGTCAGCTCCCTCTACGAGAGCGTGGAGGAGCACTGCCTGCGGGCGCTGGATCTGGTGATGCGCCGGGGCACGGGGCGGCACGGTCTGCTGCTCATGGGCAGCGGCGACTGGAACGACGGGCTCAGCGCCATGGGCGAGGGGAGCGAGAGCGTGTGGCTCAGCTTCTTCTTTGCCGGCTGCGTCCGCAGCTTCACCGCCCTGCTCTCCCGGGAGAGGGGCAGGGACGGGGAGCGCTATCTGCGCTTTGCCCGGGAAGTGGCCCGGGCGGCGGACGGCACCTGGAACGGCTCCTACTGGCCCCGGGGCTACTACGGCGACGGGGAGGAGCTGGGGGTGCTGGACGCGGTGGTGCAATCCTGCGGGGCCCTCTGCCCGGACGCGGACAGCGAGCATGGGCGCGTGGCCCTGCGGACCGCCCTCGACAAGCTCTACGATGGGGACAGGCGGATCTTTTCCCTCAGCGACCGCCCCTACGGCCCCAGGGACCGCTCGCCGGGGTATATCACCCTCTACGGCCCGGGCTTCCGGGAAAACGGCGGGCAGTACACCCACGCCGCGCTCTTTTTCGCCCACGCCCTGTTTCGCCGGGGCATGGCCTCGGAGGGGCTGGCCATCCTGCGCTGCGCCTGCGGCGAGGGGCGGGAGGAGGACTTCGCTCTGGAGCCCTATGTGATACCCGCCGACATCTACACCAACCCCAACTGTCCCGGACGGGGCGGCTGGAGCTGGTACACGGGCAGCGCGGGCTGGTTTTTCCGGGTGGCCATGGAGGATCTGCTGGGCTGGGAGATGAAAAACGGCGCCGAGGGCGAGATGCGCTGCGCCATGGTTCCCGGCTGGGAGGACTTCCGGCTCTTCCGGCGGGACGGCGTGGGCGGCGTCCGCACAATTCTTCCCTATTCAAAGGAAAATTCATGAATTAGTCATACCATTATGGAAATGATTATGGTATAATCTGCCTACCATTGGGGCGTGCCCTTCTCCCCCCTCCGTTTTGGCGGGGAAGGGGGCGCCCTTGAGAAAAAATGACGATCGTATCAGGGGGTCAGGCCATGGAAGTCAGCCGCCGGGAGCTTTTGCCCAACGTGTATCTCACCGCCGTGGAGACGGACAAATTCAAATCCGGGGTACTCAGCGCCACGCTGCTCACCCAGTTGGAGCGCAGCAGCGCCTCCCCCAACGCCCTGATCCCCAGCGTACTGCGCCGGGGCACCGCCACGCTGCCGGACATGAGCGCCCTGCAGGAGCGTCTGGACTCCCTTTACGGAGCCGGCATGGAGCCCTCCGTGCGGCGCAAGGGAGAAATTCAGCTGCTCTCTTTCCGCTCCTCTTTCTGCGACGAGCGCTTTCTCCCCGGGCACGAGGAGCTTTGCGCCCCCCTGGCCTCCCTGCTGGGCGAGATGTGGCTGCGCCCGGAGACCCGGGGCGGCCTGCTGCGGCCCGACTATGTGGAGAGCGAGCGGGACAAACTGGTGGAGCGCATCGACGGACGGGTCAACGACAAGATCTCCTACGCCCTCTCCCGGCTTCTTGAGGAGATGTGCTGTTTCGAGGACTTCGGCGTAAGCCCGCTGGGCACCCGGGACAGCGCGGAGAATATATATTATGTAAACCTGACCCGCCGCTACAGGGATCTCCTCGCCACCTCCCCCGTAGAGCTTTTCTACTGCGGGGCCATGGACGCGGACAAGGTGGCTTCCCATCTGACGGAGGCTTTTCTGCCCCTGCCCCGGGGCGAGATCGACCCGGAGCTGGGCACAGACATCCGCATGAACACCGTGGAGGCGGAGCCACGCTTTTTCGAAGAGGCCATGGATGTGGCCCAGGGCCAGCTGGCGCTGGGCTTCCGGCTGGGCAAGTGCATGGAGGAGCCGGACTACGCGGTGCTGCGGGTGCTCAACGCCCTCTACGGGGGCAGCGTCACCTCCAAGCTCTTTATGAATGTCCGGGAAAAGCTCTCCCTCTGCTACTATGCCAGCTCCATGCTGGACGCCCACAAGGGCGTTATGGCCGCCATCGCCGGGATCCGGTTCGATGACCGGCAGAAGGCTCAGGACGAGATGCTCCGGCAGCTGGATGAGCTGCGGCAGGGCCGCTTCACCGATGAGGAACTGCACAGCGCCAAGGCACACATTGCCTCCTCTCTCCGCAGCGTGGGGGACACGCCGGGCGGGCTGGAGGACTTCTATCTGGATCAGACGCTGCTGGGGCTGGACTACGGCTCCGACGAGCTGGCGGCGCTGGTGGAGGATGTGAGCGCCGGGGAAGTAGCGAAGGCGGCCGGGGACATCGCGCTGGACGCGGCATACTTCCTGCGCGGGGAGGAAAAAGCATGAATAAAGTGGAATATCCCCGCATCGGGGAGAGCGTCTATACCGAAGAGCTGGAAAACGGCCTGCGGCTGTTCGTGGTACCCCGCCCGGGCTTCAGCAAGAGCTACGCCCTCTTCGCCACCCGGTACGGCGGCGCGGATCAGCGCTTCTGTCTGGACGGCGAGTGGAAGGACTCCCCCGCCGGTGTGGCGCACTTTCTCGAGCACAAGATGTTCGACACCCCCGACGGCGGCAACGCTCTGGCGCTGCTCTCCGCCAACGGGGCCAACCCCAACGCCTTCACCGGCTCGGGCATGACCGCCTACTACTATTCCTGCACCGATGGCTTTTTCGATAATCTCCGCACCCTGCTGAACTTTGTCTCCGTGCCCTACTTCACTGAGGAGAGCGTGGCCAAGGAGCAGGGCATCATCGGGCAGGAGATCTCCATGGGCGACGACGACGCGGACACCGCCCTGTACTACGGGCTGCTGGGGTCGCTCTATGAGCGCCACCCCGTCCGACAGGAGATCGCCGGGACAGCGGAGAGCATCGCGCAGATCACCGCCCAGACCCTCTACGACTGCCACAGGGCCTTTTATCGTCCCTCCAACATGGTGCTCTGCTGCGTGGGCGATGTGGATCCCCAGCGGGTGCGCGACATGGCCCGGGAGATCCTCCCCCCGGAGCGGGGCGACGCCCCCCGGAGCGACTACGGCCCGGCGGAATCGCTGCTGCCCCACCGCGCCGGCTTCGAGCGCGCCATGGCCGTCTCCGCCCCCCAGTTTCTCATAGGCGCCAAGGCCGCCTGGCCGGAAAAGGGCGAGGCGCGGCTGCGCGTCCAGCTCACCGCCAGGCTGGCGCTGAGCTATCTGGTGGGCGAGTCCTCCCCCTTCTTCCACCGTCTCTACGCCGGCGGGCTGCTGCGGCGGGATTTCAGCTGTGAGCTGAGCGCGGTGGCGGACACCGCCACGGTGATCATGGGCGGCGAGAGCCGGGAGCCGGAGAGCGTGCTGAACGCGCTGCGCAACGAGGTGAGCGCGGTGGCCGAACAGGGAGTGGACGAACAGCGTCTGGAACGCTGCCGCCGGGCTCTCTATGGCGGGTATCTCCGCAGTCTCGCCAACTTCAGCAGCGTGGCCGTCAACCTGGCCGAGTGCTACTTCGACGGCTGCGACTACTACCGGCTCTTTGAGGAGCTGGGCACGATCACGGCGGCGGAGTGCGCCGCCTTCCTCCGGGAGACTCTCGCCGAGGAGCGTCTGGCGCTTTCCGTGGTACGTCCCCTCTGATTCGGGGATAAAATCGATAGAAAAACAACTTACATCATGGAGGTATATGTGATGAATTTTGATCAGATCAAGGGTATTTTCAACTCCGTCGTGGACGCCGTCAGCGAAAAGGGCAAGGAGTACGCCGGCACCGCCGCCGAAAAGACCAAGGCCGCCGGCCGTCTGGCTAAGCTTACCATGGAGCTGGCCGGGGAGAAGGAGTCTCTCAAGAGCGCCTACGCCGCCATCGGCCAGACCTATTTTGAGAACAACCGTCAGGGCGCCGAGGGCCTGCTGGCCCAGCTCTGCGAGGAGGCCGAAACCGTGATGGAGCGCATCGCCGCCATGGAGGCCGAGATCGCCCAGCTGAAGGCCGGCTTTTCCACCGAAGAGAAGGATGTGGACGTGACCTTCGAGGAGATCGTGGAGGAGACCGAGAAGGAGGCCGGCGAGTGCTGCTGCGGCGAGACCGCCGACAAGCTTGAGGACGCGGCGGACACCGTGGAAGAGAAGATCGAGGACGCGGTGGACACCGTTGAAGAGACCATGGAGGAGATCCGGGAAGAGCTGGACAAGTAATTCCCTCCCCTGCACAAAGTCCGCCCCCGTCCGCGACGCGAACGCGGAGAGGGCGGCGGGATACAAGCAATGTGAAAAAGGAGTGGGGGCGGGGACGCGGGGCCCCACCGTTAGGCCGGGCCCGCCCCCGGGGGGGGGGGCGCGGGCCC
>JAQXJT010000028.1 GCA_029009095.1 bacterium
GAGATTTGAAGGGAGCTGTCCTTAGTACGAGAGGACCGGGATGGACAGACCTCTGGTGCACCAGTTGTCGTGCCAACGGCACAGCTGGGTAGCTACGTCTGGACGAGATAAACGCTGAAAGCATCTAAGCGTGAAACTCCCCCTGAGATAAGATCTCCCATCCGAAAGGAGTAAGGGTCCATGTAGACTACATGGTTGATAGGTCGGAGGTGTAAGTGCGGTAACGCATTCAGCTGACCGATACTAATTACCCGAGGGCTTGACCTACAATGCAGGTTTCGCTTTGTTTCTCGCTTCCCCCTCTTTGTTCAGTTTTCAGGGTGCAAAAGTAAAAAGTGCAAATGGCCCGTTGGTCAAGTGGTTAAGACAGAGGCCTCTCACGCCTTTAACATCGGTTCGAATCCGGTACGGGTCACCACATGCACCATTAGCTCAGTTGGTAGAGCACCTGACTCTTAATCAGGGTGTCCAGGGTTCGAGTCCCTGATGGTGTACCAACAGTTGGTGTTTTTAGCGGTGAGGGTCCACCCGTTCCCATTCCGAACACGGAAGTTAAGCTCACCTGTGCCGACAATACTTGTCTGGTGACGGACCGGGAAGATAGGTCAACGCCAACACTTCAAAAGAGACAGCCGTTTGGCTGTCTCTTTTGTTATATTCCGATATTCTGCAAGGAAGACAAAGCGCTCTTACCCGGTCGGGGAAATGAAGCGTTCAACCGCTCGTGAAATGTAGACGCATTTTCCCGATGGGGGAAATCTGCTGTGCTTACTCCGGCCGCAAGCTCTTCCCCAGCCGGAGCAGCGGCTCCACCGCGCCCCGCTCCCGCCCCACGATGCGGAAGCCCTGCCGCTCAAAGAACCGCAGGGCCGGGTTATGCCGGGCGGTGCAGAGCTGAAGCTCCTGCCTCCCCAGCCTGCGTGCTTCCCGGGCGGCGGCCTCCAGCAGAGCCGTGCCCAGGCCCTCCCGGCGGTGGGGCTCGGCTACATGGAGAAAGGAGATCCAGAGCAGCTTTTCCCCCCGGCTGCTGTCCAGCGCCAGTAGGGCGGTCAGCTCTTCCCCCAGCCACAGCCCCAGAAGGCTCTCCGGCTCACGCTCCCAGCGGCGTAGGTACATATCATAGATGTACTCCTCCCGGAACCCCCGCAGGTCGCCATGTGCGATCCGCCAGGTCTCCGCATAGCACCGGAGAAAGAATTCCCGGTTTTCGGGCAAACTCAGGGGGGTAAGACGCCCCCTGGGGGGAAATGTTTCGTTCATATCTTGCCACCTTTGGGGATTTGTTATATAATATAGCGTCATTATTTCGGTTTTACACAGGATACCATACCTGACAAGTCATTGGCAAGTGGAGGAATTGATGACATTTTCCGTGATTTTGCCTGCAGCGCTGCTGCTGGGCGTGCTGGCTATGACCTGGCTGGGAGCCGGCGCGGTGTTCTGTCCCGCCGGGGAACCGGCGCGGCCCATGCAGGGGCGGGGCGAACGCTGGTACGGCGTGGCCGTGGCCCTCGTTTACGCCGTGGTTGCCTTTGCGGGGCTGGGCGAGCGCAGCGCCCCGGAGAGCTGGTGCGTGCTGGACGAGGGAGAGAGCGTGGAGTTTACCGTGCCCCAGGGGGCAGTGGTGGCGAAGCTGCGCTTTTTCTCCGGCATCAACACCGGGGAGATCCGGGTGGAATGCAGTGACGACGGCGCGCATTGGAAAGACGCGGCCACGCTGGAGCAGAACTATGTGGCGGTGCTCCGCTGGAACGACGCCGGGACGGAGGCTTCCGGCCGCCGATTCCGTCTTACGGGGCTGGGCCGTGAGCTGGACATCGGGGAGCTGGGTCTCTACGACGCCGCCGGGGCGCGGATCGTCCCGGACTGGAGCGATCGGGGCGCGGCGGGGCTTTTTGACGAGCCGGACACGGTGCCTGAGAAGATCAGCTACCTGAACGGCAGCTATTTTGACGAGATCTACCATGTCCGCACCGCCTGGGAGAGCCTGAAATTCGACGGGATGTATGAGGTCACCCACCCGCCGCTGGGCAAGCTGATCATTGCCCTGGGGCTGCTGCTCTTCGGGGTGAACCCCTTTGGCTGGCGTTTTATGGGCACCCTCTGCGGGGTGCTGATGCTGCCCATGCTCTACGACTTCCTCCGGCGGCTCTTTGGCCGGAGCAGCGTGGCCCTGAGCGGCACGGTGATCTTCGCCTTCGACTTCATGCACTTTACCCAGACCCGCCTGGCCACCATCGACAGCTACAGCGTGTTCTTTATTCTGGGTATGTATTACTATATGTACCGCTTTTGCAGCGAGGAGGAGCATGGCGGGCGGCATCTGCTGCTCTCGGGGCTGTTCTTCGGGCTGGGCGCCGCCACCAAGTGGACCTGCCTCTATGCCGGGGCGGGGCTGGCGGTGATCTGGCTGCTGCACTGGGTGCGCAGGCGGGAGGCCTTCCGCACGGCGGGGTTCTGGGTCAATGTCTGCGAGTGCATCCTCTGCTTTGTGACCATCCCCTGTCTGATCTACTATCTGAGCTACTACCCCTACGGCCGAACGGCGGGACTCAGCGGCCTGGGGATGTTTTTCGACCCCCGGTACGGGAAGATCGTCTGGAACAATCAGGTGAGCATGTGGTCCTACCACTCCTCCCTGGTGGCTACCCACCCCTACTCCTCCGTATGGTGGCAGTGGGTGCTGGACATTCGCCCCATTTTGTACTACCTGGACGGCACGGCGGCGGAGAAGTCCGCCATCGCGGCGTTCACCGGGCCGCTCCTCTGCTGGGGGGGTCTGGGCGCCATGCTGCTGTGCGCCGCGGCGGCAGTGGGGAAGCGGGACGGCCGGGCCGCCTTCATTGTGCTGGGCTATCTCTCCCAGCTGCTGCCCTGGATGCTGGTGACGCGGCTGACCTTTGCCTATCACTACTTCCCCTCGGAGATCTTCCTGACGCTGGCCATGGGCTACGCCCTCAGCCGCATCGAGGAGAAGCGGGGCCGGGGCTGGGTCACGCTGGGGGCGGCGGTGGCCGCCATGGCCCTCTTCGCTCTCTTCTACCCGGTGCTCAGCGGGGTACCGGTGGCCCGGAGCTATTGCAGCCGCCTGCTGCAGTGGTTCCCCAGCTGGCCCGTTTGAAAGGAGACCACTGACCATGCGATATGCGGATCAACACGTCCACTGCACCTGCTCTTTTGACGCCGCGGGCACGCTGCCGGAGATGGCGGCGGCCGCCGAGCGCCGGGGGCTGCGGGCCGTGTACTTTACCGACCATGTGGACATGGCCGACGCGAGAACCGGGGAGACCGCCCCCGACTGGGAACAGGTACGGGGGAAGCTGCTGGCGCGGGAGGCGGAACACGCCGCCTTTGCCGATGGGCAGGGGGTGGAGGTGCGCTTCGGCATGGAGCTGGGAGAGCCCTGCCAGGCCCCGGAGACAGCGGCGGAGGCCGCCGGGACGGAAGGGCTGGATCTGGTGATCGCCTCCGTCCATAACCTGCCGCACACCCCGGATTTCTACTTCTACGACTACCATAGCGAGGCGGAGTGCGAGGAGCTGAACCGCCGCTATCTGACGGAGCTGCTGCGCACGGCGGAGATGGACTGCTTCGACGTGCTGGGGCACATCGGCTATACCAGCCGCTACATGGCCCAACGGGGCTTCCGGGAGAGGATCACCGTGGCGAAATACGGCGACGAGCTGCGGGAGATCTTACTGCGGCTCATCGAGAATGGCCGGGGCATCGAGTGCAACGGCTCGGGCTTTCGCGGCGGGGGCAGCGCCCCCTTCCCGGATCGGGACGTGCTGACGCTCTACCGGGAGCTGGGCGGTGAGATCATCACCGTGGGCAGCGACGCCCACGACCCCACGCAGATCGGCATGGGGGTGGAGGAGGTCTACGGGCTGCTGCGAAGCTGCGGCTTCCTCTATGTGACGGAGTTCCGGCGGAGAAATCCCCTGTTTATCACTTTGACATAAAGAAAGGAAGCAAAATTATGCTGGCGATTGCATCTGACCACGGCGGCTTTGCCCTCAAGCAGGAGATCATGACGCATCTCCGGGCCACCGGCGTGGAGTTTGAGGATCTGGGCACCTACAGCGAGGAGAGCTGCGACTATCCCGTTTACGCGGAGAAGCTGGGAAAGGCCGTGGCCGCGGGCGACTATGAAAAGGGCATCCTGATCTGCGGCACGGGCATCGGCATCTCCATCGCCGCCAACAAGATCCATGGCGTCCGCGCCGCCCTCTGCGGGGACTGCTACAGCGCGGAAATGTGCCGCCGCCACAACGACGCCAATGTGCTGGCCCTGGGCGGGCGCGTGCTGGGCGTGGAGCTGGCCAAGCGGATCGTGGATACCTTCCTGACGGCTCCTTTTGAGGGGGGACGCCACCAGCGGAGAGTGGATCTGATCTCCGCGCTGGAGACGGAGCAGTAAGATGCGCCGCTGGGACGTTTACCGGGGACAGCGCTTCGGCAACAGCCGCCTCCCCGCCGTGCTGCTGTTTGCGGCCGTGTTTTTGCTGCTGGCGTTCGTGGTGCTGTTCTTCACACTGCCGGGGTATCTGGTGTACACCCGGGACGAGGTGCACCTCGATCTGCCCTTCCTCCGGGGTGAGACGGCGGAAGTGGAAGAGACGGGCACGGAGCCGGAGGAAACGCTGACCATTGAGGAAGCCGTGGCGGAGATCGAGGTGAAGAGCCCGGACTACAGCCACCTCGCGCTGGCCAACGACGGAGAGGGGCTGGAGATCATCCAGTCCGTCTATGTGCCCTACGAGCAGGTGAACGACGCCGGGCTTACCAAGGCGGTGGGCCAGGCCCGGGCGCTGGAGGCCGGGGGACTGACGCTGGAGCTGTCCGACGAGACGGGTGTGTTGCTGTGGGTATCGGAGACGGACACGGCGGTGAACTACGCGCTGAACGGCACGCTGGATCTGAGCGGCACCGTGGAGCAGCTCAAATCCCAGGGCTACTACCTGACGGCGGTGATCTCCTGCTGCGTCAACTCCACGCTGGTCTCCCGCAACCCCACCCTGGCCCTCACCGGGGCGGGGGGCTATGTCTACTCCGACCAGCGGGGGGCGTGGATGGATCCATGGAACGCCGATGTGCGGCAGTACACCATCGATTTGACAAAGGAGCTTATGGAGATGGGCTTCGACGAGGTGGTGCTCAACCATGTGGAGCACCCCACCACCGAGGTGGGCTATACCCGCACCATGTCCGGGGAGCTGACCCGCACCAGCTGCGTTACCAACTTCGCCATCGCCGTGCGCAAGGCGGTGCAGGAGACCATGGACGCGACCGGGGCGCGGCTGTCCGCCATGATGGACACCACCGCCCTCAACGACGAGACGGTGGACAACGGCCAGTCGATGGCCTACTTCCTGCAGATCTTCGACCGGGTCTACGAGTTTACCGAGACCTACAGCGAGGCCAACCAGGTCATCGCGCTCCATGTGGACTCCACGGAGCGCTTCGTCCCCATCATCTCCTGGACCTTCCCGGGAGGCTCCTGGGCACAAAATTTCTTTGAAAGCGTGAATTGACCTATGATCGAGTTGCTGGCAAAAGTTTTTATCCGGGACGCGGACAACCTGGGAGACGCCCGGGTGCGCGCCGCCTACGGCACCCTCTGTTCCGTGACCGCCATCGTGTTCAACGTGCTGCTCTTCGCGGCCAAGTTCATCATCGGCCGGGCGGCGGGCAGTGTGTCCATCACCGCCGACGCCGTGAACAACCTCACCGACGCGGGCAGCGCCGTGCTGGTGCTGCTGGGCTTCCGTCTGGCCAACCGCAAGCCCGATCCGGACCACCCCTTCGGCCACGGGCGGATCGAATATGTGGCCGGGCTGGTGGTGGCGGCGCTGATCCTCATCACCGGCGTGGAGCTGCTGCGGGGCAGTGTGGAGAAGATCCTGCGCCCCGAGGCCATCGAGTTCTCGCTGGCGGCGGTGCTGGTGCTGGCGCTGGCCATCGCCGTGAAGTTCTATATGGCCTACTTCACCAAAAAGATCGGGAAGAAGATCGACTCGGCGGCCATGGAGGCCACGGCCGCGGACTACCGCAGCGACTGCCTCTCCACGGCCATGGTTCTCCTCTGTCTGTTGATCTTCCGCTTCACCGGGTACAATGTGGACGCCTGGGGCGGACTGCTGGTGTCGCTGCTCATCATCAAGACCGGCGTGGAGGAGGGTTCCAATACCCTCTCCCGCCTTCTGGGCGAAAAGGGCAGCGAGGAGACCTGCCGGGCGGTGGAAGAGGTGCTGAGCGAGTTCCCCGAGATCATCGGGCTCCACGACCTCATCGTCCATGACTACGGCCCCGGGCGGCTCTTCATCTCCGTCCACGCGGAGGTGGACGGCAGTGGCGACATCTTTTTACTCCATGACGCCATGGACCGGGCCATGATGGAGCTGGACAAGCGTCTGGGCTGCGAGAGCGTCATACATATGGATCCCATCGACACGCAGAACGAGCAGCTCTCCGCCCTCCGGGACGAGGTGCGGGAGATCGTACGGTCCGTGGACGACCGGCTGAAGATCCACGACTTCCGCATGGTGCCGGGCCATACCCACACCAACCTCATCTTCGACATCCTGGCCCCCGTGAACTTCGCTCTCAGCGACGGGGAGCTGATCGAGCGGGTGAAAGGCGCGGTAAAGGAGCGGCACAGCGACTTCTTCTGTGTGATCAAAGTGGACAAAGCGTATGTGTAAGACCGCCCCCGGCCGGGCGGCGCGAAAAAGCGGCGGGCGCAAGCCCGTCGCTTCTCCTTTTCCCCTTGACAAAACGCCCCTCAAGAAGTATGATTTGTTATACAAATCATACTTCTTGAGGGAGGCGCCGTGATGAAAGATATGCCGGAGGGGAAGTACGCGTGGACCGTGACAGTGGGGGAAAAGGGACAGTTTGTCATTCCCAAACAGGCCCGGGAGCTGTTCGGGATCAGGCCCGGAGATACGCTGCTGCTGCTGGGGGACGAGGAGAAGGGCCTGGCGCTGCCCCGGAAGGCGGCGCTGAGCGCTCTGATGGAATACATCTTCGGGGAGAACGGGGGCGAACAGGCGTGAATGTCATGTGGTTTTGCATTCCCGCCCATGGCCACCACAATCCCACGCTGCCGGTGGCGGCGGAGCTGGTGCGGCGGGGGGACGCCGTGCGTTACTATTCTTTTGAGGAGTTCCGGGAAAAGGTGGAGGCCACCGGGGCGGAGTACGTCTCCTGCGACCGCTTTCTGCCGGGGCTTTCCGCCTGGGAGGAGGCGGCGCTGAAGCGGGTCTCCACCACGGAGATGTCCGTGGTGGCCCTGCGCACCACGGGGCGGATGGACGATTTCCTCCGGGAGCAGGTGGAGGAGTTCCGCCCGGACGTGATCGTGTCCGACTCGGTCTGCTTCTGGGGGAAGCTGACCGCCCGGAAGTACCATATCCCGCTGGTGGTGTCAACCACCACCTTCGCCTTTAACCAGTCCTCCTCTCAGTACATGAAGAGCAGCCTGGCCGAGATCGCGGATCTCATCGGCGGCAGCCGGCGGGTCAAGGCGGAGCTGAAAGCCCTGGAGAAGTACGGCTACCACGAAAAGAGCATCATGCCGCTGGTGCAGAACGACAATTTCACGGACACCATCGTTTATGCCACGGCCCGCTACCAGCCCCGCTCGGAGACGTTCTCCGGGCACTATGCCTTTGTGGGCCCGTCCCTCTCCCTTCCCTATGAACCGGCCAAGGACAACCGCCGCCCGCTGGTCTACATCTCGCTGGGCACCGTCATCAACGAGCGGCCCGAGTTTTACCGCCGGTGCGCGGAGGCCCTGGGCGGAGAGGACATGGATGTGGTGATCTCCTGCGGCAGAAGCGTGGATGTGGCCTCCCTGGGGGAGCTGCCGGAGAATATCCGGGTCTACCCCTATGTGAACCAGCCGGAGGTGCTCTCCCGGGCCAACGTGTTCCTGACCCACTGCGGCATGAACAGCGTCTCGGAGAGCCTTTATATGGGCACGCCCATGGTGCTCTTCCCCCAGACCAACGAGCAGCGGGCGGTGGCCCGCCGGGCCGGGGAGCTGGGGGCGGGCCTCCCGCTGAAGGGGGAGGGGGCGGCGGACATCCGGGACGCGGTCAGGGCGGTGCTGGCTCAGGAGAGCTACGCCGCGAGCGCCATGGCCTGCGCCCGGGACTTCCGCTCGGCTCCGGGCGCGGCGGGCGCGGCGGACTTCATCGAGTCCGCGCCCCACGAGCTGCCGGAGGAGGATCGCCGGCAGCGCCGGAGCGCCATGCTGGCAGGGTGGATGCAGCTGCTCTACTGGGCCGTGGCGGTGCCGCTCATCCTGCTGCTGCCCCGGTGGACGGCGGTGCGCTGGTGGATGGCGGCCATCGCCGCCAACCTCCTCTTCGGCCCCTACAAAAAGCTGCTGGAGCGAAAGGGCGGGGGTTGACCCCCGCCCTTTCGGCACGCTTCTCCGGGGCTTGACATTCTCCGGCGGCTGTGTTAGGATAAACTACGCCAAACCGAATACGGCTTATCAAGAGAGGTGGAGGGAACGGCCCTGTGAAGCCCGGCAACCTGTGCGATGCATAAGGTGCCAAATCCGTCGGCGGAAGTCGAAAGATGAGTTGGATTTTCCCAATGTTTATCGCTCCGCCGTAAGGCGCGGCGATATTTTTTGTTTTGGGAGGACGCAAAACAACATGGCACACTATCTTTTCACTTCTGAGAGCGTGACCGAGGGCCACCCCGACAAGATCTGCGACCAGATCTCCGACGCCGTACTGGACGCCATTCTGGAGAAGGACCCCACCGGGCACGTGGCCTGTGAGTGCACCGCCACCACCGGACTCATCCATGTGATGGGCGAGATCACCACCGACTGCTATGTGGACATCCCCAACATCGCCCGCCGGGTGGTGCGGGAGATCGGCTACGACCGGGCCAAGTACGGCTTCGACTGCGACACCTGCGCGGTGATCACCACCATCGACGAGCAGTCCGGCGACATCGCCATGGGCGTGAACTGCTCGCTGGAGGCCAAGGCCGGCGGCGCGGACGCGGAGCTGGAGAACGGCGCGGGCGATCAGGGCATGATGTTCGGCTACGCCTGCGACGAGACCCCCGAGCTGATGCCCCTGCCCCTCTCTCTGGCCCACAAGATGGCCCGGCGTCTGGCCCAGGTCCGCAAGGAGGGGCTGGTGGACTACCTGCGCCCCGACGGCAAGACCCAGGTCACCGTGGAATATGACGAGAACGACCGCCCCGTGCGTATCGACACCGTGGTGCTCTCCACCCAGCACGCCCCCGAGGCCACGCTGGAGCAGATCCGGGAGGACATGATCCGCCTGGTGATCCTGCCCTGCATCCCCGAGGAGCTGAACAAGGGCGACATCCGCTTCTTTGTGAACCCCACGGGGCGCTTTGTCATCGGCGGCCCCCAGGGCGACAGCGGCCTCACCGGCCGGAAGATCATCGTGGACACCTACGGCGGCAGCGCCCCCCACGGCGGCGGCGCCTTCTCCGGCAAGGATCCCACCAAGGTGGATCGCAGCGCCGCCTACGCCGCCCGCTATGTGGCCAAGAACGTGGTGGCCGCCGGTCTGGCCCGGCGCTGCCAGGTGCAGCTGGCCTACGCCATCGGCGTGGCCAGCCCCGTGAGCGTCAACGTGACCACCTTCGGCACCGGCGCCGTCTCCGACGGAGAGCTGGCCCAGGCCGTGCAGAAGGTCTTTGACCTGCGCCCCGCCGCCATCATCCGGGATCTGGATCTCCGCAAGCCCATCTACCGCCGCCTGGCCGCCTACGGCCACATGGGCCGGGAGGATCTGGGCGTCCGCTGGGAGGCCACCGACCGGGCCGAGGCGCTGAAGGCCGCGCTGAAAGCCTGATTTCCCTACAAAAACCGTAAAAATACTATACAAGGAGGCAAAATCATGCAAAATCTTCTCTCCTTTGAAGAGTCGCTGGCCTGGATGCAGGCCCACCAGGACGAGATGGTGGCCGATCTCCAGTCCTTCGCCCGCATCCGCTCCGTCTCCCGGGCCGATCTGGCCGAGGAGGGCGCGCCCTTTGGCAAAGAGTGCCGCACCATGCTGGACTTCGCGCTCAAGCGCGCCGGGGAAATGGGCTTCGAGACCCAGGACCACGAGGGCTACTGCGGCAGCGCCATTCTCGGCGACGGCGAAAACGCCATCGGCATCTGCGCCCATCTGGACGTGGTGCCCGAGGGCGACAAGTGGACCTTCGAGCCTTACGGCGCCACCCACCGGGGCGACTTCCTCATCGGCCGCGGCGTGGGCGACAACAAGAGCAGCGCCATCCTGGGTCTGTATGTCATGAAGATGCTCCGGGAAAAGGGCATCCCCATGAAGCACGGCGTCCGTGTGCTCATGGGCTGCTCCGAGGAGACCGGCATGGAGGACTACGAGTATTATGTGAAGCACTACCCCGTCCCTGTGGTATCGCTGGTGGCCGACGCCTCCTACCCGGTGAACTATGCCCAGAAGGGCAGCCTCCGCAGCGACGTGGTCATCGACGCCGGCGAGCAGCTGGCGGAGTTCTCCGGCGGCGAGGTGTTCAACATGGTGGCCCCCCACGCCACCGCGCTGGTGCGCGGCGTCACCGTGGAACAGGTGAAGGCTGCCGTGGCCCGTCAGGCCGAGCCGGAGCGCTTCACCGTGGAAGAAGAGAACGGCTGCGTCCGCATCCGCGTCCGGGGCAAGGCCGCCCACGCCGCGTTCCCCGAGGGCGGCATCAACGCCCTGCACCTGCTGGCCCGTATGCTGGAGGAGGGGCAGCTGGTGTCCGGCCAGTCGCTGAAGGCGGTTCATGGTATCCGGGAGCTGACCGACGACATCTACGGCGAGAAGGCCGGCGTGGCCTGCGAGGATCCCGACTCCGGCAAGAGCACCGTGGTCTGCGGTCTGCTGCGCTGCGAGGAGGGCAAGCTGAGTCTCACCGTGGACGGCCGGCTCAGCGTGGTGGCCAAGCCCGAGGAGGTCGCCGCCACCTATGAGCGCTACGCCGCCACGCTGGGCTTCGCCTCCGTGGACACCTCCACCACTCCGCCCGTGTTCATCGCGCTGGACGACCCCAAGGTGGTGGCGCTCCAGGCCCTGTATAAGCATGTGACCGGCGATGACGCCCAGCCCTACTCCATGGGCGGCGGCACCTACTCCCGGGTGATGCCCCGCTCCATTACCTATGGCCCCTCCTTCCCCCAGAGCCGCGGCATCCGCCCCGACTTCATTCCCGCCGAGAACGGCGGCGGCCACGCCCCCGACGAGTTCCTGTACATCCCCAACTGGATCCGCGGCGCGGCCCTCTACGCCTGCGCGGTGCTGGAGCTGGACGCCCTCTGCTGAGAAAAGAAGACCTGCCCACCGGGCAGGTCTTTTTTCGTTATCTCTCCACGCCCCAGCCGTCCAGCGGCAGGCGCTGTATGGCGCCGAATACCTTGCTGCGCAGATCGGGGTACTGCCGGGAGAGGGCGGTCAGAAGATCCTTGATCTCCTGGCGGTGGCTGGTCTTGTCCTGGGGGCAGGTGCTCGTCACCACGGGCAGGGCAAGGCTCTCGCAGAGATTGGCCACCCGCTTTTCCCCGGCGTAGAGCAGGGGGCGGATCTGGGTCACCCCGGAGCGGGACATATAGGTCACCGGCTTGAAGCAGGAGAGCCGCCCCTCGAAGAGGAGGCTCATCAGGAAGGTTTCCACCGCGTCGTCGAAGTGGTGCCCCAGGGCCAGCTTGTTGAAGCCGTGGTCCCGCACAAAGTTGTTGAGCGCCCCCCGGCGCATTTTGGAGCACAGGGAGCAGGGGTTGTCCTCCTGGCGGATGTCAAAGACGATCTCCCGGATGTCCGTTTTTAGTATGGTGTAGGGCAGCTCCAGCCCCCGGCAGAGCTCCTCCACCGGGCCGAAGTCCATGTCCGGGAACCCCGCGTCCACGGTGACCGCCTCCAGATGGAAGGGGAGGGGGTAGAAGCTGCGCAGGTGATGCAGCGCCATGAGCAGCACCAGCGAGTCCTTTCCCCCGCTGACGCCCACCAGAATACGGTCGTCCCGGCCGATCATGCGGTAGTCGTCCACGCAGCGGCGGACAAGGCCGGTAAAGGAATTCAATGTGTCCATATTGCCTCCGGAAAAATATAAAATCGAACAAGAGAAAACGAGAGAATGAAGGAGAATGGGGGAGCATGAGAGAGCTTATAAAAGACAAATCGAAAAAAACGAAAATAGGTGTTGACACTTTTTCCCCATTGTGCTATAAAAGTATAGCTGCCGTGCCATTATACCCGGCAGCGCTTGAATTCGCAAGATATTTTGAAATACGGAGGCTCTATCATCCATGTCTACGACCATGCTGAGAAAAGAGGACGTCCAGCGCAAGTGGTATGTCCTTGACGCGGCCGGCAAGCCCCTGGGCAAGACCGCCGTTCTGGCTGCGGATCTGCTCCGCGGCAAGCGCAAGCCCGACTACACCCCCAATGCCGACTGCGGCGACTATGTCATCATCATCAACTGCAAGGACGCCGTCCTCACCGGCAAGAAGCTCCAGCAGAAGTTCTACCGCACCCACTCCGGCTACGCCGGCGGTCTCAAGGAGACCCGCTACGACCGGCTGATGGCTACCCGCCCCGAGCTGGCCATGACTCTGGCCGTCAAGGGTATGCTGGCCAAGAACCCCACCCAGAAGTGGCAGCTGCGCCGTCTGAAGGTCTACGCCGGCACCGAGCACAAGAACGCCGCCCAGAAGCCCCAGGCTTGGGAAGAATAAAGAAGGAGGATTCAGAATATGGCTATCTATCAGGCAAAGCGCGCCTATGCTTACGGCACCGGCCGCAGAAAGTCCTCCACCGCCCGTGTCCATGTGGTTCCCAACGGCACCGGCGCCATCACCATCAACGGCCGTGACATCGACGATTACTTCGGTCTCGACACCCTGAAGCTCATCGTCCGTCAGCCCCTGGTCACCACCGGGCTGCTGGACAAGGTCGATGTGGAGGCCACGGTGGCCGGCGGCGGCGTCTCCGGCCAGGCCGGCGCCATCCGTCACGGCATCTCCCGCGCCCTGCTCAAGCTGGACGAGAACTACCGCCACGATCTGAAGGTCGCCGGGTTCCTGACCCGCGATCCTCGTATGAAGGAGCGTAAGAAGTACGGTCTCAAGGCCGCCCGTCGTGCTCCCCAGTTCTCCAAGCGCTGAGTTTCTTCAAGCTGTATCAAAACCCCCGGAAAACCAACGGTTTTCCGGGGGTTTTTCCTGTGTGAAGCGGAGTCGTCGGGTCCCGTGGCCGGGGGAATGCTTCCGCTCTCCCGTATCATTCATATTCCGCAAGAAAAAACGCAGAAAAAAACAGCCCGCCTCCCTGGGCTGGCCGAACACAAACAAATATAAAAATAAGATGACCCTTGACCGCCGGTTTTGTAATCCTGACAGCCAAGGGTCATCCGTGGTTCTTGATATCTAACATCCTTTGTGTACCTCCTTTCGTTTATTGCGCCGCTGACCGGTCTGAGGCTTCATCGGCTGCATACACTGTGCAGTCACAGGATCCCACAGGTGGGACAGACCTTGCGCCGTCCGGCTCTCCGCCGCCCGCGGCCTGCGCCCCTTCCACTTCTATGGGGGCCGCTCACTCTTATATCGGAAATATCCTTTGTGGCTATAATATAACAGATTTTTTCGGCCCTGACAATTCGCAGTCAGCACGAAAAAGCCCGCCCCGAATTGGGCAAGGGGGAGATTTTGTCCGCCCCCTGTTGACAAATGTGTTTTCACGATTTAAAATGAAAATATTGCGGTCAAAACGCCGGGTGCGGTGGGTTGGCCGCCGTTTTTCTCCCGTGCGAACCTATGGAAAAAGCCCCCGGCGGAATTTTTCCGCCGGGGGCTTTGTATTGAGCCTACGCTCCCGCGTGGAGCAGGTGCTGCTGGAGGTAGGTGGCGATCAGTTCCAGCGCCACGGGGCGCTCGCCCCCTTCGGGGACGATGATGTGGGCCTTGCGCTTGCTGGGCTCCACATATTTCTCGTGCATGGGCTTCACGGTGGCCTCCCACTGTTCCTTGACGCTGCGGACGCTGCGCCCCCGCTCCTCGGTGTCCCGTACCATGCGCCGGGCCAGACGGAGGTCGGCGTCGGTGTCCACGAAGATCCTGAGATCCAGCTGCCCGCAGAGCGCGTCGTCGGCGAAGATGAGGATGCCCTCCACCAGCAGAATGGGCCGGGGGCACAGTTCCCGGGTCTCGCCGCTGCGGTTATGCAGGGTGAAGTCGTAAACCGGGCAGCGGACGCTCTGCCCCTGACGCAGCAGCGAGAGATCCCGGCAGAGGAGGTCGGTCTCGTAGGCCGCGGGCTCGTCGTAGTTGATGTGGGTGCGCTGCTCGTAGGTCATGTCGTCGTGGGCGCGGTAGTAGTCGTCGTGGTGCACCACGCAGATGTCCCCGCCGAAGCGCTCCAGGAGGTTTTTCGTCAGGGTGGTCTTGCCGCTGCCGGAGCCTCCGGCCACGCCCACCACCAGAATGTCCCTGTTGTCCATTACCGTACCGCCTTGTCGTAGGGGATGCCCTCGGCCTTGGGCGCCCGGGAGGACTTGGAGGTGAAGGCCAGCACCAGCAGGGAGATGATGTAGGGCATCATGTTGTAGACGGTGCCGGGGATGTTCAGCGCCACGAGGAAGTTGAAGCCGATGTACACGTTGCTCAGCGCCCGGAACAACCCGAAGAGCAGCGCCGCCAGAGCGATGCGCTGGGGCTTCCACTGGCCGAAGATCATCACGGCCAGGGCCAGGAAGCCGAAGCCTGCCACGCCGTTTTCAAACTTCCACTCGCTCACACCGGCGAGGATGTAGCAGATGCCGCCCAGTCCGCCGAACACGCCGGAGATCAGCACGCCGGCCCAGCGCATCCTGTACACATTGATGCCTACGCAGTCGGCGGCCTGGGGATGATCGCCGCAGGCCATGAGCCTCAGGCCGAAGCGGGTCTTGTAGAGGAGCACATAGGCCACGATGAGGGCGATCACCGCCACCACCATGAACCAGTTGAACTCGAAGGAGCCGATATAGTGGATAAAGGACTTCTTCGGCTCAATGTACTGGATGGTGGAGGACACATCGTCGGGGTTGGCGGCGGTGTTGATGGCCTTCACCAGCACGGTGGCCCCGGCAGTGCCCAGCATATTCATGGCAGTGCCCACGATGGTCTGGTCAGCCTTGAAGTTGATGCAGGCCACGCCCAGCAGCGCCGAGTAGGCGGTGCCCATGACCGCGGCGGCCAGCAGCACCAGCAGCACCAGCACCAGAGGGGGGAGCGTGGCGGGGGCGTAGCGCATCATCAGCGCGCCGCCCAGGGCGCCGATGACCATGATGCCCTCCAGGCCCAGATTGATCACGCCGGAGTGCTCGGCGAAGCAGCCGCCCAGGGCCACCAGCATCAGCACCGAGGCAAAAATGAGGGTGTATTGCACCAGCAGCGTCATTTCTCCTCGCCTCCTTTCCCGGCGGCGGCAAGCCGCTGCCGCTCTTTTTCCTCGCTCCGCCGGAGCCCGGCGGTAATGCTGGTCTTGATGAAGAGCACAAAGCCGCAGAGGTAGATGATGAGGGAGGAGATCAGATCGGAGATCTGGGAGCAGTAGAGGGTCTTATCCACGAAAGCGCCGCCGGAGGTGATGTGCTGGACGAAGTAGGAGGCGAGGATGGTGCCGTAGGGGTTCAAGCCTCCGAGGAAGGTGGCGGCGATGCCGTTGAAGCCCATGCCGGGCACGGAGGAGGCGGTGCAGGCCCACTGCTCAAAGTCGGTGAGGTAGAGCAGCGCCGCGCCGGCCCCGGCCAGCGCGCCGGAGATGAAGAGGGTGAGGATGATGTTGCGCTTTTCGGCCATGCCGCAGTATTTGGCGGCGTTTTTGTTGTTGCCGGTGGCCTTCAGCTCGTAGCCGAAGCGGGTCTTGTCCAGCACCAGCGCGATGATGACGGCGGTGAGGATGGCCAGGGGGATGGCGATGGTCACGCGGGTGTTACCGGCGAAGAACTTCTCCAGCCCCGCGGTGGGGAGGATGGCCTGGGGGGCGTTGGTGGAGAGGTGGAAGGTGTAGGGGGAGGTGGTCTCCTTCACGGAGGCCAGCAGCAGGTTCGTGCCGTAGAGACCGATCCAGTTGAGCATGATGCCCGAGATGACCACATTCACATTGCAGTAGGCCAGCAGCAGCCCGGGAACGGAGCCCCAGAGCGCGCCCGCCAGCATGGCGAAGAGGAGGCAGGGCAGCCAGCTCCAGCCCCAGTTGAGCGCCGCGTAGAGACAGGCGCAGACGCCCACCACATACTGCCCCGCCGCGCCGATGTTGAACAGTCCGGCCTTGTAGGCGAAGAGCACGCTGAGGGCGCACATGAGCAGCGGCGCGGTCTTGACCAGGGTGTTGCCCAGGTTTTTCAGCTGCAAATTGGTTCGGGAGTAGTTCAGAAAGTTTTTCATCACCGCCGAGATGGCGCCCCAGGCGCCGGCGGGGTTGATGAAGAGCAGCACCACATAGCCCAGGAAAAGCCCCATCAGCACGCACAGGAGCGAAGCGATCAGGGACTGGACGGCGCTGCGGGATAGGAGTTTTCTCATGCTTTCACCTCGTCTCTCTTGGCGCCGGCCATGTAGAGGCCCAGCTCCTCCTGGGTGGTGGTCCTGGGATCCAGCTCGCCCACGATCTCGCCCTCGTACATGACGAGGATGCGGTCGGGCACATCCATGACCTCGTCCAGCTCCAGCGACACCAGCAGCACGGCCCGGCCGGCGTCCCGCTGGGCCACCAGCTGCTTGTGGATGTACTCGATGGCGCCCACATCCAGACCCCGGGTGGGCTGTACCGCCACCAGCAGCTCCGGATCCTTGTCGATCTCCCGAGCGATGATGGCCTTCTGCTGGTTGCCGCCGGACATGCTCCGGGCGGTGGTGACGCTGCCCTGGCCCGAGCGCACGTCGTACTGCTCGATGAGTCGCTCGGCGTAGGCACGGATGTTCCGCCGCTTCAAAAATCCCGCGCCGTTGGTGAACTCCGGCTCAAAGTAGCGCTGCAGCACCAGATTGTCCTCCAGCGTGTAGTCCAGCACCAGCCCGTGCTTGTGGCGGTCCTCCGGGATGTGGGACATGCCGTGGGTGTTGCGGTAGCGGATGGAGGCGTGGGTGATGTCCTTGCCGCAGAGGGAGATGCTGCCCCCGCTGAGCGGCTCCAGCCCCGTGAGGCCGTAGACGAACTCCGTCTGGCCGTTGCCGTCGATGCCGGCGATGCAGACGATCTCGCCCCGGCGCACCTGCAACGACACATTTTTCACCGCGTCGTTCCTGTGCACCCGGCTCTGCACGCTCATGTTCTCCACCGAGAGCACCACCTCGCCCGGGTGGGCCTCGCCCTTGGAGACGTGGAAGTTCACGTTGCGCCCCACCATCATGGCGGAGAGCTGCTCGGGAGTGGTCTCGGCGGTGTTCACGGTGCCGATGCACTTGCCCTTGCGCAGCACCGTGCAGCGGTCGGCCACGGCCATGATCTCCGCGAGCTTGTGGGAGATAAACAGGATGCTCTTGCCCTCGGCGGCCAGATTGCGCATGATCTCCATGAGCTCGTCGATCTCCTGGGGGGTCAGCACGGCGGTGGGCTCGTCGAAGATGAGGATGTCGTTGTCCCGGTAGAGCATTTTGAGGATCTCGGTGCGCTGCTGCATACCCACGGTGATGTCCTCGACGAGCGCGTCCGGGTCCACATGGAGGCCGTAGCGTTCCGAGAGGGCCAGAACCTTCTCCCGGGCCTCCTTCTTTTGCAGGAAGCCGAATTTCTGCGGCTCCACGCCCATGATGATGTTGTCCAGCACCGTAAAGCACTCCACCAGCTTGAAATGCTGGTGCACCATGCCGATGCCCAGTGCGTTGGCGTCGTTGGGGTCCTTGATGCTGACCACCTGTCCGTCCTTGCGGATCTCTCCCTCCTCCGGCTGGTAAAGCCCGAAGAGCACGCTCATCAGCGTGGATTTGCCCGCGCCGTTCTCACCCAGCAGGGCGTGGATCTCGCCCTTGCGAAGTTGCAGGGTGATATCGTCGTTGGCCACAATGCCGGGGAACCGCTTGGTGATGTGCAGCATTTCAATGGCGTATGGTATGTCCAACCGTACCGACCTCCCTCGGATCACAATATTAAGTCCATCATACTACCTCCTGCGACAGATTACAAACAAAAATCCGCCGCCGGGGCAAAAAAAGGGGCGATCGCCCCGGTTTTTTTTATAAAAAGGCGGCTCCCGCCGGGAGCCGCCTTCTGCGCGTCACTGAAGTTTTTCCATGGCCACGGCCATGCGCCGGAGCGTCTCGTCCCGGCCGAGGATGTGGCAGATCTCCACGGCGCCGCCGGGGGTGACGGCCTTGCCCGCCACGGCAATGCGCACGGGCCACATGACGGTGGCGTTCTTGCACCCCAGCTCCTCCGCCGCGCCGGTGAGCGCGCCGTGGATGGCCTCCTCGGTCCAGGGGATGTCCCGGAAGCGCACACTCATCTCCCGGAGCATGGAGAGGGCCACCTGCTCGTCGCACTTGGACTTCTTGTGGACGAAGAGGGCGGTGTCGTACTCGGGCAGGGTGTCGAAGAAGTCCAGCTTCCCGGGGATATCCGAGAGCTTCTCCGTGCGCTGCTGGAGGATGGCGGCAATGAGGGCGGCGTCGTAGCGCTCGTCCTTCACGGCCTGCCGGATCCAGGGCTCCGCCAGGGCGGCGAAGGCCTCGGGGGAGAGGGCTTTGATATATTCGGCGTTGAAGTAGGTGAGCTTCTCCTTGTCGAAGATGGCGGGGGACTTGGAGATGCGGTGGAGGTCGAACTCCCCGGCCAGTTCCCGGATGGAGTAGATCTCCCGCTCCCCGGCGGGGGCCCAGCCCAGCAGCGCCACATAGTTGACCACGGCTTCGGTGAGGTAGCCCTCGGCGATGAGATCCTCGTAGGAGGGGTCGCCGTGGCGCTTGCTCATCTTGTTGTGGGCGTCGCGCATGACGGGGGAGCAGTGGACATATTTGGGGATCTCCCAGCCGAAGCCCTCGTAGAGCAGGTTGTACTTGGGGGCGGAGGAGAGGTATTCGCTGCCGCGCACCACATGGGTGATGCCCATCAGGTGGTCGTCCACCACGTTGGCGAAGTTATAGGTGGGCAGCCCGTCCCGCTTGATGAGCACCTGGTCGTCCAGATCGGCGTTGGGGGCGGTGATGTCCCCGTAGATCTCGTCGTGGAAGGTGGTGGAGCCCTCGTGGGGGATCTTCTGGCGGATCACATAGGGTTCGCCCGCAGCCAGACGGCGCTCCACTTCCTCCCGGGGGAGCTCCCGGCAGGGGTCGTCCGCCCGCTCGAACACGCCGCTGTCTTCCTCGCTCTCGCTCTTCTCGCAGAAGCAGTAGTAGGCGCAGCCCCGCTCCACCAGCAGCTGGGCGTAGGGCAGGTAGGTGTCGCGCCGCTCGGTCTGGACATAGGGCGCCACGGGGCCGCCCAGATCGGGGCCCTCGTCGTGGTCCAGCCCACACTCCCGCAGGGTCCTGTAGATGATCTCCACCGCGCCCTCCACCTGCCGGGACTGGTCGGTGTCCTCGATGCGCAGCAGGAATTTGCCGCCCTCGTGCCGGGCGATGCACCAGGTGTAGAGCGCGGTGCGCAGATTGCCCACGTGCATATAGCCCGTGGGGCTGGGGGCGAAGCGGGTGCGCACCTCCCCGTGGGGGATCTTCCCCTCCATTTCCTCAAACCATGTATGATCGAGCATGATGTGCCTCCTGTTTTTCGTTATAATTAAGCACATATTATTTGAATTGCTCTGTATTGTCAAGCGGGAACACACATGATATAATCGGGAAAACTCCGCCGTTCCCGGCGGGGGAAATCCGAATGTAAAGAAGGTATCCGCCATGGAAGAAGCCAGAAAAAAAGTGATCCTCTCCGGTATCAAGCCCTCCGGCAACCTGACGCTGGGCTCCTATCTGGGCGCTATCAAAAACTGGGTGGACCTTGCCGATGAATATGAGTGCTACTATATGCTGGCAGACCTCCACGCCATCACCGTGCGCCAGAACCCCGCGGAGCTCCGCAAGCGCACCCTCTCCCAGCTGGCCCAGTATATCGCCTGCGGTCTGGACCCGGAGAAGAACACCCTCTTTATCCAGAGCCACGTCCCCGCCCACGCCCAGCTGGGCTGGGTGCTGGACTGCTACACCATGTTCGGCGAGCTGAGCCGCATGACCCAGTTCAAGGACAAGAGCGCCAAAAACGCCGACAACATCAACGCCGGCCTCGTCACCTACCCCTCCCTCAGGGCCGCGGACATCCTGCTCTATCAGGCCGACCTGGTGCCCGTGGGCGAGGATCAGAAGCAGCATGTGGAGATCACCCGGGACATCGCTCACCGCTTCAACACCCTCTACGGGGACGTGTTCACCATGCCCGAGCCCTTCATCCCCAAGACCGGGGCGCGGATCATGTCGCTGCAGAACCCGGAGAACAAGATGAGCAAGTCCGAGGAGGACAACGGCGGGTGCATCCTCATGATGAATAAGCCCGAGGACATCATGCGCTACTTCAAGCGCGCCGTCACCGACTCCGAAACCGGCCGCTGCGTCTATTACGACAAGGAGAAGAAGCCCGGCGTCAGCAACCTGATGCAGATCTACGCCAGCTGCACCGGCAAGAGCTTCGAGACCATCGAGGCAGAGTTTGACGGGCTGGGCTACGGCGCGTTCAAGACCGCCGTGGGCGAGGCGGTGGTGGAGACGCTGCGCCCCATCCGGGAGAAGGCCGAGGAGCTGCTCCGGGATAAGGCCTATCTGGAGAGCATCTACCGGGACGGCGCCGCCCGGGCCTCCCGCACCGCCGAACGCACCCTCGCCAAGGTCTACAGGAAAGTGGGCTTTGTGCAGCGCTGAGCCTACAAAAAGAGATAGGCCAGCATGACGATCAACCAGTCCCCGTCTCCGCTCTCCCGGTAGAGCAGATAGAGGATCCCCGCCGTCAGGAGATCCTCCGTCTCCCACTGCTTGGGGTCGAGACGGCGAAGGACGCCGTCCAGGCCGCGCTTGAGATCGCGCAGCGTGCCGGGCGGCGTCTTTCTCGAGGAGTCGCTGCCCCCTCCGCCGGGCTGGGCCGGGGGGCTTTGTCCCGTCTCCGGGGGCGGAGGCGGGGACTCCTCCGCCTGCGGCGGGGGCAGCGGCGAGACGGGGGGAGGGGGGACGGCTTCCTCCACGACCTCCCGTACCCGCCCGCCGTTTTTATAGCGGTTCATCCCGATCCTCCTCCCCATTCGCTCATGGCGGCTCTGGCCAGCCGGGCCGCCGCGGCCACCCGCAGCGCCCGTTCCAGCCGCTGCTGCCGTCCGGCGCTGAGAAAGGGGGAGAGGGCGCTCAGCAGCCGACGCTTGTTCTCGTTTTCCCTGCCCCCTTCGCCGCCTCCGCCCGTGCCCGGCCCTTCCCCCTTGCCCGCGCCCATGCCCATGCCTCCCATGAGGGAGGAGGCCATCCGGGCGATGCGCTCCATCTGCCGGGGGTCGTTGAGCACGGCTTCCAGCCTGTCTTCCAGCTCTCCCATGGCCCTTACAGCCCCAGTTTGGAGAGCTTTTCCGCCAGCGCCCGCCCTTCCTCGGTGCTGAGCACGCTTTGCAGCAGCGCTTTCATCCGCGCCGCGTCTCCGCTGCGCACGGCCTCGGCCACCTGCTCGCTGTCCAGCTTCTGCTCCAGCGCCCTGCCCTCGGCGGAGGAGGCGATTTTCCGCAGCTCCCCGCCCCTGGGGCCATCGAAGAGGCTGCGTCCCAGCTTTTCCAGATCCTGCATGATCTCATCCCCCCTGCGCTATTCTATGTGAGGAAGGTGCCGCTTGTGCTTTTGGCCGTCTTTTCCGATACCCATGGGAACCTGGAACCCATGCGCCGCTTCGTGCTGCGCCACGCCCCCGACGCGGTGCTGCACCTGGGCGACCACTGCCGGGACGCGGCGTGGCTGCGCGAGCAGTTCCACGATCTGGATATCCGGGGCGTCCGGGGCAACTGCGACTACGGCGGGGGCGGTGAGGACAAGCTGGAGCTGGAGTGGGAGGGCGTAAAGATCCTCGCCACCCACGGGCACCTCTACAACGTGAAATACACCATGGAGCCGCTCCGCAACGCCGCGTACTTCTCCGGGGCGCGGCTGGTGCTCTACGGGCACACCCACTTCGCCGGGTACAGGGAGGAGGGGGGCGTCGCCTTTCTCAACCCCGGCTCCGCCGGGATGGGCCGCCCCCTCAGCGCCGCGCTGGTCACGCTGGAAAAGGGCACGGCGGCGTGCAAAATCGTGGAAATGCCGGGAGGTTACCTGTGAAAAAAGCTCTTGTCACCGGCGGCAGCGGCGGCATCGGCGCCGCCATCTGCCGCGCTCTGGCCCGGGACGGCTGGTTCGTCACCGTGGGCTATCATGAAAACGAGGCCGCCGCCCTCCGCCTGGCCGGGGAGATCGGCGGGCAGGCCGTGGGGGCCGATCTGCGCGACGAGAGGGAGAGCGCCGCCCTGATGGAGGCGGCGGGAGAGCTGGATGTGCTGGTCAACTGCGCCGGGGTGGACTGGTACGGGCTGCTTCAGGATATGGACGAGGCGGACTGGCGGCAGCTCTTCGGCGTGAATGTGGACGGCATGTTCCGCTGCTGCAAGCTGGCCATACCGGCCATGGTGCGCGCCGGGCAGGGCTGCATCATCAATGTCGCCTCGGTGCTGGGCCTCTCCGGCGGCGCCTGCGAGAGCGCCTATTCCGCCACCAAGGGGGCGGTGATCTCCTTCACCCGGGCGCTGGCCAAGGAGCTGGGGCCCAGCGGCATCCGGGTCAACTGCATTTGCCCGGGCTGCATCGACACCCCCATGCTGGACTGCTTCACCCCGGAGGAGAAGGCGGAGCTGGTGGAGCGCACCACGCTGGGCAGACTGGGCAGGAGCGAGGACGTGGCGGAGCTGGCGGCGTTTCTCGCCTCCGGACGGGCGTCCTTTATCACCGCCCAGGCCATCACGGTGGACGGCGGCTTTCTGGTCTGAAAGTCCCCCGTCGGCGGGGGAGAAAATACGCAAGGAGAAGGAGACACGACAGTGGAAAAGAAATATGCCGAATACGCGCTGGAGCGCACCTGCGCCCTGCTGGCCATCGACAGCCCTTCCGGCTTCACCGCCCGGGCCGCCGGGTGGGTGCGGGAGGCCTTCGCCTCCCTGGGCTTTGAGGCAAAACTGACCGCCAAGGGCGGCGTGCTGGTGGATCTGGGCGGGGAGGACGCGGAGGACGCGATCTTTCTGGAAGCCCATACGGACACGCTGGGCGCCATGGTGGCGGAGGTGAAGAGCAACGGCCGCCTCCGGCTGACGCCGCTGGGCGGTATGCGCGCGGAAAACGGCGAGGCGGAGAATGTGCGGGTCTATACCCGCGGCGGCCGGGTGCTGGAGGGCACCTTCCAGCTGGTGAACGCCTCCGTCCATGTGAACGGGGACTACGGCGAGACCAAGCGCTCCTTCGACACCACCGAGGTGGTGCTGGACGAGGATGTGAGCAGCGCCGGGGACACCCGTGCGCTGGGCGTGGAGGTGGGAGACATGGTCTGCTTCGACCCCCGTACCCGCGTCACCGCCTCGGGCTACATCAAGAGCCGCTTTCTGGATGACAAGCTCTCCGTGGGCATCCTGCTGGGTCTGGGGCGCTACCTCCGGGACCGGGATGTGAGCCTCCGGCGGAAGGTCTACGCCCACATCACCGTCTACGAGGAAGTGGGCCACGGCGGCTCCGCCAGCGTGCCCGCCGGGGTCACCGAGGCCGTCAGCGTGGACATGGGCTGCGTGGGCGAGGGGCTGCGCTGCACCGAGCGGCAGGTCTCCATCTGCGCCAAGGACTCCCGCGGCCCCTACAGCTATGAGCTCACCGGCAAGCTCATCGAGGCCGCGAAGAAGGAGGGGGCTGACTACGCGGTGGATGTGTACCCCCACTACGGCAGCGATGTGGAGAGCACCCTCTCCGCCGGGTACGATCTGCGCCACGGGCTGATCGGCGCGGGCGTCTACGCCTCCCATGGCTACGAGCGCAGCCACCTGGACGGGGTGTGGAACACCCTCAAGGTGCTCAAGGGCTATCTGGAACAGTAAAAAAGCCCCCCGGCCCAAAATGGGCCGGGGGAGCGAAAAAACGGCGCGCCCCGGTATGGAAAACCCATACCGGGGCGCTTTGCCCGGGCGGGGCATATTTCCCCGCGAGGATGCGGCAGCGGCAGGAGGAGCGCGCCTCCCCGCCGCGCCCGCAGAGTTCCTCCGCGCTACTCCGCGTCCTCCGGCTCCCGGAGGGCCTCCAGCCAGCGCTTCACGGCCTCGAAGGACTCCGCGCTGATCACGTGCTCGATGCGGCAGGCATCCTCCGCCGCAGTCTTTTCCGAAACGCCCACCCCCCGCAGCCAGCGGGAGATGAGGGCGTGGCGCTCGTAGATGGTCTCGGCCGCCTGCCGCCCCGCGGGGGTGAGGCGGATGGCCCCGTCCCTGTCCACGGTGATGTAGCCGCCGCTGCGGAGCAGCCCCATGGCCCGGGAGACGCTGGGCTTGGAATAGCCCATGTAGTCCCCCACGTCCACGGCGCGAACCTGCTCCTTCTGCCGGGAGAGGATCAATATGGTCTCCAGATACATTTCGCCCGATTCCTGTAAAGCCAAGATGAAGTCCTCCTTTGGCAGGGGAGCGCCGCCCCTACCGGGCGGCGCTCCGTCGTTTTCCTTCAGATCGCGGGGACATAGCGCGCCGCGGCGTCCTCGAACATGGCGAAGAAGCCCTCCTCGTCCAGCGCGTAGCCCTCGCCCTCCCAGAGGAAGCGCCCGGCGGCCTCGTAACCCAGATCGTGGGCGCTGTCCAGCTGGGCGATGCGCTGCTCATACTCCTCCTGGGAGATGGGCGTGTCGCCGCTGGTGTAGACCGTGTAGAGCAGGGCCATGGTGTTGGGGTCATAGGCGCTCTGCTGGCATACCAGCGTCTCCAGCGCCAGCGCCTCGCCCCGGCGGGTGAAGCGGATGCGCTCGCTGTACTGAAGCTCCTCGGAGCCGTTGTAGGATGTGACGGCGAAGTAGAGCGCGCCGCTGCGGTCCTCCATGAGCCGGAAGGCGGCGAAGTCCACGGTGTTCACATAGAGCGTGGGGTCGAAGTCGGGCCCGCCCAGCAGCGTGCCCACATCCACCGAGGAGGCAGAGACGCACTCCACGGCGCCGCCGACGATGTCGAAGAACTGCACGCCCATGGAGCTGGACGCACCCGCGTCAAAGAGCAGCATTTCCGGGGTGCCGTCCAGATCGAGATCGATGAAGCCCACGCCGGAGAGGAAGCCGCCGCAGCACTCCACCAGCCGCTCGTAGTTTTCCCGCAGACAGTCCCGGTAGAGTCCCACCCAGGGCGCCTCGGGCGCGGGCGTGGGTTCCGGGGTGGGTTCGGGGGTCGGCTCCGGGGTGGGCTGGGGCGTGGGAGCCGGGGCGGCGGTGACTTCGGGGGTGGGGGACGGAGTTTCCGTCCGGCTGCGCTGTCCGCAGCCGCTCAGACTGCCCAGCAGGCAGACGAGCAGAAGAAGAGAGATCAGTTTTTTCATAATGCCTGTATTTTACCACGCTCCGCCCCGGAGGGCAAGAGCATTTCCAAAAAAGCCCCGGCGGGGTTGAAAAAGACATAATTACACTGTATAATATAAGGCTGTACCCTGCCGCCGACAGGGACAATATAACTACGATCTGGAGGCGTTTCCCATCATGGCAAAAAAGCAGTTCAAGGCAGAGTCCCAGCGGCTTCTTGACCTGATGATCAATTCCATCTATACCCACCAGGAGATCTTCCTGCGTGAGCTCATATCCAATGCGTCCGACGCCATCGACAAGCTCTGCTTCCGCTCCCTCACCGACGAGGGCGTGGGCATGGAGCGGGGCGACTTCTTCATCCGCCTCACGGTGGACAAGGAGCAGCGCACCCTCACCGTCAGCGACAACGGCATCGGCATGACCGCCGGGGAGATGGAGTCCAACCTGGGCGTCATCGCCCGCTCGGGCACCCGGCAGTTCCGGGAGGACGTGGGCAGCGACAAGACCGCCGAGGCGGATCTGGATGTGATCGGCCAGTTCGGCGTGGGCTTCTACGCGGCGTTCATGGTGGCCGGGGAGGTGAGCGTGGTCTCCCGGGCCTACGGCGAGAGCGGGGCCAACCGCTGGGAGAGCAGCGGCGCGGATGGCTATACCATCACCCCCTGCGAGCGGGACGCCGTGGGCACGGATGTGATCCTCCGGCTCAAGGAGGACACCGCCGAGGAGAATTACAGCGTCTATCTGGAGAGCTGGAAGCTGGAGGAGCTGGTCAGGAAATACTCCGACTATGTCCGCTGGCCCATCCGGGCGATGGTGGAGCGGAGCGTGAAGAAGGACACCGGCGAGACCGACGAGAACGGTATCCCCAAAATGACCTATGAGACGGAGCTGGTGGAGGAGACGCTCAACTCCATGGTGCCCATCTGGCAGCGCGGCCGGCAGGACGCCACCGACGAGGAGTGCGCGGCCTTCTACAAGGAGACCTTCCACGACAGCGAGGATCCCGTGAGCGTCATCCGGGTGAACGCCGAGGGGCTGGTGAGCTACCGCTGCCTGCTCTTCATCCCCGCCAGGGCCCCCTATGACTTCTACTCCCGGGACTACGCCCCCGGGCTGCGCCTCTATTCCAACGGCGTGATGATCATGGACAAGTGCCCCGATCTGCTCCCCGACTGCTTCCGCTTCGTCCGGGGCGTGGTGGACTCCCCCGATCTCAGCCTGAACATCTCCCGGGAGATGCTCCAGCACGACCGGCAGCTCCGCGTCATCGCCAACAATCTGGAGAAGAAGATCAAGGGCGAGCTGCAGCGGCTGATGGAGAACGATCGGGACAGGTACGAGCGCTTCTTCGAGGCCTTCGGCGCCCAGATCAAGTACGGCATCGTGGGCGACTACGGCATGAAGAAGGACATGCTCCAGGATCTGCTGCTCTACTACTCCGCGGCGGACGGGAAGATGATCTCCCTGAAGGAGTATGTCTCCGCCATGCCCGAGAGCCAGAAGTATATTTACTACGCCGCCGCCGACACCGTGGAGAAGGCCGCCCGCCTCCCCCAGACCGAGCAGGTGCGCTCCCACGGCTACGACATCCTCTGCTTCAACTCCGACGCCGACGAGTTCGTTTCCGAGATCCTCCACGAGTACGGGGGCAAGGGCTTCCGCAACGTCTGCGCCGCCGATCTGGGGCTGGAGAGCGACGAGGAGAAGGCCGAGAACGAGCGGCTGGCCGGGGAAAACCAGGAGCTGCTGGACTTTGTCAAGGGCTGCTGCGGGGATCGGGTGGAGAGCGTGAAGCTCTCCCATAAGCTCAAGAGCTTCCCCGCCTGTCTCTCCGCCGAGGGGGAGATCACGCTGGAGATGGAGCGCTACTTCCGCTCCCTGCCCGGCATGGACAAGAACGCCATGAAGGCCCGGCGGGTGCTGGAGCTGAATTTGGAGCACCCCGCCGTGCAGGCCATGGACGCGGCGCGCAGGCAGGGCGAGGCCCGGGCCGAGACCATGGCCAGGGTGCTGCTCTGCCAGGCGGAGCTGGCCGCCGGCTACGTCCCCGAGGACACCGGCGAATACACGGAGCTGGTTTGCAGCCTGTTCTGAGGGCTGCGGAAGAAACCCAAAATTCTGACCACGGGAGGGCCTTATGCCCCTGAATCAAGAGGAAAAACGCCTCGGCGTATATATCCACATCCCCTTCTGCGCGTCCCGCTGCGGCTACTGCGACTTCTGCTCGCTGGCCAACCAGGACAAGCTCATGCCCCACTACCAGGACGCGCTGCTCATCCAGATGCGGGAGGTCTTTCCCCAGCTGCGGGAGTACTATCTCGACAGCGTGTTCTTCGGCGGCGGCACCCCCAGCTATTACGGGGCCGAGCGGCTGGCGGAGCTGCTGCAGGAGGTCAAGCGTACCGGGCGGCTGCTCAAGAGCAGCGAGATCACCGTGGAGTGCAATCCCGACAGCATCAAGCGCAAGGGACTGAGACTGCTCCGGCGGGAGGGCGTGAACCGCATCTCCATCGGCGCCCAGAGCGCCAACGACGAGATCTTACGCCTGATCGGCCGCCGCCACACCTGGCGGCAGGTGGAGATGGCGGTGAAGCGGGCGAAAAAGGCGGGCTTTCGGAACATCAGCCTCGATCTGATCTATGGCCTGCCCAGCCAGAGCAAGGACGACTGGGCGCGGACGCTGGCCAAGGCCGTGGCCCTCAAGCCCACCCACATCTCCTGCTATGGGCTGCGTCTGGAGGAGGGCACGCCCATGTACCGGACGTACATGGACTCGCCTTTGCTGCCCTCGGACGACGAGCAGGCGGATATGTACCTCTACGCCGTGGACTTTCTGGAGCGCCGGGGCTACCGGCAGTATGAGATCTCCAACTTTGCCCGCCCCGGATTCGAGAGCCGCCACAACCTCAAGTACTGGCGGGTGCAGGAGTATGTGGGCTTCGGCGCCGCCGCCCACTCCTATGTGGCGGGGCTGCGCTATTCCTGCCTCTCCAACGTCCGGGGGTATATTTCCGGGGTTTTGGGGGAGAAGAATATCGTGGAGGAACAGGAACCCATCTCCCAGCTGGATCAGGCCGCGGAGTACATCATGCTGGGGATGCGCACCGCCTACGGCATCTGCCGGGAGGACTATACCCGGGTCTACCGCAGCAGCTTCGAGCCGCTGGAGCAGATTTTGGAGGCCTTCGCCGCCAACGGCTGGGCCGTCAAGGTGCCCAACAGGCGGGGCAACCGGGACCGGGACCGCTGGCGCTTCACCCCCAGCGGATTTCTGGTGAGCAACGTGCTCATCGGGATGCTGCTGGAAGCCCAGACCAGGGAGAAATTCAGCGCCAACCCGTGGATCCGGGAGGCGTTTGAGCGGGTGGGGGAGAAGCTGCCCCTGCCGGAGGCTTCCGAACCGTACATGAACTGAGACCTGCCCGAAAGGGCGGGGAACGGCGTGAGCTTTCCCGCGGCGCCATGGGCGCGCCGGCGGGACGGGAGAAAGGCGGATACGACCATAGAGAAACAGAACAACGACCGCGCCCCCCGGCGGAGCGCGGCGCCGCGCCCGGAGGGGAGCGGCTTCGGCGCGCCGCTGAGCGAGGAGGAGCTGCGTCAGGCCCGCCGCGCCCAGGGGGCAAAAGGGCCCGCCCGGGGCGGAAACGGCGGAAAGCGCCGGAAAAGACGGAGAAAAAGCCGGGCCAGGGGCCTTTTGGTCACGCTGCTGGTGCTGCTGCTTTTGTTCGGCGCGGCGGCGGGCGGCGTGCTGGCGGCGGGCGTGATGGTGCGCGATCTGGACACGGTGTACCCCGGCGTCAGCGTGGGGGGCGTGGACATGAGCAACCGCACCCTCCCGGAGGCCGAGCAGGTGCTCTCGGACATGGAGAACGCCTATTATAAAGACTACGCCCTGACCGTGAAGCTCCCCCAGGACTTTTCCCTGACCATCACCGCCGCCGACGCGGGGCTGGAACTCAGCTCCCGGGCCGCGGCGGAGGCCGCCTATGCCTACGGGCGGGACGGAAATCTGCTGGAAAACCTCCTGGCCTATGTTCAGGGCCGCTGGATGGACAAAAAGGTGGAGCTCCCCGCCGCCTCCAGCCGCAGCATCGACGAGGAGAACATCCGCGCCATGGTGCACGCCGTGGCCGGGGAGGTCAATGACGCGCTGCTCAAAAGCGAGATGCGCATGGGCAAATACAGCGTCAACATCGTCAAGGGCGCCCACGCCCTCTATATCGACGAGGACGCCATCTGCGCGGCGGTGCGGGACGCGGTGCTCCAGGCAGACCCCACCCCCATCGTCTACCGGGTGGACATGAAGACCGACAACGAGATGGATCTGGACGCCCTCCACCGGGAACTGACCACCACGGCGGTCTCCTCCGTCTACGACCCGGAGCTGGGCGGGGGCACCCCCTCCCAGGTGGGCGTCACCTTTGACCTGGACAACGCCAGGAAGGTCTGGGAGGCCGCCGGGTACGGCGAGACCGTGGCCATCCCGCTGATCATCACGGAGCCGGAGCAGACCGCCGAGGAGCTGAACAATATGCTCTTCCGGGATCTGCTGGGAGAAAAGACCACCTCCCTGGTGGGCAGCAGCAGCGCGCGCATCGCCAATGTGGAGCTGGCCTGCGAGAAGATCGGGGCCGTGGTGCTCCAGCCGGGGGAGAAGTTTGACTATAACGAGTGTCTCGGCGAGAGGACGGAGGCCAACGGCTGGTTCCCCGCCGCCGCCTACGCCGACGGCGAGGTGCGGGACGAGTACGGCGGCGGCATCTGCCAGGTGTCCTCCACGCTCTTCGTGGCCACGCTGCTGGCGGATCTGGATGTGAACAGCCGAACCTGCCACTACTTCCCCGTGGGCTATCTCACCGCGGGCATGGACGCCACGGTGAGCTGGGGCGGGCCGGAGTACCGCTTCACCAACAGCCGGGACTATCCCGTGCGGATCAAGGCCTTCGTCAGCGAGGACAAGCGCACCGTCACCGTGCAGATCTGGGGCACCAACGTGGATGGGAGCTATGTGAAGATCAACTACTCCGGCGCCATGGACGTTTACGGGGACGACACCATCGTGGACTCCGCCGGCAACCCCGTGGCCACCGGCTGCCGGGCCACCATCTGGTGCCATGTGCTTGCCCCCGACGGCACCATCCTCAAGGGGGAGAAGGGGGACTACCACTGGTTCCTCAGCGAGTACCACTACCACACCGAGGACATTCAGGCCCGGGCGGCGGGGTGAAAAGCGCGCTCCCGCCCCTCCCGGGCGGGCATACCCAAAGAAAACCATGTACATAGAGGATCAAAGGAAAAGGAGAGAACGGTATGGAAAAGGAAAAGTTCTATATCACCACACCCATCTACTATCCCTCGGACAAGCTGCACATCGGCCACGCCTACTGCACCGTGGCCACCGACGCCATCGCCCGCTATAAGCGTCTCTGCGGTTACGACGTCATGTTCCTGACCGGCACCGACGAGCACGGCCAGAAGATCGAGGACAAGGCGAAGGCTGCCGGGAAGACCCCCAAGCAGTTCGTGGACGACATCGTGGCCGGAGAGCGGGGCATCCTCGATCTGTGGAAGCTCATGAACATCTCCAACGACCGCTTTATCCGCACCACCGACGACTACCATGTGGAGAGCATCCAGCGGATCTTCCGCAAAATGTACGACAACGGGGATATCTACAAGGGAAAATATTCCGGCATGTACTGTACTCCCTGCGAGAGCTTCTGGACCGAGAGCCAGCTGGTGGACGGCAAGTGCCCCGACTGCGGGCGGGAGGTCAAATACGCCGAGGAGGAGGCCTATTTCTTCCGCCTCTCCAAGTACGCCTCCCGGGTCCGGGAGCTGCTGCTGGGCGGGGACTTCCTGGAACCGGCCAGCCGCGTCAACGAGATGATCCACAACTTCATCGACTGCGAGGGCGGCTTGCAGGATCTCTGCGTCAGCCGCACCACCTTCACCTGGGGCGTGCCCGTGGATTTTGACGAGGGGCATGTGGTCTATGTCTGGGTGGACGCCCTCTCCAACTACATCAGCGCCCTGGGCTACGGGAACGAGAGGTACAGCGACTTTGAGAAGTACTGGCCCGCGGACGTGCACATCGTGGGCAAGGAGATCGTGCGCTTCCACTCCATCATCTGGCCCGCCATGCTCATGAGCCTGGGCCTGCCCCTGCCCAAAAAGGTCTACGGCCACGGCTGGCTGGTCATCGACGGGGGCAAGATCTCCAAGAGCAAGGAGAACAGGAGCGTCAACATCATCGACCCCTACATCCTCTCCGAGCGCTACGGGGTGGACGCGCTGCGCTTCTTCCTGCTGCGCACCTTCCCCTTCGGCTCCGACGGCAACTTCTCCAACGAGCTGCTCATCTCCTGCATCAACACCGACCTGGCCAACGACTTGGGCAACCTCCTCTCCCGCACCACCGCCATGGTGGGCAAGTACTTCGGCGGCAAGCTGCCCGCCGGGCAGGAGAGCGGCCCGGAGGACGGGGAGCTGATCGCCATGGCGGAGGGCCTGCGGGAGCGCTATGCCGCGCAGATGGACAAATTCCAGCTCCAGAACGGTCTGGCCGAGGTGTTCAGGCTCATCTCCCGGGCCAACAAGTATATCGATGAGACCGCCCCCTGGGTGCTGGCCAGGAGCGAGGAGAGCAGGCCCCGTCTGGCCCGGGTGCTCTACAATCTGCTGGAGGTCCTCCGTCTGGCCGGCACGCTGCTGACCCCCTTCATGCCCGGGAGCATGGACAAGCTCTTCGCCCAGATCGGCGCGGACGAGACCATGACCGGCTGGGAGAACGCGGCGCGCTGGGGCGTGCTGCCCTGCGACGCGGCCGTCAGCAAGGGCGAGAACCTCTTCCCCCGCATCGATGTGCAGAAGGAGCTGGAGGCTCTGGCTGCCCTCAGCGCCCCGGCGAAGGAGCCGGTGGAGCCGCTGAAGGAGGCCGTGCCCTTCGACGACTTCGCCCGCTGCGATCTCCGGGCGGTGAAGGTGCTCCGCTGCGAGAATGTGAAGAAGAGCGAGAAGCTCCTGCGCTTCACGCTGGACGACGGCACCGGAACCGAGCGGCAGATCCTCTCGGGCATCGCCAGGTTCTATAAGCCCGAGGAGTTGGTGGGCAAGACCCTGGCCGCCATCGTCAACCTGCCCCCCCGGAAGATGATGGGGCTGGACTCCTGCGGTATGCTCATCTCCGCGGTTCACAAGGAGGCGGGCGAGGAGAAGGTGCAGCTGCTGATGCTGGACGACGCCATCCCCGCCGGGAGCGTGCTCTGCTGAGGAAGAACGCTCCGTCCCCTGCGGACGGAGATACAAAAAGAGGAGGACAAAGCCTTTGCTTTGTCCTCCTCTTTTCCTCCGGGGCGGATCACTCATAGAGCTTGGGGTACATCCACTTTCTGTCGTGGCGGATGGCCAGACTGCCGATGACGGTGGCTGTCAGGGCGCCGGCGGCGTCGATCATAATGTCCTTCATGGTGTCGGCCAGCGCCGCGTGTCCCACCAGCAGCACGCCGTCCACCGTCATGAATTTCTGCATATTGAGTCCCAGCAGCCCGTCAAAGACGTACTCGTAGATCTCCCAGATGGCGCCGATGGACAGGGAGAAGCAGAAAGCGAAAACCGCCGAGAACAGAGGGGAGAGCTTCATCACCACATGCTCGTCCCGGACGAGGATCGTGACCGCCATGTAGCCGAAAAAGCCCAGCATCAGACTGGAAAAGGCGTGGAGGATGGAGTCCCAGCAGGGGATGATATAGTAGAAGCTTCGTACCTCGCCGAGAAAGATGGCGCAATAGAGGAAGATGATATACATCCCGTAGAGGGCCATGGGCAGCTCGAAGCGGAACTGCCGGGCCAGGATCTGCGGCAGGTTGATCACGGCGAGACCCAGCAGGCACTGAATGATCATCAGCACATAGTCCGCGTCGGAGTGGTACCCGGCGGCGTTTTCGGGCACACGGCCGTACACCATGCGCAGCACCAGAAAGATGATGGGCACGATGAAGCTGAGGGTGACCGCGTAATAGAGGAGGAGACTGAACCGCTTTTTCCGGTCGTAAGATTTTTTCGGCATGGGACAAAAACCCTCTTTCTTTGTGTTTTGGGGCGAAAATCGGAAAGCAAAGAGCCGCCCGGCAGAGGACGGCTCTGTTCGCGGCGCGTTATTCCTCCTCCGGCCGTCCGCCGTTGTGCAGCAGCCGGTCCCGGAGATCCCAGAGCTCCTGAGAGAAATCCACATAGTACTGGTGGGGATTGTCGAAGCGCTTGACCTCGTCCCAGAGGGTGTCCAGCTCCCTGCGGCAATAGGCGCGGATCTCCTCCAGCGAGGGCAGGTCGTAGACCAGCTCGCCGTTGAGGAACACGGGCACCTGCAGCTCCCGTGCGGTGAAGTGCTCCAGCGTCTTGCGCTTCCAGGTGTTCTCCGGGTCGAAGATCTCCAGCGGCTTCGTGTCGTCCACCGTCTCGTGCCGGAGCGTCAGGTAGTCGGCCACGGCCTTTCCGTTGGCGTCGTAGAATCGGTAGGCCCGCTTGAAGGAGGGCACGGTGATCTTGACCACATTCTCGCTGATCTTGATGCGTGGGTGGATGTTGCCCTCCGCGTCCTCCACGGCCATGAGCTTGTACACGCCGCCGAACACCGGCTCGCTGGAAGCGGTGATCATCCGCTCGCCCACGCCGAAAGCGTCGATCTTCGCGCCCTGCCGCAGCAGATCCTGAATGAGATACTCGTCCAGAGCATTGGACACCGTGATGGTGCAGCTCTCCCAGCCGGCCTCGTCCAGCATGGCGCGGGCCTTCTGCGTCAGGTAGCAGAGATCGCCGCTGTCCAGACGGATGCCGCACTTGGTGATGCCCCGGGGCCTGAGCACCTCGTTGAAGGCGCGGATGGCGTTGGGGATGCCGGAGGAGAGGGTGTTGTAGGTGTCCACCAGCAGCACGGCGTTGTCCGGGTAGAGCTCGCAGTAGGCCTTGAAGGCCTCGTACTCGCTATCGAACATCTGCACCCAGGAGTGGGCCATGGTGCCCAGGGCCTTCACCCCGTAGAGTTCGTCCGTGACGGTGCAGGCGGTGCCGGAGCAGCCGGCAATATAGGCGGCCCGGGCGCCCAGAATGGCCGCGTCCGCCCCCTGCGCCCGGCGGGAGCCGAACTCCATCACCGCCCGGCCCTCGGCGGAGCGGACGATGCGGCTGGCCTTGGTGGCGATGAGACTCTGGTGGTTGATGCTCAGCAGAAGGAAGGTCTCCAGCAGCTGGGCCTGTATGGCGTCCGCCCGGACGGTGATCAGCGGCTCCCGGGGGAACACGGGCGTGCCCTCGGGCACCGCGTAGATGTCGCCGGTGAAGCGGAAATTCCGGAGATATTCGAGAAAGCCCTCGTCGAACATATTCCGCCCGCGGAGATATTCCATGTCTTCGTCGTCAAAATGCAGGTTCTGGATGTACTCCACCACCTGCTCCAGTCCTGCGGCAATGGCGAAGCCGCCGCCGTCGGGAACTTTGCGGAAGAAGAGGTCGAAGTAGACCTTCTGCTCCCCCATCCCCTTGCGGAAATAGCCGTTGCCCATGGTGAGCTCGTAGTAATCGCAAAGCATGGAGAGATTTTCCTTACCCCGCTTACTCATACCCTGCAAGACCTCCTGTTTTTCTTGTAGTATTTGGCGTTATTGTATCCTATCATACCCCCTTTGCTCCGCCTTTGCAAGAGAATTTGACAGCCCGGGGCCGGACAGATTATAATAAGGAGACCGTTCCTCTCCGGCAGGAGGGAGCGGGAAAGGGAGGCAAAAGATGGATACCTTGGATTTTCTGCCTGTCAGCCGCCAGGACATGGAGCGCCGGGGCTGGCACTGGTACGATATACTGCTCATCACCGGGGATGCCTATGTGGATCACCCCTCTTTTGGCGCGGCGGTGATCTCCCGGCTGCTGGAAAAGGAGGGCTACCGGGTGGCGGTATTGGCCCAGCCCGACTGGCACAGCAGCGAGGCCATCGCCGCCATGGGACGGCCCCGGGTGGGCGTTTTCATCGGCGCGGGCAACCTCGACAGCATGGTGGCCCACTATACCGCCGCCAAAAAGCGCCGCAGCGAGGATTTCTACTCCCCCGGCAAGCGCATGGGCCTCCGCCCCGACAGGGCGGTGACGGTCTACGCCAACCGGGCCAGGGAGGCCTTCCCCGGCGTGAAGATCCTCATCGGCGGCATGGAGGCCTCTCTGCGCCGCTTTGCCCACTACGATTACTGGGACGACAAAGTGCGCCGCAGCGTCCTTTTCGACGCCAGGGCGGATGTGCTGGTCTACGGCATGGGGGAGCGGGCCACGGTGGAGGCCGCCCGGCGTATGCGCGCGGGGGAGAGCCTGGAGGGCATCCCCGGCACCTGCGTGGCGGCCCGGGCCTGCCCGGAGGGGGCGATGGCGCTGCCCTCCTGGGAGGAGGTCTGCGCCGACAAGCGGAAATACGCCGCCGCCACGGCGGAGGAGTACCGCCAGCACGACCCCATCCGGGGCAAGACCCTCGCGCAGAAGCACGGAGACCGCTTCCTGGTGGTCTACCCCCCGGCCATGCCCCTGTCCACCGCCGAGCTGGACGCGGTGGCGGCCCTGCCCTATACCCGGGAGCCCCACCCCTCCTATGAGCCGCTGGGCGGCGTGCCCGCCATCGAGGAGGTGCGCTTCTCGGTGATCCACAACCGTGGCTGCTTCGGCGGCTGCGCGTTCTGCTCCCTGGCCTTCCACCAGGGGCGTATGGTCACCTCCCGGAGCCACGAGTCCGTCATCGCCGAGGTGGAGGCCATGACCCGCCATCCCCTCTGGAAGGGCTATGTATCCGATGTGGGCGGCCCCACCGCCAACTTCCGCCACCCCTCCTGCAAAAAGCAGCTCAAAAGCGGCATGTGCCCGGATAAGCGCTGCCTGGCTCCCGAGCGCTGCAAAAATCTGGACGCCGACCACAGCGACTATGTTTCGCTGCTCAAAAAGCTCCGGGCCATCCCCGGGGTGAAGAAGGTCTTCGTCCGCTCCGGCGTCCGCTTCGACTACGCGCTGTACGATAAGAAAAACGAGTTTCTCCCCGAGCTGGTGCGCCACCACGTCTCCGGTCAGCTGAAGGTGGCTCCGGAGCACTGCGTGGACAGCGTGCTGGGGTACATGGGCAAGCCTCCCGTGGCGGTGTACGAGCAGTTCATGGAGCGCTACCGGGGACTGAACCGGCGCTACGAGAAGGAGCAGTTTCTGGTGCCCTACCTGATGTCCTCCCACCCGGGCAGCACCCTCAACAGCGCCATCGAGCTGGCCCTCTACCTCAAGCACCACGGCGTGCGCCCTGAGCAGGTGCAGGATTTTTACCCCACCCCCGGCACGCTGAGCACCTGTATGTACTACACGGGCCTGGACCCCATGACCATGAAGAGCGTGTATGTGCCCCGCAGCCCCGGGGAAAAGGCCATGCAGCGCGCGCTGCTGCAATACTCCGACCCCCGCTTCGCCCCGCTGGTGCGTCAGGCGCTGCTCAGGGCCGGGCGGGAGGATCTGATCGGCAATGGGCGCGGCGCGCTGGTGCGCCCCGGCCCCCTCCCCGGCGAAGACAGACCGGGAAAGGGGAGCGGGAAAAAGCCCGCCGCCCCGGGAAAGACGCCCCGGGAACAGAGAGCCGCCGCGCCCCGGGGAAGGGGAGCGGCCCCGGGAAAGGGCAGAAAATAACGGCGATTTCGGGACTTTGCGCTTGACGGAGCTATGCTTTTGGGGTAGTATGGTTATACCCAATTTTTATGAGTGCCATCAAACCAACTGAAACAGGAGAGGAGAACTGTTTATGACGCCCAGAGAAAATGCAATGGCAATCCTCAACCGGGAGCAGCCCGATTACTATTTCGATCTGATGGATGCGCTGGTGATCCTGCCCGATCCCATGCTGCTGTCCGGCGGAAAGCGGCCCGAGAACGGCGGCGAGTACAAGGACAACTGGGGTGTCACCTATATGTGGAAGCCCGGCGCGCCCGGCGCCCACCCCCATGTGACCCCCGAGAACGCGGTGATCAAAGACATCACCAAGTGGAAGGAGCAGGTGGTATTCCCCTCTCTGGAAGGGCTGGACTGGTCCATGGCCAAGAAGGTCTCCGACGGCGTGGATCGCAAGGAGAAGATGACGTGCATCATGTTCGGCGGCGGCATCTTTGAGCGCAGCCACCACCTGCAGGGCATCGAGACCGCGCTGGTCAACTACATGGTCTACCCCGAGGAGACCGCCGAGCTGCTGCGGGCCATAGCCGACTGGAAGATCGCCTACATCCGCCAGATGGGCGAGGAAGTCCACCCGGACATCATCTTCTACCACGACGACTGGGGCAACAAGCAGAATCTGTTCCTGCCGCCCCGGGTGTGGCGCGAGCTCATCAAGCCCCTCCAGAAGGAGATCGCCGACGCCATCCATGAGGCGGGCATGATTTATATGCACCATGCCGACTGCATCTGCGAGCCCATCGTGGAGGACATGGTGGAGATCGGTGTGGACATCTGGCAGGGTGTCATCGCCCAGAACGACATCGTGCGTATCCAGGAGATCACCGGCGGCAAGCTGGCCATGGTGGGCGGCATCGACGGCCCCGCCATCGACACCCCCTACACCACCGAGGAGGAGATCCGCGCCGAGGTGCACCGGGCCGTGGACACCTACTGCGCCCGGGGCCGGTTCTTCCCCGGCATCCCCAACGGCGTCTGCTTCCGCCCCGAGAACGACCGCATTGAGAAGGAAGAGCTGAAGAAGTACGGCCGCGAGTACGCCCTGGCCCACCCCATTCTGGAAAAGGGCGGTATGCCCCAGCCCTGAGGGAGCGCGTGTACTTACATATGAAATAAAGACCAAAGGCGCCCTCCGGCGGGAGGGCGCCTTCTCTTTCTCGTCATTGCCATGGCGGGTGTTATACCACAGGCGGCACAAAAAATAAGGATGGAATCAACTCATTTGTCCGCCGGACAGGGACATAATTGGGACATTTCGACACAAAAGGGCAGGCGTGTTTTCCTATTCTGACGATTGACCCGGAACGGCCGGGGGGATATAATGGGAAAGTATTCTGATATAAACTTATCGCATAGTCAAATCGCCTGAGAAAAAACATGACATAGGAGGCCCCGCCATGAAGGAATTCACCTACGATCCTGTCCCCGATCTCGACGCCTATCTTGCGCGCATCGGCTACACCGGCAGCCGGGAGCTGACCCGGGAGAACCTGAACGCGCTGGTATATGCCCACCAGCTCGCCGTCCCCTTCGAGAGCCTGGATTGCAGCATCTACCACAAGCCCATCTCTCTGGAGATCCCCCACCTCTTTGAGAAGGTGGTCGAGCACCGCCGGGGCGGCTACTGCTTTGAGCTGAACGGACTTTTCGTGTCGCTGCTGCGCACCTTCGGCTTTGACGCTGTTTCCGTTATGTGCCGCCTGGTGGGGATGCGTCCCACCCTCGGCCCGGTGATGCACCGTGGCTGCCTCATCCGTCTGGACGGAAAGCAGTACTTCGCGGATGTGGGCTTCGGCGGCGCCATGGCTCCCTTCGCTGTGGAGCTCAGCCCCGAGCGCCAGACCTTCTACGGCGAGACCTACTGGTTCGAGGAGGGCCAGGAGGGCTGGAAGAACCTCAAGCGGCTGCGCCACGCGGGCATGGGCGACAGCGGCGAGTACAGCGACGAGGAGGCAGAGGTGCTCTACTTCGCGCCCATCGCTTTCTCCGGCATGGACTTCAACGCCCTCAATGCCATCACCTCCGCCCCCACCTCCGGCTTCTCCCAGCGGGTGTGGGCCACCATGCGCACCACCGACGGCTACATGAGCTTCATGGGCAGCACGTTCACCACGGTGAAGGACCGGGTCCGCACCGATGTGGAGGTGCCCGAGGAGGATGTGGCCCGGGTGCTCAAGGAGAAGTTCAACCTCGAGCCCTGCGAGTACGCCATTCCCTGACGCTTCGCCCCGCCCCGGGCCGGTTTCCGGCCCGGGGCGGTTGCTTTTTCTCCCGTAAGGGTCACAATTCACAAATTGTCCTTTATTTCCGCCCGGGAAAATGTTACAATGGTATCACATCCACAGAAAGGAGCCGATGACATGAAATTCAAGTTCATGGACAAGAAAATGGAGACGACCCAGGAGCTGCATGACTACGCGGTGAAAAAGGTCGGCAAGATCGACCGCCTCTTCAAGCAGGAGTCCGAGGCCACGATTTCCTTCGGCAAGGAGCGGGGACGCTACACCGCGGAAGTGACGCTCAACAACAACGGCATGATCTACCGCAGCAGCGGCACCACCGGCGATCTCTTTGCCTCCGTGGACTCCGCCGTTGCCTCCATCGAGCAGCAGATCCGCAAGAACAAGGACCGCCTCGCCCGCAAGCTCAAAACCGGCCCCATCGACTGGAACACCGGCGCCGCCTCCGAGCCCGAGGAGGAGGAAGAGCAGTTCAGCGTGGTGCGCAACAAGCGCTTCGCCATGAAGCCCATGACCGTGGACGAGGCCATTTTGCAGATGAATTTGCTGGATCACGGGTTCTACGCCTTCCGCAACACCGATGACGACGGCGCCTTCGCCGTGGTCTACCGCCGGAAGAACGGCGGCTATGGCCTCATGAGCGACAGCGGCGAGGACTGAACGCCCTCCGGGCCGGGCGCGAACACCGGGATCTGCGAAAAATATACGGAAATTTCTTCAGGCGCGATACTTATTTCTCATAATAGAGGAAAATGGCGATAAACTTTTTGCATAACGAACCGGGGGCGGGAACGAAAAGAAAGCCCTTTCAGACCATTTTTGGCGGCCTGTGACCCGGACGGGAACGGAAAAAATCCAATATCACCGGGTTTGGTTGTATAATATCTGCGATTTTGTGATAAAAAAAAGGAATGACTTGGGGGTTCAAACGCCCAAAGAACGGAAAACCGCCCTTGACGAACGACCCTGATTATGGTATTTTTGTACCCGTAAGAAGGCCGTCCTTTGCCGGGCGGCTGAAAAAATCCAAATACAAACCGCCCGGAGGCAACGTGCCGGACGCGGTTGTAAAAATTGAGGAGGATATTATCATGATCGAAGAAATCAAGAAGCTCGTTGAGACTGGCAAGCTGAAGAAGATCGAAGAGGCCGTTCAGGAAGCTCTCGACGGCGGCGCTGACCCCGCTGAGGTTCTGGACTCCATGACCGGCGCTATGGACAGCGTTGGCGAGAAGTTCCAGAAGAACGAGATCTACGTGCCCGAGATGCTGGTTGCTGCCAAGACCATGCAGCGCGGCGTCAACGTGCTGAAGCCCCACCTGGGCGCCGGCGGCGTTGGCAAGTACGGCAAGTTCGTCATCGGCACTGTCGCCGGCGACCTGCACGACATCGGCAAGAACCTCGTCGCCATGATGATCGAGTCCGCTGGCTTCGAAGTCATCGACCTGGGCGTCGACGTCCCCGCCGAGAAGTTCGTTGAGACCCTGAAGGCCAACCCCGACTGCAAGATGGTCGGCCTGTCCGCTCTGCTGACCACCACCATGGACAACATGGAAGCCACCGTCAAGGCCATCAAGGAAGCCGGCCTCGAGGTCACCATCATGGTTGGCGGCGCCCCCATCACCCAGGCTTTCGCCGACAAGATCGGTGCCAACGCTTACACCGCCAACGCTGCCGCCGCTGCCACCAAGGCTAAGGAACTGGCTGCCTGAGTTAACCATTGCTTAAGGAGAGAACCACTAAATGATTATCATCGGAGAGAAAATTAACGGTAGCATCCCCTCCGCCGGCAAGGCTATTGCCGAGCGCAACGAGGAGTGGATTCGCCATCTGGCCCGCATCCAGGAAGACGCCAACGCCGATTACCTGGACTGCTGCGCCAGCGTGAATGTCAACGAGCTGGAGACCATGAAGTGGATGCTCGACATCATGCAGGACGAGACCTCCACCAAGATCTGCGTGGACAGCCCCGATCCCAAGGTGTGCGTTGACGCCCTTCCCTTCTGCAAGAAGCCTGGTCTGGTCAACTCCGTCTCCCTCGAGGGCGACAAGATTGACGTCATTTTCCCGGCCATCGCGGACACGAAGTGGAACGTTGTTGCTCTTCTCTCCGGCGAACAGGGCATCCCCTCCAGCGTGGAGGAGCGTATGGTCAACTTCGATAAGCTGATGGAGCAGGCCGCCAAGTACGGCATCGCTGCCAACCGCATCTTCGTTGACCCCCTGGTGGAAGGTCTTGCTACCAATCAGGAGTCTCTCCTGACCTTCGCGGCTGTCTGCCGTGAGATCAAGGCCAAGTTCCCCCAGATCCACATCACTTCCGGTCTGTCCAACATCTCCTTCGGCCTGCCCGTGCGGAAGATGCTGAACATGGCGTTCATGACCCTGGCCATGCAGGCCGGCATGGACTCCGCCATCGTCGACCCCACCAACCGGGACATGATGGGCATCATCTACGCCACCGACGCGCTGCTGGGCAATGATGACTTCTGCGTGGAGTACATCAGCGCTTACCGCGACAACCTGTTCGGGCCCGTCAAGGCTTGATTTAGGGAACCTCTTATCTCCCCTGCGGAATTCCGCAGGGGAGATTTTTATTGCCCTGCACACAGTATATGCCCGGCGGGCCGGGGGCGTCCCCGGCCCGCCGGGCCACGATATACCGGAGGGCGCCGCGCCTGAAGCGGGTGTGACGCGCCCGCCGGCAGCGACCGGACAGCGTCTGCGCCCGGGAGTGGAGTGGCTGCGCCGGGCAGAAAAATGCGCCCCCTGCCGTGTTGGCAGGGGGCGCGGTGCGTTTTTGCGGTTTTATACGCCGGAGAGCAGCGCCATGAGGATCCCCACCCGGTTCGCAGCCGCCTCCACCAGCTCGGCCAGCTTCTCCTGACTGATCTCGGAGAGCAGCAGGGGGGCGTCCGGCCGGGGTGTCAGCTCCTCGTAACCGTGGAGGCGGAAGTTCACGGCGGCGCCCAGCTCTTCCCCCTCCCGGGTGGTGAGGGTGACGAGGCAGTCCTCCAGCGCCAGCTCCGCCTCGCTGCTGCGGAAACCGCCGGCAAGCGTCATGCCGTTTCCACCGGCGTCCAGCTCCAGCTTCAGGTTGTCCTTGCCCCCGCCGGGGGTGTAGGCGGCTTTCAGCAGGATGCTGTTCCCGTCGCCGGGGAGGGTCAGGCGGCTCTCATCGGTGAAGCTGCCCCCCGCGGCGGCATGGTCGCCGTGAGAGCGCAGCGCCAGCTGTTCATCGTCGCCCGCTTCGCCCCAGCGCAGCACCAGCCCCAGGTCGTCCACATAGTTCTCCCCGCCGCCCAGACTCAAGCTGGGGTACAGCGAGAAGCTCTCGCCCCGATAGCTCCCTTTCAGCTCGCTCTCCGCCAGCGCCACCTTCTGCCCGGCAACGCCCAGCGTGAGGGACACGTCGCCCAGAGAGTCCACGGCCTCCCGCAGAGCGTCCAGCTGCTCCTGAGGCGTGGCGGTCTCGCCCTCCTCCCCGTCGCCGGGGGCAGCGGAGAGCGCGTTCTCCTCCATGGCCCGCTGGAGAGGGGCGCGCAGAGCGTCAAAACAGACCATCACCGTCTCAGCGGGCAGCGTCACGGTATAGAGCTGGCAGTAGAGCGGCTGACCGTTGATGTCCCGGCTCTCCTTGCCGCTTCTCTTCACCTGCAACCCGGCCAGCACGGACTTCCCGGCGGCTTCCAGCGCGTCCTCTTCCCCGTCCGTCAGCTCAAACTGGCTCCGGGGCGCGGCGGCGGCCAATCCGGCGAGATCCGGCAGCTCCAGCTCGCCCAGTCCCAGCCGCTCCAGATCCTCCGGCAGCGTTTCCGGCGCGACGCCCAGCCATTCCTCCCCCAGAAGCTGAGGGCAATTCAGATAGGTAAGAGCGTTTTCTATGCGCATCGAGAGGGTCAGCAGGGTCATGGTGGCCAGTTCCAGGGAGTACTCCGCCTCCACCGGGGCGCCTTCTTTGGCGCTGGCCGCGGCGAAGCGCAGCCGGACGGCGCCCTCCAGAAAGGCGTAGTCATCGGGCAGCGCGGTAAGCAGGATGTCCCCGTCCTGCCGGTAGCCTTCCTCCCGGTCAAAGGTCTCCTGGGGGACAAGGGCGGTAAAAGCGGCGGCGTAGGCCTTAAGGCTGTTGCCCACGGCGGCGGTGACGGCGGCCTTGTCGGAGGCGCAGCCGCCCAGACAGCCCAGCAGCAGCGCCAGGATCAGCAGCAGAGCAGAATATCTCCGTTTCAATTTGGGTTCCTCCTCATACATGATAAGATACGGTCATGGAGTTATCCATACCGTCGATACTACCCTTTGCCGGGGGGAAAAGCAAGGTGCGGGGAACATTGTTTATGAATTCTTCACATTCCCGCCGGGCGGTCGTGCTATGATAAGCTGATATTCTAGTTTGTATAACAGGAGGCGGCGTGACCGTCTCCCTGGGGGCATTATCATGACAAAGTTCAGCGTCCGCAAACCCTTTACCATTTTCGTGGCAGTCGTGGCCATTGCCATCTTCGGCGTCATGTCCTTTACGAAGATGGTGCCTGACCTGCTGCCCAATATGGACTTCCCCTATGTGATCATCGTCACCACCGCCCCCGGCGCGGCGCCGGAGGAGGTGGAGAGCACCATCACCAAGCCCCTGGAGCAGGCCATGGCTACCTTGAATAATATCAAGACCCTCTCCTCCAGCTCCTCGGAGAACTTCTCCATGCTGAGTCTGGAGTTTGAGCAGGACACCAACCTGGACTCCACCATGGTGGATATTTTGCAGAAGGTGCAGACCCTCTCGGACGGCTGGGACGATACCGTGGGCACCCCCACCATCATGCGCATCAACCCCAGTATGCTGCCCGTTATGGTGGCGGCGGTGGACGCGGGGGACATGGACCGCTATGAGCTCTGCCAGTTTGCCCAGGAGACGCTGATCCCCGAGCTGGAGAGCACCACCGGCGTGGCCAGCATCACCACTGGCGGCATGGTGCAGCGCTACCTGACCGTGTCGCTCAGCGAGGAGAAGATGGAGGAGACCAACGCACGGGTGGAGGAGGCGCTGCTCAAGAGCCTGGAGGAGGCCCGGAAGAAGCTCAGCGACGCCCAAGAGGAGATCGACCGGGCCAAAAACCAGATATCCGCCGGGACGGCGGCCCTCCAGAATGCCCCCCAGACCATGCTCGAGGGGATAGAGAGCACGGAGAGCGACCTGAGCCAGCTGGCGCAGGACGCCGGCAGCACCGCTGCCCAGATCTCCGCGGCTGAGGCCCGGCAGCAGGCTCTGGAAGCGGAGATGGAGCTGTACACCTCCGGCATCCGGGATATGCAGAACACCGTCCACTCGCTGGAGGGGGATCTGGCGGCGGTACAGAGCGACCGGGCCGGGCTTGCCGGCGCGCTGGGCGCGGCGGACGCTGCCGGCGCGGGGAACGACACGCCCCTGGACGATCCCTCGCTGGGCCTTTCTCAGGCGGAGGTGGACGCTCTCGCGGCCCAGGGCTGCGGCACCGTGGGCGATGTGCGCGGCCGGGACAGCCAGCTGGCGGCCACGGAGGCCGCCACCGGCGCCTCTCTGGAGGCGGCCCGGGTGGCTCTTGCCAGCGCCCAGGCCAGCGCGGAGGTGCGCCTGCCCACGCTGCAAGCGGAGATCGACCAGAACGCTGCCGAGCTGACGGCCCTGCGGATGCAGGCCCAGCAGTATGCTGACCAGATAGCCGCGGCCCAGAGCGGCCTCGCGGAGCTGCCCCAGCAGCTCATGGGCGGCATGGTGCAGATGACGCTGGCGGGCGGCCAGCTGGCCGCGGCCCAGACCGCGCTGCAAGGCGCCCAGACCACGCTGGACGAGGCCAACGAGGCCTATGACACCCAGGTGGAGGCGGCGCGGAAGGCCGCGGATATGCGCAGCATCCTCACGCTGGAGACGCTCGGAGCCATGGTGGGAGCGCAGAACTTTGATATGCCCGCCGGGTACGTCTACGAGGGGGAGAAGAGCATCATCGTCTCCGTGGGCGACGGCATCGGCAGCATCCGGGAGCTGGAAGAGCTGCCGCTGCTGGATCTGGGCATTGAGGGGCTGGGGGTCATCCGACTGTCCGACGTGGCGGATGTGGTGGCCACGGACAACGAGGGCGAGATCTACGCCACGCTCAACGGCAACGACAGCCTGATCCTCACCTTCTCCAAGCAGTCCAACTATGCCACGGCCCGGGTCTCCGACAATCTGCTGGAAAAGTTCGGAGAGCTGGGGGAGAAGTACCCCGGCATCACCTTTACCACGCTGGTGGACCAGGGCGACTACATCTACCTCATCCGCGACTCCATTGTCTCCAGCATCCTCTGGGGCGCGCTGTTCTCGGTGATCATCCTCTTCATCTTCCTGCGCGACTGGCGCCCCACGGTGATCACCCTGTTCTCCATCCCTGTGAGCCTGCTCTTCGCGCTGACGCTGATGTACTTCACCGGGGTCTCCGTCAATATTATGTCCCTGTCGGGCCTGGCTATCTCGGTGGGTATGCTGGTGGATAACTCCATCGTGGTCATCGAGAACACCTACCGGCTGCGCAATCTGGGCGAGCCGGACACCCGCGCCGCTGTATCCGGCGCGGCGCAGATGGGCGGCGCCATCGCGGCCTCCACGCTCACCACCATCTGCGTGTTCGTCCCCATCGCCTTCGTGGACGGTCTCACCCGGGAGATCTTCACGGATATGATCCTCACCCTCTCGTACACCCTCATTGCCTCGCTGCTGGTGGCGCTGACGCTGGTGCCCGCCCTGACGGGCAAGCTGCTGCGGGCGGAAAAGCAGCAGAAAGAGGGCTGGCTCTCCCGCATGATGCCCAAATACCGCGCCGCCGTGCTCTGGGGCGTGGGGCACAAGGCGGTGGCACTGCTGTCGGCCGTGGCGCTGCTCTTCGGCAGCTTCGCCGCCATTTTGAGCCGGGGCTTCACCTTCATGCCGGAGATGGAGATGAAGCAGATGAATGTGGATGTGACCATGCCCGAGGGCAGCTCCTTTGAGGAGACCGTCCTGGCCGCCGGCCAGGTGGCGGAGCGGATCATGGCCGTGGAGGGCGTGGACAGCGTGGGCGGCCGGGCCGGCGACGGCGGCACCTCCATTCTCAGCAGCGGCAACGCGGATGTGACATTCTATGTGCTGCTGGAGGACGACACCCGCCGGAAAGCCAGCGCGGTGGCCGCGGACATCAACGCCGCCTGCGAGGATCTGGACTGCACGGTCTTTGCCGACTCCAACTCCCTTATGTCCATGTTCCTCTCCATGATGACCGGCGACGGCATCACGGTGCGGCTCTATGGCAACGATCTGAACGATCTGCAGGCGGCCGGCAACGCAGTGGCCGGGGAGCTGCGGGAGGTGGAGGGAGTCACTACCGTCACCGCCGGAGACTCCGAACCGGCCCAGGAGCTGCACTTCACCGTGGACAAGGAAAAGGCCGTGCAGAACGGCCTCACCGTGGCGCAGATCTATATGGAGGTGGCCAAATCCCTGGCCAACTCCGCGGACATTATGGAGCTTACCGACGAGGGGAACCGCTACACCGTTACCGTGGAGACCCGGGGGAAAGACCAGCTCACCCGGGAGTATCTGGAGGAGCTGACCTTCACCGTCACCGACAAGACCGGAGAGGAGAAAGAGGTTGCCCTCCGGGACGTGGCGGAGGTGGGCGAGTATACCACGCCATCCACCATCACCCGTCTGGAGCAGCGGCGCTATCTGGATGTAAAGGCCGGGGTGGACGAGAACTATAACATCACCAAGGTCACCGACGCGGCGGAGAAAGCGCTGGAGAGCGTGGAGCTGCCCGAGGGCGTGGAGATGAGCTTCAGCGGCGAGCGCGAGGCCATTATGGACGCCATGAAGGATATGCTGATGCTGATGCTGGTGGGCGTGGTGCTGGTGTACCTGGTGATGGTGGCCCAGTTCCAGAATTTGAAGTCCCCCTTCATCGTCATGTTCACCATCCCGCTGGCCTTCACCGGCGGCTTCCTGGGGCTGCTGCTGTGCGGCATGGAGCTGAATGTGCTGTCCATGCTGGGTCTCATCATGCTGGTGGGCATCATCGTCAACAACGGCATCGTGCTGGTGGACTACATCAACCAGCTGCGCATCGGCGGCATGGGTCGGGTGGACGCCATCGCCGAGGCGGCAGTGACCCGGCTGCGCCCCATCCTCATGACCAGCATTACCACCATCCTGGGCCTGATCGTTATGGCTCTGGGCCAGAACGAGGCTACCTCGCTGGTGCAGCCGCTGGCTGTCACCTGTATCGGCGGACTGGTCTACGCCACGCTGATGACGCTCTTCGTGGTGCCTGTCATGTACGACATCCTCAGCAGAAAGGAGCTGTACGCGGTGGACGAGGAGGATCTGGTGATCAGCACCCGGTAAAAAACATATGGCGCTTCCCCGCCTCTCCCCCTGGGAGGGACGGGGAAGTTTTTTGAAAAAACCCTTGACAAATCACGAAAAAATGGTATCATATTCTGGCGCTCCAAAGACAGCGGGCGGCCGCACAGGGCCGTAAGTCCCGCCGAGGACGGCACGGATACCACGATCGTACTGTGTCTCTCTGTCTTTGCGGCAGGGAGATTTTTCTTTTGGGCGCGAGAAAACACCCGGAGGTGAAACACGCACATGCCTAACGCAAAAGTTCTCAGCGAGAAGCAGGCGATAGTCGCCGCACTTGCCGAGCGCATCCGCACCGCGCAGGCCGGCATCCTGGTGGATTACGAGGGGATCACCGTCGCCGAGGATACCGAGCTCCGCACCGCCATGCGCAAGGACGGTGTTGAGTACACTGTCGTTAAGAACACCCTTACCAGAAAGGCGCTGGACCAGCTGAACATGAGCGAGCTGGACTCCCACCTGAACGGCGCCACCTCTCTGGCTACTTCCGCGGATCCCATCGCCCCCTTCCGTATCATCACGGAATACAGCAAGAAGCTGGGCGATCGGTTCAATGTGAAGGCCGCTTTCATGGACGGAAAGATCCTTTCCGACGCCGAGATCGCCGACCTGAGCACCCTGACTTCCATCAGCGACCTGTACTCCAAGCTGGCCGGTTCTCTGAACGCCATCATGGGTGGCCTGGCCGTCTGCCTGAGCGAAGTCGTCGAACAGAAGGGCGGCGTTCCCGAGGCGCCCGCCGCAGAATGATCCATTCTGCACAACAATCTAATTTATTTGGAGGAATTTGAAAATGGCTAGCGAAAAGATCACTGCTATGGTCGAAGAGATCAAGGGCCTGACCGTTCTGGAGCTCAAGGAGCTCGTTGACACCATCTGCGAGACCTTCGGCGTCTCCGCCGTTGCCGCCGCCGCCGGCCCCGCCGTCGTGGCTGAGGTCGTGGAAGAGAAGACCGAGTTCGACGTCGTCATGACCGACTTCGGCGCTGAGAAGATCAAGGTCATCAAGGAAGTCCGCGGCCTGCTGGGCCTGGGCCTGGCCGAGGCCAAGGCCGTTGTGGAAGGCGTCCCCGCCAAGCTGAAGGAAGGCGTCTCCAAGGAAGAGGGCGAAGAGATCAAGGCCAAGCTGGAAGCCGTTGGCGCCAAGGTCGAGCTCAAGTAATCTTCCCGCCGCATAAGCGGCTCACACCCACCTTGCTCCCCGGCTACGGGGGGCCACAGTCCAGAAGGAGGACAATACCATGGCTAAGACCAGTGAAAAGTACGAAGTCCTGTACATCATCAACCCCAGCCTGTCTGAGGAAGAGACCCAGGGCGTCGTGGAAAAGTTCAAGACCCTCATCGAGCAGAACGGCACCGTGGATGCGATGGAAGAGTGGGGCAAGCGCAAGCTGGCCTACGAGATCAACTACATCAGCGAGGGCTACTACGTGCTGGTGAAGTTCACTTCCGCTCCCGATTTCCCCGCGGAGCTGGAGCGTATCCTTCGCAACACCGAGACCGTTATGCGCTCTCTCGTCACGTTGCGCTACGAATAAGGCGGAGGTAACGATATGCTGAATCATATCGTCATTATGGGCCGCCTCACTCGGGATCCGGAGCTGCGTTACACCGGCTCCAACATCCCCGTGGCGTCCTTCTCCGTGGCCGTCGACCGGGACTTCGGCAAAGGCGAAAACGGTGAAAAGCAGACCGACTTCATCAACTGCGTCGCCTGGCGCTCCACCGGTGAGTTTGTCAGCAAGTATTTCACCAAGGGCAGCATGATCGTTGTGTCAGGCCGCCTGCAAATTCGCGACTACACCGACCGGGACGGCAACAAGCGCACCGCCGCCGAGGTCGTGGCGGACAACGTGTACTTCGGCGAGAGCAAGCGCCGGGACGACAACGCCGGCGACGGCGGCTACCAGCGCGGCGGCGCCCGCCAGGACAGCGGCACCTACCGCGCCCCCTCCCGGGACAGCTTTGAGAGCGCGAGAAGACAGGCCTCCGGCGGTTTCCAGGAGATCGACGGAGACGACGGCGATCTGCCGTTCTGATACCGATGAAAGGAGATTGAATCATGCCTTACGATAAGAATTCTGCGCAGAAGCCCCACAAGCGCAGAAAAGTTTGCCAGTTCTGCGTTGACAAGTCCGAGTTCATCGACTACAAGGACACTGCCAAGCTGAAGAAGTTCACCAGTGAGCGCAGCAAGATCCTGCCCCGGCGCACCACCGGTACCTGCGCGTACCACCAGCGCCAGCTCACCGAGGCCATCAAGCGCGCCCGTCAGGTCGCCCTGCTGCCCTACGTGACCGACTGACAATTCAGATGAAAAAAGCACCGTGAGCCTGGCTCACGGTGCTTTTTTCTCCGGCCACCGGCGTCCGCCTTGACAAAGTCCGGCGTCCGTGCTACCCTGATAACTGTGAAAAGAGCGACAGCGTATCATAGTTTATGATGCGTTGCCGCTCTTTTTGGCTACTTCGCAGGCGAATGTAAGGGGGGGCTCTCCGTGACAAAGAAAATGAATTCCCGTTCAAACCGGCTGGAAACGGCGAAACAGATCCTGTGGGAGTGCGTGGGAAGTATGCTGGTGGCCGTGGGCATCTACAATTTCGCCGTCCAGGCCGAGTTTCCCATGACCGGCTTTTCCGGCGTCTCCATCATCCTCTACCGCTTTTTCCGCATCCCCATCGGGCTTTCCACCATCCTGCTCAACATGCCCGTGGCCGTGCTCTGCTATCGCCGCCTGGGGCGGAAGTTCCTGGCGAGCTCTCTTAGGTGCATGGCGATCTCGTCCCTGATCATCGACTATGTGGCGCCCCTGTTCCCCGTCTACGGCGGGAGCCGGCTCCTGGCGGCGCTCTGCACGGGCATCTTCGCCGGGCTGGGCTATGCCATCATCTACACCCGGAACTCCTCCACCGGCGGCATGGACTTTATCATCATGGCGGTCAAGACGCTCAGACCCCATTTGTCCCTGGGGAATATCGCCTTTTTGTGCGACGCGGGGATCATTCTGCTGGGCGGCGTCCTCTTCCGGGATATGGACGGGGTGATCTACGGCATGATCGTGAGCTACATTTTCTCCATTGTGGTGGATAAGGTCATGTACGGTGCCAACGCCGGGAAAATGGCCATGATCATCACCGGCCGCGGAGAGGAGATCTGCCAGGAGATCGACCGGGCCTGCCAGCGGGGGAGTACCATCGTCGGCGCGCGGGGCGGATACCGGGGGGCCGAGCGGCAGATGGTCATCTGCGCGTGCAGCAACAAGGAGATGTATCTGATCCGGAAAGCGGTGAAGGCCGTGGATCCCCGGTCCTTCCTGATCGTGCTGGAGTCCAGGGAGGTTCATGGGGAGGGCTTCCACACCATCCAGATCGGAGAGGAGAAATAAGCGCGCCTCCAACGGGCAGCAAAGCCCGGACGCCGTGCCGGCGTCCGGGCTTCGCTGCGCCCCGCGTCCCCGCCCCGGGGGGCGCGGGCCGTTTTTTACTCAAGGTTGAGCTTCTTTTCCAGAATGTACTCGGTGACAGCCCAGAGAATGACGGCCCCGGCCAGATCCAGCAGGATGGCCACACCCATGCCCAGCGTCATACTCTTCAGGATGGAGGAGGAGTCCATCAGGACTTCGAGATGGCGGAAGAGACCGGCTTCCACGCCCAACTGCCCCAGCAGCGTCATGACCCAGCTCCCTGCGACACTCAGCACCACATAGGCCACCACGGAGAGGGGCATACGGTATTTTCCGGAAAGGTGGCCCAGAGACATGGCCGCGTAGAAGTGCAGCGTGCCCAGGGCGGCGCCCACCACGGTCAGGACCAGGCCCTCCGTACAGAACAGCACGGTCATCCAGCTCTCGTGGGGCATCTCCGCGAACAACTTCCGAAGCATGGTGAAGAGCTCCCCGAAACCGGCGAAAATATCTGCCTCGGTGAGTACCAGACCCAGCAGCAGGAAGGTGAGACACACCACCAGAACGCTGAGGAATTCCACCACCAGGGAGGAGATGAGCTTGGAGGCGATGAGCTGGCGGCGGCTCACCGGCAGCGTGAAGGCCAGATAGCCCTCGCTGCCCAGCAGACCCCGGTAGAACCGCTGCAGCACCAGCACCAGCGTCAGCACACAGGTGGCCACCAGCATCCCGAAGAGCACCAGCAGCGGCACCACATGGGTGAAAAAGCCCATGGCGCCCTCCACATCCTGCATGGTGCGCAGCGTAAAGCCGTTGATCACCGCCAGCACCAGCATGGCGCCCCAGAGGGGCAGAAAGGTTTTCCAGTAAGAGCGAAGCTCGTGTTTTGTCAGTTTGGCGACCATGTTTATTCCTCCTCCTTCCAGCTCTGCACCCGGAACATCTCCCGGAACAGCTCATCCACGCTCCGATTTTCCCGCTGCCGCAGATCATCGGTGTTCTCGTGGAGGATGACCTTGCCCTCTTTCAGGAAGATCACCTCGTCCAGCACCTGCTCCACATCGCTGATCAGGTGGGTGGAGATCAGCACCGAGCCGGCGTCGTTGTAGCTGGTGAGGATGGTGTGCAGGATGAAGTCCCGGGCCGCCGGGTCCACCCCCGCCAGAGGCTCGTCCAGCAGATAGAGGGACGCCTTCCGGGACATGACCAGCATCAGTTGCATCTTCTCCCGGGTGCCCTTGGACAGGTTCTTGATCTTCATGGCGGGCTGAAGCTCCAGCGTGCGGCACATATCGTCCGCTTTCTGCCGGTCGAAGTCCGCGTAGAAGTCCGCAAAGTAGTCCATAATGTCCCGAATGGTCATCCACTCGGCGAAATAATCCCGGTCGGGGAGATAGCTCACAATGGAGCGGGTGTAGCGGTCGGGGGCGTGGCCGTCGATGGTCACCCGGCCGCTGTCCGGCTGCAAAAGGCCGTTGAGGATCTTGATCAGCGTGGTCTTGCCGCTGCCGTTGGGCCCCGCCAGCGCGATGATCTTGCCCCGCTCCAGCCGGAGATCCACGCCGTCCAGGGCCGGATGACCGCTGTAACTCTTCCGAAGATCTGTACATTCTACCAAATACATGTCTTTACTCCCTTTCTCTCGTCAGGAACGCGGCTGCCTCCGAACGGCTGTAGCCCAACATTCCCATATCCTCCGCAAATTCGTCCGCCAGTTCCCCGGCCAGACGCTCTCTCGTCCCCTCAATGACGGACGCCTCCTCCGTGACGCAGCGCCCCGCCGTGCGGTTGGTCACCAGCAGCCCCTCGCTCTCCAACTGGGTGAGCGCCCGCTGCATGGTGTTGGGGTTTACCCCCGCCTCCGCCGCCAGCTCCCGCACTGGCGGGAAGCGGCCGCCGGGAGCGTAGACGCCCGTTACGATCCGCCGCCGCAGCTGCTCGGCCAACTGCTGCCAGATGGGGCGGGAATCCTTCAGACGGAAATCCATAAGCTCCTCCTTTGCATGATTGTATTAAGTAACTAATACAATACACCAATTTTCCGATTTGTCAAGGGGGGCGGCGGGAAAAATTTTCCTTGCCAAAGGAGAGGGGGGCGGGTATAGTGGGGAAAACGAAAACAGGAGGCGGAACGCCATGAAAATTGTGGTGCTGGAGCCGCTGGGGATTCCGGCGGAGCGGGTGCGGGAGATATTGCGGGGCGCGGCCGGAGCCGAAACAGAGGTCGTGTGCTACCCTGACAGGGTGACGGAGCCGGAGGCGCTGGGAGCGCGCTGCGCCGGGGCGGAGATCGCCGTGCTGGCCAACCTGCCATTCCCCCGGGCGGCCATTGAGCGCTGCGACAGTCTGAAGCTCCTCTGCGTGGCATTCACCGGGGTGGACCATGTGGATGTGGACTGCTGCCGGGAACGGGGCGTGGCTGTATGCAACTGTGCGGGCTACGCCACGACGGCGGTGGCGGAGCTGACCTTCGGCTTGCTCTTCTCCCTGCTGCGCCGGCTGCCCGCCGTGGAGGAGCGCTGCCGGGACGGCGGCGTCCGGGACGGCCTCATTGGCCGGGAGCTGGAGGGCAAGACCTTCGGCGTGGTGGGCTCGGGGGCCATTGGCAGCCGGGTCTGCGCCCTGGCGGGGGCCTTTGGCTGCCGGGTGCTGGCCTGCAACCGCTCCGGGCGGCCCGTGAGCGGGGCGGAGAGCGTGACGCTGGAGGAGCTGCTGCGTGAGAGCGACATCGTCTCGCTGCACACCCCCCTGACGCCGGAGACCCGGGGCATGATCGGCCGGGAGCAGCTGGCCATGATGAAACCGGGCGCGCTGCTGCTGAACACCGCCCGGGGCGATGTGGTGGACAGCGCGGCGCTGCGGGAGGCGCTGGAGAGCGGCCATCTGGCCGGGGCGGGAGTGGATGTGTTCCATGCGGAGCCGCCGCTGGGAGAGGAGCCGCTGCTGGGCGCGCCCAATTGCGTCTTTACGCCCCACATCGGCTTTGCCACCCACGAAGCCTTTGAGAAGAGGGCCGCGCTGGTGGGCGGGAATATCGCCGCCTTTTTGCGGGGAGAGGAGCGCTGCCGGATCTGCTGAGGGCCGGAAAAGCGCCGCGGGAAGAAGAAAAGAGCCTGCTTCCCCTTTGGAAGCAGGCTCTTTTTGCATGACTTAGCTTGACTCAGCCCTCCGACAGGGCCTTGGCGGCGGCGGAACCGGCGGGGACATTGACCGCGGGGGCCTCCTCGCCGCCGAAAGCGAAGGCACCGGGGCCGATGTCCGTCAGGGCGGCGTAGGCGGTGACGCTGCGGACGGCGGTGCACATCTGGAAGGCGTCGTCACCCAGCCGTTCCAGTCCCTCGGGGAGGGTGATCTCCGTAAGGCTTTGACAGAAGCTGAAAGCGCACTTGCCGATGCTGCGGAGGCTCTGGGGCAGAGGAAGCTCCGAGAGGGACTCGCAGGCACCGAAGGCGTAGTCGCCGATGGAGACGAGCGTCTCGGGGAAGCGGACGGCCTGCAGCTCCGTGCAGTTCCAGAAAGCGTAGTCGCCCACGGAGGTGACGCCCTCTTCCAGCTCCAGCGCCCGGATGGCCGGGGCCATGGCCGCCCAGGGGGCCGCGTGGAAGCCGCTGGCGGCATAGGCGGGGATCTCCTCCGCGCCGCCCACGCGCAGCACGCCGTCCCGGATAGACCAGCTCACCAGACCGTCCCGGCCCTCCCAGCCGGGCGCGGTGTTGGCCGCGCCGGCCACGCGGAGCATATCCCCCAGCCCGGCGTCCTTCAGCTGCGTCTCGGCGGGCGCGCCGGCGTGGACATTCACGGCGTCGAGCGCTTCGCACCCGGCGAACACATCCTCGCCCAGGGTGAGCAGGCTGTCGGGGACGGTGACGGCGGCGAGAGCGCCGCAGTTGGAGAAAGCGCCGTTCCCCAGCCGGGCCAGCCCCTCGGGCAGCGTCACGGCTGTGAGGGCGGAGCCGGAAAAGGCGGCCTCGTCAATGCTGCGTAGGGAGGCGGGCAGGGCGATGCTCTCCAGCGCCAGACAGTCGGCGAAGGCAAAAGCGCCCACGGCGCGCAGAGAACCGGGCAGGGAGACGGAGGTGAGGTTGCAGCAGGCGGCGAAAGAGTTGGCGCCCAGGTAGGTGACGCCCTCCTCCACCACCAGCTCCTTCACGGAGAAGGCGGTGCCGTCCCCGTCCCAGGGGGCGGAGAGCACGGCGAAATCATCCATGGGGCCGCTGCCGGAGACGGTGAGCACCCCGTTTTCGCAGCGCCATGTCACGCTCTCCCCGCAGCTTTTCCCCGCGGGGGTCGCGGCGGCGGGGGCCTGACTGGGAGGCGTGGTGGCCTCCCCGGTGGGAGGCTCGGAGACGGTGACAGGCTCCTTTTCTCTGCCGCAGCCGCCCAGCGCCAGCAGCAGCGCCAGCGCGAGACAGACAGGTATGATGTGTTTCATGATAAATTCTCCTTTCGGGAAACACAAAACGGGGCCGCCGCGCCCCCTGTGGGCACGGCTGACCCCGCTTTTTTGGAAGGGGATTACAGCACCTTGGCCAGGAAGTCCTGGAGCCGGGGGTGCTGGGGATGGTTGAAGATCGCCTCGGGGCTGCCCTCTTCCAGCAGCTTGCCGTCCGCCATGAAGAGCACCCGGTCGCCCACCTCCCGTGCAAAGCCCATCTCGTGGGTGACCACCACCATGGTCATGCCCTCCCGGGCCAGCTCCTTCATCACATCCAGCACCTCACCGACCATCTCCGGGTCCAGCGCACTGGTGGGTTCGTCGAAGAGCATCACTTCCGGGTCCATGCACAGCGAGCGGACGATGGCCACGCGCTGCTTCTGCCCGCCGGAGAGCTGGCTGGGATAGCTGTGGGCACGGTCGGACAGGCCCACCCGCTCCAGCAGCGTCATGGCCCGTTCTTCGGCGTCCTCTTTGGACTTTTTCAGCAGCTTGATGGGCGCCAGCGTCATATTGTCCAGCACGGTCATATGGGGGAAGAGGTTGAAGTGCTGGAACACCATGCCCATCTTCTGCCGGTGCTTGTTGATATCCACCGCGGGGTCGGTAATATCCGTACCCTCAAAGTTTACCACACCCGAGGTGGGAAATTCAAGTAAATTCAGACAGCGCAGGAAGGTGGACTTGCCGCTGCCCGAGGGGCCGATGACCACCACCACCTCGCCCCGGTGGATCTGGGCGTCCACGCCCGCCAGGGCGTGGACGGTGTTCTTGCCCGTGTAGGTCTTCATCAGATCGGTGACCTGGATCAGGACTTCATCTTTCACTGTTTCTCAGTCTCCTTTCCATCTTGCCGATCAGCCAGGTGAAGAACAGCACCAGCACCAGATAGATCAGCGCCACGGCCAGCAGGGGCATGAAGGGGGAGAAGGTGCGGCCGCGGATGATATCGCCGGCCTTGGTCAGATCGCGCACGGCCACATAGCCGGCCACGCTGGTCTCCTTCAGCAGCGCGATGAACTCGTTGGCCAGGCTGGGCAGGACGCTCTTGACCACCTGGGGGATGATGATGTAGCGCATGGTCAGCAGATAGTTGAAGCCCAGGGAGCTGCCGGCCTCGAACTGGCCGTTGTCGATGGACATGATGCCGCCGCGGATGATCTCCGCCACATAGGCGGCACTGTTGAGACCGAAGGCCAGCGAGGCCACCAGCACGCCGTTGTCCGAGGAGGCAAAGATCACGAAGTAGATGATCATCAGCTGCACCACCACGGGGGTGCCCCGGAAGACGGTGATGTAGACCTTGCAAAAGCCGTTGAAGAAGCCCAGGATCTTCCGCCCCAGACCCGGCCGGGCGCTGGCGGCGGTCTTGTCGTAAGTGGAGCGCACCATGGCGATGACGATGCCCAGCGCCACACCCAGCAGCAGCGCCAGCACGGTGATGACCATGGTGGTGCCCAGACCCTGCAACAGGAACTTCCACCGATCGCCCTGAATGAAGTTCAGGTGAAACTCCGCCGCCAGCTTCTCAAAGCGGAGCGCCAGCGACGTCTTTATGTTCTCAAAAAAGCCCAAGTTATCTCTCCTTCCGGCAGGACAGGGGCCTGCCTCTCCCGTATGGTCCCCCATACGGAGAAACGGCAGGAGCAAGCCCCTGCCCTGCCTGCCGGTACGGAAAAGAAACCCGGCGGCCACGCGCCGGATCTCTTCCTGTACATTCTGCGGAAACGTGTCCCGGGAGCACCCGGGACACGTTTTGTCTTACCGAATCAGCCCTTGTACTTGGCGAACACGGCGTCCACGGTGCCGTCGGCCAGCATCTCCTTGAGAGCGGCGTCGAAGGCCTCGAAGAGCTCGGTGTTGTCCTTGGCGAAGCAGAAGCCGTACTCCTCCTTGGTGCAGGCGCTCTCAAAGGTGGTGAGGGTGTCGTCCCGGGCCACGAACTCGGCGGCGGGGCCGCCGTCCACCACAACGCAGTCCACCTTGCCGCTGGTCAGAGCCAGAACGGCGTCGGCGGCGGACTTGTAACGCTCCACGGTGGCCTTACCGGCGGTCTCCAGGTCGGAGGCGTAGTAGTCGCCGGTGGTGTCCTGCTGCACGGCGATCTTGTAGGAAGCGCCCTCGGCCTCCAGCTGCGCGCCCTCGGTCAGCTCGCTGCCCTTGAGGGTGATGATCATCTGCACGGTGGTCTCATAGGGAGTGGCGAAGTCCACGCTCTGCTTGCGCTCCTCGGTGATGGTGATGGCGCCGGCGCCGATGTCATACTTACCGGTGGCCACGCCGGAGACCACGCTGCCGAAGTCCATGTCCACGACCTCGACCTCGTAGCCGATCTTCTCGCAGGCCATCTTCACCAGCTCCACATCGATGCCGGTGGCTTCGCCGGTCTCATCGTCGTAGTACTCGTAGGGGGGGAAGTCCACATTGGTGGCCATGGTCAGCTTGCCCTTGGAAGCGCCCTCGGCGGGGGCCTCTTCCTTCTTGGCGCCGCCGCAGGCGCAGAGAGCCAGAACCATGCACAGCGCCAGAGACAGCGCCAGGATCTTGGTGAGCTTTTTCATTTCTTCATTTCCTCCACAAATGAATAATTTTTCGTTTGTGATGGAGATTATACGAGCTACATGCAAATTCGTCAAGACATGATTTTTACGAAAACAAAACAAAAATATCCGGTCTGTTTAAGCGAAATTACTAAACAGCCCGGAGGAGGGAGGGGGAGAGCGGGGGATGGGGGGCGGAAAGTCCCTCCCAATCGCCCTGTATTTTATTCATCTGCGCCTTTTGGGTGGAAATAGCCCCGGTCTCCCTCGGGCTTTCCCCCGTTCCGCTCCAGCCGCCGGGCCAGCTCTCCGTAGCGCTCGGCCTCGCCCGCGTCGTCGGAGCTGACCAGCAGCCGCTCCCCGGCGCTGTCCGGGGCGATGTGGACGGTGCTTCCCCCCTTGTGGAGGGTGATGCCGTCGCTGAAGTCCGCGCCGCTCTCCATCAGCATCACGGAGAGCTGGCGCATCAGGGCGGCCCGGCGGGGGGTGGACACGGCTACGGTGTGCCTCTCCCGGCCCATCGGGGCGGGGGCGGGCCGGGTGGGAGCGCGGCGGCGGGTGGGGAAGCGCCCCTGCACCACGTCCAGATTGGCCTGATAATAGGATTCCGGCTCCCCGATGTCCCGCCAGTAGCCCTCCATGGGCAGGCCCCGGAGGATCTCGCCCCGGCGCAGCAGGGCGGGGAAAAGCTCCCTGGAGAAGTCCGTGGGAGTGTCCGGGGGGATCTCCCGGAGCACCCGGGGCTCCATGGCGTAAATGCCCGTGTTCACCAAATCGGTGACCACATGGCTCCAGTCGGGCTTTTCCAGGAAGCAGCGGATGCGCCCGACCCCGTCGGTGAGGGCCAGCCCGTAGGAGAGGGGGCTGGGGTGGGAGTAGAGGGCCATCGATACGGCGGCGTCCCCCTCCAGATGAAAGTCCATGAGCCGGCGCAGGTCAAAGTCGAAGAGGGCGTCTCCGGAGAGCACCAGGAAGCTCTCGTCCCCCAGAAAGTCCAGACAGCTCCGCACCGCCCCGGCGGTGCCCAGGGCCTTCTCCTCCCGGTGGTAGCTGAGCTCCACCCCCCACTTCTGCCCGTTCCCGAAGTGCTCCTCGATGACCTCTCCCAGACAGCAGAGCGTGCAGCAGACCTGCCGCACCCCCGCCGCGGCGAGACGCTCCAGGGTGTATTCCAGCACGGGCTTCCCGCCCACGGGGGCCATGGGTTTGGGGATGAGCCCTCCGGTGACGCTTTGCAGCCGCTTGCCCTGTCCTCCGGAGAGAATGACCGCTTTCATAGATCCTGCCTTCCTTTCCCGTTTGTTTGCTTTCAGTATCCCCTCCGGCGGCAAAAACTATGCGCGGGGCGTGTTTTTTGACGGAGAGCGGGATAGAATTTCCCCGTCGGAGAGGAAAATACGGAAACTTCCTGCAGTTTTTCTTGCTCTTTATATAGAGAAATGCTATGATATATTGATATGATGGTCGTGAACTGGCCATGAATCCAACAATAGAAATGGAGGGGAAAGCCATGAACAAAAAGCTGCGGGAGATCTATCTTCCCTCTCTGCGCCTTTATCTGGCTTTGCTGTTCCTTTTTACGGTGTTCACCCTGCTCGTGGCCCCCTGGCAGGCCGCTGCGGCGGAAGCCGCGGCGGTGCTCATCGCCTACGGGTATGTGTGCTGGGACCGCCGGCGGCGGCAGCAGGAGGTGGACAGGCTGCTGGAGGACATGACCTATAATATAGAGTCATCCACCAACAGTATGCTGATCCGCTTTCCCCTGGCCATGGCGGCCTTTTCCTGCGGGGACGGGAAGGTGCTCTGGGGCAACGACGCCTTCTGGAACCTCTGCGGGGGCGAGCGGCAGCAGGAAAAGCGGCTGGGAGAGCTGCTCCCCACTCTGTCCGTCCGCTGGCTGCTGGACGGGGAGGAGAAGATGCCGGAGCTGCTTGCGCTGCAGGAGCGGGAGTACCAGCTCTGCGGGCATCTGGCCGGGGAGAACAACGGCATGGGCGTCCTCTATTTCCTGGATGTGACCGAGCGGGAGGACACGCGGCGGGAGTACCAGGATTCCCGGCCCGTGGAAATGCTCATCATCGTGGATAATTATGAGGAGCTGCTCAAGCCCCTCTCCGACAGGCAGCGGATGGAGCTGCGGGGGAGGATGGACGATGTGATGGAGAAGTGGAGCCAGGGGATGGACGGGCTGATGCGCCGCACCGACCGGGACCGCTACCTCTTCCTTTTTGAGCGGCGGCACCTCCCGGCCATCCTTCAGAGCCGTTTCTCGCTGCTGGAGGAGATCCGGAAGGTGGAGACCGGCAGCAGCGTCCAGGCCACCGCCTCCATCGGCGTGGGCATCGACGGGGAAAACTTCGCCGAGGGCTTCCACTTCGCCTCGCTGGCGGCGGAGATGGCTCTGAGCCGGGGCGGCGACCAGGCGGTGGTCAAAAACCGCTTCAACTTTGAATTTTACGGCGGCCGTGGTGCCGAGGTGGAGAGCCGGGGACGGGTGCGTACCCGCGTCATGGCCCACTCCCTCTCCCGGCTCATGGAGGAGGCCTCCCACATCTTTGTGATGGGCCACCGCTACGCCGATCTGGATACCATCGGCGCGGCGGCGGGCATCTGCTGCATTGCCCGAAAGCTGGGCAAGAGCGCCAACATCGTGCTGGGGGACGGCCCCAACGCCTCTGTGCGGCTGCTGGACAGGCTCTGCGTGCTGCCCGAGTACGCCGAGACGCTGCTGAGCCCCGCCGAGGCGGCGGCCCGGGCGGATCAGAATTCCCTGCTGGTCATCGTGGACACCAACCGCCCCGAACAGGTGGAGGATCGCGCCATGCTGGAGTGCTGCGGGAAGATCGCCATCATCGACCACCACCGCCGGGCGGCCACCTATATCGAGAACCCCGTCATGTCCTACTATGAGCCCGCCGCCTCCTCCGCCTGCGAGCTTACGGCGGAGATCATGGAACGGCTGCTGGACGACGAGGACATCCTCCCGGAGGAGGCGGACGCGGTGCTCAGCGGCATCGTCATGGACACCAAGAATTTCACCATTCGCACCGTGGAGCGCACCTTCGCGGCGGCGGCCTACCTCCAGCGCTGCGGGGCGGACACCACCCGGGTGAAGCTGCTGCTGCAAAACGGCATGGAGGAGACGCTGGAGCGCTACGAGATCCTGCGCACCGCCAAGATCTACCGGGGCGTGGCCGTGGCGGTGCCCACCACACCGCAAAACCGGGTGGTGGCCTCTCAGGCCGCCGACGAGCTGCTGAACATCCACGATGTGACCGCCTCGGTGGTCATCTACCCCACCGCCGCCGGGGATATCGACCTCTCCGCCAGAAGCATCGGCAGCATCAATGTGCAGGTGCTGCTGGAGGAGCTGGGCGGCGGGGGCAACAAGTCCGCCGCCGGGGCGCAGTTGGGCGGCGTCACGCTGCGGGACGCCACCAACCGGCTGTTCGCGGCCATCGACCACTATTTGGACACCGATCAGTAAGATACAGATATATTTCGTCGGCGGGGCCCGCCCCGCCGGAAAGGAGCAACGATATGAAAGTGATTTTTCAGCAGGATGTGCGCGGCCAGGGCAAGAAGGGCGAGATGAAAGAGGTCTCCGACGGCTACGCCCGGAACTACCTCCTGCCCCGCAATCTGGCCGTGGAGGCCAACCGGGACAACATGAACGCGCTGGCGCTCAGGGAGAAGGCGAAGAAGGCCCAGGAGGCCAGGGAGCGGGCCGCCGCCGCGGAAAATGCCGCGCGGCTGAAGGACGTGGTGGTCACGGTCCGGGCCAGGGCCGGGGCCAACGGCAAGCTCTTCGGCGCCGTTACCTCCCAGGAGATCTGCGACGCGCTGAAGGAACAGCACGGGCTGGAGATCGAGAAGAACAAGCTGGTGCAGTCCGAGCCCATCAAGGCCTACGGCAGCTACTCGGTGAAGTGCAAGTTTGGCTACGGCATCGATGGGACGGTCAATCTGCTGGTGGTGGAGGGCTGAGGAGGCCCGGCGAACGGCAACAAGACTTTTACAAAGGCAGGGTGAGGGAAAATGGATGAACTGACGGGACGGAAAAAGCCCTGGGCGCCGGAGGCGGAGCAGGCGGTGATTGGTTCCTGCCTGATCGACCCCCACTGTATCTCCGAAATACTGGCCGTTCTCCACTCGGAGGACTTCTATCTGGATCAGAACCGGGAGATCTTCGACACCATCTACCAGATGTTCACCTATGCCATGACCATCGACCCGGTGACGGTGCTCAACCAGATGAAGGTGCGGGGCGTGTACCGGGAGGAGAGCTCCCAGCGCTATGTGCGGGAGCTGATGGAGGTCACGCCCACCAGCGCCAATGTGATGAAGTATGTCCAGATCGTCCGGGATCAGGCGCTTTTGCGCAGCCTGATCACCGCCTGCGACGAGGTCATCGACGCGGCGGCGGGCAGCGGCAGCAGCGCCGGGGATGTGCTGGATCTGGCGGAGAAGAAGATCTACGCCCTCCGTCAGGGCCGGGTCATCGGCGGACTGGTGCCCGCCTCCCAGGTGGTGCAGACGGTCTACGCCCACCTCTCGGAGCTGGCCCAGAGCGGCAAGAGCGTCCCCGGTCTCAGCACGGGACTGCGGGATCTGGACCGGCGGCTCATGGGTCTCAACAACTCCGACTTCATTCTGGTGGCCTCCCGGCCCGGCATGGGCAAGACCAGCCTGGCGCTGAACATGGCCATGGCGGCGGCCCGGGACAGCAAAAAGACCGTGGCCGTGTTCTCCCTGGAGATGAGCCGGGAGCAGCTGGTGCAGCGGCTTTTGAGCGCCGAGGGGCGCATCTCCCTGGGACATCTGATCACCGGCAACCTCAGCGTGGAGGAGTGGCGGCGGGCGGCTCAGGCGGCCAACAGCATCTCCACCACGGACATCCGCATCAACGACAACCCCACCCTCTCCGTGGCGGAGATGAACGCCCAGTGCCGCCGTCTGGACAATCTGGGGCTGGTGGTCATCGACTATTTGCAGCTGATGCAGTCCTCCGGCAGCGGCCACAACTGGAGCAACGAGAGCCGCACCCAGGCGGTGTCGGACATCAGCCGTATGATCAAGATCATGGCCAAGGAGCTCAATGTGCCGGTGATCTGCCTGAGCCAGCTCTCGAGAAGCAACGAGACCCGGGAGGACAAACGCCCCCGGCTCTCTGACCTCCGCGAATCCGGCTCCATCGAGCAGGACGCGGACATCGTCATCGGCATCTACCGGGAAGGGTATTACAAAGAGGAGTGCGAAAACCCCAATCTGGCCGAGGCCATCGTGCTGAAAAACCGCCACGGCGAGACCGGCAAGGACTACCTGATCTGGCAGGGCGAGTACACCTCCTTCGTCAACGCGGAGATCAGCCGGGATGAGGGCTGAGCTGCTGGATGTCTCCCTGCTGCCTGCGGGCAGCCGGGTGCTCTGCGCGGTGTCCGGCGGGGCGGACTCGGTGTGCCTGCTCTCGCTGCTGCGGGAGCGGGGGGAGTACGAACTCTTTGCGGCCCACTTCAACCACTGTCTCCGGGGGGAGGAGAGCGAGCGGGACGAGCGCTTCGTCCGCAGCCTCTGCGCGGACTGGGGCGTGCCCCTCTATACGGAGAGGGAGGACATCCGCCGCCGGGCGGAGCGGGACGGACTCTCGCTGGAGAGCGCCGCCCGGGAGGCGCGGTATGAATTCCTGCACCGCGCCGCGGCGCGCTGCGGCGCGGAATTGATCGCCACCGCCCACACCGCCGGGGACCAGGCGGAGACGGTGCTCTTCCGCATGGCCCGGGGCACGGGGCTCCGGGGGCTTACGGGCATCCCCCGCCAGAGGGGGAACATCGTGCGCCCGCTGCTGCGCACCGGCCGGCGGGAGATCGAGGACTACCTCGCGGAGCGGGGCATCCCCCATGTGGAGGACTCCACCAACGCCGCCGACGATGCCGCCCGCAACCGCATCCGCCACGGGGCGATCCCGGCGCTCAAAAGCGTGAACTCCGCCGCCGTGGAGAACATCCTGCGCATGAGCGAGCGGCTGGGGGAGGACGAGGCGTATCTGGAAGCGGCGGCGGCGGAGCGGTGGAGCGAGCTGTGGGACGGGGAGAGTCTCTCCCTGCCGGGGCTGTGCGCCCTGCCGAAGGCGCTGAGCCGGAGGATCCTGAACCGGGCCGCGGGCCGGCGGCTCACCCTCCGGGAGGGGGACGCGGTGCTGGCGCTGTGGGAGAGCCACTCTCCCTCGGCGGGACTCGATCTGCCCTCACTGCGGGCGGAGCGGCGCTATGAGCGGCTCTTCTTCCTGCCGCCTGGCGCAACGCCCGGGGAGATCGCCCCCCGGGAGCTGCGAGCGGGGGAGAGCGTGACGCTGGAGGAAGCCGGGTTTACCGTCTTTACGGAGTATAGGCCCGCGGGCAGCGAAATTCAAAGTTCGTTCAACACTTTTTCCTTTTCCTATGGCATGATATGTGGAGCGCTCACCGTCTCCTCCCGGCGGGAGGGCGACAGCATCCGTCTGGCCCACCGCGATGGCGTCCGTTCCCTGCGCCGACTGATGATCGACGCGAAGATACCCCGGCAGCAGCGGGGGGAGATCCCCGTGCTGCGGGACAGCGAGGGCGTGCTGGCGGTCTGGGGCTTCGGGCAGGCGCTGCGGGCGAAGGCCCGGCCGGGGGAGGAACACTGGCGCGTCAGCATCAGGAAAAACAGAGAGAACACGGAGGAAGAGAGAGTATGATGAAGGATCTGGAGTGCGTCCTCTATACGAAAGAGGAGATCGACGCGCGGGTAAAAGAGCTGGGAGAACAGATCAGCCGGGATTACGCCGGGAAAGACCCCGTTTTTGTGGGCATACTGAAGGGCAGCTTCATCTTTATGGCGGATCTGGTGCGCGCCGTGAGCATCCCGTGCAGCATGGATTTCATGTCCGTGTCCTCCTACGGCAGCGGCACCCAGACCACCGGCGCGGTGAAGATCATCAAGGATCTGTCCCGGGACATCGAGGGCAAGGATGTGATCATGGTGGAGGATATTCTGGACACCGGCATCACGCTCAACTACCTGATGGGCTATCTGGGCAACCGCCGCCCCGCCTCGCTGCGCATCGTGACGCTCCTCAACAAGGAGGCGCGGCGGCATAAGGACATCCATCTGGATGTGGCCTACACGGGCTTCCACATCCCCGACGGTTTTGTGGTGGGCTATGGTCTGGACTACGCGGAGGAATACCGCAACTTGCCCTGCATTGGCATTCTGAGCAGCTCCGTCTATGCGCCCGACGGCGCGGAGAAAAAGGAATAAACGGTTTTTTGACTCTGGGACAGGAAGTGATTTGGGTTTGAATCAGAATTTCAACAACAACAGGATCCGGCAGCTGGGCTTTTACTGCCTGATGCTTGTGCTTTTGCTGGCCTCTGTGTACACCATGCTCAACACCGGCTCCACCGAGGGGAAGCTGGAGTACTCCGAGGTGCTCTCCCTTTTCCGGGAGGAGAAGGTGGAGTCCTTCAGTCTGGATATGGACAGCGGCGAGCTGGTGATGAAGCTGCGGGAGAAGGACGCCGACGGGCAGGATCTCTACGCTGTGGAGATCGCCAACTTCAGCGCCTTCTACAACGATCTGAACGGGGAGATCCAGCGGCAGCTGGAGGAAGGCATCCTCACCAGGTATGACTACATCCCCGCCGAGGAGCCCTCCATCTGGCTGAGCTTCCTGCCCTATGCCTTCATGCTGCTGATCTTTGGAGGGTTCTGGTTCAGTATGATGAAGCGCGCCCAGGGCGGCGACATGGGCGGCGTGGCCCGCTTCTCCAAGGCCCGTACCCGTCTGGGCAGCGAGGAAAAGACCCGCAAGACCTTCGCGGACGTGGCAGGAGCCGACGAGGAGAAGGAAGAACTCATGGAGGTGGTGGACTTCCTGCGCAATCCCCAGGCCTACACCGACATGGGCGCCCACATTCCCCGGGGCGTGCTGCTGGTAGGCCCTCCGGGCACCGGCAAGACCCTGCTGGCCAAGGCGGTGGCGGGGGAGGCCAATGTGGAATTCCTCACCATCTCCGGCTCCGACTTTGTGGAGCTCTATGTGGGTGTGGGCGCCAGCCGCGTCCGCGACCTCTTCGACCAGGCCAAAAAGGTGGCGCCCGCCATCGTCTTTATCGACTAGATCGACGCGGTGGGCCGCCAGCGCGGCAGGGGTCTGGGCGGCGGCCACGACGATAGAGAGCAGACTCTCAACCAGCTGCTGGTGGAGATGGACGGCTTTAACGACAACGACGGCGTCATCGTTATGGCGGCCACCAACCGGGCGGATATTCTCGATAACGCCCTGCTCCGTCCCGGCCGTTTCGACCGGCAGATCTATGTGGGCGCGCCCGATGTGAAGGGGCGGGAGGAGATCCTGAAGGTCCACGCCCGGAACAAGATGCTGGGCGACGATGTGGATCTCAAGAGCATAGCCCGGGGCACCATCGGCTTCACCGGCGCGGATCTGGAAAACCTGCTCAACGAGGCGGCTCTGCTGGCGGTGCGGCGGCGGCAGCGCTTCATCCGGCAGGAGGATATGGAGGAAGCCATCCTCAAGGTGGAGATGGGCCCGGAGAAGCGCAGCCGGGTGGTCAGCGAGAAGGCCAGAAAGCTCACCGCTTACCACGAGGCCGGCCACGCGGTGGTGGGCTATTACCTCAAGCATGTGGATCCCGTCCACTACATCACCATCATCCCCCGGGGCGGGGCGGGTGGTTTCACCCTCTTCCGGCCCGAGGAGGATCAGAGCTATCAGACCCGGCAGGGAATGTTCGAGAGCATCGTCATGGCCCTGGGCGGCCGGGTGAGCGAGAAGCTCTTCCTGGACGATATTTCCACCGGCGCCCAGGGGGACATCCAGCAGGCCAGCGACACCGCCCGGAAGATGGTCACCGTCTACGGCATGAGCGAGCGGCTGGGCCCCATCAGCTTCGACAGCAGCGAGCACAGCATTTTCATCGGCCGGGATTTCGGCCAGACCAAGAGCTACAGCGAGGAGACCGCGGGCATCATCGACGAGGAGGTACGCAAGATCTTCGATCAGGCCCTCACCAGGGCCGAGAGCATCCTGCGGGAGCACTCGGATGTGCTGGTGGCGCTGGCGGAGTATCTGCTGGTCAACGAGACCATGACCGGCGAGGACTTTGCCTACTTCTGCGAGCATAAGTGCCTGCCGCCCCTGCCCGAAAAGTCCCCCGAGGTGCAGAAGGCCGAGGCGGAGCTTCTCTCCGGCGGTGAAGCCGGAGCGGAGGAGACGGCGGAGACCCCTGAGGAGGGGAGCGAAGCCCCCGCGGAGGAGAACGAGGACGCCCCGGAGGCGGAGTAAGAGAAAAACCGACCCCCACACTCTCCCTGCGGGAAGAGTGCGGGGGTCTTTTCCGGAGACAGGAGGAAGAAAATGAACGAAAAAACCGGCCGCCCCCTTCGGGTGGGCGTGGTGGTAGCCATCGAGATCGACGCGGTGCTGGAGCGCTACGGCGCGCCGCTGGAGGAGATACGCGAGCAGGGGCAGCATGTGCGCCTCTACCGCCGCGGCGGGGCGCTGCTCTATGTGCTGGAGGCCGGGGCGGGGGAGATCGCCGCGGCCGCGGCCACGGCCTGGCTGATCGCCAGGTTCGGCGTGGAACTGATCGTGAACTTCGGCGTGGTGGGCGCCCTCTCGGAGGAGATGGCCACGGCGGAGCTGGGCATTGTGGAGAGCGTGGTGCACTATGACTTCGACAGCACCGGCTGGCTGGATTTACCCCGGGGCCGCTACCCGGATCAGCCCGCCGTCCTGCTGGAGACCACCCCTTCGCTCCTTGCACTCTCCGAGGCGGCCCTCCCCGGCGTGCGGCGGGTGGTCTGCGCCTCGGCGGACAAATTCGTGGACAGCGCGGAGGCCAAAAGCGCGCTGCGGCGGGACTTCGGCGCGGATATCTGCGATATGGAGGCCGCGGGTATCACGCTGACCTGCCGGCGCATGGGCGTGCCCTGTCTGCTGCTCAAGGCGGTGTCCGACGCGCTCACCGGCGGCGGCGCGGAGTTCGCCAGAGAGCTGGGGCGGGTGTCCCGGGTGTGCTTCGAGGGGCTGGAAAAGGTGATCGCGGCCCTTGCCTGAACTTGCCAAAGGCCGAGCCCGGTGTTATAATAACAAATCAGAATATCACCGAAGAGGAGCCAAGATATATGAAATTAGGTATCGGCGTATCCGAGCCGGTTTCATAAGGATCTCCGATTCTGTGATGAAAGCCGCCGACGCTTGAAAACATGACTTTTATAGAAGACCGGGCAGAATGAAACCCACCGGTTTTCACTGCGGATCCATACGCCAATGGAGTAAAAATGGAGTAGAAAATTTAACGGATTTACAGGGTAAAAGACCACCACTACACAAGCAAAAAATGAACGACAACAGGCATGACCAACGACGGTCATGCCTGTTGTTTTGCGTAATACGGAAACTGGAGGCAACTTACTTTGCTTTGCTATTCTCGATAATCTCCATTGCGAAATCTTTTGCTCCTGAGAGAAGCTTTTTGCGCAAAGCACGACCACTTTCGGGAGCCTTTTCGGATGTAAACATACTCCTGTTGCGTTTGAACACACCATTTACTTTATCACTATCCGCAGGAACTTCAAAAATATTGATGAGTAAATGGATTACATCCTCAACAGTAAACCATTCTCCTTTTCCTTCGTTGGTGACAATATACATTGCCATAATAACCTGCTCTTTAGCGCCAGAAAAAGACTTGACCGCAGG
>JAQXJT010000029.1 GCA_029009095.1 bacterium
AAGGCCTGACATTAATAATGTTCTCTCTTTTGAAATGGATACAGATCAATCATGTTTCCTCTCTGTAATTAGCGGAATAGAAAGTCTGAAAGATAAATATGGAGATATGCAAGGTGTAAAATAAGTGGAGTTGTCGATAAATTCCAGTTTGTCGGGGAGTTAACCAGAGGGAACGAAAGGGCGCACTTCTGTACATCCCGGCTGGATGTATTGTGCGGTGTAAAATATTGCGACGCACGAAAGCATCCCTTGTGTAAAGGGAGCCTTGGGCGCTGCCGCACCAGTGCAACATATAAAAACCGATCTGTGAACATTCACAGATCGGTTTCACTGTTTTACGGACCCCCGGCGAAAGCGGGGGCATTTCACCGTCGGGGAAATGTTTCAGGCCTTGCCGTCGCAGCCCAGGACATCGATGAGCTTGTGCTTCACCAGTTCCCGGATGTTGGCACGGGCGGGCTTCAGGTAGGCCCGGGGGTCGAAGTCCGCAGGGTGCTCGGCCATATACTTCCGCACGGTGCCGGTCATGACCAGGCGCAGATCGGAGTCGATGTTGATCTTGCACACGGCCATGGAGGCGGCCTTGCGGAGCTGATCTTCGGGGACGCCGATGGCGCCGGGCATGGCGCCGCCGTAGGCGTTCACCATCTCCACATACTCCTGGGGCACGGAGGAGGAGCCATGGAGCACGATGGGGAAGCCGGGCAGGCGGCGGGACACATCCTCCAGAATGTCAAAGCGGAGCTGGGGCTTGGTGCCGGGCTTGAACTTGTAGGCGCCGTGGCTGGTACCGATGGCGATGGCCAGGGAGTCGCAGCCGGTGCGGGTGACGAACTCCTCCACATCCTCGGGGCGGGTGTAGGAGCTGTCCTCGGCGGAGACGTTCACCTCGTCCTCCACGCCCGCCAGGGTGCCCAGCTCTGCCTCCACGGTGACGTCGCGGGGGCGGGCGTACTCCACCACCTGCCTCGTCAGGGCGATATTTTCCTCGAATGGCAGGCTGCTGCCATCGATCATCACGGAGGTGAAGCCCCCGTCGATGCAGCTCTTGCAGAGTTCAAAGCTGTCGCCATGGTCCAGATGCAGCGCGATGGGCAGCCCCGTCTCGATGACGGCGGCCTCCACCAGCTTCATGAGATAGGTGTGATTGGCATAGGCGCGGGCGCCCTTCGATACCTGGAGGATCAGCGGGGCATTCACTTCGGCGGCGGCCTCGGTAATTCCCTGCACGATCTCCATATTGTTCACATTGAAAGCGCCCACGGCGTAACCGCCGTCGTAGGCTTTGGCAAACATCTCCCGGGTGTTCACAAGGGGCATGACGGTTTCCTCCCTTTATAATTCTTGGTTTCCCGCGCCCCGGCAGGGGCGCGGCAGATATTTCCTGTCCGCGCCTATTATACCATCTTTTCCGGAATAATCCACCCCCCGCTCCCATCTTTTTCTCCCGTACCGCCCTCTTTCTCTGGACAAATATCCCGGGATATGGTAGAAAAGGATACCGAGACACTATACGAAGGAGTCTGTTCCATGGAAAACACTATGATCGCCCTCGCCACCTTTGCCATCGCCATGGGCAAGCGGATCCTGGGCGCCCTGCTGGCCTACGGAGCCGGACGCTACCTCATCCGGCGCATCCTCGCCCTGCTGGAAAAAAGCCGGGGCTACAGGCGGATGGAGCCGTCCGTGCAGCACTACGCCCACTCCGCCGCCCAGGGCGTGCTGATCGTCATTCTCGCCATCTCCATCGTGGGCATCCTCGGCGTGCCCATGGCCTCCGTGCTCACCGTGCTGGCCTCCGCCGGCGTGGCCGTGGGTCTCGCCCTCCAGGGCTCCCTCTCCAACCTGGCCGGAGGCATCATGCTCATGATCTTCCGCCCCTTCCGGGAGGGCGACTATGTGGACGCCGCCGGCGTCAGCGGCACGGTGCAGGAGGTGACGCTCTTCTACACCGTGATCCTCACCCTGGACAACAAGCGCATCACCGTGCCCAATGGCACGCTCATGAACGCCAACGTGGTCAACTACTCCGCCGAGAAGCTGCGCCGGGTAGATCTGACCTTCGTCACCGGCCGGGACGAGGACAGCGGCGTGGTCTGCGATATTCTGAAGGAGGCCATGGCCCGGGACGAGCGGGTGCTCTCCGACCCGGCCCCCTTTGCCCGGCTCACCGGCGCGGACAGGGACAGCCTGACCTTTACCCTCCGGGCCTGGTGCAACAACGGGGACTACTGGGACATTTACTACGATCTCACCGAGTCCGTCGCCGCCGCCTTCGCCCGGCAGGGCGTCAAAGCCCCCGCCATGCGGGTGGTCCGGGAGTGAGGAACGACACAGGGAAAAGCCCCGGCACAAAAGTGCCGGGGCTTTTTTGCCGTCCTATGCTCTTTTACTCCTGCCGTCCCGCTTCGCTCTCGCAGTAGACGCAGCGGTAGACGCGCCGCTCCGGGTCGGTGAGCTTGAACTCATGCACCAGACCGCGCTCGGAAGAGGTGATGCAGCGGGGGTTGGTGCAGCGGATGATGCCCTTGATGTGCCGGGGCAGCGTGAGCTTCTCCCGCTTGACCCGCTCGCCGTTGCGGATGATATTCACCGTGATGCCCGGGTCCAGGTAGCCCAGCACATCGAAGTCCAGATCCATCACCTGGCCCACCTTGATGATGTCCTTGCGTCCCATTTTCTCGCTCTCGGCGTTCTTGATCATGGCCACGGTGCAGTCCAGCTCATCCAGATGGAGCACCTTATAGATCTCCATGCAGCGTCCGGCGGTGATGTGGTCGAGCACAATGCCGTCGCGGATCTCTCCGATGATCATACCTTCACCTCCAGCAGCTTCATGATCAGCGCCATGCGCATATATTTTCCGTTGAGCACCTGCTTGAAGTAGCAGGCGCGGGGGTCGTCGTCCACCGCCGTGGAGATCTCGTTCACGCGGGGCAGGGGGTGCATGATGCATAGATCCTTCTTCGCGCTGCGGAGCTTCTCCGGGGCGAGAATGTAGGTGTCCTTGAGACGGACGTAGTCCTCCTCGTTGAAGAAGCGCTCCTTTTGCACCCGCGTCATGTAGAGGATGTCCAGCTCGGGGATGGACTCCTCCAGAGAGCGGGTCTCCCGGTAGGGTATGCCCAGCGGCTCCAGCACATCCGTGAGGATGTAGTCGGGCACCCGCAGCTCCTCCGGGGAGATCAGCACGAACTTCACGCCCTGATAGCGGGACATGGCGTGGATCAGGGAATGGACGGTGCGGCCGAACATCAGATCGCCGCAGAGACCGATGGTCAGATTCTCGAAGCTGCCCTTCTCCCGGTGGATGGTCAGCAGGTCGGCCAGCGTCTGGGTGGGATGGCAGTGTCCGCCGTCGCCGGCGTTGATCACCGGCACCCCGGCGGTGCGGGCGGCCACCACGGGCGCGCCCTCCTTGGGGTGGCGCATGGCGATGATGTCCGCGTAGCAGCCCACGGCACGCACGGTGTCCGCCAGGCTCTCGCCCTTGGTGGTGGAGCTGCTGTCGGCGGAGGAGAAGCCCAGCACATGGCCGCCCAGCTCGTACATGGCCGCCTCGAAGCTCAGCCGGGTGCGGGTGGAGGGTTCAAAGAAGAGCGTCGCCAGCTTCTTGCCACGGCAGACCTCGCTGTACTTCTTCCCGTCGGCGATGATGTCCTCCGCCGTATCGATCAGCTCCCCGATCTCCTCCACGGAGAGGTCGAGGATGTCCATGAGGTTTCTCAAGCCCTGCCTCCAATCCAGCTCTCGTCGGAGGGGTTGTTGCGGAAGGCGATCAGGCGCTGCACGTCCTCGGGGGCGATGTAGTTCTCCTCGGCGGCCACCTGGGCGATCACATCGAAATTGGTGAGGCTCACGTTCTTCACATGGGCGGCGGCCAGACGGTCGAGACCCTTCTGCATCCCGTAGGTGAAGATGCTCACGATGCCCAGCACCTCCGCGCCGGCCTCACGCAGGATCTCCACCACCTCGATAACACTGCCGCCGGTGGAGATCAGATCCTCCACCACCACCACCTTGTCCCCCGCGGAGAGGGCGCCCTCGATCTGGTTTTTGCGGCCGTGATCCTTGGCGCCGGAGCGCACATAGCCCATGGGCAAATTCAGCAGGTGGCCGGTGATGGCCGCGTGGGCGATGCCGGCGGTGCTGGTGCCCATGAGCTTCTCCGCCTCGGGGTAGTGGGTGCGGATGAGCTGGGCGAGACCATTCTCCACATCGTCGCGCACCTGCACATCGGAGAGGGTCAGGCGGTTGTCGCAGTAAACGGGGCTCTTGATGCCGCTGGCCCAGACAAAGGGCTCGTCGGGGCGGAAAAAGACGGCCTTGATGGCCAGCAAATCTTTCGCGATCTTCTTATCCAGTTCCATTGTTCTCTTTCTCCTTTCTTACTCCCCGAGGAACTCCTTCACGCAGCGGCGGTATGCTGCCACGCTGTCCCCGGCCTGGGTGATAGGACGGCCCACCACGATGTAGTCGCTGCCCAGCTCCCGGGCCCTGGCCGGGGTGGTAACGCGCTTTTGATCTCCCGCGTCCCCGTCGGCAAAGCGGACGCCGGGGGTCACGGTCAGGAAGCTCCCGCCGCAGCGCCCGTGGACCTTGCCCGCTTCCAGCGGGGAGCAGACCACGCCGTCCAGTCCGGCGGCGGCCGCGGTGGCGGCGTAGTGCATGACCACCTCGTCCATGGGTTCGCGGATCAGCAGATCCCGCTCCATGCTCTCCTGATCGGTGGAAGTGAGCTGGGTCACGGCGATGAGCAGCGGGCGGGTGCCATCGGGACGGGTCAGTCCCTCCAGCGCGGCGGTCATCATGGCGGTGGCGCCGGCGGCATGGAGGTTGACCATGTCCACATCCAGCCCGGAGAGCACGCGCATGGCCTTCTTCACAGTGTTGGGAATGTCGTGGAGTTTCAGATCCAGAAAGATCCTGTGGCCTCTGGCCTTGATCTCCCGGACAATGGCAGGCCCCTCGGCATAGTAGAGCTCCATGCCGATCTTCACAAAGGGCTTCTCCCCGGTGAACTGATCGAGGAAGGAGAGGGTCTTCTCCCGGTTTTCAAAATCCAGCGCGATGATTACGTCCTTAGCCATGAGCACCTCCGATAATATCCGTCAAGTTTTCCATTCTGTATTTTTCCATCACGGCGGGCAGATCCCGGATGATCTTCTCGCAGGCCCAGGGATCCACCAGGTTGGCAGAACCCACCTGCACGGCAGTGGCTCCGGCCAGCATCATCTCGATCACATCCTCCGCCGTACTCACGCCGCCCAGACCCACGATGGGGATCTTCACGGCCTCATAGACCTGATACACCATCCGCAGCGCCAGCGGGAACACCCCCGGGCCGGACATGCCGCCGGTGGTGTTGGCCAGCAGGGGACGGCGGCGGCGCAGGTCGATGCGCATCCCCAGCAGGGTATTGATCAGACTCACGCCGTCCGCGCCGTTCTCCTCGCAGGCGCGGGCGATGGCGGCGATGTCCGTCACATTGGGGCTGAGCTTGACGATGACGGGCTTACGGCAGACCTCCTTCACCGCCGCGGTGACCTCGCCGGCCGCCACAGGATCGGTGCCGAAGGCCATGCCGCCCCCGTGGACATTGGGGCAGGAGATGTTCACCTCCAGCCAGCCCACCTGCTCGCACCCATCCAGCTTGGAGGCCACCTCCACATACTCCTCCAGGGAGAAGCCGCTCACATTGGCCATGACGCTCTTGTGAAAGAATTTGGCCATGGCGGGCAGTTCCTTCTCGATGACCGCGTCCACGCCGGGGTTTTGCAGCCCCACGGCATTGAGCAGCCCCCCCGCGTACTCGGCAATGCGCGGCGTGGCGTTGCCGTAACGGGGCGCAGCGGTGGTGCCTTTGAAAGAGAAGGTGCCCAGGATGTTCAGATCGTAGAGCTCCGCGAACTCCTGCCCGTAGCCAAAGGTGCCGCTGGCGGGGATGACCGGGTTATCCAGCTCCACGCCGCAGAGCTTCACGCGCGTATTCACCATATGATCTCCTCCTTTTCCAGCACGGGTCCGTCCTTGCAGATGCGCTTGTCCCCATATTTGGTCTTGCAGGTGCAGCCCACGCAGGCCCCGAAGCCGCAGCCCATCCGCTCCTCAAAGCTGTACTGCCCGGAGCAGGCGGTGGCGTCGCAGACCGCCTTGAGCATGGGCATGGGGCCGCAGGTGTACACATAGTCGTACTCCCCCGCCGCCTCCATGGCCGCGGTGACCAGGCCCTTGACGCCCACGCTGCCGTCCATGGTGGCCACAAAGACCTCGCAGCCCAGCGCAGCGAAGTCCTCCGCCAGGAAGATCTCGTCGGCCGCGTTGAAACCGAAAGCCGCCTTGACCTTTTTGCCCCGGGCGATCAGCCGCCGGGCCAGGCCGTATAGGGGCGGCACGCCGGCGCCGCCGCCGATGAGCAGGGGCGTGGAGCCGCATTTTTCCATGTCGTAGCCGTTGCCGAGCCCACAGAGGAGATCCAGCTCCGCCCCCACGGGCAGGCGGGTCATATCCGCGGTGCCGTGGCCCAGCACCTTGTACACCAGCTTCAGCTCGCCCTCCTGCCAGTCGCACACGGAGAGGGGGCGGCGCAGATAGTAGCCGGAGAGGCGCACATTGACGAACTGCCCCGGCGTCGTAATGGCGGAGGTGTCCCCCCGCAGCGTCAGACGGTACACATCTTTTGCCAGATTTTCATGGTTGGCAATGGTGAAAATTTGGTTTTCCATGGTGCCTCCTTCGTATTCGTACTCATAAGACGCCCCGCTGCGGCCTGAGCGTTCGCGGCGGGGAGTCTCTGTTTATGCGTCGATGGTGGAGATCTTGTTGGTGATCTCTTCCAGCACATCCAGCACGATGTGCACGGTGTCCAGCGAGGTAAAGGTGGTGACATTGTTCTCCACCGCGCAGCGGCGGATGGCCACGCCGTCCTCAAAGTGGACGCCGGAGAAAATGGCGCGGGTGTTGATGATATAACTCACATGGCCCGAGCGGATCTCCTCGAGGATCTCATTGCTGCCCTCGCTGAGCTTGCCCAGCACCCGGGTACGGATGCCATGGTAACGCAGGTAGTTGGCCGTGCCGATGGTGGCCTCGATATTGAAGCCCATATCGTAGAAGCGGCGCACCAGCGGCAGCGCCTCCTCCTTGTCCTCGTCGGCCAGCGTCACCAGTACGGTGCCGTAGTTCTGCAAACGGAGGCCGGAGGCCTGCAGGGCCTTGTAGAGGGCCCGGGGCAGCCGGTCATCGTAGCCAATGGCCTCGCCGGTGGACTTCATCTCCGGGGAGAGGTAGGTATCCAGTCCCCGCAGCTTGTTGAAAGAGAACACGGGGGCCTTGGCGTACCAGCGCTTCTTCTCATCGGGGTAGAGATCGAAGATGCCCTGCTCCCGGAGGGAGACGCCCAGCATGGCCTCGGTGGCGATATCCGCCAGATTGTAGCCGGTGGCCTTGGAGAGGAAGGGCACGGTGCGGGAGGAGCGGGGGTTCACCTCGATGATGTACACCTCGTCCTCGGGGGTGACGATGAACTGGATGTTGTACAGCCCCACGATGCCGATGCCCAGACCCAGCTTCTTGGCGTAGGTCAGGATGGTGCCCTTGACCTTGTCGGAGATGCTGAAGGGGGGATAGACACTGATGGAGTCTCCCGAGTGGACGCCGGTGCGCTCCACCAGCTCCATGATGCCCGGGACGAACACGTTGCGCCCGTCACAGATGGCGTCCACCTCCACCTCCCGGCCGGAGACGTACTTGTCCACCAGCACCGGTTTGTCCACATCCACTTCCACGGCGCTCTTCAGGTAGTGGCGCAGCATACCCTCGTTGGCCACGATCTCCATGGCCCGGCCGCCCAGCACGAAGCTGGGCCGCACCAGCACCGGGTAGCCGATCTCCCCGGCGGCCCGGACGCCATCTTCGATGTTGGTGACGGCGCAGCCCCGGGGCTGGGGAATGTTCAGCTCCTGCAGCAGCCGCTCGAAGGAGTCCCGGTTCTCCGCCCGGTCGATGGCCTCCACGCCGGTGCCCACGATGTGCACGCCCCGCTCGCTGAGGGGCGCCGCCAGGTTGATGGCGGTCTGCCCGCCCAGAGAGGCGATCACATCCTCCGCGCCCTCAAAGGCCAGCACATTCATCACATCCTCAGGGGTGAGAGGCTCGAAGTAGAGCTTGTCGGCGGTGGTGTAGTCGGTGGAGACGGTCTCGGGATTGTTGTTGATGATGATGGCCTCGTAGCCCAGGCGGCGGATGGTGTGCACCGCGTGGACCGTGGAGTAGTCGAACTCCACGCCCTGCCCGATGCGGATGGGGCCCGCGCCCAGCACCACGCGCTTCTCCCGGTTTTCCAGCCGGGCCTGATTTTCCCCGGTGTAGCTGGAGTAGAAGTAGGGGATGTAGGCGTTGGTGTGGCAGGTGTCCACCATGCGGTACACCGGGCGGATCCCGGCGTCCATGCGGAAGCGCCACACCTCCGTCTCGCCGCTGTGCCAGAGCCGGGCGATACACCCGTCGGAGAAGCCCATCTCCTTGGCACGGCGCAGCACATCCCTGTCCCAGGGAGAGGCGGCCACCACGGGCTCGAAGTCCACGATGCCCTTGATGCATTCAAGGAAGAGCGGGGTGATCATAGTGACCTGGTAGATCTTCTCCACGCTCTCGCCCAGGCGGAAGAGCTGGGCCACAGCGTAGAGGTTATCGTCCCGGAACTGGGAGATGTGCCCGTAGAGTTCCTCCCGGCTCATACCGTCGAATTTGGGCATATAGAGGTGGTTCACGCCGATCTCCAGGGAGCGCACCGCCTTGAGCAGACACTCCTCCAGTGTGGCGCCGATGCCCATGACCTCGCCGGTGGCCTTCATCTGGGTGCCCAGCAGGTTGCTGGCGCCGGCGAACTTGTCAAAGGGGAAGCGGGGGAGCTGGGCCACCACATAGTCCAGAGAGGGCTCGAAGGCGGCGTTGGTATTGGCACTAGGGATCTCCTCCAGATCCATACCCACGGCAATCTTGGCGGTGACCCGGGCAATGGGGTAGCCGCTGGCCTTGGAGGCCAGGGCGGAGGAGCGGGAGACCCGGGGATTGACCTCGATGAGGTAGTATTCGCTGGTCTGGGGGTGCAGGGCGAACTGCACATTGCACCCGCCCTCGATCTTCAGCGCCCGGATGATCTTGATGGCGCTGTCGTTGAGCATCTTCCTGTCCTGATCGCTGAGGCTCATGATGGGGGCCACCACCACGCTGTCGCCGGTGTGCACGCCCACGGGATCCACGTTCTCCATGCCGCAGATGGTGATGGCGTGGTCGCTGCCGTCGCGCATGACCTCAAACTCGATCTCCTTGTAGCCCTTCACGCTCTTCTCCACCAGCACCTGGTGGACAGGGGACTGGGCAAAGCCGTTGGCGGCCACCTCCCGCAGCTCCTGGGGATCGTTGGCGAAGCCGCCGCCGGTGCCGCCCAGGGTAAAGGCCGGTCGAAGCACCACCGGGTAGCCGATCTCCTCCGCGGCCGCGAGCGCTTCCTCCACCGAGTAGGTGATCCGGGAGGGGATGACCGGCTCGCCGATCTCTTCGCAGAGTTCCTTGAACAGCTCCCGGTCCTCGGCCCGCTCGATGCTCTCGCTGCTGGTGCCCAGCAGCTCCACCCGGCACTCCCGGAGGATGCCCTTCTTCTCCAGCTGCATGGCCAGGTTCAGTCCCGTCTGGCCGCCGATGCCGGGGATGATGGCGTCGGGCCGCTCGTGACGGAGGATGCGGGCCACATACTCCAGCGTCAGAGGCTCCATATACACCTTGTCGGCGATGGTGGTGTCGGTCATGATGGTGGCGGGGTTGGAGTTCACCAGCAGTACCTCGTATCCCTCCTCCTTCAGCGCCAGGCAGGCCTGAGTGCCCGCGTAGTCAAACTCCGCCGCCTGTCCGATGACGATGGGGCCGGAGCCGATGATCATGATCTTTTTCAAGTCCGTTCTCTTAGCCATGGTTTCTCTGCCTCCAAATATATATAAAGGAATAGGATCTTCTCTTCCGTCCGCTCAGACTTCCTGCCGGGGCAGAACGCCGTCGTCCCAGACGATCTCCCCCCGGTACGCCGTCATGCGGCAGCGTCCCGAGACGCGCCAGCCCTCGAAGGGGGTGCTGCGCCCCATGGAGAGGAATTCCGCCGGATCGATGGTATAGCTGTCCGGGAGGTCGAACACCGTGAAGCTGGCCTCGCCGCCCTCGCGCAGCTCTCCGCCTCCCAGCCGGAAGCGGCGGCGCGGCGCCGTGCACAGCAGTTCCGTAAGACGCTCCAGCGTGAGCAGCCCCGGCTTCACCAGATAGGTATAGAGCAGCGGGAAAGCCGTCTCCAGCCCCACCACGCCCATGAGGCTCTTCTCCAGCCCCCGGCCCTTTTCCTCCGCTGTATGGGGGGCATGGTCGGTGGCGATCATGTCCACGGTGCCGTCCAGGATTCCCTCCCGGAGGGCGTCCCGGTCCCGCTTTTCCCGGAGAGGCGGGTTCATCTTGAACCTTCCCTCCTCCCGCAGCTCCTCCTCCGTGAGCAGCAGGTAGTGGGGAGCCGTCTCGCAGCTCACATCCAGCCCCTCGCTCTTGGCCCGGCGGATCAGCGCCACGCTCTCGGCGGTGGACACATGGCAGACATGGTAGGCGCAGCCTGTCTCCCGTACCAGACGGAGATCCCGCTCTACCTGACGCCACTCGCTCTCCCGGCAGATGCCCCGGTGTCCATGGGAGCGGGCGTAGGCCCCGTCGTGGATGTAGCCGCCGCGCAGCAGCGTCTCGTCCTCGCAGTGGGCCACGATCATCTTCCCCAGACGGCGGGCCTCTTCCATGGCCTGACGCATCCGGCTCTCGCTCTGCACGCCCTTGCCGTCATCGGAAAAGGCGACCACCCGCCGCGCCATGGCCTCCATGTCGGCCAGCTCCTCCCCCCGCTCGCCCCGGGTGATGGCTCCGTAGGGGTGCACGGCGACGAGGGCGGAGCGGGCGATGGCCTCCTCCTGGCAGCGCAGCGTCTCCCCATCCTCCGGCACGGGGGAGAGATTGGGCATGGAGCACAGCGCGGTGTAGCCCCCCCGGGCCGCCGCCGCCGTGCCGCTGCGGATGGTCTCCTTATAAGAAAAACCCGGCTCCCGCAAATGCACATGCACATCTGCGAAACCGGGAAAAACCACCATATTCCGGGCATCAATGGAAATACTGGGGCCCTGGGTACTGACGGGGGCCACAACACCGCCGGAAAAAAGAATATCCTCCTGCCGGAATACGCCGTCCCTGAAAACCTTACCGTTCCGGACACGCAGCAGCATCTTCTTTCCTCCTTTTCTCCAACCGGCGCTCAATTTCCCGAATACTCTACCACGCGCAGGGGGTGAAATCAAGAGCGGAGTGCCCCGGGGCAGGAAAATCGGGGGATTGCACAGAAAAGCCGGAGGCGGCCCCGGCATTTTTCGGCACATATCGCCCGGCGGGAAAAGCGCCCTCCGGCGGCGCTGCACAAAGCGGGCGAAAGAAATCTCCCGGGAATTTGTGCTTGCGTCGCCTATGATTTCGTACAATTTCGTTGTAACATATACGCAGAGAAGCGTCCCCGCGCCGCCGCGCCGCAGGGTGCAGGCGGAAAAACGAAAGGAGGAACATACCCATGAAGTACGAAAGGCCCCCGTACAGAGAAGACGCCCCCTTTGAAGAGATCCCCATGATGTTCTCTTCGGCCACCGCCAAGGTGCCCAAGCTCGACTATCCCATCTCCGTCAAGGAGAACTTCCGCCGCGCCGCCGAGCGCAACGACCCCCTCTGGGTGCCCAACTCCATGACCGACATGATCAATGTGGGCCAGTTCGATCTGGAAGCGCCCCCACCCCCCGACCACCCCGTGGACACCGACGCCCCCGCCTCGCCCTGGGGCGCCAAAGAGCGGATGAACTTTGTGGACGATTTCGGCTGTACCTGGACCTTTGTCCCGGAGGCGGGCGGCCCCATGCTCACCCCCGGCGTGGGCCCGGTGGTCACCGACATCACCCGGTGGGAAGAGCAGGTCCGGTGGCCCGATTTCAGCCGCCACAGCTACATAGAGCCCCAGAAAGCCTTTATGGAGAAATACGCCGGTGTGGACAAGGTGCTGCATTTGAACATCGGGCAGAGCTGCACCGAGCGTCTGGTGGCACTGCTGGGCGGCTATGAGCAGGCCATGGTGGCCATGGCCGTGGAGCCGGAGGCCGTCCACGACTTCCTCATGGCCTTTGCCACCTTCACCCGCGACCGCTTCCTGAAGATGACGCAGGTGGCCAAAGTGGACTTCGTCACCTTCCACGACGACTGGGGCACCGAACGCGACACCTTCTTCTCCCCCGCCATGATGGAAGAGATCGTCTTCGAGCCCACCAAGCTCATCATCGACGCCATCAAGGCCAGCGGCGCCAAGTTCCAGCTGCACTCCTGCGGCTGCATTGAGCGTTTCGTCCCCTATATGATCGATCTGGGCGTGGACTTTGTCCAGCTCCAGCGCCGCGCCAACGATCTGCCCATGCTCAAGGAGAAGTACGGCGACAGGATCGGCTTCAACACCGGGCTGGAGGGCTTCAACTTCGGTGATCCCCTGCCCGGCGGTGAGGAGCTTCGCGCGCTGGTGCGCAAGACTGTGGATATGTACGCCGCCGGCGGCGGGTTCTACACCTCCATCTTCACCACCGAGACGGAAAAGCTCTGGGACGGCACTCAGGAGCTGTTCTTCTACAGCCGGGAGTTCTACGAAAAATAAGACATACAGGAGCGAGAGGGCCCGGCGGGGCCCTCTCTTTTTTTCCCGCGCCCGACCGGCGGCAGAGCTTTATCCAAGCAGCGTTCTGCCGCGGCAGAACGCCCCGGGCGGGGTGTTCTCTCTTGCGGGCATCTGTCCTCTGCCGGGCTACTCCCACAGTTTCATCCCGGAAAATGCCGGGGAAAATAGGCGAAATTGTCCCTTGGCAAAGCGGAAAGCTGTGGTATAATCATGTGTTAAGATACCCCCTGCGCAGACGCCATGCAGGGGCTTTTTTCTCAGTGCTTTGTTAGATAAAACCATATAAAAAACATGCATCAGGAGGAACCGACATGGCCTATTACTACCCCGAGCCTTCCCACACCTTCAACGAGTATCTTCTGATCCCCGGCTACACCTCGGAAGAGTGCACCCCCAACAACATCTCTCTGAAAACGCCGCTGGTCCGTTACCGCAAGGGCGAGGAGGAATGTCCCCTGACGTTGAACATCCCCCTGACCTCCGCCATTATGCAGTCCGTCTCCAACGATACCCTGGCCATCGCGCTGGCCAAGGAGGGCGGTCTGTCCTTCATTTACGGTTCCCAGAGCATCGAGGACGAGGCCGCCATGGTGCGCCGCGTCAAGAGCCACAAGGCCGGCTTTGTGGTGAGCTGCTCCAACCTGACCCCTGACAACACGCTGGCCGACGTGCTCTCTCTCAAGCAGAAGAACGGCTTCTCCACCGTGGCCATCACCGACGACGCCACGCCCAACGGCACTCTGCTGGGTCTGGTGACCAGCCGCGACTACCGTCCCAGCCGCATGGATCCCTCCACCCCCGTCCGGGAGTTCATGACTCCCCGGGAGAAGCTGGTGGTGGCCCCCGCCAACACCACGCTGAAGGAGGCCAACGACATCATCTGGGCGCACAAGCTCAACAACCTCCCCATCGTGGACGATAACGGCCGGCTGATGTACTTCGTGTTCCGCAAGGACTACGCCGAGCACAAGGAGTATCCTCTGGGCCTCCAGGACAGCCAGAAGCGCTACATGGTGGGCGCGGGCATCAACTCCCGTGACTACGCCCAGCGCGCCCCCGCCCTCATCGAGGCCGGCGCCGACGTGCTGTGCATCGACTCCTCCGAGGGCCACTCCATCTGGCAGAAAAAGACCATCGACTTCATCCGCGAAAACTACGGCGACAGCGTCAAGATCGGCGCGGGCAACGTGGTGGACCGGGAAGGCTTCCTCTATCTGGCCGAGGCCGGCGCCGACTTCGTGAAGGTCGGCATCGGCGGCGGTTCCATCTGCATCACCCGCGAGACCAAGGGCATCGGCCGCGGCCAGGCCACCGCGCTCATTGAAGTCGCCGCCGCCCGGGACGAGTATTTCAAAAAGACCGGCGTGTACGTGCCCATCTGCTCCGACGGCGGCATCGTCCATGACCACCACATGACCCTGGCGCTGGCCATGGGCGCCGACTTCCTGATGCTGGGGCGCTACTTCGCCCGCTTCGACGAGAGCCCCACCCCCAAGCTGCTGGTGAACGGCGTCTATGTGAAGGAGTACTGGGGCGAGGGCTCCAACCGCGCGCGCAACTGGCAGCGCTACGACATGGGCGGCAAGGACACCCTGGCCTTTGAAGAGGGTGTGGACTCCTATGTCACCTACGCCGGTTCCCTCCACGACAACGTGGAGCGCAGCCTCTACAAGGTGAAGTCCACCATGTGCAACGTGGGCGTGACCAACATCCCCGACCTCCAGCGGGACGCCCGGCTGACGCTGGTCTCCGCCGTGAGCATCGTGGAGGGCGGCTACCACGATGTGACGCTCCGCCAGACCTCCAGCGCCACCTGAATATCCGGACAAGGCCGCTGCCCTTTGGGCGGCGGCCTTTTGCCGTAAGGCACGGTGGGTTTCCCGACCCCCGGCCACGAGTATGTACCCGCAAAGGAGCAGCAGCATGAAAAGCCATGATATCCTTCTCCGCGCAGCCACGCCGGAGGACGCGGAGGCAATGCGCGGCATCTACGCCCCCTATGTGGAGAACACCGCCGTCAGTTTTGAGTACGCCGTCCCCTCCCCCGGGGAATTCCGCGGCCGCGTGGAGCGGACGCTGGAGAAATATCCCTGGATCGCCGCTCTGGAGGACGGGGAGATCGTGGGCTACGCCTACGCCGGAGCCTTCCACCCCCGTCCCGCCTATGGCTGGAACGCGGAGAGCACCGTCTATATCCGGGAGGACCGGCGCCGGAGCGGTCTGGGACGGAGGCTTTACGGGGCGCTGGAAGCCCTCTGCGCGGGGCAGCATATTCTGACCATCGACGCCTGTATCGCCCTTCCCCGGGGAGACGACCCCTGGCTCACGGGCGACAGCGCCGCGTTCCACGCCCGCATGGGCTACCGCCGGGTGGGTGAGTTCCCCTGCTGCGGCTACAAGTTCGGCCGCTGGTACGACATGGTGTGGATGGAGAAGGAGCTGCTCGCGCACACCGCCGCTCCCGCCCCCGTCATTCCCTTTCCGGAGCTGAGCCGGGAGGCGCTGGAGCGCGCCGGATTGAGCGTTATGTAGGCAGCTTTCTGCCGCCAAAAACCGCCGAAAGGCGCCGCCGAGCGCATTGTAAAATGTCTGAAAAAGTCCAAAACAGACCGCACGGTCTGTTGAAATCCTGATATTTTTTTGTTATGCTTATGCGTGTATAAGCACTTTGCGTGCCCGGGCTGGCCCCTTTCCCCGGCGGATCGGAGTCCGGCCCCATCCATACTGGAACCATTACTTCCGCATAACAAGGAGGACCCCATGGCTAAAACCGAGCAGAAAATGTACAACGAACGGCGCTTCCACGCCTTCCGGGAGATCATCGACTACTGTGCCGAGACCTACGGCAAGGCCCCCGCCTTTCACATCAAAAACAGCGACGGCAGCTTCCGCTACATCAGCTATCTGGAGCTGAAGGATCGCTTCTACGCCCTTTGCAATGTCTTTCTGGATCTGGGGCTGGGAGAGAAGCGCATTGCCGTTACCGGGAGCAACTGCTTCGAGTGGGTACTCTCCTACCTCTGCGCCGCCACCGTGGGCGTGGCCGTGCCCATCGACAAGGAGCTGGACCCGGAGGACATCCGCAGCTTTCTGGAGCTGGCCGAGTGCGACGCCGTCTGCGCCGACGATCTGAGAATGAAAGGGATCCAGTCCACCGGGGACACGCCCTGGCGCTGCCTCTCCTTCTCCGGCGTCCTCGCCCGCTCCGGTGAGGTCTCCCCGGAACGGGACAGAGTCTGGCAGCGGGAGATCAAAAAGGACGAGATGCACGTCCTCCTCTTCACCTCCGGCACCACCGGCAGTTCCAAGGGCGTCTGCCTCTCTCAGGAGAACATCTGCTCCGACATCTACTCCACCGTGAGCGTCGTGAAGATCACCACCGGGGACAAGACGCTCTCCGTCCTGCCCCTGCACCACACCTACGAGTGCACCCTCAACTGCCTGCTGCTCCTCTCCCGGGGCGCCTGCATCTGCTACAACGGCGGCCTGACCCGGCTCCAGAAGGATCTGGTGCTCTACAGCCCCACCGTGCTGGTGGTGGTGCCCGCCCTGCTCAAGCTGCTCTCCCGCCGTCTCCAGAAGAGCGTTGTTTCGGAGCTGCCCGACCGGTACCGGGCCGTTTTCGCCGACAAGAGCCTGGGCGAGGGTGTGAACGCGCTGCCGTTTTTCATGAGAAAGATCGTGGTGTCCAGGGTGCGTAAGGCCCTCGGCGGCAAGCTGCGTCTTTTCATCGTGGGCGCGGCGGAGCTGGACACCACGCTGGTGGAGGATTTCGGCGCGCTGGGCATCCGCACCCTTCAGGGCTACGGTCTCACCGAGTGCTCCCCCCTGGTGGCCGGCAACAGCGATTTCTACCACAACCCCGCCTCCACGGGCATCGCCATCCCCGGGGTGGAGGTGCGCATCGACAATCCCAACGAGGAAGGCGTGGGCGAGATCATCACCCGCGGCGACAATGTGATGCTGGGCTATTACCGCGACGAGGAGGCCACCGCCCAGGTGCTCCGGGACGGCTGGTTCCACACGGGCGATCTGGGCCGTATGGACGAAGAGGGCGGCCTCTACATCACCGGCCGGCTCAAAAACGTGATCGTCACCTCCAACGGCAAGAACATCTACCCCGAGGAGCTGGAGACCCGGCTGAGCCAGCACGAGGAGATCAGCGAGGTGCTGGTCATGGCCGACAAGAAGAACGGGGAAGAATTCATCAAGGCGAAGATCCTCCCCAATCTGGAGGTACTGCGGGAGCGGCTGGGCCATCTTCCCACCCGGGAAGAGATCAGCTCCTCCGTGCAGAAGGTCATCCAGGAGGTCAACGAGCGGATCCCCCAGTATAAGCATATCAAGGTCGTGGACATCCTCACCGAGGCTCTGGAAAAGACCACCACCCAGAAGATCAAGCGTTTCGGCAACAACACGAAATAACTATGTCCGCTCCCCGTGCCCAACAGGGTACGGGGAGCTTTTCGACCCGATTTTCCCCCCCTCGCGCCCGCTGGGCAAAATGGGACAGAAATTGCGCGCCCTCTTCCGGAAAACTTGTCATTTCTGTGTCTTGACGAACAACGCTCCCGGCTGATAAACTGGGTTCGTACGCCGTGGGGTTTTTCCCGCTGCGCGCAGGAATTTCATAGCGTTTTCGGTAACTGACAGGAGTAATGCGGAGCACCGCAGAGGAGTCGGAAACGCCGCGATCCCGCCGACTGTCTGGGCACACTTTTCTCGTTACCGCAGGAAAAGTGTGCCCATTTTGGTTGTTTCAAATCGTTTTGGAGGCGTCACATGAAAAAAGTTGGTATCGTAATGGGCAGCGACAGCGACCTGCCCGTGATCAGCAAGGCCGTGGATGTGCTGCGGGAGTTTGAGGTCCCCTTTGAGGTGCATGTCTACTCCGCCCACCGCACCCCCGCCGAGGCCGCGGACTTTGCCCGCAGCGCCCGGGAGAAGGGCTTTGGGGTGATCATCGCCGCCGCCGGCATGGCGGCCCATCTGGCGGGCGTTCTGGCGGCCGGAACCACCCTCCCCGTCATCGGCATCCCCTGCCGCTCCGCCGTTCTCGACGGCATGGACGCCCTCCTGTCCACCGTGCAGATGCCCTCCGGCATCCCCGTGGCCACGGTCGCCATCGACGGAGGCAGCAACGCCGCCCTGCTGGCCCTGGAAATTCTGGCGCTGTCTGACGAGGCTCTGGCCGGAAAGCTGGAGGAGAAACGGAAAAAGAACGCCGAGGCCGTGCTGGAAAAGGACAGAGGCATCCTCGCGCGTCTTTGATACAGAAGAAACACAATTTTTACTACTAAGGAGACATGGATCATGGAAGGAAAGCTCGTTTACACCGGAAAGACCAAGAATGTGTTTGCCATGGACAACGGCCACTACCTGCTGGAGTTCAAGGACGACTGCACCGGCAAGGACGGTGTGTTCGATCCCGGTGAAAACTCCGTGGGGCTGACCATCGAGGGCGTGGGCAACGTGAATCTGCGCATGTCCATCTACTTCTTCGAGAAGATCAACGCCGCCGGCATCCGCACCCACTATGTCTCCGCCGACCCCGCCGGCACCACCATGGAAGTCCTCCCCGCCAAGGTCTTCGGCAAGGGTCTGGAGGTCATCTGCCGCCACAAGGCCGTGGGCAGCTTCCTGCGCCGCTACAAGGACTATGTGGAGGAGGGCGCCGACCTGCCCGCCTATGTGGAGACCACCTTCAAGAACGACGAACTGGGCGATCCCCTGGTCACCAAGGACGGCCTGGTGGTGCTGGGCGTCATGACCGAGAAGCAGTATGACGACATGAAGGAAATGACCCAGAAGATCACCCAGATCGTGGCCGATGACCTGAAGGAAAAGGGCCTGGTGCTGTACGACATCAAGTTCGAGTACGGCTACGACGCCGACGGCAATGTCATGCTGATCGACGAGATCGCTTCCGGCAACATGCGTGTGTATAAGGATGGTCAGTACAT
>JAQXJT010000030.1 GCA_029009095.1 bacterium
CGCCCGGGGCCTCGACTACTACACCGGCACCGTCTACGAGACCATCCTCACCGACCACCCGGAGATCGGCAGCGTCTGCTCCGGCGGCCGCTACGACGATCTGGCCGGCCACTACACCGACCGGCAGCTCCCCGGCGTGGGCATTTCCATCGGCGTGACCCGGCTCTTCTATGTGCTGCAGGAGCAGAAAATGCTCTCCGAAGACATCCTCACCGCCCCCGCCGACGCGGTGGTCATCCCCATGAGCGGCGAGGTCATGGCCCAGGCGGTCTCCGCCGCCACGGTGCTCCGCGCCGCCGGCGTCAAGACCCAGGTCTACTTTGAGGAGCGGAAGTTCAAGCAGAAGATGACCTACGCGGGCAAGTCCGGCATCCCCTTCGCCCTCATCCTCGGCGAGGACGAGGCGGCGCAGGGCGTGGTGGCCGTGAAGAACATGGCCACCGGCGAGCAGCTCTCCCTGACGCCGGAGGCGGCCGCCGCCCACATCAACGCCGCGCTGGAGGGCCGCCGCCGCGGCCGGGTGATCGTCGGCTGAACCGCCGCGGCCCATATACACGATCAGACGGGCGGATGGGAACATCCGCCTGCCCGTCTTTTTGCGGGAAAAGGGAAGGAGGAAGCAATATGGTCGCCACGATCCGCTCGCTGGGTCTTTACGGCGTGGGGGGCTACGAGGTGGAGGTGGAGATCTCCCTCTCCGGCGGGCTGCCCCAGTTCGATCTGGTGGGTCTGCCCGACGCCGCCGTGCGGGAGGCCCGGGAACGGGTGCGCTCGGCGCTGAAGAACAACGGCCTCTCCTTCCCCGTGAGCCGCGTCACCGTCAATCTGGCTCCCGCGGACAAGAAGAAGGCGGGCACCGTCTACGATCTGCCCATCGCGCTGGGCATCCTGGCCGCCTCCGACCAGCTCCCCCCGCCCGGTCGGGACGCCGCCTTCATCGGGGAGCTGTCCCTGACCGGGGAGCTGCGAGCGGTTCGCGGCGCGCTGCCCATGGCGCTGGCCGCCCGCCGGGCGGGCATCCGGAGGCTCTATGTCCCCGCCGCCAACGCCGCCGAGGCCTCCTTTGCCGAGGGGCTGGAGGTCTGCGGGGCGGCCACGCTCCCGGAGCTGCTGGCTCATCTGCGGGGAGAAGCCCCTCTCGCCCCCGTGCCGCCCCGACCGCCGCTGCCGGAGGAGCACTTTCCGGACTTTTCCGAGGTGAAGGGGCAGGAAAATGTGAAGCGGGCGCTGGAGGTGGCCGCTGCGGGCGGGCACAATGTGCTGCTCATCGGCCCGCCCGGCTCCGGCAAGTCCATGCTGGCCAAGCGGGTGCCGGGCATCCTCCCGGATATGAGCCGGGAGGAGCAGTTGGAGTCCACGGGCATCTGGAGCATCTCCGGGCTTACGGACGACAAGCATCCCATCCTGCGCCGCCGCCCCTTCCGCGCCCCGCACCACACCCTCTCCGCCGCGGCCATGGTGGGCGGCGCCCAGCTCCAGCCGGGGGAGGTATCTCTGGCCCACAACGGGGTGCTCTTTCTCGACGAGCTGCCGGAATTCCACCGGGATGTGCTGGAGGTGCTCCGGCAGCCGCTGGAGGAGCGGGAGATCATGGTCTCCCGGGCGGCGGGCAGCGCCACCTTTCCCAGCGATTTTATGCTGCTGTGCGCCATGAACCCCTGCAAGTGCGGCTGGTACGGCCAGCCGGGGCGGCGCTGCCGCTGCACGGAAAAAGCCGTCCGGGCCTATCACGGCAAGATCTCCGGCCCCCTGCTGGACCGGATCGACATCGTGGTGGAGGTGGCGCCGCTGGAGTACGGGGAGCTGCGCACCCGGGGCGAGGGGGAGAGCAGCGCGGAGATCAAGAAGCGGGTGGACAGGGCGAGAGACGTCCAGCGTGCCCGGCTGGGGGAGCGCGGCTCCAACGCCCGGATGGGCCCCGGGGACATGGAGCGTTTCTGCGCCCTCAGCCCCGAGGGGGAGGCGCTCATGGAGGGGGCCTTCCGCTCCCTGGGGCTCACCGCCCGGAGCTATGACCGCATCCTCCGGGTGGGCCGCACCATCGCCGATCTGGCCGGGGCGGAGCAGATCGCCCCGGAGCATCTGGCCGAGGCCATCCAGTACCGCACCTACGATTTCCTCTTCGGCGGCAGCGGACGCTGAGCGGGGAAAAAGGGGATTTTTCTATGGAAATCTCCGGAAATGTATGCTACAATGTACTCTTGCGAACAAAGAGGAAAGAGGACAGTTTTTATGCAGGATATGATCCTACTCAAGCTCGGCGAGATCGTTCTCAAGGGCCTGAACAAGAAATATTTTGAGCAGAAGCTCATCTCCAACGTAAAGCGGCGGCTGAAGCCTCTGGGCAGCTTCAAGGTGTACTGCTTCCAGTCCACCATCTATGTGGAGCCCCAGGAAGAAGTGGACATGGACGCCGCGCTGGAGGCCATGACCCAGGTGTTTGGCGTGGTGAATGTGGTGCGGGCGGCCGCCTGCGAGAAGGACGTGGCCGCCATCGCCGAAAAGGCCATCGAATACATGGGCGAGGCCATGCGCCAGGCCCGGAGCTTCAAGGTGGAGACCCGCCGGGCGGACAAGAGCTTCCCCCTCTCCTCCATCCAGATCAGCCAGTATGTGGGCGGCGCCCTCTCCGACGCCTTCCCCGACACCGCCGTGGACGTCCACGAGCCGGAACTGACCGTCCATGTGGAGATCCGGGACTTCGCGGCCTATGTCCACTCCCGGCCCCTGCCCGGGGCGGGCGGTATGCCCGTGGGCAGCAACGGCAGCGCCGTCACGCTGCTCTCCGGCGGCATCGACTCCCCGGTGTCCACCTATATGATCGCCAAGCGGGGCGTGCGGATGATCCCCGTACACTTCTTCTCCTTCCCCTACACCTCGGAGCTGGCCAAGGAGAAGGTCATCGACCTGGCGAAAACGCTCACCCGTTACTGCGGGCGCATGACGCTGAACATCGTGCCCTTTACCCACATTCAGGAGGAGATCCGGGACAAGTGCCCGGAGGAGTATTTCACGCTGATCATGCGCCGCTTTATGATGCGCATTGCCCAGCGCATTGCCGACTACAACGGCGCCAGGGCGCTGGTCACCGGCGAAAATCTCGGGCAGGTAGCCTCCCAGACCATGGAAGCCATGACCTGCACCGAGGCGGTGTGCACCTCCGTGGTGCTGCGGCCCCTGATCGGCTTCGACAAGGAAGAGATCGTCCGCGCCGCCCGGAAGATCGGCACCTTTGAGACCTCCACGCTGCCCTACGAGGACTGCTGCACGGTCTTTACCCCCCGCCACCCCCGGACCCGCCCCAAGCTGGCCGAGGTGGAGGAGGCGGAGAGCGCGCTGGACATCGAGGCGCTGGTGGAGGAGGCCTTCACCCACACGGAACTGATGAAACTGGACTTATAAACCGCGCCCCGGTCACGGGAGGCGGAGTTGGACTTCTGCTCTTCCGAAACAGGGAGATCGGAAGCCGATGGAGAGAAGCATGGAAAAAGACACCGTGATCCCCGACCCCTATGAGGATGAATCCTTCTTTCAGGAATACGGCAGGATGCCGCGAAGCGCAGAGGGCCTGCCGGCCGCCGGCGAGTGGCCGCAGATGCAAAAACTGCTGACCGGTCTTGCAAACGCCACGGTCCTGGATCTTGGCTGCGGATACGGCTGGCACGCCCGTTACGCCGCGCAGCAGGGCGCCAGGTACGTTCTGGGAATTGACGGCAGCCGAAAAATGCTGGAAAAGGCGAGAGCCATGACCGGGGATGCGCGGATCCATTACGCCCATGTCCGCATGGAGGATTTTGTCCCGGACGAAAATGCGTATGATGTGGCGATCTCCAATCTGGCGCTGCATTATATCTCCGATCTGCGCTCTGTGTACGGCAAGGTCTACGCGGCGCTGCGTCCGGGCGGATACTTCCTGATCAACATGGAGCACCCGGTGTTTACTTCGGGCGTAAATCAGACCTTTATCACCGGCTGCGACGGCAAAGGGAAGTACTGGCCGGTGGATCAATACTTTGTGGAAGGCGAACGGCGGACGGATTTTCTGGGGAAAGGCATCCTCAAGCAGCACCACACATTGACGACCATCCTCAACGGGCTTATTCAGAGCGGTTTTTCTCTCGACGCGGTCGAGGAAGTGCAGCCCGACAGGGCGGCGATCGAAGCAAACGGCTGGTGGGACGAGCTGAAACGGCCCATGATGCTGCTTGTGAAAGCGGGAAAACGCCGCTGAAGAAGGACTGATCCATCACTCTCCGACGGACAAAAGGGGGCACACAACATGAATGCCGAGATCATTTCCGTGGGCACGGAGCTGCTGCTGGGCCACACCGCCAACACCGACGCCCGGGATCTTTCCGAGATGCTCGCGGAGCTGGGCATCAACGTATACTGGCACACCGTGGTGGGGGACAACCCCCGGCGGCTCATTCAGGCGGTGGACATCGCCCGCTTCCGCTCCGATCTGATCATCACCACCGGGGGGCTCGGCCCCACCTGCGACGATCTCACCAAGCAGACGCTGGCCCGGGCCTTCTCCCTGCCCCTCTACCGGGACGCGGAGGAGGAGACCTTTCTCCGGGCCTGGTTCGCCTCCAAAAAGGGCAGCGCCCCCTTCACCGAGAACAATCTCCAGCAGGCCGATCTGCCCCTGGGCTGTACCGTGTTCCACAACGACTGGGGCACGGCCCCCGGCTGCGCCTTTGAAAAGGACGGCATCACCGTCATCATGCTTCCCGGCCCTCCCGCCGAGTGCCGGGATATGTTCCGCCACCGGGCCATGCCCTATCTCCGGGAGCGCTGTGGGGGAGAGGTGATCCGCTCCCACAAGATGCACCTGCTGGGCATCGGCGAGAGCGAGATGGAATCCCGGCTCCGCCCGTTGATGGAGAGCCTCACCAATCCCACCCTGGCCCCCTACGCCAAAACCGGGGAGTGCTTCGTCCGCGTCACCGCCAAGGCGGCCACAGAGGAGGACTGCGAGGCGCTGATGGCCCCGGTGATGGAGCAGGTGCGGCAGGCCGTGGGCGACTACCTCTACGGCGTGGACGAGGAGTCGCTGGAAGCGCTGGTCTCCCGGCTGCTGCGGGAAAAGGGCATGACCCTCGCCGCCGCCGAGAGCTGCACCGGCGGACTCCTGGCCAAGCGGATGACCGACCTGCCGGGCGCCTCGGACATTTTCCGGGGCGGCGTCACCGTGTACACCGAGGCGGCGAAAACCGCCCTGCTGGGCATCAAGCCCGGCTTCATCGCCGAACACGGGGTGGTCTCCGCCGCCGTGGCGGGGAAAATGGCCCGGCGGGTACGCAAGCGGCTGGGCGCGGACATCGGCGTGGGCATCACCGGCTGGGCAGGGCCCGGCGGAGAGGATGTGGGGCTGGTGTACGTGGGCGTCGCTTGGGAGGGCGAGAGCGTGGTGCGGCGGCTCCAGTGCGGGAACATGACCAGGGAGCGCATCCGCTGCATCGCGGCCAACAACGCCCTGGACATGGTACGCCGCTGCCTCTGCGGCGCGGAACTGTGAATTCTACTGGCACACCAGATACATAGGAGGAAGCAAACATGACTTACACCATTGACATTGCCGGGCTGAAGCGCGATCTGCCTATCTGCCCGCTGAACGACAGCCTTGCCATCGGCGCGTTCGTGATGTTCGGGGATGTGGAGATCACCCGGCACGCGGCGGAGAAGCTGCTGGAGAAGCTGCCGGAGGTGGACTACCTGATCGCCCCCGAGGCCAAGGCCATCCCGCTGATCTACGAGATGTCCCGCCAGAGCGGCATCCCCTACCTGTTGGCCCGGAAGAAGGCCAAGGCCTATATGAGCGGGATCTTCGAAGTCACCGTCCAGTCCATCACCACCGCCGGAGAGCAGACGCTGGTCATCGACACTGCCGACGCCGAAGCCATGAACGGCAAGCGCATCGCCATCGTGGACGATGTGATCTCCACCGGCGAGAGCCTGCGGGCCATGGAGGCGCTGGTGGGCAAGGCCGGCGGCAACATCGCTGCCCGGGCCGCCGTGCTGGCCGAGGGCGACGCCGCCAACCGGGACGACATCCTCTTCCTGGCCCCCCTGCCTCTGTTCAAGCCCGACGGCACCGTGCTCTGAAAACAAAAGATAAACGTCCTCCCCGGCTCAGGTCACATTCTGAGCCGGGGAGGACGTTTTCGCGCGCCTTACTTCTCCAGAGCGGCATGGTAGTCCGCCACGAGCTTCTCCAGGGTAATCGACTGCATACTCTCGATCATATCCGCCCGGAGCGCACCGTAGGTTTGATCCAGCACGCCCCTGATATTTCGCCCCACCGGGCAGAACGGCGACGGCGCGGCGTGGATGCCGATCATCTTGTCCAGCGCCTCCGGGTCCACCGCCGCGCAGACGCGGTACAGCGTGATCTCCCGCAGGGGGACGGCGATCGTCGCCCCGCCGGTGCCGGACTTCACATCGATGATGCCGTCCTTCCTCATGGCGCTGATGAGATTGCGGATGGTGACCGGGTTGCACCCGGTGGAAAGAGAGAGAAGCTCGCTGGTCACCTTTTTCGCCCCGCCGTACTCGTGGATAAAGAGCAGACAGTGCAGGGCAATGGAACATTTATTGCTGATATGCATGGCATCGATCCTCCGCAGCCCATGGTAGCACAAAGAAGCCGCGTTGTAAAGATTGACACTACAGCATGGGACTGCTATAATGGCCAAGATGTAGTTATAACTTTTACATCTTGGGAGGAATTCATATGAAATGCTATCAATTTGTGTTCAGCCCCACCGGGGGAACGAAGAGAGCGGCGGACGCCCTTACGCAAAGCTGGCCACAGCCCGAGAGCATAGACCTGTCCGCACCGGATGCCCGGGAAGCCGTCCCCGTCTGCGAAGCGGACGGCCTTGCCCTGATCGCCATGCCATCTTTTGGGGGCGTCGCGCCCCGGCTGGCGCTGGAGCGGCTCGCCTCGATCCGGGGGAACGGCGCCAGGTGCGTGATTGCGGCGGTTTACGGGAACCGGGCCTATGAGGACACCCTCGTCCAAATGGCTGATTACGCGGAGAAGGCCGGTTTCCGGGTGATCGCGGCGGTTTCCGCCGTGGCGGAGCACTCCATTGTCCATCAGTACGCCGCGGGCAGGCCGGACGAAACCGACCGCAGAGAGCTTGGGGAGTTTGGGGCCAGGATCCTGGAAAAAGCGGGGCGCGGCGAGCTCTCCACTCCCGCCATCCCGGGCAACCGGCCCTACAAGAGCGCCGGGGGCGGTATGATCCCCAGGGCGGACGCCTCCTGCACGGGCTGCGGACTGTGCGCCAGGCGGTGCCCGGCGGGGGCCATCGCCGCAGAGAATCCCAGAGCTACCGACAAGGGCAAATGTATCTCCTGTATGCGCTGTGTCTCTGAGTGCCCGGCGAAGGCAAGAAAAGTCAGCGGACTTATGACGTCCATCGCCGCGCTGGCGATCAAAAAGGCCTGTTCTGTCCGGAAGGCCAACGAGCTGTTTCTGTAAGATACGCGGGGGCTCAAACCGGGCAGAAGCGGAGCAGCCGTGTATTGAGCATTTTCGCAAGCCCCTCCAGCAGATTCCCGCCCCGGTTCTCTCCCCCGGCGCGGCCATGCCGCCCGCCCCGGGCCGTCCGTTCTTCTTCACTCATGTGCATGGCGCCGTCCCCCTCTCCTGTGGTGATACTCCCGGTTATGATGATCCTGCTCCCCGTCCTCACGGGCAAGGAACGCGCAGAGCTTGCCGCAGGCGGAGAGGAAGATGGCGGCCTCCTCCTCCGTCAGACACTTGAGGAGCCGCTCGTTCTCCTCCCGTCTGCTTTTCTCCTGGGCGTCCATCTCCGCCTTGGCCCGCTCCGTCAGAAAGACCCGTTTGGCCCGGGCGTCGCTCTCGTCCCTCTCCCGGGTCAGATATCCCTGCCGCTCCAGACGGTTCAGCGCGTCCGTGACGGAAGCAGGCCGCATTTCCAGCTGCCCGACCAGCTCCGACGCCCGGATCCCGTCGTTGTGCCGCAGCACCCAGAGGATGCGGTAGCTCATGTGGGGCAGTTCCTCATGCTTCAGGGGACGGCGGCGCATCATCCGGAAAAGGCGCGCAACGGCGCCGATCACATCTTGGTTCTCGTCCACGATATGTCCTCCTTTTATTTAGATAGCTAATCATTTCGGTCTGCATATTATCAGGTACCTAATGATTTGTCAAGAGCTTTTTTCCTGCGTTTTCGCTCCCGGCGCGCCACTGCGCGAGGACAAGACAGCAAAAAAGCGTGACCGAAGTCACGCTTTTTTGCTGTCTTGTCCGGTTTTGCCCGGGGTGGGCCGGGCATGGTCAGCCCCGCAGCTTTTCAAAAAATGTCCGCATCAGCGCGGCGCAGCGCTCGCGGCACACCCCCCCGTAGACCCGGGGACGGAAGCCGTAGTTTTCGCTGAAGAGATCCACCACGCTGCCCAGGCTGCCGCTCTTCTCCTCCCGGGCCCCGTAGACCACAGCGCCGATACGGGCGTTGAGGATGGCTCCGGCGCACATGGGGCAGGGCTCCAGCGTCACGAAGATCGTACAATCCTCCAGCCGCCAGTCCCCCCGCCGCGCCGAGGCGCAGCGGATGGCCTCCACCTCCGCGTGGGCGGTGGCGTCGCCCCGTTCCTCCCGGCGGTTGCGTCCCTCGCTCAGGAGAGCGCCCTCCCCGTCCACGATCACGCAGCCCACGGGGATCTCCCCGGCGGCGGCGGCTTCCTCCGCCAGCGCCAGCGCCCGTTCCATCCACGCCTCCCTCTCCCTGGCTGTGAAATCCACGGTCAGGAGAGCATGGTGGCGTCGGAGACCTCGCCGCTGCCCAGCTGCGCGAAGCGCTCCAGCAGATCCTGCTTGGTGAGGCGCTGTTTCTCCTCCCCGGAGATGTCCAGGATGATCCTGCCCGCGTCCATCATGATGAGGCGGTTGCCGTAGCGGATGGCGTCGGTCATGTTGTGGGTGATCATCAGGCAGGTGAGGTGCTGTTCGCTCACCAGCTTCTCCGACAGCTCCAGCACCTTGGCGGCGGTGGCCGGGTCCAGAGCGGCGGTGTGTTCGTCCAGCAAAAGCAGCTTGGGCTTTTTCAGCGTGGCCATGAAGAGCGTCAGCGCCTGGCGCTGACCGCCGGAGAGGGTGCCCACCTTCACGCGCATCCGGTCCTCCAGACCCAGCTCCAGCGTTTTGAGCTGTTCCCGGTAGAGGCTGCGCTCGGCCTTGGTCACGCCCCAGCGCAGTCCGCGCCGCTCGCCCCGGCGGTAGGCCAGCGCCAGGTTTTCCTCCAGCTGCATATTGGGGGCGGTGCCGGTCATGGGGTCCTGGAACACGCGGCCGATGAGGCCCGCCCGCTTGAATTCGGGCAGGCCGGTCACATCCACGCCGCCGATGGTGATGCTGCCCTTGTCCACCGGCCAGGTGCCGGCGATGGCGTTGAGCAGGGTGGACTTGCCTGCGCCGTTGCTGCCGATGACGGTGACGAAGTCGCCCTCGTTCATGTGCAGGCTCAGCCCGTTCAGGGCCACCTTCTCGTTGATGGTGCCCGCGTTAAAGGTTTTGGAAATTTCCCGGATATCCAGCATGGCTTATTTCCCTCCCCCTCTGTGAAGCGTTCTGGACCGTCTGGCCTTCCACTGGGGCACGGAGAGGAAGCCCGCCACGATCAGCGCCGTAAAGAGCTTGAGATCGTTGGGATCCAGCCGCAGCCAGAGGATGACGGTCATGACCATGTAGTAGAGCACGCCGCCCAGCACCACGCAGCTCAGCCGCAGGGCGAAGTTGCAGCTCTCGCCGAAGATGCTGTCGCAGACCACCTCGCCGATGACGATGGCCGCCAGGCCGATGACGATGGCGCCGCGGCCCATGTTCACATCGGCGGTGCCCTGGAACTGGGTCATGAGGCCGCCGGAGAGGGCCACCAGCCCGTTGGAGAGGGCCAGACCCAGCACCTTCATGGCGCTGATGTTGATGCCCTGGGCGGAGGACATCCGGGGGTTGGCCCCGGTGGCCCGCAGGGCGCTGCCCTGCTCGGTGCCAAAGTACCAGTAGAGCAGCACGACCACCAGCGCCGCCACCGCCAGCCCCATGTAGATGGCGCTGCTCACATGGCGGGAGGACACCAGGAAGCCCCGGCCGTTCTCATAGAACATGCCGAAGTTCTTCAGGCTGGCTGTCTGGTTGGCCTTCATGCCCATCACGCGCAGGTTGATGGAGTAGAGGGCGAACTGGGTGAGGATGCCGGAGAGGATGGCGGGGATGCCCAGTCTGGTGTGGAGCAGGCCCGTGCAGAGCCCGGCCAGCACCCCGGCCGCCACGGCCAGCAGCAGCGCCGCCCAGGCGGGGACGCCGCCCAGAATGGCCATGACCGTCACCGCGCCGCCCAGGGCGAAGGTGCCGTCCACGCTCAGATCGGCCACATCCAGTATCTTATAGGAAACATACACGCCCAGCGCCATCAGACCCCAGAGCAGACCCTGAGCGGTGGCGGCAGGCATTCGTGAAAGCAGATTCAGGAAATCCATGTTATCTTTATCCTTTGCAGCGTGTTCTCCTCAGAGGATACAAAGCAGGAAAGCCGGAGGCGGAGAGTTTTCTCCGCCTCCGGGAAAGGGTTCACTGCAGAGCCTCGTAATCCTCGGGCATGGTGAGACCGAAGTGCTCGGCCATGGCGGGGTTGTACTTCTTCACGGGGTTGGGGAAGTACTCGATGGGCATGGTGGAAATGTCAGCCTCGCCGGTGAGGATCTTCACGGCCATCTCGCCGGTGGTGCGGCCCAGGTCGTAGTAGTTGATGGTCAGCGTGGCCACGCCGCAGCCGCGGCAGATGCCCTCTTCGCCGGCGATGACGGGCACATTGGCGGGCTCCACCACGTTGCCGATGGCCTCGGCGCAGGCGGCGGCGGTGTTATCGGTGGGGATGTAGATCACATCGGAGTCGGCGCAGGCGGACTGGGTAACAGCGGCCACATCGTTGGAGTCGGCGAAGGAGTAGGCGTTGACGGTGATGCCCTTGGCCTCCAGAGCGTCGGTGACGACCTTCACCTGGTAGACGGAGTTGGCCTCAGCGGAGCAGTAGAGGATGCCCACGGTCTTGGCCTCGGGGAAGAGCTCCAGGATCATCTCGGCCTGCTGCACCAGGGGAGCCAGGTCGGAGGTGCCGGAGACATTGCCGCCGGGGACGCCGTCAAAGTTCTCGATGCCCAGCGCCACGCCGTACTCGGTGACGGAGGTACCCAGCACGGGGATGGTCTCGGTGGCGGCCACGGCAGCCTGCAGGGCCGGGGTGGCGTTGGCCATGATCAGATCCACATTGGCGGCGGCGAAGCCGTTGCAGATGGTGGCGCAGGTGGGGATGTCGCCAGAGGCGTTCTGCTCGTCAAAGACCACCGCGTCTTCGCCCAGGGCCTCAACGATGGCGTCGCGGAAGCCCTTGGTGGCGGCGTCCAGCGCCTCGTGCTGCACCAGCTGGCAGATGCCTACGGTCCAGGTCTTGGCCTCGGCCTCGGCGGGAGCGGCTTCCTCAACGGGGGCCTCCGTGGGGGCGGGGGCGGGTTCTTCCTTCTTGGCGCCGCCGCAGGCGCACAGCGCCACGACCAGAGACAGCGCAAGCAGCAGAGATAAGAGTTTCTTCATGTTCGTTTCCTCCTCTTTCTGATTAAAAAACAGCCCCGCCGGTTTCGGCAGGGCTGCAGAGCACCAAAGCAACACCTCAACAGACCTGCTACGCTACCGCACGGTAAAGCTAAAATAGCAGATCTCACCGAAGATGCCCCCGCGAACGCGGGTACTACAGAATGAGTTTTCCTGTCTCATGCCGTCTGGCCTCCTCGGATGGAATGATTGCATTATAGCACTTTTTTTCCCGAACGCAAGAGTGTTTGTCCCTATCGTCCGTAAAAAAATTCAGCGATTTTTGGTAATAAAGTACAAAACTGCTTCCCGGGCGGGCTTACAGCCCCTCGTCCGTCTCATCCGTGAGATCGGCGTAGTCCTCCTCCGCATCTTCCCCGCTCCCGGGCACGAAGTCGTCCTCCTGCTCGTCGTCATCCCGGAGGATGGTCAGATGGCCCGTGACCTTCAGCACCAGCAGCGCGGCCACGGCCACCACCAGCAGCACCAGCAGTCCCAGCACCCCCAGCAGCAGTCCCGTGCGGGAGGAGCCGCCCATGGGGATGGCCTCCCTCGTCCGGTAAGCGCAGACGGAGCACACGCCCTCCCGTTCGCCCTCGCTCTTGCGGCTGGCCTTGCGGGTGACGGTCCACTCGTAGCTGTGCTCTTCCGCGGGGCTGTGCTCGCCGCAGCGGCACAGGTGGTAGTGGCCGCTCTCGTCGCCGTGCCACTCCTCGTCAAATTCGTGTACATGGGCCTCCGGGGTGGGCGAGGGGGAGGGGGTGGCCTTGGCGGTGTAGTTCACCGACACCAGATTGGAGTAGACCGGGGCGGCGGAGTTGCCGCCCAGCTCGTTGATGACGCTGACGCAGTACCACACCTTGCCCTCCAGTTCGATGGGCTGGTAGGTGGCGGAGGTGGCGCCGGGGATGGGGGTGCTGTTGCCGCTGGTGCCCGTGTCGGAGCGGTACCACTGGTAGCGGAGGGTGCCGCCGTCCGGGGAGAGGGCGCGGACGGAGAGCGTCACCGTTTCGCCGGAGGGCACTTCCGCGTCCCGGGGCTGCTGGGTGATGATGGCCGTCTTGGCGGCGCTCTTTTTCACGGTGATCAGCGCTTTCTCGGAGAGGGTCTCGCCGCTCTTGTTGGTGAAGCGGCAGACGGCATACCAGTTGTTCAAAGCCTGGGGCACATTGCTGATGGTCAGAGTGTCGGTGGTGCCGCCGCTGACGGTCAGCCCGGGGAAGTAGCTGCCGGCGGAGGTGTGCTCCACGACCTTGCCGCTGCCGTCCACGAAGCGCCAGTTATACTTCTCCACATTGTCCGCCCGGGCGATGAAGATGGCCTTGCCGCCCTCCTCCAGCGCTTCGGCGGTGGGGTTTTTGGTCACGGTGGGCGCCGGGGAGACGGGGATCTTCTCCGTGCAGAGCCGGCCGCAGACCGTGCACTTGCCCCACTTCTCGCCCTCGGTGGTGGCGGTGGGGGCCTTAACCTCCGTCCACTCGCTGACGGTGTGGCCGCCCACCTCGCTCTTGGCCCCGCACTCGCAGCGGTGCCAGTGGGTCGTTTCATCGTTCTCCCACTGCTCGGAGAAGCTGTGGGAGTGGGGGGTGGGGGTGGGCGTCGGCACGGGGGTCGGCTCCGGCGTGGGGGCCGGGGTCGGCACCGGCGTGGGCGCGGGCGTCGGCTCCGGCGTAGGCGCGGGCGTGGGGGACGGCGTGGGGGTGGGCGTGGGGGCCGGGGCCGACACATGGATGTTCACGGTCTCCATGTGGCCCGCGTCGCTGCCCAGCGTCACATGGAGCACCACGGTGAACGTGCCCGCCTGGGCGGGCGCGCCGACGATGCGGATCTCCGTGTCGCCGCTGTTCCAGTGCAGCGCCAGTCCGGCTGGGAGGGAATACCCCTCGCCCAGCTCCACACCCAGGATGTCCGGCGCGGTGTACACCACGGCGGAGCCCTCCGCGTTCTGGGTAAAGCTCGCGTCCGCGGCCCCCACGGAGAGGGGCAGCAGCGCAAAGCAGAGCAGCACGCAGAGCGCGAGACACACAAAGCGATGGCGAGTTCTCATATCTTTCTCCTTATCAGCGGGGCGCGCAAAAAAGTCCCGCGTCGTTGGCCGGGCGTCCCGGCGGGGTATACAAAGCCGCTGCGACGGGAGTCAGTTCTCCTCGTCCAGCTTGAGCACCGCCAGGAAGGCCTCCGTGGGAATCTGCACGGTGCCCAGCTGGCGCATCTTCTTCTTGCCCTCTTTCTGCTTTTCCAGCAGCTTCTTCTTGCGGGTGATGTCGCCGCCGTAGCACTTGGCCAGCACGTCCTTGCGCAGCGCGCGGACGGTCTCCCGGGCGATGATCTTGCCGCCGATGGCCGCCTGGATGGGCACCTCGAAGAGCTGGCGGGGGATGTTGTCCCGGAGCTTCTCGCACAGCCGCCGGGCCCGGCCGTAGGCCTTGTCCCGGTGGGCGATGAAGCTGAGGGCGTCCACCTGGTCGCCGTTGAGCAGCAGATCCACCTTCACCAGATCGCTCTCCACATACTCGGAGAGCTCGTAGTCCAGCGAGGCGTAGCCCTTGGTGCGGGCCTTGAGGGTATCGAAGAAGTCGTAGATGATCTCGTTGAGGGGCATCTGGTAGTGCATCTCCACCAGCCGGGTGTCCAGATACTGCATATCCTTGAACACGCCCCGGCGGTCCTGGCAGAGGGGCATGATGTTGCCCACGAACTCGTTGGGGGTGATGATGGAGACCTTCACAAAAGGCTCCCTGGCCACGGAGATGGCGGCGGGGTCGGGGTAGTTGTGGGGGTTATCCACCCTCACCATGGTCCCGTCGGTTTTGGTGACCTCGTAGATGACGGAGGGCAGCGTGGTGACCAGTTCCAGATTGAACTCCCGCTCCAGCCGCTCCTGGATGACCTCCATGTGGAGCATCCCCAAAAAGCCGCAGCGGAAGCCGTAGCCCAGGGCCACGGAGGTCTCCGGCTCGTAGGAGAGGGAGGCGTCGTTGAGCTTGAGCTTATCCAGCGCGTCCCGCAAATCGGGGAACTTGGAGCCGTCCTCGGTGTAGATGCCGCAGTAGACCATGCTGCGGGCGGGGCGGTAGCCGGGCAGGGCCTCGGCGCAGGGGCGCTCAGCCAGCGTGACGGTGTCGCCCACCCGGGTGTCGGCCACGTTCTTGATGCTGGCGGTGAAATAGCCCACATCGCCTGCGGAGAGCTCTCCGCAGGGGTCGAAGCCCACCGGGCGCAGGTGCCCCACCTCCACCACCTTGTAGCTGGCGCCGCTGGCCAGGAACTTCACCGTGTCGTCCTTGCGCAGCCGCCCCTCCATCACCCGGATGAGCACCACCACACCCCGGTAGCTGTCGTACTGGCTGTCAAACACCAGCGCCTGCAGCGGCGCTTCCGGGTCTCCGCCGGGCGCCGGTACATTTTTGACGATGTACTCGGGCACTTGTTCCACATTGAGCCCGGTTTTGGCGGAAATTTCCGGGGCCAGCTCCGCGTCGATGCCGATGATGTCCTCGATCTCCACCCGGGTGCGCTCGGGGTCGGCGGCGGGCAGGTCGATCTTGTTGATGACGGGGAGGATCTCCAGATCGTGCTCCAGCGCCAGGTAAGTGTTGGCCAGCGTCTGGGCCTCCACCCCCTGCGAGGCGTCCACGATCAGCACCGCCCCCTCGCAGGCGGCCAGCGAGCGGCTGACCTCGTAGTTGAAGTCCACATGGCCCGGGGTGTCGATGAGGTTGAGGGTGTAGACCTCCCCGTCCTCCGCCCGGTAGTTGAGACCCACGGCCCGGGCCTTGATGGTGATGCCCCGTTCCCGTTCCAGATCCATGTTGTCGAGGATCTGATCCTCCATGTTCCGCTCCTCCACCGCTCCGCACAGCTCGATGAGCCGGTCGGACAGGGTGGATTTGCCGTGGTCGATATGGGCAATGATGGAAAAATTGCGAATGTGGTCCTGATTCATATCATATCTCCTTGCGCCGTCAGGCGGGATGGTTTTCCTGTTTCCGAACGGTGGACGCTGTCAGTCGGGGGCGTCCCCGCAGAGCCGCTGCATACGCGCCGCCAGCGACTGTATCTCGCCGTTGAGCTGCCGCAGCTCGTCGGCGCGCCGTTCCTCAATCTCGCTGCGCTCCTCCCGCCCCAGCAGGTAATCCGCCGTGACGCCGTAGTAGTCGCAGGCCCGGCAGAGGAAGTCCAGCCCCGGCTCCCGCACCCCATTTTCATAGTGGCTGAGCTGGGCCTGGCTGATGCCCAGATCCGCCGCCGCCGTCCGCTGGGACAGCCCCCGGGCGCGGCGGAGCGAGGCCATGGTCTCGGAGAATTGCCGGTTCATGGGATCCCTCCTTTTTCCCCGGAGCGGCAGGGCCTGCCCGCCGCTCATGATAACATATCGTATACTCATTTTTTATTAAACCACAGCCCGGGCGGCTTGTAAAGGTTGACTTTTTGCGGAAAAATGGTACTATGTCAGGTGGGAAATTTTTGAACGCAAAAAATTTTTGATATTGGAGGAATAAGTAACTATGTTCGATAAGCTCATCGAAGTTCTGAAGGCCAACCCCCGCAAGATCGTCCTGCCCGACGGCCCCGACCCCCGCATCGTGGAGGCCGCTGCCCGGCTGAAGGAGGGCGGCTTCCTGGCCCCCGTGCTCATCGGCACCCAGGCGGAGTTCGACGCCAAGGCCAAGGAGCTGGGCTATGACCTCAGCGGCGTGGAGATCCTGGATCCCGCCACCTACGAGGGCATGGACGAGATGGTGGACACCATGGTGGCCCTGCGCAAGGGCAAGATGACCCCCGAGGAGTGCCGCGCCAACCTCCAGAAGGGCAACTACTTCGGCACCATGCTGGTGAAGATGGGCAAGGCCGACGCCCTGCTGGGCGGCGCCACCTACTCCACCGCCGACACCGTCCGCCCCGCTCTCCAGCTCATCAAGACCAAGCCCGGCGCCACCCTCGTGTCCTCCTGCTTCATCCTCCAGCGGGGCGAGGAGCTGCTGGCCATGGGCGACTGCGCCATCAACATCAGCTATGAGGACAGCGTGGACAAGGAGGGCAATGTGACCCAGACCGGCGCCCAGAAGCTGGCCGAGGTGGTGGTGGAGACCGCCAAGACCGCCAAGGTCTTCGGCATCGACCCCAAGGTGGCCGTTCTGTCTTTCTCCACCAAGGGCTCCGGCAAGGGCGGCACCGTGGCGCTGAGCCGCGAGGCCACCGCTATCGCCAAGGAGATGGCCCCCGACATGGCCATCGACGGCGAGATGCAGTTCGACGCCGCCGTCTCCCCCGAGGTGGGCCAGCTGAAGTTCCCCGGCTCCCCCGTGGCCGGCTACGCCAACACCTTCGTCTTCCCCTGCATCGAGGCCGGCAACATCGGCTACAAGATCGCCCAGCGTCTGGGCGGCTTCGCCGCCTACGGCCCCATCCTGCAGGGTCTGAACGCCCCCATCAACGACCTCTCCCGCGGCTGCAACGCCGACGAGGTCTACAAGATGGCCATCATCACTGCCGCCCTGGCCTGAGACAAACCCAAAAAACGCTCCCCCGAGCTCTCGGGGGAGCGTTTTTCTGTTTCCCGGCGGAGTCCCGCCCGCTTTTACAGTCCGTAGAGTTCGTACATGGACAGCATATTCTTCAGCGTCAGCTTCTCGCCCATGAGCTGCCGGAAAGTGGCGCTTTTGCTCTTGCCCTGAGCTTTCAGCGCTTCCATCTTCCTCTCGGTGTCCGCGTACCGCTCCCGGATGTTCCGATACATCTTTTCAAAGGCCGCCAGTCTCTCCCCGTCGTTCATGCTTTCGCCTCCTCTGCCCGGATGGAAACTGCGCCGTCGCGGAAAAGCCCCCGGCCTGCCGGGCCGGGGGCTTTGGCTGCTCAGCGCTTGATGGAGAAGAAGGCCTCCCGGCCGGGGTACCGGGCGGCGTCGAAGAGCTCTTCCTCGATGCGGAGGAGCTGGTTATACTTGGCCACGCGGTCGGTGCGGTTGGGGGCGCCGGTCTTGATCTGGCCGGCGTTGAGCGCCACCACCAGATCGGCGATGGTGGTATCCTCGGTCTCGCCGGAGCGGTGGGACACCACGGTGGTGTAACCGGCCCGGTTGGCCAGCTGGATGGTGTCCAGCGTCTCGGTGAGGGTGCCGATCTGATTGAGCTTGATGAGCACGCTGTTGGCCACGCCCTTCTCGATGCCCATTTTCACCCGCTTCACATTGGTGACGAACAGGTCGTCGCCCACCAGCTGCACCCGCTCGCCCAGGGCGTCGGTGAGCATCTTCCAGCCCTCCCAGTCGTCCTCGGCCATGCAGTCCTCCAGAGAGATGATGGGGTACTTATCGCACAGTTCGCACCACCAGTCCACCATCTCCTTCCGCGTCAGCGTCACGCCCCGCTTGGGCAGGTGGTAGCACTGATCCTCCGCGCTGAACCAGTCGGAGCAGGCGGCGTCCACCGCCAGCATGAAGTCCTCGCCGGGCTTGTAGCCGGCCTTTTCAATGGCCTCCACCAGCGCCCGGAGCCCGGCCTCGTCGCTCTCCAGATCGGAGGGCGCGTAGCCGCCCTCGTCGCCCACGCTGGAGGTGTGGAGAACCTTGGCGAGAACATGGAACACCTCGCTGCACCAGCGCAGCGCCTCGGACCAGCTCTTGGCGCCCACGGGCATGATCATATACTCCTGCACGTCCGCGGCGCTGCTGGGCGCGTGGACGCCGCCGTTGAGCACGTTCATCATGGGCACGGGGAGGGTCTTGGCGTTCACGCCGCCAATGTAGTTATAGAGGGGCATACCCAGCGCCTCGGCCGCGGCGTGGGCGCAGGCCAGGGAGACGCCCAGCATGGCGTTGGCGCCCAGGCGGGTCTTGTTGGGGGTGCCGTCCAGCTCGATGAGGAGCTTGTCGATGGAGGGCTGATCCAGCACGTTCAGACCCAGCAGGCACTCGGCGATCTCCCCGTTCACATTCTCCACGGCCTTGGTGACGCCCTTGCCCAGGTAACGGCTCTTGTCCCCGTCGCGGAGCTCGCAGGCCTCGTACACGCCGGTGGAAGCCCCGGAGGGCACCGCGGCCCGGCCCATCACACCGTTATCCAGCGTGACCTCCACCTCCACGGTGGGGTTGCCGCGGGAGTCCAGAATTTCCCGGGCCAGCACGTCAACGATCTCGAAATACTCTTTCATGTCATTCTCCTTTATCGGTCAGAATGGATTTTTGTGAGCAGGCTCTCGCCGGTCATCTCTTCCGGCTGGGGGATCCCCATCAGCGCGAGCATGGTGGGGCAGATGTCGCAGAGGCGGCCGGGGCGCAGCGCGCCCTCCGCCCCGCAGAGGATCAGCGGCACGGGGTTGGTGGTATGGGCCGTGTCGGGGCTGCCGTCGGGGGCGGCAACGCGCTCGGCGTTGCCATGGTCGGCGGTGATGAGCAGCACGCCGCCCATGTCCTCCACCGCCCCGGCGATGACGCCCACGCACTCGTCCACCACCTCCACCGCTTCCACCACGGCGTTCTTCACGGCGGTGTGGCCCACCATGTCGCAGTTGGCCAGATTGCAGATCACCGCGTCGTATCCGCCGCTGCGGATGCGCGCGGCGCACTCGGCGGCCACCTGCCTTGCGCTCATCTCCGGGATCAGGTCATAGGTGGGGTACTCCCGGGGCGAAGGGATCAAGCAGCGATCCTCCCCCGGGTACACCGCCTCGCTGCCGCCGTTGAAGAAGAAGGTGACATGGGCGTACTTCTCGGTCTCGGCAATGCGGAGCTGGGTCAGGCCGCGGGAAGAGAGCACCTCCCCGAAGGTGTTGCGCACCTCCTCGGGGGGGAAGGCCACCAGCACGTTTTCCAGCGTGGCGTCGTACTCGGTGGTGCAGACATAGGTCAGCGGGAAGCGGCCGCAGCGCCGCTCAAAGCCCTCAAACTGCACGTCGGTCAGGGCGTGGGAGAGCTCTCTGGCCCGGTCGGGGCGGAAGTTCAGGAAGATCACGCTGTCCCCCGCGCCGATGCAGCCCGCGCTGTCGCAAACGCAGGGCAGCATGAACTCGTCCGTCAGACCCTTTTCGTAGCTCCGCTCCACGGCCTCCACCGGGTCGGCGCAATGCTCGCCCTCCCCGTAGACCATGGCCGCGTAGCCCTTTTCCACCCGCTCCCAGCGCTTGTCCCGGTCCATGCCGTAAAAGCGCCCCTGCAAGGTGGCGATACGCCCCACGCCGATCTCGGCGCACTTGTCCACCAGCTGCTGCACATAGCCCCTGCCGGTGCTGGGGCCCACATCCCGGCCGTCCAGCAGCGCGTGGATATAGACCCGCTCCACGCCCCGCTCCCTGGCCAGCTTCAGGAGGGCGTAAAGGTGGGTATTGTGGCTGTGGACGCCGCCGTCGGACAAAAGCCCCACAATGTGCAGCGCGTGGCCGCTCTCCCGGGCGTTGTCCGCCGCGGCCAGATAGGCGGGGTTTTCAAAAAACTCCCCGTCCTCGATGGCTCTGGTGATCCGGGGCAGGTCCTGAAACACCACCCGCCCCGCGCCGATGTTGGTGTGGCCCACCTCGCTGTTGCCCATCTGTCCCGCGGGGAGCCCCACATCCAGCCCGCTGGCAGAGAGCTCCGTGTGGGGCCGGGCGGCAAAGAGAGCGTCCAGCACCGGGGTGCGGGCGCAGGAGACGGCGTTGTTCTCGCCCGGTTCGGCCAGGCCGAAGCCGTCAAGGATCAGTAATACAGTCGGTTTTTTCATTTCTTCTCACTCCGCGCAGCCGGCGGCCACGATCTTCGCAAATTCCCCGCTCCGCAGGGACGCACCGCCGATCAACCCCCCGTCGATGTCCGGCTGGGCCAGCAGCTCGGCGCAGTTGTCCCCGTTCATGGACCCGCCGTAGAGGATGCTGACCTTGCGGGAGATCAGAGCGCCGTAGCGGGTGCGGAGCATCTCCCGGATGGCGTAGCAGACCTCCTCGGCCTGCCCCGCCGTGGCGGTGCGCCCGGTGCCGATGGCCCAGACGGGCTCATAGGCGATGACGCAGCGGCGCACCTGCTCGGCGTTGAGTCCGCTGAGAGCGGCCTTCACCTGATAGGCGATGTGCTCGAGAGTCAGCTCCCGTTCCCGCTGCTCCAGCGTCTCTCCCACGCAGATGATGGGGGTGATGCCCTTGTCCAGCAGGGCGCAGACCTTGGCGCTGACCATCTTGTCGGTCTCGTGGTTGTCCTGGCGCCGCTCGCTGTGGCCCACGATGCAGTAGCGCACATCCAGATCCCGGAGCATCTCCGCGGAGATCTCTCCGGTGTGGGCCCCGCTCTCAAACTCGCTCACATTCTGCGCGCCCACGGCGATGCGCCGGGAGCGCAGGGAGGAGAGGGCGTGGAGGTGGGTGGCGGGCACACAGAGCACCACGCTGCACCCCCGGAGGGAGGCGGGCATGGCCCCGCGCAGCTCCTCCACAAATCCCCGCACCTGGGAGGGGGTGCGGTTCATTTTCCAGTTGCCGGCTATGATACACCGGCGGTATTTCTTATTCATGCCGCGACCTTACTTATCCAGCAGGCAGGCCACGCCGGGCAGCACCTTGCCCTCCATGAACTCCAGGGAGGCGCCGCCGCCGGTGGAGACATGGGTGACCTTGTCCTCCAGGCCCATCTTCTCGATGGCGGAGGCGGAGTCGCCGCCGCCGATGACCGTCACGCCGGGGCAGGCCGCCATGGCCTCGGCCACCGCGCGGGTGCCGCCGGCAAAGGCGTCGATCTCGAAAACGCCCATGGGGCCGTTCCAGACCACGGTGCCGGCGCTCCTGACGATCTCGCCGAAGATCCGGGCGGTCTCGGGGCCGATGTCCAGACCCATCATCCCCGCGGGGATGGCCTCGCAGGACACGACCTCATGCTCCGCGCCCTCCTCGCAGCGGGGCGCCACCACCGCGTCCACGGGCAGCACCAGCCTGTCCCCGGCTTTTTCCATCATCTCCCGGCAATAGCCGATCTTTTCCTCGTCCAGCAGGGAGCTGCCGATCTCAAGGCCCCGGGCTTTCAGGAATGTGAAGGCCATGCCGCCTCCGATGAGGAGCTTGTCCGCCTTCCCCAGCAGGTTTTCGATGACCGCCAGCTTGTCGCTGATCTTGGCCCCGCCCAGTACGGCCACCAGCGGCCGCTGGGGATCCTCCATGGCGCCGCCCAGGGCGCTCAGTTCCTTTTCCACCAGGAAGCCGCAGTAGGCGGGCAGGTAGTCCGCCACGCCGGCGGTGGAGGCGTGGGCCCGGTGCACCGCGCCAAAGGCGTCGGACACATAGACCTCCGCCAAAGAGGCCAGCTCCCGGGTGAACTCGGGGTCGTTCTTCTCCTCCCGGGGGTCGAAGCGGGTGTTCTCCAGCAGCAGCACTTCGCCGCCCTTCAGCGCGGCGGCCTTGGCCCTGGCGTCCGGGCCGATGGTGTCCGCGGCAAAGATCACCTTCTGCCCCAGCAGCTCCTCGAAGCGCTCCGCCACGGGGGCGAGGGTCAGGTTGGTGCGGAAGTCGGGATCCTTCCCGGGCTTGCCCAGATGGGAGCAGACGATGAGCGCGGCCCCCTGATCCAGCAGGTAGCGGATGGTGGGCAGCGCGGCGCGGATGCGCTTGTCGTTGGTGACGGCGTGGGTCTTCTTGTCCTGGGGCACATTGAAGTCCACCCGGAGGAGGACCTTCCTGCCGGCGAAATTGGCGTCGCGGATGCTTTTCTTCTTGTAGTTCATGAAAAAAATCTCCTTTGCTTCCATTTCTGTCCTTGGCTTATTCTATCTCTGTCCCCGCGCAAATGCAAGGATTGTTTCTTCAATTTTTCCCGGCTTTGTGCCGATTATTTGCACTTTTTCCCGACAAAAAGTCCTGTTGCTTTTCCCGCGCCGGGAGGTTACAATATAAGGGTGCACAGCAAAGCTGCGCCCGAAGGAGGCTTCTATGACTTCAAAAATTCTCTATATCGTCGTGCCCTGCTACAACGAGCGGGAGGCGCTGCCCCTCTCCGCCCCCGTCTTTCTCCAAAAGCTCCTCGCCCTCTGCCCGGAGGGCCGGGTGGTACTGGTGGACGACGGCTCCACGGACGGCACCTGGGAGCTGATGCGCTCCCTCCACAAACAGGACGCCCACTTCTCCGCGCTGCGCCTCCGGCAGAACAGGGGGCACCAGAACGCGCTGATGGCGGGGCTTATGTGGGCGCGGGAGCGCTGCGACGCCGCCGTGAGCATCGACGCGGACCTGCAGGACGACATCGACGCCATGGACGGGATGTGGCAGAAATATCTGGCCGGGGCGGACATCGTCTGCGGGGTACGCTCCGACCGCTCCTCGGACACCTTTCTCAAGCGCACCACCGCCCAGGGCTACTACCGCCTTATGGCCGCGCTGGGCAGCGACCTTATCTATAACCACGCGGACTACCGCCTCATGAGCCGCGCCGCCCTCCGGGAGCTGGGGCGCTACCGGGAGGACGACCTCTTCCTGCGGGGTCTGGTGAAGCGGCTGGGCGGCCGGGTGGAGACGGTGAGCTACGCCCGCCGCGCCCGGGAGGCCGGGGAGAGCAAGTACACTCTGAAAAAGATGATCGACCTGGCCTGCCGGGGCTTCGCCTGCGGGCGGCTGCGCCCGGCAGAAGAGCCCCGGGGGGAGATGGACCCCTATGTGGCAGAGGTGCTCCATGCAGACAAGCTGTGAGCTCTGCCCCCGCCGCTGCGGGGCCGACCGCCGGGAGCGGGCGGGGCTTTGCCGGGTGGACGGACGCGTCCGGGTGGCCCGGGCGGCCCCCCACTACGGGGAGGAACCCTGTATCAGCGGGGAGCGGGGCAGCGGGGCGGTGTTCTTCTCCGGCTGCTCTCTCGGCTGCGTCTACTGCCAGAACTACCGCCTCTCCCGGGGGGAGGAGGGCGAGTGCGTCAGCGTGGAGAGACTGGCGGAGATCTTTGCGGAGCTGGAGGGGCAGGGGGTGCACAACCTCAATTTGGTCACCGGCTCCCAGTTCGCCCCGGACATCCTGGCCGCGCTCCGTCTGGCCCGGCCGAAGATCCCCGTGGTTTGGAATTCCTCGGGCTACGAGACCCCGGAGACCGTGGCGCTGCTTGCGGAGAGCGTGGATGTGTGGATGCCGGATATGAAATACGCTCTGACCCTCCCTGCCCGGCGCTACTCCCGCGCCCCCGACTATCCCGCCGTGGCCAAAGCCGCCATCGCCGCCATGTTCCGCGCCGCGGGGCCCTGCCGCTTCGATGAGGACGGGATGCTCCGCTCCGGGGTGCTCATCCGCCATCTGGCGCTGCCCGGCCAGACGGCCAACACCCGGAAAGTCATCGACTGGGTCAGCGACAGCTTTGCGCCGGGGGACGTGCTCTTCTCCCTGATGGCCCAGTACACCCCCTGCGGGGAGGCCGGGCGCTTCCCGGAGCTGGGGCGGCGGCTCACGGAGGAGGAGTGGGCGGCGTGTCTTGCGCATCTGGAAGGCTCCTCCATCGAAAACGGCTTCGTGCAGGAGCTGTCCGCCGCCGGGGAGGAGCAGATCCCCGCCTTCGACGGCACCGGCGTGAGGAGGGAACGGGCGGAACCGTAAACAAAAGCCCCCCGTCCCTTTCGGACGAGGGGGGCGCAAACGCACCGCGGCGGCGCGCCGGAGCCTCCCCCGGCGGGAAGGAAGTCTCCGCCACTGCCGCGCAACGCAAAGATCCTCCGTATGGCCGCGGCCATACGGAGGATCTTTGATTTTCCGGCTTTATTCCCGTTCGGGCAGGGCAGCGATGGCGTCGCAGAGCTCGCCGAGCCAGTCGCCCTCCGCCTCCTCGATGCGCCCTCCGTCGCAGAGGGCGGTGAGCTGCGGATCCATGGGCAGCCGGGCGGTGGCGGGGATGTGGTGCCGTCCGGCCAGCTCCTCCACGCGGCTCTCGCCGAAGATGCTGTGCTCGCTGCCGCAGTCGGGGCACTTGAAGTAGGACATATTCTCCACCAGTCCCACCACCTGCTTGTCCATCAGTCCGGCCATGTTCACGCACTTTTCCACGATCATGCCCACCAGCTCCTGGGGGGTGGAGACCACCACCACGCCGTCCACGGGCAGGGACTGGAACACGGTCAGGGGCACGTCACCGGTGCCGGGGGGCATATCCACGAACAGATAATCCACCTCGCCCCAGTGCACGTCCGTCCAGAACTGGGTCACCGCCCCGGAGATCACGCTGCCGCGCCAGACCACCGGGTCGGTCTCGTTCTCCAGCAGCAGATTGATGCTCATGACCTTGAGTCCCCGTTCGGACTCGGCGGGCTCGATGCCCATCTCGCTGCCCAGGCAGTTGCCGTGGATGCCGAAGGCCTGGGGGATGGAGGGGCCGGTGATGTCCGCGTCCAGAATTCCGACCTTATGGCCCCGGCGGGCCATGTTCACCGCCAGCAGGGAGGTGACCATGGACTTGCCCACGCCGCCCTTGCCGCTGACCACGCCGATGACCTTGCCCACGCGGGAGTAAGGGTTCAGCGGCTTGAGAAAGCTGGCCGGGTCGCGCTCGGCGCAGTTCTGGCTGCAGGTTTTGCAATCATGGGTGCATTCTTCGCTCATTTCAGTAAACTCCTCATATTTGTACTATTCTTCTAACCGATGTTCAGCAGGGACACGGCGATGCGGAAATAGGCCAGCAGGCCCAGCACATCCACGATGGTGGTGATAAAGGGGCTGGCCATCACGGCAGGGTCGAAGCCCAGCTTCTGGGCCAGGATGGGCAGCGTACAGCCCACCAGCTTGGCGATGAACACCACGCACAGCAGCGTGAGACACACCGCGGCCGCGATGAGGGGCGTGGTGCCGTTATGGAGCCAGAGCATATCCACCAGCATGAGCTTGACGAAGTTGGCCCCCGCCAGCACGCTGCCGCACAGCAGCGCCACGCGCAGTTCCTTCCAGATGACCGTGAAGATGTCCCCGAACTCGATCTCGCCCAGGGCCAGGCCGCGGATGATGGACACGCTGGCCTGGGTGCCGCTGTTGCCGCCGGTGTCGGTGAGCATGGGGATGAAGGTGGTGAGGATCATGCAGGCGGCCAGCTGCTCTTCAAAGTGGGTGAGCACCAGCCCGGTCATGGTGGACGAGAGCATCAGCAGCAGCAGCCAGGGGATACGGGACTTCCACGTCTCGATCACCCCCGTGTGCAGATAGGGCCGCTCCGAGGGGGTCATGGCGGCCATGATCTCCATATCCTCCGTGGCCTCCTCCTCCATGACATCCACGGCGTCGTCCACGGTGACGATGCCCACCAGACGGTTTTCCGTGTCCACCACGGGGAGGGCGTTGAAATTGTACTTGGAGAACATCTTGGCCACGTCTTCCTGGTCGTCCCCGGTGTTGACGGAGATGACATTGTCCTCCATGATGTCCTCGATGACGTCGTCGTGATCCGAGAGGAGCAGTGTGCGGATGGAGATGGCCCCGATGAGCCTGCCCTGATCGGTGACATAGCAGGTATTGATGGTGGCCTTGTCCACGCCGGTGCGCCGGATGCGCTTTTCCGCCTCCTCCACGGTCATCTTGGGCCGCAGGGACACGAACTCCGTGGTCATAATGCTGCCGGCGGACTTCTCCGGGTACTTGAGGATCTCGTTGATCATCCTCCGCATCTCCGGGTCGGCCTGGCGGAGAATGCGCTTGACCACATTGGAGGGCCTCTCCTCCACCAGATCCGCCGCATCGTCCACATACAGCTCATCCACCAGCTCTTTCAGCTCGGTGTCCGAGAAGCCCCGGATCAGCAGCTCCTGGTGGTCGGCTTCCATCTCCACGAAAGCCTCCGCCGCCAGCTCCTTGGGCAGCAGCCGGAACAGCAGCGGCAGCATCGCCTCGTTGTCCAGCTCTTCAAACACAGCCGCCACGTCCGAGGGGTTCATGGTGGTGAGCACGTCCCGCAGCGTGGCATACTTCTTTTCCGCCATCAGCGTGGTGATGGCGCCTTCGATGGTAAAGGTTTTTTCCGCCATAGTGTACTATCTCCTTTTCTAACGAAATTAGTAAGGAGCAGGGCACCCCGGGCGCATACCTGTTCAGCCGGCGACAAACTCCGCCGGCCATGATCTGGGTCGGCCCTCGGATGTGCCGTTGCTACTGCCAGCGTCCATTTGTTTCACCTCACAGGATTTGAATTTGGCGATTTATTATATTCCGTTTTTCCGGCCCTGTCAAACATTTTAACCCATTCCCGGCGACGCCGCCCCCGAGACCCCCGGGAAGAAAAACGGGGCTTGCAGGATGCGCCGTTTTTGCATATAATTATCCTGTATCTTTATCATTCCGTCCTTTGCGAGGTGCCGTTTTGGTTTTTTCTTCCCCCGTCTATCTCTTTTGCTTTTTCCCCTGCCTCTTTCTGCTCAGCCGCATCCTCCCCTCCCGGCGGGGGAAGGAGGCACTGCTGGCGGCGGCGGGGCTGGTCTTTTACGCCTTCGGGGAGCTGCGCTATGTGCCGCTGCTCCTCTTCACCGCCCTGCTCCACTACGCGCTGGGGCGGCGGATGCCCCGCTCGGGGCACAAAAAGGCCCTGTGCGCCCTGGGCGTCCTCTTCGACCTCTTTCTGCTGGGCCGGTTCAAGTACGCCGCCTTCCTCTGCGGCGCGGTGAACGCCCTGCTGGGCACGTCCCTGAGCGTGGTCTCCCGCTCCCAGCCCGCGGGGCTGTCCTTCTTCACCTTTCTGGCCATTTCCTATCTCGCAGACGTGTACCGGGGCGACGACCCCGGGGCGGAGGACTTCCTCTCGTTCCTGCTCTACCTCTCTTTCTTCCCCCGGCTGCTCTCGGGGCCGCTGGTGCGCCACCGGGACCACGCCGCCCAGCTTGCACAGCTGCGCTTCACCCGGGAGGACGCCGCCGCGGGGCTGCGGCGCTTCACGCTGGGGCTGGGGAAGAAGCTGCTGCTGGCGGATATGCTGGGCAGCGTGGCCGACAGGGTCCTTGCGCCGGGCGCTGCGGAGCTGACCGCCCCCCTGGCCTGGCTGGGAGCCGTGGCCTACACCCTGCAGCTCTACTTTGATTTCTCCGGCTACAGCGACATGGCCATCGGCATGGGACGGCTCTTCGGCTTCCGCTTCCCGGAAAACTTTGACCGGCCCTATGTGTCCGCCAGCCTTACGGAGTTCTGGCGGCGCTGGCACATGACGCTCTCGGGGTGGTTCCGGGACTATGTGTACATTCCCCTGGGGGGCAACCGCCGGGGCCGGGGACGGACGGCCCTCCACAAGCTCTGCGTCTTTCTGCTCACCGGGCTCTGGCACGGGGCGGGCTGGAACTTCGTGCTCTGGGGACTCTGGCACGGGCTGTTCATGATGGCCGAGAGCGGCGGGCGGGACTTCCTGGAGCGGCTGCGGCGCACCCGGCCGGGGCGGGCGGCGCTCCACATCTACACCCTGCTGGTGGTGACGGTGGGCTTTGTGCTCTTCCGCGCCGCCACGCTCTCGGAGGCGCTGGGCATCCTGGGCGCCATGTTCCGCTTCGACTTCACCCTCCGTCCCGCCGCCGCGCTGCTGCTGCGGCAGGTGCTGGACGGGGCCCACGCTGCGGCGCTGGCCGCCGGAGCCGTTCTGGCCCTCTGTCCCCGGCCTCCGGAGCCGGAGACGGCGCGGCAGGAGCTGCTCTTCGACCTGGGGACGCTGCTGCTCTTTCTGCTCGCGCTGCTCGCCCTGGCCGGCGGCAGCTTCACCCCCTTCATCTATTTCCAGTTTTAAGGAGGGGCGCCGATGAAAAAAACGATCTCTCTCCTCTTTGCCGCCCTCTTTCTCCTTTTGTGCCTGATCCCCTCCGTGGGGATGCTGCTCTTTGGGGAGAGCCGGGCGGGCGCCAACGAGGTGCTCGCCTCCGCCCCCTCCCTCCGAAATCGGGACGGGACGCTCAACGGCGGCTGTTTGCAGGACTTTTCCGACTACATAGGCGACCGCTTCTTCCTCCGGCAGGAGCTGATCACCGCCTGGAACGGCCTCAACGCCGTCCTCTTCCGCTCCTCCGCCTCCCCTGAGGTGGTGCTGGGGAAGGACGGGTGGCTCTACTACGCCGAGACCGCCGGGGACTACACCCGGCTGGAGACTCTCAGCGAGCGGGAGCTGTGGTGCGCCGCCAGAACGGCGCGGCTCATGGAGGAGTACGCCGCGGCGCAATGCTGCGACTTCCTCTTCACTCTGGCCCCCAACAAGAACAGCCTCTACCCCGCCCACATGCCCGACTGGCCCGTGGGGGAGGGCGAGAGCAGCGCCGGGGGCTTCAGGCGGCTCTACACCGCCATGGGCGGGAGCTATCTCGATCTCTTCGCCGTCTTTGCCCGTGAGGGAGAGGAACTGTACTACCGCACGGACAGCCACTGGAACGGCAAGGGCGCGGCCCTGGCCGCCGACGCCATGCTCACGGCTCTGGGCCGAGAGGGGAACTGGACGGCGGGGGGCTTCGTCTCCGCCGCGCCCCACAGAGGCGACCTCTACGAGATGCTCTACCCCGCCGGGGTGGCCACGGAAGAGGACTACGCCGCCGCAGGCTTTACCTACACCCACACCCGCCCCTTCCGGGGGAGCACGGATCTGAAGATCGAGACCGTCTCGGAGCGTGGCCAGGGCAGCCTCCTCTGCTTCCGGGACAGCTTCGGGAACAATTCCTTCCCCTATCTGGCGGAAAAATTCTCCACCGCCCTCTTCTCCCGGCAGAACGCCTACGACCTGACCGCCATCGCCCGCTGCGGCGCGGACACGGTGATCATCGAGCTGGTGGAGCGCAATCTGCGCTACCTGCTGGACTATGACCCCGTCTACCTGGCCCCGGAGCGGGACGAGCCGCTCCACCCCCGGGCGGAGGCGCCGGAGGGCGAGATGCAGGTGACGCGGCAGGCGGAGGGAGGGCTGCTGTCCGTCAGCGGCGCTCTGCCCACGGCGGCGGACGACCACTCCCCCGTCTATCTCCGCTGCGGCGGCGTGCTCTACGAGGCCACGCCCCGCCCCGCCGGCTACCACGCCACCCTCCCCGCCCACGCGGAGACGGAGGGCGCTCAGCTCATCTATTTCTCGGAGGGAACCTGCGTTTTCTCGCGGCTCTCCGTCATCGAAAAGGAGTAAACCATGAAAAAACTGTTTGTGACCGTTCTCACCCTCGCGCTGCTGCTCACCCTCGCGGCCTGCTCCGGCAAGGACGCCCCCGCCCCCACCGACGCCCCCGCTCCCACGGCGGAGGCCACGCCCGCCCCGTCCGCCGCCCCCGAGACCCCCGCTCCCACCCCCGAGAGCGCCGGGGAGGAGCCCTCCCGGATGGCCGTGGCCGAGAGTTTTGTGGGCGGGGAAGCGGCGGAGCTGATCGCCGCCATCGGCGAACCCATCAGCGCCGACTACGCCTCCAGCTGCCTGGGCAGCGGGGAGGACGGGATCCTCGAGTACGAGGACTTCCTCGTCTACACCTACAGGAACGGCGAGAGCGAACGGGTGGACACCGTGCTGCCCAAGTGAGACGCCAACCATGAAAAAGAGAACCTTCGCAGCGCCGCTTTTTCTGGCGGCGCTGCTTCTCGGCGGCTGCACCGTTCGCAGCGCTCCCCCCACGCCCACCGGCGCCCCCGCCCCCGCGGCCGTGACGCCCGCCCCCGAGACCCCCGCCCCCCTGAGGAGCTTCACCGTCAGCTACTACGACGGGGAGGAGCTTCTCTGCCGGCAGACGCTGCCCGAGGGCGACGCCCCCGGGGCCTACGTCCCCGAGGGGATCGCGCCCTTTCTCGGCTGGCTGGACGAGGACGGCGGGATCGTCTCCCCGGAGACGGTCCCGCTGGCCGGGGATGTGCGCTACACGGCCTCCTTTGGCCCCACCCTCGCCCGGGGCGTGTCCTACCTGACGGCGGAGAGCGGCATTTTCCGCCCCGGCGACGCCCTGAGCCGCCGGGAGGCGGCGGAGCTGCTCTACGCCCTGCTGCCCGAAACGCCGCCGCTGCCGGAGGAGCCGGTGGCCGAGGCGCTGCTCTTCGCCCCCGACGCGGCGCTGGACAACACGGGCATGAACGCCGCCACCAAAAGCTATGAAGCCGTCCACTACCCCACCGCGGAGACGAACCCCCGGACGGAGAGCCTCAGGAAGCTCTCGGCCCTGATCGGGGCGGGGCTGCTGCCCCCCGGCACGGAGGAGGATCCCCTCTGCTCGGAGCAGGCCGTGGGCCGGGAGGCGCTGCTCCTTGCCCTGGCCCCCTATCTCCGGGAGGGGCTGGCGGAGAACGCCCCCCTGACGGAGACCCCCACCCGGCTGGAGGTGGCCCTCTGGCTCAACGGGCTGCTCATGGACGGCGGGGAGACGGAGTACCCCTTCGCCGATCTGGACCCGGGCAGTGAGGAGGCGGCGGCCGCCTCGCTCAGCTGCGGAGAGTGGGCCGTGGGCGAGGGAATGACGCTGCTGGGCTGCGGGAAGCTCTATTATATAGAGGGCGGCCGGGTGCTCCGGGACGGGGATGTGGGCACGCTGCGTTTCGGCGCGGACGGGGCCTACACCAGCGGCAGCGAGGAGCTGGACGCGCTGTGCCGGGACGCCGTGATCCGCACGGTAAATCCCGCCGACGACGGGGAGCGGCGGCTCCGCTCGGTCTACACCTATGTCCGTGACCGCTTCGCCTACCTGCGGAGGAACTACTACGACACCGGCGAGCACGGCTGGGAGCTTGAGGAGGCCACCCACATGCTCTCCACTCACTACGGCAACTGCTACAGCTTCGCCGCCGCCTTCTGGGCGCTGGCACGCTCGCTGGGTTACGACGCCCACGCCGTCAGCGGCACGCAGGGGCAGAACTTCGCCCCCCACGGCTGGGTGTGGATGGACATGGAGGACGGGCTGCGCTGCTTCTACGATGTGGAGGCGGAATATGCCGCGCTGCGGGACGGCTACAGTCTCAACCCCATGTTCCGCATGACCTACGGCGTGGCCACGAACCAGTGGCTCTATGTGTTCAACGCCGCCGCAGAGGGCTTTGCGTCATAAAAAAGCGATAATTTAACCAAATTGACTCTGTTTCCCCCTTTACATTTTTGTCGTGTATGTTATCATGGATATCAGTAGTCTCGCTTGATAGTTTGGGGTGATTGCCGCACACGGCTCGTGGGCGGTTATACATATCACAAATTTTAAGGAGGATTACCCAAAATGAAGAAGCTGATTGCCCTCACTCTGGCACTCTGCATGGTCCTTGCGCTCTGCGCCTGCGGCGGCGCCAAGAAGGAGGAGACCGCTGCCCCCGCGGACGGTGTCACCACCTATAAGGTCGGTGTTGCCATCTTCAAGTTCGACGACAACTTCATGACCCTCTACCGCAACGAGATCGCCGACTACTTCAAGACCCTGGAGACCGACACCGTGAAGTATGACGTCCAGATCGTGGACGGCAAGGACGACATGGCCGAGCAGTCCAACCAGATCGACACCTTCATCACCCAGGGCATGGATGTCATCATCCTCAACCTGGTGCAGACCTCTTCCGCCGACGCCGTCATCGACAAGATCGTGGCCGCCGACATCCCCCTGGTGCTCATCAACCGCGAGCCTCTGGGCGACGACGGCGATGAGTCCTACGCCGGCATCCTGAACAACGCCAACGTCTGCTACGTGGGCGCCGACGCCCGCCAGTCCGGCACCTTCCAGGGCGAGATCGTGGCCAACCTGCCCGACCACGGCGACATCAACGGCGATGGCAAGATCTCTTACATCATGATCGAGGGCGACCCCGAGAACGTGGACGCCCAGTACCGCACCCAGTACTCCATCAAGGCTCTGACCGACGCCGGTTACGAGGTGGAGTGCCTGGACGACCAGGTGGGCAACTGGGCTCAGACCAAGGGCCAGGAGATCTGCGCCAACGCTCTGTCCCAGTACGGCGAGGCCATTGAGGTCGTGTTCTGCAACAACGACGCCATGGCGCTGGGCGCTTACGCCGCTCTCGTGGCCGCCGGGCGCACCGTGGGCGAGGACGTGTACCTGCTGGGCGTGGACGCGCTGGCCGAGTGCGTGGAGATGGTCGAGAACGGCACCATGACCGGCACCGTGCTCAACGACCATGTGTCGCAGTCCCACAAGGCCGTGGATGTGGCCGTGCAGGCTCTCAACGGCGAGGCCATTGAGAACTACTACTGGGTCGACTACAAGATGATCACCAAGTAAAGTCTCTCCTCCCGTACATAAAACGGGTGAGCCCCCTCTGGGACGCTCACCCGTTTTCCCCATCTATCGCCCCCCTGCGTTTTCCGCTGCCGTTTGGGAGAAGCGGCAGCGGAAAGGGCAGGAGGCCCCCGCGGCGCCGCCCCTCCGGGCGGAGGCCGTTTCCCCCCGCCGGGAACGGCGGTTTGAAAAAAGAGAGCAAGGGAGGTATGCGTATATGTCCGAATTTCTGCTGGAAATGCGCGGCGTGTGCAAGTCCTTTCCCGGCGTAAAAGCGCTGGATCACGCGCAGCTTCAGCTGCGCCCCGGCAGCGTCCACGCCCTCATGGGCGAGAACGGCGCCGGTAAATCCACACTGATGAAGTGTATGTTCGGCATCTACAAAATGGACGAGGGCGAGATCCGCATGGACGGGGAGCGGGTGGAGATCCGCGACCCGCTGGACGCGCTGCAAAAGGGCATCGCCATGGTGCACCAGGAGCTGCAGCCCATCCCCGAACGCACCATCGGAGAGAACATCTTCCTGGGGCGCTACCCCATGAAAAAGGCGCTGGGCTTCATCCCCATCGTGGATCACAAAAAAATGTACGAGGACGCCGCCGCGCTGCTCAAGCGGGTGCGCATGGACTTCGACCCCCGGCAGCGGCTGGGCGATCTGAGCGTGTCCCAGATGCAGAGCGTGGAGATCGCCAAGGCCGTCTCCGCCAACTGCCGGGTGCTCATCCTCGACGAGCCCACCTCCTCCCTTACGGACAACGAGGTGGAGGCCCTCTTCCGCATCATGGACGATCTCAAACGGGACGGGGTGGCCATCGTCTACATCTCTCACAAGATGGACGAGATCCTCCGCATCGCCGACGATGTGACCATCATGCGCGACGGGCAGTACATAGGCACCTGGCCTGCCCGGGAACTGACCACCGACCAGATCATCACGCGCATGGTAGGCCGGGAGATGTCCAACCTCTATCCCCCCCGGAGCAACACCCCCGGCGAGGTGGTCTTCGAGGTGGAGGACTTCACCTCCATCCATCCCCGGAGCTTCCGCAACGTGTCCTTCCAGCTCCGCAAGGGCGAGATCCTGGGCGTGGGCGGTCTGGTGGGCGCCCAGCGCACGGAGCTGATGGAGGGACTCTTCGGCATCCGCGCTCACAGCAAGGGCACCATCCGCTACAAGGGGCAGGAGCTGAAGATCCACCGGCCCAAGCACGCCATCGATCAGGGCGTGGCCATGCTCACGGAGGACCGGCGCAGCACGGGCATCATGGGCGTGCTCAGCGTGGCGGACAATATATCCATCTCCTCGCTCCGGAAGTATCTGGACTTCGGCGTGATGATCAACAGCCGGAAAGTCGAGGATCTGGTGCGGGAAAATGTTCGGAAAATGAACATCAAGACCCCCTCCAGCAAGACCCAGATCAAGTCGCTCTCCGGCGGCAACCAGCAGAAGGTGCTCATCGGGCGCTGGCTGGCCAACGACCCGGACGTTCTCATCCTCGACGAGCCCACCCGCGGCATCGACGTGGGCGCCAAGTACGAGATCTACTGCATCATCGCGGATCTGGCCGCCCAGGGGAAGAGCATCATCATGATCTCCTCGGAAATGAGCGAGCTGATCGGCATGTCCGATCGGGTCATGGTCATGTGCGACGGGCGGGTCACCGGCTTCGTGGACGGAGCCGGCGCCACACAGGAAGCCATTATGAGTCTTGCCACTCAATTTGAATAAGCGGAGGGACGGAAATGCAGACAAAGAAAAAGAGCCCCGTTCAGGCGGTACTGAACTACATGAAATCCAACCCCATCGTGGTGCTGCTGGTGCTGGCGGCGGCCATCGTGGGCTTTACCCGGGAAAACTTCTTCTCCTGGGGCAATCTGGGCAACCTGGTCAGCAACACCGCCATCCGCTTTATCATCGCCCTGGGCGTCAGCGGCTGCCTGATCACCAAGGGCACCGACCTGTCCGCCGGCCGTCAGGTGGGTCTGGCCGGCTGCGTGGCCGGTATCCTCATCCAGCGGGGCAGCTACGGCAGCCGCCTCTTCCCGGGTCTCCCCGAGATGAACATGTGGGTGGTGCTGCTGATCGTGGTGGCCATGGGCGCCTTCTTCGGCATCGTGAACGGCACCATCGTCACCCGGCTCCATGTGCCCCCCTTCATCGCCACCCTGGGCACCCAGACCATCGTCTACGGCATCTGCCTGGTGCTCACCGACGCCCAGCCCATCGGCGGCTTCCAGGACGTCTACATCCGGCGCATCACCGGGCGCATCGGCAACCCCAAGGGCTTCTACATTCCCTACCTCTTCTTCGTGGCGCTGTTCTTCGGGCTGCTGTTCTGGTTTATCTATAACAAGACCCGCCACGGCAAGTATATGTACGCCATCGGCGGCAACGAGAACGCCGCGGAAGTCTCCGGCGTGAACACCGCCTGGACGTTGACCAAGATCTATATGCTGGCCGGTATCATGTACGCGGTGGCCGGCTACCTGCTGGCGGCCAAGTCCGGCGGCGCCTCCGCCGGCATGGGCCAGGGCTACGAGCTGGAGGCCATCGCCGGGTGCACCATCGGCGGCGTGTCCACCACCGGCGGCATCGGCACCGTCAGCGGCGTGCTGGTGGGCGTGCTGGTGTTCGAGCTGCTGAAGATCGTGCTGCAGTTCCTGGGTGTGAACCCCTACTACAACTTCATCGTGCAGGGCCTCGTCATCGTCATCGCCGTGGCGCTGGACATCCGCAAGTACATCGCGAAAAAGTGAGTTCCCCTTCCCGAAGGAAAGAACCCCCTCCCGACCGGTCGGGAGGGGGTTCTTTCCTGCAATTCATCGTCAGTCTGGCCCGATGGATGAATTTGAGCGTGGTGGCCGAGGGCGTGGAGACCCGTGCGCAGCCGGAGCGACTTCTGCCTGTGGGCCGGGGAAGAGGACGCCCTCTCCTGACGGGAGCAGGGCGCCGCGCACCCGCTCAGTACAGCTCCGGCCGGGTGGTCAGGCAGAAATAGATCCCGCCCACCCGGTAGTCGTAGAGGGACTTGTACACGCCCCCGTCGTAGTAATGACAGTCCTGATAGACCACCCTGGGCTCGTCCATGACCCGCTCCCCCTCCATGAGCCGCAGGGCGATCCCGGCGGCCTTCCGGTCGGGACGGATGGCGGCGAAGTAGCCGGGCACGGAGCCGCTGTAACGCTCATCCGCCCCCAGCACCTCCTCCAGCGTATCCGGAAACTCCGGCGACGCCACCCTATTGAGGATCACCTCTCCCACGCACAGCCGCCACTCGTCCGTAAAGGTGCGGTTCCCGGTGCAGGCGTAGATGCCCTTGGCCAGCAGCAGCGTGTCCTCCCAGTCCACGCCCAGCCGCTCCGCGCTCTCCTCCCCGGCGGCGCTGTCCATGGCCACGATACTCTCGAGGAACGCCTCCTCGTCTCCCGTTTCCGCCCGGACGGGCAGCGCCGGCAGCAGCGCCGCGCAGAGGGCAAAGATCCCAATGTATCTCCATTTCATGTCATTTCCACCCCTTTCCCCGCCAGTATAATCCGCTTCGGGCGCGAAAACGGTCGAAGTGGGGGAGGGGGAGGGCAAGAGAAAAAGCGGGAGGTTTTTCCTCCCGCTTTTTCCATATCCTTTACATCTGCATGATCACAAGCCCCTCGGGCAGCGGCTCGGACAGCGTCAGCTCCCGGCCCACCCGCTGTACCCGGGTGAAATACTGCGCGAAGTCCTCCACGGTGCTGAGCACATCGAAGCCGCCCTTTTCATGGCGGTAGTGCATGGGCACCACGCAGCGGGGCCGTGCCTGCCGGACGATCTCCCAGGCGGTGGCCGCGTCCACGGTGTAGAACCCGCCCACGGGGATCATCAGAACATCGCAGCCCTCGATCAGGGAGAACACCTCCTCTCCGGGGACGCAGCCCACATCGCCCATGTGCGCCACGCGCACGCCGCCGAAATCGAAGCGCCGCACGGTGTTCATGCCCCGCTTGCTGCCGCCCGCGTCGTCGTGGGGGCAGACCGCCTCGGCCACGGAGAAGTCCTCCGGGGCCGCGCCGCCCGTCAGCGTGACCGCCCCGGCGAAGTTGTGGTCGCCGTGGCCGTGGCTGCAATATACCGCGTCGGCCTCCAGAGCCAGGGGCGGCGTACCCGAGCCCATCATGGCGCTGTCGTAGGGATCCACCACCAGCGAAAAGCCCCGGTATTCCATCCGAAAGCAGGAGTGTCCCTCCCAGGTGATTTTTACCTCGTTCATCGTCCGCACCTCCGTGTCGTTTGTCCCCTCCAGTTTACCCCCCGGCGGTGGAAAACACAACCATGATTTTCCAATCCACGCCACGCGGCCCCTCATCCGGTTAAAACCCGCCCCGCAGGGACAGACTATCCCTACCATTGGGAAGGGGAGGCGTTTTTTTGCAGGGCAAGGTCGACATCTGCGGCATGAACACCGCCCAACTGCCGCTGCTCTCCGGGGAGCGTTCCCGGGAGCTGCTGCGCCGGGCCAAGGCAGGGGACGAGGAGGCCAGGGAGGAACTGATCGAGGGCAACCTCCGGCTGGTGCTCTCGGTGATCCAGCGGTTTTCCGGCCGGGGAGAGAACAGCGACGATCTCTTCCAGGTGGGCTGCATCGGATTGATCAAGGCCATCGACAACTTTGATCTGGAACAGCACGATGTGCGCTTTTCCACCTACGGCGTGCCCATGATCGCCGGGGAGATCCGCCGCTACCTGCGGGACAACAGCGCCGTTCGGGTGTCCCGGAGCACCCGGGACACCGCCTACCGGGTGCTTCACATCCGGGAAAAGCTGCTGGCCGAGCAGGGAAAGGAGCCCGGCGTGGAGGCGATCGCGGAGGCGCTGGGCCTGCGGCGGGAGGAGGTGGTCTTCGCTCTGGACGCCATCGCCGACCCGGTGAGTCTGTCCGACCCGGTCTACTCCGACGGCAGCGGGGAAAATCTCACGGTGATGGATCAGCTCAGCGACCGGAGCAACACCGACGAGAGCTGGCTGGAGTATATGGCCATGGACGACGCCATCGCCCGGCTCAACGACCGGGAGAAGCGCATCCTCTCGCTGCGGTTTTTCGACGGGCGCACCCAGATGGAGGTGGCGGAGATGGTGGGCATCTCCCAGGCCCAGGTGTCCCGGCTGGAGAAAAACGCCATCCGCCAGATCAAAAAAAGCCTGCTGCCCTCATAGGACGGACCCCCGCTTGCATAGAGTGGGAGGAAAGGGGCGATGGGCATGGAGCTACGGTTGACGGATCTGCACTACCGGGAGGTCATCAACGCCTCCACCGGCGAGCGGCTGGGCTATGTGAGCGATGTGATGATCAACGGCGACGACGGGCGCATCAGCGCGCTGGTGGTGCCCGGGCCGGCGAAGTTCTTCGGGCTGCTGGGCCGGGAGGCGGACTATGTGCTGCCCTGGGAGAACATCTCCCGGCTGGGAGAGGACATCATCCTCATCAACAGCACGGCGGCGGTGCGCAGAAAAAAGCGCCCGTAGAGCGGGTGGGACTCTTCCCTTTTCCTGCCCCGGGTGCTATACTGACAAAAACGGCCAATTCAAGGCAGGAAGGAAGAGAAAGGCTATGGCTATACTGGATGGCTGCCGGGAAGGCAAGAATACCCCGAAGCTGACGGAGGTAGTATGCCCCCGCTGCGGCGGGATCATGGAGGTGTTCGTGAAAATGGGAGGCGGCTCCGGGGAGACCGGGCGGCTGGTCTCCGACGAGACCTGCCCCAGCTGCGGCTTCGAGGCTCAGGCCGGAACGCCGGCCGGCGACTTCAAAAAACCCTGACGGACACGCGCCCCGGGAACTCTTTCCCCGGGGCGCTTCCTTTTTCCGGAAACAGACCCAGTTTTTCATAAAGAACTGAATACACTGCGCCCGGAGTATGGAGAGCCTGTCAATTCGCCCAAAATTGGTATAGCCATTTGGGGATTTTCACGAATTTTTCTCTTGCTTTACAGGGATCTTTATGGGATAATTTAGTAAAAACTACCAGACACTGGTCTGAAAGGAGACAGATTTATGAGTGTTTTGACTGACCTTATTTACGGCGGCGCCCACACCGTCGCCCAGCTCACCGAGAACGCCGTGGCCGCCGCGCTGGCCCAGTACGGCCCGAAAAAGGAAGTAGCGTTCCCGGACACCGCCTACGCCTTCCCCACCATCTACGCCGCCACCGGCGTGAAGGTAAAGACCCTGGGCGACCTGCCGGGATGCGTGGAGGTGCAAAAGAGCCTGATCACCGACCGGGAGGAGCTGGACGCGGCGCTGAACGCCGGTCTGGCCACCGCGGTGGGCGCGGAAATTCTGGAAGGCTTGAAGTTTGTGGAGCCGGGCGGGAGCTACGAGGAGGCCCGGGTGCCGGGCATCGGCTTTGTGCCCGACCCCGTCATCCGCTCCCTGGGCGTGCCACTGGTCACCGGGGACATCCCCGGCGTGGCGGTGGTGCTGGGCGAGGCGGAAAACCCCGCCGACGTGGCCGGGGTGGTGCGGGAGTACCAGTCCAAGGGCCTGCTGACCTTCCTGGTGGGCAACGTCATCGAGCAGTGCGCCGACCAGGGCGTGAAGATGGGTCTGGAGCTGCGGGTCATCCCCCTGGGCCACCAGGTCACCAGCGTGATCCATGTGGTCACCGTGGCCGTCCGGGCGGCGCTGATCTTCGGCAATGTGCAGCCCGGCGACCTCAGCGGCCTCCTGGCTTACACCAAGGAGCGCGTCCCCGCCTTTGTGAACACCTTCGGCCCCATCGACCCGGTGGTAGTCTCCGCCGGAGCCGGAGCCATCGCCCTGGGCTTCCCGGTGGTGGCGGACGTGGATCTGGGCGAAAACCAGGTGCCCGGGGCCCTGGAGTCCGTCTGCGACCACGGCAAAACCGTGGAAAAGTCTCTCGAGCTGCGGGAGATCCGCATCCGCTCCAAGGAGCTGCCCATCCCCGTGGCCTTCGCCTCCGCTTTCGAGGGCGAGATCATCCGCCGGAGCGATATGCACACGGAGTTCTACTCCGGGGACAATGTCACCTGCGAGCTGGTGCTGGGGCGGGAGATGAGTCAGGTGGAGGATCACAAGATCCGGCTCATCGGCCCCGACATCGGCGACGGGGTGCAGAGCCTGCCGCTGATCACCTTCGTGGAGGTGGCCGGGAAGAAGATGCAGCCGGACTTTGAGTCCGTCATAGAGCGGAAGATCCACGCCTGGTGCAACTATATGGAGGGCGTGATGCACACCGGGCAGCGGGATCAGTTCCGCATCCGCATCTCCCGGGACGCCTACGAAAAGGGGCTGCGGCTGAAGCATCTGGGCGAGGTGCTCTACCACATGATCACCGAGGAGTTCGGCGTGGTGGTAGACAAGTGCCAGGTGACGCTGATCACCGATGGGGAGCAGGCCGCCCGGTTCCGGGAGGAGCTGGCGCTGCCCCGGTACCGGCAGCGGGATGAGCGTCTGGTCAGCATGACCGACGAGTCCGTGGATCGCTTCTTCACCTGCGTCCTCTGCCAGTCCTTCGCCCCCTCCCACTGCTGCGTGGTCACCCCGGAGCGGCTGGGCCTCTGCGGCGCGGTGTCCTGGCTGGACGCCAAGGCCACCTACGAACTCAATCCCAACGGCCCCTCTCAGCCTATTCTGAAGGAGGGCTGTCTGGACGAGCGCACAGGCCGCTACGAGTCCGTCAACGCCGCCGTCAGGGAGGCCACCCACGGAGCGCTGGAGAATGTGACCCTCTACTCCATTATGGAGGATCCCATGACCTCCTGCGGCTGCTTCGAGTGCATCTCCGCCATCGAGCCCAGCTCCAACGGCTTCATCGTGGTCAACCGGGAGTATAAGGGCATGACCCCCACGGGCATGAGCTTCGGCGAGCTGGCCTCCTTCTCCGGCGGCGGCGTGCAGACCCCCGGCTATATGGGTCACGGCCGCAGCTTCATCCCCTCCAAAAAGTTTGCCGCCGCCGAGGACGGCATCCGGCGCATCGTGTGGATGCCCCGGGAGCTGAAGGAAGCGGTGGGGGAGAGGCTCAACGCCACCGCCAGGGAGCTCTACGGCATCGAGGATTTCACCAGTCTCATCGCCGACGAGCGGGTGAGCACGGTGGAGGGCCTGCTGGAATTCCTGAAAGAGGTCCGGCATCCGGTGCTGGACATGGAACCCCTGCTGTAAGGCAGAACGATAAAAAGAGCGCATACCCCGCAGCGGGGTATGCGCTCTTTCGTTTGTACAAACGACGGTTCCGCGGCCCCTTCAGGCCCGGGCGATCTCCCGCCTGCTCTGCACCAGCGAGACGGCCACGGCCACGCCCACGGCGCCCAGACCCAGCGCGTCGCTGACCAGGCCCGGGTAGATCAGGCAGAGACCGCCGGCGGCGGCCAGCAGCCGGATGGGCCAGCCCAGCTCGCTGCGGCAATAGCCCTCCAGGGCCATGCTCAGCCCGTACATGCCCACCAGGGAGGTGATGACGATCTCCACCACCTCCAGCGCCGTGGTGTCCACGAACACCATGGCGGGGTTCAGCGCCATCACATAGGGGATGATAAACGCGGCGATGGCCAGGCGGGTGGCGTTGAAGCCGGTCTTCATGGGACTGCCTCCGGCGATGGCGCTGCCGGCGTAGGCGGCCAGGGCCACGGGGGGCGTGATGTCGGCCACGATGCCGAAGTAGAACACGAACATATGCGCGGCGATGCCCGGCACGTCCATGCGGATGAGCACGGGGGCGCAGGTGGTGGCCATGATCACATAGTTGGCGGTGGTGGGCACGCCCATGCCCAGAATGATGCAGGTGAGCATGGTCAGAAACAGCGCCACGATGAGCCGTCCGCCGGAGACGCCCACGATGATGGTGATCAGCGCGGAGCCGATGCCGGTGGTGGTGATGACGCAGGCGATGATGCCCGCCACGGCGCAGGCGATGCCCACGGTGAGGGTGCTGCGGGCGCCGGACTCCAGCGCGTCAAAGAACTTGCTCACATCGATGCGGTAGCCCGTATCCTCGTGATAGGTGATGGAGAAGATCCGCGTCTCCTTGCGGAACATACTCACCAGCACGGCGACGCCCGTGGCGGCGATGGCCGCGAAAGCCATGGTGCGGGTGGTGAGCAGGTAGACCAGCGCCACCAGAGGCAGTAGCAGGTAGCCCTGATGGAGGAAGAGGGGCCAAAAGCTGGGGAGCTGCTCCCGGGGGATGCCCGTCAGGTGGTTCTTTCTGGCCTCCAGATGCACCATGATAAAGATGCCGGCGAAGTAGAGCACGGCGGGCAGCACCGCCCGGAGGGCGATGTAGCCGTAGGTCACGGTGACGTTGGGCATGGTCACATACTCCACCATCAGGAAGGCGGCGGCGCCCATGATGGGGGGCATGATCTGGCCGCCGGTAGAGGCGGCGGCCTCCACGGCCCCGGCGAACTCCGGCTTGTATCCGGTCTTTTTCATCATGGGGATGGTGACGGAGCCGGTGGTGACGGTGTTGCCCACGCTGGAGCCGGACACCATGCCGCAGAGCGCCGAGGAGATGACGGCCACCTTGGCCGGGCCGCCGGAGGAGGCGCCCGCCAGAGAGTTGGCCAGCTCGATGAAAAACTGGGTGATCCCCGTCCCCTCCAGGAACGCGCCGAAGATGACGAAGAGCACGATGAAATTCAGGCAGGCCCGGATGGGGGTGCCGATGATGCCGTCGGCCGTGTAGAAGAGGTTGTAGACATTCATACGCAGGGACTTCTGGGTCATGGCGTAGAGGATGAAGGCGCTGGCCACCGCTACGATGGGCAGACCCACCGCCCGGCGGCAGGCCTCCAGCGTGACCAGAATGCCGATGACGCCCAGCGCCACCTCCAGCGGTGTCAGGAGGATGCCCCGGGCGATGATGGCCCGGCAGTGAAAGACAAAGTAGAAATACGACACCGCGCCCAGCGCGGCCAGGATCATGTCGTACCAGGGGATGAAGTTCACCCGCTTCTTGGCGGCGCCCTTCTTGCTGGCGGGGAAGTTTAGGTAGGTCAGAAATACCAGCAGCCCCGTAAAGGAGGCCCGCTCCATGCGGATCTCGCCGGGGTAGAAGAGCAGAAAGACGGAATAGAGGGAGAAGAAGATGAACAGCAGCCGCACGATGCGCCGGGTCACGCCCCGGTAGATGCGCACGTTGGCCTCCCGGTCGTACTTCTCCATGACCGCCTGCACGTTCTTCTGGATCTCATCGGGGGTCTCGCCGTACTGGTCTTTGTCCGCCATTTCCTCGGCCTTGATCTCCCGGGGCGTCTTTTTGTAGGATTTTTCAAAGATGGGCATGGGTTCGCACTCCTTTACTCGCGTTAGCCTATGCTGAAATACACCTGAGCGTTTTTGCCGCAGAGCTCGTTGAGCACGATCTCCTCGCCCCGCCAGGTCATGATATGGTCATAGATGGTGCCGACGATATAAACCATGTGGTCGATCTTCATATTGATATTGGACAGGATCATCTCGCCGTTTTCCCCGTAGCTGAGCTCCCAGCCCTCGTCCAGCACCTCCGCCACCCCCGCGCCGAAGCCGTAGTAGACGCAGCCGGTCTGGTAGATCTCGTCCCCCCGCCGCTCGTAGATCTCCGTGACGTTGCTCTTGTTCACCGAGTGGCGGAAGGTGATGGCGAAGCTCTCGCCGTCCTCCAGCTCATAGCGCGCAAAGACATGGCCGGTGTTCTCATCGGAGAGGACCAGGCCGCGCTGCCGGGGCCACAGCAGAAAAACCGAAACCGCAGCGGCCACAAGGGCCGCCGCGGTTATGATCGTCCAAAAAAGCCTTTTGCTTTTCAACGGGAAGCCTCAGCCCACGGTCTTGCCCTGCTCGGCGAAGTACTTCGCGGCGCCGGGGTGCCAGGGGATGGAGACGCCGGAGACGGCGGTGTCCAGATCCAGCTCAGCGCCCTTGACGTGAGCGGCGGTGATGTCGGCCTTGTAGTCGAACAGGCCCTTCACGAAGGCGTAGACCACGTCCTCGCTGAGATCGTTGGAGGCCACGATGGTCGCCATGACGGCCACGGCGGGGACGTCCTCCGCCACGCAGGAGTAGGTGCCGCCGGGGATGGCGCCGTAGAAGTAGAAGCCGTAGTCCTTCTGGAGGTCGGCCACATGCTCGTCGTCCACGGCCACAAGGCTGAAGTCATAGCTGGTGGCAAGCTCGGTGACGGCGGTGGTGGGGTAGCCGGCAACCACGAAGGCGGCGTCGATGGTGCCGTTCTTCAGGGAGTCGCAGGAGTCGGCGAAGCTCTGGTTGGAGACATTGATGTCGTCAAAGGTCAGGCCATAGGCAGCCAGGATCTGACGGGCGTTGAACTCGGTGCCGCTGCCGGCGTCGCCCACGGAGACGTTCTTGCCGGCCAGCTGGGCCACGGAGGTGATGCCCTTCTTGGCCACGATCTGCACATACTCGGGGTAGCAGGAGCAGACGGCGGAGAAGCTGGTGATGGGCTTCTCACCGGCGAAGAGGTCGGTGCCGGTGTTGGCGTAGTACATAACATCGTTCTGCACGATGGCCAGGTTGCACTCCTTGGCGTCCAGCATCTGGATGTTGGCCTTGGAAGCGCCGGTGGACTGCACGGAGATGTTCAGGGTGTCGGCCAGCTTCTCGTTGAGCACATTGGCGATGACGCCGCTGAAGCCGTAATAAGTACCGGAGGTGCCGCCGGTGGCGTAAGTGATCTTGGTGGCCTCGGCCTTGCTGCCGCCGCAGGCGCACAGCGCCACGACCATGACAAGGGCCAAAACCAAAGCGATAGACTTCGTCATGTTCGTGTCTCCGTCCCTCCGGCTCGCGCCGGGATTGAATATGGGCACATTATAGGCGCTGTCTTTGGAAAATGCAAGTGCTATTTTGCATAAGTTTGAAAAAAACTTGCAATTTTTTTGGGTGAAAGCCAATAAAAATGACCTCTCACGCCCAAAAAGGCAGGAGAGGTCTTGGAAAGTTTCAAACTATCAGTGTTACGGCGTTCTTCACATTGTCAATTTCCACCGTCTGGTGGTCACCGCCGTTCTCCCCGTCCCGGGTCCAGGGCACCGCCTCCTCGAAGATGAAGCGCACATGGCCGGTCTGGTGCAGCGTCATGAGGGAGTTGTTGTACTCCTGGTTGATGATGCCAGAGACGATGATGTTGAGATCGGCCACATTCTTCGGCGTGCGTACCAGCAGCATCTCAAAGCGCCCGTCGGAGAGATCCACCACCCGCCGGTCCAGCTTGATCATGCCCGCCACGCTGGTGGAGTTGGACACCGCGCCGAAAATCAGCTCGTCCTCGATGACCCCTCCGTCAAATTCCACCCGGGTCCGGTAGCTCTTGATCTTGGGGAGCATGGTAAAGCCGCTGAGCACATAGGCGGCCTTGCCCAGGGCGTTTTTCATGTCCTGATCCGTGGCGTAGCTGGCCGCGGTGAAAGCGCCGAAGGCGGCCACATAGGTAAAGCTCTGCCCGTTCATCCTGCCCACATCGTAGGGCATGGGCTGCCCGCAGACCACATCGCGGGCGGCGGCGGCGGGCTTTCGCAGGGGCAGGTTCAGGGTATTGGCCACATCGTTGGCCGTACCCATGGGGATATACCCCATCGGCGGGCGCTCCCCGGCGGGGAGCTCCATCAATCCGGCAATGCTCTGGGACAGCGTGCCGTCGCCCCCCAGACACACCACCCGGGCGTACCCCGACGCATAGTCCCGCACCTGCTCGGTGGCGCGGCGGTTGGTGAAGTAGACGGTGGGGTGCCAGTCCGCGGAGCAGAATTCCTCGATCACGGCCCCCAGCGCCGCCGCCGAGGTGGAGCGGCCCGCCGCCGGGTTGACCAGAAGCATCATACTGCGATCGTCCATGATTCCTCCTGTTTCCGTTAAAGCCTGTTCAGATATAAAAATATAAAAAACGGCGCGGCATCACGCCGCGCCATTGTTTCTCATTATTCCGCCAGGGCGTTGAACTTCACAGCCATCTTGGACTTCTTGTGAGCCGCGTTGTTCTTGTGGATCAGGCCCTTGGACACTGCACGGTCGATAGACTTGACAGCGGCTTTATAGGCGGTCTCGGCGGTCTCACGATCCGAATCCGCAGCAGCGGCTTCAAACTTCTTGATGCTGGTCTTGAGAGCGGAGCGATCAGCCTTGTTGCGGGCAGCGTAAGCGCGGGAAACAAGAACTCTCTTAGCCGAAGACTTGATGTTGGCCATACTGTAAACTGGCACCTCCTCCTATAAAATCTGCGGTCTGCTAAACCTGCGGAAACTAATTATACATAGGTTTTTCTGATTTTGCAAGGGTTTTTCCCAAGTTTTTTCAGAAAATTTTGTATGGAATTGTGGCTGTTGGAAATACTGACCACAAGAACTTGTGGGGGGATTGATTTATATGGTATACGACATTCGGACAGACCTGGCCAAAGAGGCCGTGGAGGTCTGGGAGCAGGGGGAGCAGGCGGAAAAGCTGCGGGGCGTGGAGATCAGCTCCGGGCAGGTGGAGGGCTTGCAGCGGGAGGTCATCGACATACTCTCCGATGAAGGGGAGCGTTCGCTGGGCAAGCCCCGGGGGCGGTACGTCACATGGTCGCTGGACGTAATGGACCGGCGGGAGGAGGCGGCCTTTACGCGCAGCGTGGAGGCGCTGGCGGGGGAGCTTCGCTCGCTGCTGGAGCTGAAGGAGGACGAGGGGGTGCTGGTGGCGGCGCTGGGCAACGCGGACATCACGCCGGACGCCCTGGGCACTCTGGCCGCGGAGAGCGTGTTGGTGACCAAACACCTGAAAGAGCAGCTCCCCGGGGAGTTCCGTTTCTTCCGCAGCGTCAGCGTGCTGCGCAGCGGGGTGCTGGGCACCACGGGGCTGGAAAGCGCGGAGCTGATCCGGGCGGCAGCCCGGCTCAGCGGGTGCAGCCGGGTCATCGCGGTGGACGCCCTCTGCGCCCGGAGCACCGACCGGCTCTGCCGCACCGTACAGCTCACCGACGCGGGCATCGTCCCCGGCTCCGGGGTGGGCAACGCCCGGGCGGCCCTCTCCGCGGAGACGGTGGGCTGCCCGGTGGTGGCCGTGGGAGTGCCCACCGTGGTAGACGCCGCCACACTCTGCGCCGACCTCACCGGCCGCGCGCCGGCGGGCGGGGGGCAGCCCCTCTTCGTCACGCCCCGGAACATCGACAGCAGCGTCCGCGCCGCCGCCCGGCTCATCGGCTACGCCATCGACCTGGCCCTCCACCCGGGCATGACCGTAGGGGATGTGGACACCATGATCGGATGATCCGGCAGGGGGGATGTTTAACGGGAAACATCCCCCCTGCCGCCCCGCGCGCAAAAAAGTTTACCCGGAAACAATTTTTGGGTTTGAAACCCGGCGCGTCGGGGT
>JAQXJT010000031.1 GCA_029009095.1 bacterium
GCTGGCAGAAGGCGCTTCCTGTGCCCAGAAAGCAGAGGCATACTGCCGGCTGTATGAATGCTGCGAGTACGGCGGCAGCAGGGAAGAAGGCCGAAGGGTAGCTCTGGAGGGCGCGGAATACGTGCTGGCCCACCCGGAATGTGGAGAGGAATTTCAGGTAAAACTGATGAGTTTGGGCTGTCAGGAGGAAACCCTCTATGGCAACCGGGAGGGCGCCTCCAAATGGCTCAGCAGGCTAAAGGATATCACGAAAAACCAAGTGACACAGATCGCGGCTGCTGAATATGAACTCACCGCGGGCAACTATGAGCTAAACTTTGGCGACCTTGAGAAAGCATATACCCATTTCAAAAATGTTCTTGCTTTGATGGATAGTCATTTGGAAAAAGATGTGACCTATTATATGCTGCTGGGACAGATCGCCATCGTTTTGCAGCGGCTGAAGCGATATGCCGAAGCCGTAGAAACCTATCTGGAGCTTCTGGCACACGCGGAAGAAACCAAGGATACCCATATGATCAGCTTGTTCAGCAATAATCTTTCCGTCGCCTATCTGGAATTGGAGCAGCCCCGAAAGGCCCTGGCCCATCTGGAGGTCATACTGGAGATCGTACGGCCCCAGGGGGGCATCGCTCTGGCAGAGGCCCAGCGGAACCGGGCCCGGGCTTTCGGACAATTGGAGGACAGACGACAGGAATACGCCTGTCTGCTGGAGGCCAGTCCCCTTCTGGACGTCTCCTACGGCCCTGACCATCCCCGCTCCGTTGCCGCCCGTCAGCGGCTGGCAGAGCTGAAAGCGGAACGGGAGGTGTAGCGAAGAGGAGAAAGGGGTATGAAGAGAGTTCCTAACAGAGATTTTTCCCCGCAGTATTACAACATATGGAGAATTCACTGCGAAAAATTACTTTTTACAAGGAGGATTTTTCTATGACCTACATTACAAAGAGATGCGGAAACTGTGGTTTTACACACAAGGCCTCGATTTACGGCTACGTTCACGATCCCATCGGTATGCCGATCTCCAGATGTCCCCAATGCGGCACACTGTATAAGGAAACGGGGAATTCTGAGTGGATTCAGATGACTCCTTTCAAGAAATATCGTTCCATCCATCCGCGCGGTACTGCTTTCGCATGGTTTCTGGGTATCTTCCTTACCCCCGTCATGGCGGCGCCTTTTGCTTTCCTTTTTAAGAATATGATCGCACTTCCGTTGGGTCTTCTTCTCGCCGTTGCGCTTGCGCACTATCTCCTTACATGCCTCCATGTGGGCAGTGAAAAATTCCGCACGTCCTATTGTGACAGCATTCTCCGCACCCGCAACGAGGAATATCGGGAGACTCTGAGCAAACAGGGAACGCTCTATGACGAAAGCATTCCCAACTGGGTGTTGTGCACCAAGGGCGCTAAAAAGAAAATTGAAGCCTATCTGGCCGACCATGCCGATAACACCGATTTCACGATCCCAACCTTTATCGAGACGATCAAAAACGCCTGATACTGCTTCCGCAGGAAGACCGTCAGGATTTCGGCATTCCCAAACAGTGGCCTGATACCAAGGCCGCAAAAAAGAAATAGAAAGAGGAACCCTTATGAAAATCATTGCTTACATCCTGTTTGCGCTGCAGATCCTGTCCATGGCTGGCAACGCCATGAACGGCGGTATCGGTTATATGCTCATGGTTATGTTCCGGGGCGGTATTCCCGGCTTTATCGGTTTTATGCTGCCTACCATCGTGGGTATCATCCTGCTGGTCACCCACAACAAGCGCCAGAGCAGGAAGAACGCTGAAACCTCCGATTCCCATGCCGGCGATCCCACCGCATGATGCTGCGCCAAGTGCGGCGCCCTTAATTCCGGAAAAGTCCAGACTTGCCAGGGCTGCGGTGTCAGCAGACAGGGGTCCGGCGATAAAACATAACACATAAGGAGAAATCAAAATGAAACGAGCCTTTTTGTTGGTTCTTACAGCGGCTATGGTACTGTGCCTGTTTGGCTGCGGCAAGGCAGAACTTCCCAAGGAAGGCCCTGTTGGCGCCACCCTGAAGTCTGATATGGTGGAAGTAACCCTGACGGATTTCGGCTTTGCCGAGGAAGGCGTCAGCATTGATGAAGAGAAGCCGGACATTTTCTGCAAGCCCATTCCCTTCCCCTATGCCTTAACCGGCAACGAGATGATGGACGCTCTGACGCTGCAGCTTTCCCAGCGCACCTACGTCCGTGCAACGGAAGAAAAGTGTGTGGTTTATCTGGAGTATACCGTTAAAATCACTGCGGATGAAATGCTGAAGGAGGGCGTAGGCCTGCCCTTCATCCATTTCAACGATGCCGAGCACTATTCGCTGAATGCCATTTCTGGCGAGGTACTGGCGGATTATTTCCCTGAGCAGTTTGACGGCGTGTACTATACCAGCAGCAGCGGCGGCAGCAGCTGGAAAGGCATGAATATGTTCTGGGAGCCGGATACGGAGTATCTCTGCCGCGGCGTTGCCAAGATCCCTGTGGAGGTTGAGAGCAATACCGATGCACCTCTGACTGTCAGCTTCAGCCTGCCCAATTCCGATGGCACCTCAGAGTCTTATACATTCATGATTCGATAACGCAGAAACCGGAGCAGATCTCCCCTCCCTATCCAAGGCTACAAACCGCATGACTCTATGACTTACAAAACGGAAAAACGGCATGAGCGAAATCATGCCGTTTCCCGAAAACAATGATTCAACTGTTTTATTGGACCGCCCCGAAGGCGAGTGCTTTTTTGCGCACCGCAGCATTAAGCGCCGTTTCCGAGTCGGTCCCGGGCCAGAGCCAGCAGAGCCTCCCGTTCGTTGGGAGCGTCGCCGTCCAGCACCGCATCCAGCAGCCCCCGGAGCAGGGCCCCCAGCTCCGCACCGGGCCGTACGCCCAGAGCGAGCAGGTCGCTCCCGTCCACCGCCAGCTCCCGGAGCGTGAGACAGCCGCCCTCCCGGAGGGCCGCTGCTTGCAGCTCCAGCGCCTTCCGGGCTGCACCGGCGCCCTGCCCATGGCCCTCTGCGAGCGCCAGACGGAGCCGGGCCAGCCGGAGAGACTGCTCTTCCCCCAGTTGAGACAGCTCCCGGCGCTGCGCGGCCGGCGTGTCCGGCGGCGGGAGCAGGCAGAGGGCGGCAAGCTCCTCCGCAGCGCGCAGCGTGGCCCGGTCGCAGCGCAGGCGGCGCAGGATTTCCCCCGCCTGCCGGCCCCGCAGCAGCAGCGCCAAACGCAGCACCTCCTCCGCCGGGGCGGCATCCAGCGTCCGGCAGGTCACCTCCCACTCCTCCGCCGATGTGCCGCCCTCCGGGGAGAGCTCGGGGAGGATGGGCCAGAGCACATCGCCGTATTCACGGAGCACATCCCCCGCGTGGGGGGCGCAGAGGATACCCTTCAGCTCCGAAAAACACCGCTCCGCCGAGACCCGGCCCAGCAGCGCTGCCTCCCGGTGGAGAGCCGCGCCGGTGGCCGGTTCCACGGTGAAGCCGTAGCGGGCCGCGAAGCGCAGCGCCCGCAGCAGCCGCAGGGCGTCCTCCCGGAAGCGACGCTCCGGCTCCCCCACGCAGCGCAAAAGCCCCCGCCGCAGATCGTCCCGCCCGCCGAAGGGATCCACGATCCCGCCCACGCCGTCCCATGCCATGGCGTTGCAGGTGAAGTCCCGGCGGGCCAGATCCTCCTCCAGCGAGGCGGTGAAGCGCACGCTCTCCGGGTGGCGGCCGTCCCGGTAGGCCCCATCGGTACGAAAGGTGGTGATCTCCACGCCCCGGCCCTCCCAGAGCACCGTGACGGTGCCGTGGCGCAGCCCCGTCTCCAGACAGCGGCAGTCGGAAAAGACTGCCTCGACCTCTCCGGGCGCGGCGGCGGTGCACACATCCCAGTCGTGGGGCTCCAGCCCCAGCAGGGCGTCCCGGATACAGCCGCCCACGGCGTAGGCGGCATAGCCCGCGCGGTGCAGGCGCAGCAGAATGTTCCGGATGGGGGCGGGGATGTCCATGGGCACGGCTCCTTTGCATGATGTTCTGCCGACATTATAGGGGGGGGAGGGAGAGGCGTCAAGGGAAAGAAAAAGTGAAAAAATTTTTGGCGAAAGAATTGACAATCCGTTGGACCCATGGTAATATATATCGGCGCCTGTGAGTAGGCATCAATGAGCGCCAGTAGCTCAGCCGGATAGAGCAACTGCCTTCTAAGCAGTAGGCCGGGGGTTCGAGTCCCTCCTGGCGCGCCAGTCGCCGAACGACTCGATATTTTGTGGTGGGTGTAGCTCAGTCGGTTAGAGTGCCAGATTGTGGATCTGGATGTCGTGGGTTCGAGTCCCATCTCCCACCCCACACAAAGAAGGGGATTGGGCGTACCAATCCCCTTCTTTCCATTTTTCCGCCTTCCGTTGGGATGTCGCCAAGTGGTAAGGCACAGGACTTTGACTCCTGTATTCGCGCGTTCGAGCCGCGCCATCCCAGCCAACGGGCTGGCGTATGCCGGCCCGCCTATATGACTCAGTAGCTCAGTCGGCAGAGCAACTGCCTTTTAAGCAGTGGGTCCGGGGTTCGAATCCCCGCTGGGTCACCAAGTCGGAGCAAGCTGCATATCGCTTGCTCCGACTTTTTTCAAAAGTGAGAGCGCGCCCGCTCCGCTGCTCCTCCTTTCCAAATCACAACCACTGCGCTGGGCTGTGATTTGGCTTTTTTATCTCCATGTTTTAGCACTCTGATAATACGAGTGCTAATATTTACAAACAGTTCATGTTTGTGTAACACAATATCCGAAATTAAGGGGTATCCTGCAAAATGTCAAGAGGAGATGAGAGCGGTAAGCTCCCGAAAGGTTCTTCCGGGGCGGCGAAAGCCTCCATGATCCCAGCCGCCGCCCCAATCAGTTTGGATCATCGAAAAATAAGGAGGAATTGATTTATGTTTGAACTTAGACCCTATCGCAAGAACCAGATGAGCACCTGGAACCCGTTTGCCGAGATGGAAGAGATGGAACGGGAGATGTTCGGGGGCGGTTTCTTCAACAAGAGCAATCCCGGGATGTTCAAGACCGACATCACCGACGAGGGCGACCACTTTGAACTGAAGGCTGATCTGCCCGGCTTCAGGAAGGAGGACATCCACCTGGAACTCAGCGGCGACACCCTGACCATCAGCGCCGAGCGCCACTCCGAGCACGAGAAGAAGGAGCAGCGCGGCAAGTATGTCTGCGTGGAGCGCTCCTACGGCTCCTACAGCCGGAGCTTCGACGCCACGGGCATCGATGTGGAGGGCATCGAGGCTTCCTACGAGGGCGGCGTGCTGGATCTGAAGCTGCCCAAGCAGACGGTGGCGACCCCGGAGACGAAACAGATCGAGATCCATTGACGCAGATAAAAAAAGAGGGACGGCCCCGGGCCGTCCCTCTTTTGCGTTGGGGTGAAAAAACCGGGCCGGGCGCGCCACGCTGGCGCCCCCGGCCCGGTTTTTGCCGGTTGTTTTATGTCTCCGCCGGCACCCGGCGGCAGATCATCTCCCGGACGGCGGGGATCTCGCCCAGACCCCGGAGAGAGTAGCTCACCGTGAAGCCCGCGGCCTCCAGTCTGCGTTTCAGACTGTCCTCTTCGTCCCCGGCCATGTCGTTTACCGAGTGGTCTCCGGCCACCAGCAGCAGCGGCACGAGATGTACCTTCCGCCTGGGTTGGGCCAGCAGGGCCTGCACGGCGAAGTCGAAGTCCAGCGAGCCCTCCACGGTGCAAAGCTCCATGCCCAGTTTGTTCATGGCCCGGCGCAGACGGTCATAGGTGGCGTCCGCCGCGTGGGCGGTGCCGTGGCCCATGGCCAGCAGGATGGTGTCCTCCGGCAGGGGGTAGGCCGCTTTCAGCGTGCCGGCCATGGCCTGAATATCCCCTTCGTCCCAGAGGAGGGGGCGGCCCACGGTGACGCGCATCCCACCCGCCGCGTTCAGCAGGGTGCCGCGGAGCTTTTCATACTCCTCCCCGCCCAACAGCAGCGTGGGCTGCACGGCCACATGGGTGTGACCCTCCGTGTCCAGACGGCGGAGGGCCTCCTCCGGGCTGTCCACGGCCATGCCGTACCGCTCTTTCAGGCGGCGGCGGACGATGGTGCTGGTAAAGGCGCGGTAGACGGGGAGCTGGGGGTAGCGGGACTGGATGTCCTTTTCCACGGCGGCGATGTTATTCTCCAGCGTGTCCAGGTGGGTGGTGCCGAAGCTGGCGACGAGAATGGCTTTTTTCATCATGGTAAACCTTTCGTACAATGATAGCAGCGATAGGGCCAGTATAACAGAAACCCGGGCAGAACGCTCGCATTTTTTCGAAAAACGGCGGATTCTTTCCGGGGAAAGCGGAGCGGCGGGAGCGGATAGGGGCCGCCGCGGGAGGATCATCGTTCGGGGATCTCGTCTGACCTCCCGGAACTGACATACAGCCCCGTTTCGCCGCCGTGCTGCTCTTCCAGCGCCGCGAGAGCCTCTTCGGCTTCTGCTTGGGTGCCGTACTGGCCGATGGCGATCAAATATGTCCCCTGCCGGGTCTTCAGCTGCGTCGCGCCGTCCGCTGCAAACCGCTCGGTCAGCATCCCCAGCTCTTCTCCGTAGGGGATGGCCTCCGAACGCAGGTAGTACACGGACTCTTCGGACAGAGGCTCCGCCGGGGCGAGGAAGCGCAGGGAGAGGGACGCGGGGGCGGTGCGCTCAGTCACCTCGCAGGTGTAGCCGCCGCGCAGGACGATCACGAGGCCCACCATGGAGTCGTCCCCGATCATGGCCCGGTACACGTCCTCCACCGCCTCCGCCCCCAGCAGACTCTCCCGGACCCCCTGGAAGTCCAGGCTGCGGACGCCCCGCAGCGTCAGCACGAGACGGTTGGGCGAGAGCAGGTGGGAAACGGTATAGACCGGCGCGGCGTCCGTCTCCTCCGAGCTGCGCTCAAACCGGAGATACACCGTCTCCCCTTCGGTCTGGGCAGCGGCGTGGACGCCGTCCGTGCGCTCCCCGCCCGAGCCTACGCGGAGCACGCGCACCACCGGCCCCAGCACCGGCATCCGGGAGGCGCGGGCATAGAGCGGCGCCACGTTGGCGCAGAGGAACAAAAGGCAGAATGACGCGGCGGCGGCCAGCAGCAAAGGGCGCAGGGCAGACGCCGGGGCCGGGTTCTTTCTTTTCATAGGCAAAACTCCTGTTCATTTTTTATGAGGTCTTTACCCGTTGGACGGAGCAGCAGGGTCAAAGGATGCAGATGATTCATAAAAAATTTGCCCCGCCGGGGACGGGGGGCGGCGTTTTGGCAAGATAGGCATGGAAATCGGAGATGCGCTGTGGTACAATCGCTCCTGTAGGCACGCTTTCCCCGGGGAAGAAACGCCGGAATGAAGATGAACTGTGCCCGCCTGCCGCGGCAGGGGGTTTATGAGATTTTGGAGGAGAGTACAAACATGAATAAGGCGTACATCGAAGAGAAAATGAGCGAGCTGCCCATTGTGCAGTACGACTGGATCGACACCGCGGAGCTGGTCTTCACCGACAGGGTGCGGATGATCTGCCAGACGGAGTGCCCCATGTACAACAAGACCTGGGCCTGCCCGCCCGCCGTGGGCACGGTGGAGGAGTGCCGGGAGCGCTGTCTCCGCTATGACCACGCGCTGATGTTCACCACCATGGTGGAGGTGCGGGATATCGCCAACATCGAGGAGACCCTGGCCACCCGCCACGACCACGAGGAGGTCACCCGCCAGGTGGCGGAGCTGGTGCGGGAGCAGTGCGGGGACGTACTGGTGCTCTCCACGGAGGCCTGCGCCATCTGCGAGCACTGCGCCTGGCCGGACGCCCCCTGCCGCCACCCGGACAGGATGTTCCCCTGCGTGGAGAGCCACGGAATCCTGGCCACGGACATCGCCGAGCGGCACGGCATCGAGTTCATCGGCGGCAATGTGGTCACCTGGTTTTCCCTGGTGTTTTATAAATAAGAAAAGCCGGAGACGGGCCGGAGGTGACAGAAAGATGACGAGATATGTGGCGCTGCTGCGGGGGATCAATGTAAGCGGGAAGAACAAGATCGCCATGGCGGAGCTGAAGGAGGGCTTTGCGGAGCTGGGCTACCGGGACGCGGCCACCTGCCTGAACAGCGGCAATGTGGCCTTTTCCGCGGAGGAGGGGGACTGCCTCGCCCTGTCCGGCGCGGTCAGGGCCATGGTCAGGAGCCGGTTCGGGCTGGATGTCCCCGTATTTGTCATCACCCAGGAGGAGCTGAGGGACATACTGGCCCATGCGCCGGACTGGTGGGGCGGGGAGGACAGGGAGATTTACGACAATCTGATCTTCCTCCTGCCGCCGCTGACGCACGAGGGGCTGGTTGCGGAGATCGGCGAACCCCGGGCGGGATACGAGCAGGCGTGCCCCTACAAAAACGCCGTTTTCTGGTCCTTCGTCCGAAAGGATTATCAAAAGACCAACTGGTGGTCCGGGACCGCCGGCGCGAACGTCAGAGACGCGCTCACCATCCGAACGGCCAACACTGTGCGGAAGATCGCGGGACTGTGAACAGAAGGGGAACGCAAGCAGGAGACGCCGTATGGCTTGAGCCATACGGCGTCTCCTGCTTGTGCGGCTATCCGTTCATCCGGGCAGCGCGGGCGGTCACTCCCGGGCCGGCCGGGCCCGGCGCCCACCTTTTTTCCGCCGGTTTTCCCCGTCCTCCGGCAGCGCCTCCCGCCAAAAGCTCTCCAGCCGTCCCAGAAGCTCCAGCAGCCGCTCCCGTTCCTCCGCGGAGAGACACTCATACAGCCGGAGGATCTCCTCTTCGTCACGGCGGCGGCTCTCCTCCAGATGGACGCGGCCCTGCCCGGTGATGGTAACTGTGAAGGTGCGCCGGTCCTCCTCGCTGGGGGCGCGGCACACCAGTCCCTCCGCTTCCAGCTTGGCCAGGGCCTCGCTCATGGAGGCGGGGGCGATGCCGATCTCCTCGGTGAGCACGTTCTGGGGGATGGAGCCGTGGGCCGCCGCCAGAGAGAGGATGCGGTTGCGGTTCCGGTGGGCGTCCAGACCGAAGTGCAGCATATGCCCCAGAGAGCGGATGGTGTGGTGCAGCTTCAGCGTCACATCCTGCGGATGCGCGTTTTCCATGGACTTTTCCTCCTCTTTCTTACACGAACTTGTCCAGCTCCCGCTCCACCCGGGGCATCTTCTTCACCTTCACATCCCGGAAAAGGCGGCCCCGGGCAAAGACCATGCGCACATGGCGCAGCGCGCCCAGATCCTCCAGCGGGTTGCGGCGGGTGACGATCATGTCCGCGGACTTGCCCGGCTCGATGGAGCCGGTAACGCTGTCGATCCCGGCGATGCGGGCGTTGCGCAGCGTGGCGGTGTGGAGGGCGAAGGCATTGGTGACGCCGCAGAAGCGGTGGAAGTAGTTGAGCTCCCGCCACATATCGTAGTGGGTGATATAGGGGCAGCCGGTGTCGGTGCCCAGTCCCACGGGGATGCCGTTCTCGAGACAGGCCCGGGCGCAGTCGATGATGCCCCGGAAGACCACATCGCCGTTATACTGCTCCGTCTCCGACACGCCGCTCACCGCCCTGTCGAAGAGGGCGTAGGGCAGAGCCGGGGAGAGCGTGGCCACCAGCGCCGCGCCCCGCTCCCTGAACAGCGCAAGGATCTCCCCGTCGGGCCTGGCCCCGTGCTCGATGGTGTCCACGCCGTTTTCCAGCGCCACCCGGACGCCCTCTGGACTCTCCACATGGGCGGCCACCGGCAGGTGCAGCGCGTGGGCCGCGTCGCAGGCGGCTTTCACATACTCCGGGGGCATCTTCACCTCCCCAGGCTCGCCCCGCACCCGGGCGTCCAGCACGCCGCCGGTGATCATGAGCTTGATGAGGTCGGGCCGGTCTTTGGCGATGAGCCGGACGTAGTCCGCCGCCTCCTCCGGGGAGGTGGCCTCGTAGGCCAGCGATCCGGCCATGTGTCCGCCGGGGACGGAGACGGCCATGTTGGCCGCCATGATGCGCGGCCCGGCGATCTCCCCCTTGAGGATACGGTCCCGGGCCAGCCCGTCAAAGGATTGCACGCCGCCCACCGTGCGGAGGGTGGTGACGCCGCTGAACAGCTCCGTGCGGGCGCTGCTCTCGGTGATCGCCTGCACCGCCCGGCGGAGAAGGGCGTTGGAGGTGACCAGGCGCACCAGTTTGGCGTTGTCCGGCTGCTTCTTTCTGGGTTTGCCGCCGGAGGGCAGGTGGGTGTGGAGGTTGATGAGGCCGGGCATCAGGTACTGCCCCTTCAGATCGATTCCCTCATAACCCGCCGGGCAGATGTCCCCGGGGACGATGGCTTCGATGATCTCCCCGTTCACCAGAACGGTGAGGCCCTCCCGCGGCTCCATATTCTCGCTGCCGTCCAGTAAAATGGCGTGGATCAGGGCATATTTCATGGCGATTTCTCCCCCCGTTTGAAATGCATGGGCGCCGCGCCGGGCGCGTGCGCCGCTCTGTCCCTACTTTACCCGAAAACTGACGCCGGGACAAGGGGGCGGGAGGAAAAAATCGGCAGAATGGCCAAAGTTCCAGGGAAAAATTCTGATAATAAAACGGAAGAGATACTTGACAAGCCCGTCAAATTCTGCTATTCTAACGGGGCGCTCGTCTTGAGGGAAGGGCGTATACTGCGGTGAAGCGGGAGATTGCACCGAAAAGGTGGTAACTTCCGTGGAGTATGTCCGTAAATCGGGCGGTGAGAGAGTTTCCTGCCGACAGAGAACGTATATCGTTCGGACGGGAACGGAACCGGCCAGGTGTGAGCCGGTTCGTTTTTCGGGCGAAGTCTGATACGCACGGCGCGGTGTATGAAATTCTCACCGTACCAGAGCGGCACGCCAAGCCGCTCCAAGTACGTAACATTGGAGGAAAAAACATGGCAGCCAAGAAAATGATCCGCATCCGCCTCAAGGCCTACGATCACCAGCTGATTGACAAGGCCGCCGAAACCATCGTTGAGAGCGCCAAGCGCACCGACGCCCAGGTCTCCGGCCCCATCCCCCTGCCCACGCAGAAGGAGATCGTCACCATCCTGCGCGCTACCCACAAGTACAAGGATAGCCGCGAGCAGTTCGAGCGCCGCACCCACAAGCGCCTCATCGACATCATCGGGCCCACCCAGAAGACCGTCGACGCGCTGGCTGCTCTGGAGCTGCCCGCCGGTGTGGAGATCGAGATCAAGCTCTGATCCCGGGCGGAGAAAAGCAAAACCCAGTCCCCCTGTTATGAAGTAAAGAACCCCGTGCCCCGCGTGGGGCAGGGTCAAGTCGGGAGCCTCCGGGCGCGCTGGGCGCGACCCATGCGACCCGACCAATAACCTGAAAGGAGCAAACCCCATGAAGAAAGCCATTATTGGCAAAAAGGTCGGCATGACGCAGATCTTTGACGAGGCGGGCAAGGTCGTTCCCGTTACCGTCATCGAGGCCGGCCCCTGCGTGGTGGTCCAGAAGAAGACCGTGGAAAAGGAAGGCTACGCCTCCGTCCAGATGGGCTTTGAAGAGACCGCCGAGCACAAGCTCACCAAGCCGGAGAAGGGCCATCTGGCCAAGGCCGGCGTGGGCAACATGAGAGTCCTGCATGAGTTCCGCCTGGAGAACACCGACGAGCTCAACGTGGGCGACGTGGTCAAGGCCGACACCTTCGCCGAGGGCGACAAGGTCGACGTGACCGGCGTTTCCAAGGGCAAAGGCTACCAGGGCGTTATCAAGCGCTGGGGCCAGGGCCGTACCCCCACCTCCCACGGCGGCGGTCCCGTGCACCGTCACGCCGGTTCCATGGGTTCTTCCGCCGATCCCGCCCGCATCATGCCGGGCAAGAACCAGGCCGGCCACATGGGCGACGAGCAGGTCACCGTGCAGAATCTGGATGTGGTGAAAGTGGACAGCGAGCTGAACATGATCGTCATCCGCGGCGCCATCCCCGGCCCCAAGGGCGGCATTGTTGTGATCAAGAACACCGTCAAGAACAACAAGGTCAAGCAGGCCGCTACCGGCGTCAGCAAGAACCCCCAGAAGCAGTCCGGCCGTACCAATCCCCAGAAGGCCTCTGCGCGTAACCGCTGAGAAAGGAGAGTTTGAATTATGCCTAAGGCTAATCTTTACAACATGGCCGGCGAAGTGGTCGGCGAGGTTGAGCTCTCCGAGGCCGTTTTCGGCATCGAGCCCAACGAGACTGTTCTCCACGCTGCCATCAAGAATTATCTGGCCAACCGCCGTCAGGGCACGCAGAGCGCTCTGACCAAGGGCGAGGTGAGCTACTCCACCATCAAGCCCTGGCGCCAGAAGGGCACCGGCCGCGCCCGCGCCGGTTACAAGGGCAGCCCCGTGTGGTATCACGGCGGCGTCGCCTTCGCTCCCAAGCCCCGGAGCTACCGCTACACCATTAACCGCAAGGAAAAGCGCCTGGCGCTCAAGAGCGCCCTGTCCCTGAAGGCCGGCGAGCAGAAGATCTACGTGATCGACGGGCTGAAGATGGACGAGATCAAGACCAAGACCATGCAGCAGTTCCTCACCAAGCTGGGTGTGAACTGCCAGGCCATGATCGTCACCGAGAACGTGGACGAGGCCGTTGTGAAGAGCGCCCGGAACATCCCCGGCGTCGTCACCACCATCGCCACCATCCTCTCTCCCTACGAGGTCATGAAGGCCCGCGCCCTGGTCGTGGACAAGGCCGCCCTTGCCAAGATCGAGGAGGTGTACTGCTGATGAAGACCGCTTACGATATCGTGATCCGCCCGATCATCACCGAGCAGTCCATGGAAGACCTGGACATTAAAAAGTACGTCTTCGAGGTGGATAAGTCCGCCACGAAGATCGAGATCAAGAAGGCTGTGGAAGAGATTTTCGGCGTCACCGTTCTCAAGGTGAACACCGTCACCGTCCGCGGCAAGGAAAAGCGTACCGGCCGTTATCCCGCGGGGTACTCCAGAACCTGGAAGAAAGCGGTCGTCAAGCTCAGCGAAGATTCCAAGGATATTGAGATCTTCGAAGGCATGGCCTAAGGGGAGGAAAGAATATGTCTATTAAAACCTATCGTCCCACCACCCCGGCTCGCCGCCAGATGACCGTCTCCGGCTTCGACGGCGTCGATAAGCACGCCAAGCCCGAGAAGTCCCTGCTCGAGGCCAAGAAGAAGACCGCCGGGCGCAACAGCTACGGCCGCATCACCGTCCGCCACCACGGCGGCGGCAACCGGCAGAAGTACCGCATCATCGACTTCAAGCGCGACCGCCGCGACGAGGAGGCCACCGTGCTCCGCCTGGAGTACGACCCCAACCGCAGCGCCTTCATCGCGCTGGTCGAGTACGCCGACGGCGAGCGCCGCTACGTCCTGGCTCCCGTGGGCCTGGCCAAGGGCGATGTGATCGTCTCCGGCGAGAACGCCGACATCAAGCCCGGCAACGCGCTGCCCCTGAGCAAGATCCCCGTGGGCACCGTGATCCACAACATCGAGATGTACCCCGGCAAGGGCGCCCAGCTGGTGCGCGGCGCCGGTAACGCCGCCCAGCTTATGGCCAAGGAAGGCACCATGGCGACCGTGCGTCTGCCCTCCGGCGAGATGCGCAAGATCCGCGCCAACTGCTACGCCACCATCGGCCAGGTGGGCAACATCGACCATGCCAATGTGTCTCTGGGCAAGGCCGGACGCGTGCGCCACATGGGCGTGCGTCCCACCGTCCGCGGCAGCGTCATGAACCCCAACGACCATCCCCACGGCGGCGGCGAAGGCAAGTCCCCCATCGGTCGTCCCGGCCCTGTGACTCCCTGGGGCAAGCCGACTCTGGGTTACAAGACCCGTAAGAAGAAGAATCCCACTGACAAGTTCATTGTCAAGCGCCGCAACGCCAAGTAAGAGGAGGGAAAGGTTAAATGAGCAGAAGCATTAAGAAAGGCCCCTTCGCCGCTCCCGAGCTGCTGAAGCGGGTCGAGGAGCTGAACAAGGCCGGCGAGAAGAAGGTTCTCAAGACCTGGTCCCGCGCCTCCACCATTTTCCCGTCCTTTGTCGGTCACACCTTCGCTGTGCATGACGGCCGCCGTCATGTGAGCGTGTATGTCACCGAAGATATGGTCGGCCACAAGCTGGGCGAGTTCGTGCCCACCCGCACGTTCCGCGGCCACAGCGGCAGCAAGACCGGCAAGTAAGAGGAGGAGAGATAAATGGAAGCAAGAGCTGAACACAAGTACGCCCGTATTTCTCCCCGCAAGGTCCAGATCGTCTGCGATCTGATCCGTGACAAGGACGCGGCCACTGCCCGCGGCATCCTGATGAACACCTCCAAGGAAGGCGCCCGCCTGCTGCTCAAGGTTCTTGACAGCGCCTGCGCCAACGCGGAGAACAACCACGAAATGGACCCTGCGAAGCTGTATGTGGCCAAGACCTGGGCCGCCCCCGGCCCCATCCTCAAGCGCGGCAGAGCCACCGCTCGCGGCCGCTACTCCCGTATCCTGAAGAGAACCAGCCACATCGTCGTGACCGTGGCTGAGAAAGAGGAGGCGTAAACAATGGGACAGAAAGTGAATCCGCACGGCCTCCGTGTTGGCGTGAACAAGGACTGGGAGTCCCGCTGGTACGCCCGTCCCGACAAGGTCGGCGAGCTGGTCGTCGAGGATAACAAGATCCGCAAGTTCCTGAAGAAGAAGCTGTACTCCGCCGGCGTGCCCACCATCGAGATCGAGCGCGACAGCGCCAAGGTCCGCATCTTCATCCACTGCTCCCGCCCCGGTGTGGTCATCGGCAAGGGCGGCCAGGAGATCGAGAAGCTGCGCCAGGAAGTGGAAGCCCTCATCGGCAAGCCCGTGGCCCTCTCCATCGTGGAGGTCCGCACCCCCGATACCAACGCGCAGCTGGTGGCCGAGAACATCGCCCAGCAGCTGGAGAAGCGCATCGGCTTCCGCCGCGCCATGAAGAACAGCATCTCCCGTGCCATGCGCATGGGCGTCAAGGGCATCAAGGTGCAGTGCTCCGGCCGTCTCGGCGGCGCCGAGCTGAGCCGCACCGAGACCTACCACGAGGGCACCATCCCCCTGCAGACTCTCCGCGCCGACATCGACTACGGCTTCGCGGAGGCTGCCACCACCTATGGCCGCATCGGCGTCAAGGTGTGGATCTACAAGGGCGAGATCCTCACCACCACCCTGCGTACCACTCCCCGGGTGCTGGACACCAACCACCTGAACGACCGCAAGCGTGACGACCGCCGGCGCAACGACCGCCGCGGCGGCAACAACCGCGGCGGCGGCCAGGGTGGCTACAACCGCGGCAACAACCAGGGTGGCTACAACCGCCAGGGTCAGTCCCAGGGTCAGGGCGGCTACAACCGTCAGGGCCAGGGTGGTTACAACCGTCCCCAGGGTCAGCGTCCCCAGGGTCAGGGCAACGCCCGTCCTGCCGCTCCCGCCAAGGAAGGAGGCAACAACTAATGTTAATGCCCAAGCGCGTGAAATACCGCCGTCAGCAGCGTGGCCGCATGAAGGGTAAGGCCACGCGCGGCAATGTGGTGAACTACGGCGAATTCGGCCTGGTCGCCACCGAGCCCAGCTGGATCACGGCCAACCAGATCGAGGCCGCCCGTGTGGCCATGACCCGCTACACCAAGCGTGGCGGTCAGGTCTGGATCAAGATTTTCCCCGATAAGCCCGTCACCGCGAAGCCCGCTGAGACCCGTATGGGTTCCGGCAAGGGTTCTCCCGAGTACTGGGTGGCCGTGGTCAAGCCCGGCCGTGTGATGTTTGAGATTGCCGGTGTTCCCGAAGAGAACGCCCCCGAGGCCCTGCGTCTGGCCAGCCACAAGCTGCCCTGCAAGACCAAGATCGTCAAGCGCGAGGCCGAAGTTTCCGAGAACGGTGGTGAAGATGATGAAGGCTAATGAAATTCGCAGCATGTCCGTGGAGGAGCTGAACAACAAGCTCACGGACCTCAAGAAAGACCTGTTCATGCTCCGTATGCAGCATGCCACCAATCATCTCGACAACCCCGTGCGGATCTCCGTTGTGCGGCGCGACATCGCCCGTGTCAAGACCGTGCTCCGCGAAAAGCAGCAGTGAGGAGGTAAGCAAGAATGAGTGAAAGAACTTCTTCCCGCAAGGTGCGCGTGGGCAAGGTCGTCTCCGACAAGATGGACAAGACCGTTGTCGTCATCGTGGAGGATCGCGTGGCTCACCCCATTTATAAGAAGATCATCGGCCGGACCTACCGTCTGAAGGCGCACGACGAGAACAACGAGTGCGGCATCGGCGACAGAGTCCGCGTGATGGAGACCCGCCCCCTGTCCAAGGACAAGCGCTGGCGCGTGGTCGAGATCATCGAGAAAGCTAAGTAAGGAGGCGCCGTAAATGATTCAGGCTGAAAGCTATCTGAAGGTCGCCGATAACACCGGTGCCAAGGAGCTCAAGTGCATCCGTGTGCTGGGTGGTTCCAAGCGCAAGTTTGGCAACATCGGCGATGTGATCGTCGCCAGCGTCCGCAAGGCCGCTCCCGGCGGCAGCGTCAAGAAGGGCGACGTTGTCCGCGCTGTCATCGTGCGCACCGCCAAGGGCGTGCGCCGTGCCGACGGCACCTACGTGCGCTTTGACGAGAACGCGGCCGTGCTCATCGGCGGCGTGGAAGACAAGAACCCCAAGGGCACCCGTATCTTTGGGCCTGTGGCCCGCGAGCTGCGCGACAAGGAGTACATGAAGATCCTGTCTCTGGCTCCCGAAGTCATTTGAGGAGGCACAAAGTATGAAGATTCGTAAAGACGACAAAGTGGTTGTCCTGTCCGGCCGCGACAAGGGCAAGGAGGGCAAGGTGCTCCGCGTCGATCCCGCCGCCGGCAAGGTGGTCGTGGAGGGCGTGCTCATGGCCACCCGCCACCGCAAGGCCCGCAAGCAGGGCGAGGAGAGCGGCATCATCCAGATGGAGACTCCCATCTACGCCAGCAAGGTCATGCTCATCTGCCCCAAGTGCGGCAAGCCCACCCGCGTGGGCCACGGCATGGCCGACGGCAAGAAGACCCGCGCCTGCAAGAAGTGCGGCGCCAACATTTAAGGGAAGGAGGACGACTGAAAAATGGCTTATGTTGCAAGAATGAAGAAGAAGTATCAGGATGAGGTCGCTCCTGCCCTGATGCAGAAGTTCCAGTACAAGAGCGTCATGCAGATCCCCCGTCTGGACAAGATCGTTGTCTCCGTGGGCTGCGGCGACTGCAAGGATAACGCCAAGGCTCTCGAGGCCGTGATCAAGGACATCAGCGAGATCACCGGCCAGCGTGCCGTGGCCACCGTGGCCCGCAAGAGCGTCGCCAACTTCAAGCTCCGCGAGGGCATGAAGGTCGGCGTGAAGGTCACCCTCCGCCAGGACCGCATGTGGGAGTTCCTGGACCGCCTCTTCAATGTGGCGCTGCCCCGTGTCCGCGACTTCCGCGGCATCTCCGCCGACGCTTTCGACGGCAGAGGTAACTACTCCCTGGGTCTCAAGGAGCAGATCATCTTCCCCGAGATCGATTACGACAAGATCGAGAAGCTGCGCGGCATGAACATTGCCATCTGCACCACCGCCAAGACCGATGAGGAAGCCCGCGAGCTGCTGCGCGGCATGGGCGCTCCCTTTGTGACCGAATAAGGAGGAAGGTTGAAATGGCTAAGCTGTCTATGAAGCTCAAGCAGGCCCGCCCTGCCAAGTACTCCACCCGCGCCTACAACCGCTGCAAGATCTGCGGCCGTCCCCATGCTTACCTCCGCAACTACGGCGTGTGCCGTGTGTGCTTCCGTGAGCTGGCGTATAAGGGCCAGATCCCCGGCGTGAAGAAGGCTTCCTGGTGAGATTTCCGTTCTGACATCCCGAGGCTCGCTCGCAGTACTCTTGTACAGCGTCGCTTGCCGCGGATCGTCAGAACGAAAATCAGGAAAACGGATCCGTTCTGACATCCCGAGGCTCGCGCGCAGTACCCTTGTACAGCGTCGCTTGCCGCGGATCGGTTCCTGCGGGAGCAGATCTTCCGCAGGAACGGCAAAACCATGAAAACGGGCTCCGAAAGGCCGCGGCCAATCAAGCATTGGCGCGGAACCTCGCCGCCCTTAACCGCCAAGGCGGTAACTCTAATAAGGAGGATAAACAAGTATGCAGATCACAGACCCCATTGCCGACATGCTCACCCGTATCCGCAATGCCGGCAGCGCCAAGCACGAGACCGTCGACGTCCCCGCTTCCAAGATGAAGAAGTCCATCGCCGAGATCCTGCTGAAGGAGGGCTACATCAAGGCCTATCAGCTCATCGACGACGGGACCCAGGGCGTCATCCGCGTCACTCTCAAGTACCTCCCCGGGAAAGAGAAGGCTATCCAGGGCCTCAAGCGCGTGTCCAAGCCCGGCCTGCGTGTTTACGCCGGCGCCGATGAGCTGCCCCGCGTTCTCAAGGGCCTCGGCATCGCCATCATCTCCACCTCCAAGGGCGTCATGACCGACAAGGAGGCCCGTGCGGCCCATGTCGGCGGCGAAGTCCTTGCGTTCGTCTGGTAAGGGAGGAGAGAAATTATGTCTAGAATTGGTAGAGCTCCCATCACCGTCCCCGCCGGCGTCACCGTCACGGTGGACGAGAAGAACCACGTTGCCGTCAAGGGCCCCAAGGGCTCCGTGGAGCGCACCGTGGCCCCCACGATGACCATTGAGGTCAAGGACGGCGTCCTCACCGTCTCCCGCCCCAATGACGAGAAGCAGAACCGCGCGCTGCACGGCCTGACCCGTACGCTGCTGGCCAACATGGTCACCGGCGTGACCAACGGCTTCGAGAAGAAGCTGGAGATTCAGGGCGTTGGCTACCGCGCCACCAAGGAGGGCAAGAACCTGGTCATGAACCTGGGTTATTCCCACCAGGTTGTCGTGGCGGAGACTGACGACATTCAGATCGACGTCCCCGACGCCAACCACATCGTCATCAAGGGTATCGACAAGCAGAAGGTCGGCCAGTTTGCTGCCGACGTGCGCGCCACGCGTCCCCCCGAGCCTTACAAGGGCAAGGGCATCCGCTACGATGGCGAGTTCGTCCGCATCAAAGAAGGCAAGACCGGCGCGAAATAAGGGAGGGTGTAGCTGAATGGTTAACAGACCCAATACCGCTGCCCAGCGCGTCAAGCGCCACAACAGAGTCCGCGGCAAGATCTCCGGCACCGCCGAGCGTCCCCGCCTCTGCGTTTTCCGCAGCGAGAATCACATTTATGCTCAGGTCATCGACGACGTGGCCGGCAACACGCTGGTTGCCGCTTCCTCCGTCGAGAAGGACTTTGAAGGCAACGGCGGCAACGTAGAGGCCGCCAAGAAGGTCGGCCTCAAGGTGGCCGAGCGCTGCCTGGAGAAGGGTATCGACACCGTGGTGTTCGACCGCGGCGGCTATATCTACCACGGCCGCGTGCAGGCTCTGGCCGATGCCGCCCGTGAGGGCGGACTGAAATTCTGACGGGAGGAGGAGACAGAATAATGGCTTACAATAACGACAAGCGTGACAACCGCCGCGACAACCGTCGCGAGAACGATGGTCCGGAGCTCATTGAGAAGATGGTCTCCCTCAACCGCGTCAGCAAGACCGTGAAGGGCGGCCGCGTGGCGAAGTTCTCCGCGCTGATGGTCGTCGGCGACGGCAAGGGCCGTGTCGGCTTCGGCATGGGCAAGGCCGGCGAAGTCTCCGAGGCCATCCGCAAGGGCATCGAAGACGCCAAGAAGAACATGACCACCGTGACCCTGAGCGGTTCCACCATCCCCCACGAGGTGCTTGGCGAGTTCGGCGCCGGCCGCGTCCTGCTCAAGCCCGCCGCCCCCGGTACCGGCATCATCGCCGGCGGCGCCGTGCGTGCCGTCATGGAGGCTGTTGGCATCAAGGACATCCGTGCCAAGTCCCTGCGTTCCAACAACCCCAACAACGTTGTGTCCGCCACTATGGTTGGTCTGAAGAGCCTGCGCAACGCCGCTCAGGTGGGCGTTTACCGCGGCAAGACCGCCGAAGAAGTGAAAGGTTAAGGAGGGGGAAGCATGGCTAATCTGAAGATCAAGCTCGTCAAGAGCCTGAACGGCAGACTCGACAAGCATGTTGCCACTGCCAACTCTCTCGGCCTGTACAAGATCGGCAACGAGACCGTGCAGCCCGACAACGCCCAGACCCGCGGCAAGATCGCCAAGATCGGCTACCTGCTGCAGGTCACCGAAGAATAAGGAGGCCCGACTATGTTTATGAATGAGCTGTCTCCCATGCCCGGCAGCACCCATGTTGCCAAGCGCAAGGGCAGAGGCATTGGCACCGGCAACGGGAAAACCGGCGGCCGTGGCCACAAGGGCCAGAAAGCCCGCTCCGGCGGCGGCGTCCGTGTGGGCTTCGAAGGCGGCCAGATGCCTCTGGCCCGCCGTATCCCCAAGCGCGGCTTCAACAATATTTTCGCCAAGCCCCTGGAGGCTGTCAACGTCAGCGCCCTCGAGGTCTTTGAGGACGGCGCCGTGGTAGACGCCAATGTGCTGCTGGCCAAGGGCATCCTCTCCAAGTGCCAGTACGGCGTCAAGATTCTCGGCAACGGCGAACTCACCAAGAAGCTCACCGTGAAGGCCGCTGCCTTCTCTGCCTCCGCCAAGGAAAAGATCGAAGCCGTTGGCGGAAAGGCTGAGGTGGTGTAAGTGCTCCAGACATTCCGGAACGCATGGAAGATTGATGAGCTGCGCAAGAAGATCCTCTTCACGCTGTTCATCCTTCTCCTGTATCGGCTTGGTAATGCCATCCCCGTACCTCATGTGAATACCCAGAGTCTCAGCGCATACTTCACGACGGTACAGAATACCGTGCTCGGATTGTTCAACACCATGTCCGGCGGCGCTTTCTCTCAGGCTACGATCTTTGCTCTGAGCATCCAGCCCTACATCAACGCCTCCATCATCATCCAGCTCCTGTGCATCGCCATTCCCGCACTGGAGCGGCTGAGCAAGGAGGGCGGCGAAGAGGGCCAGAAGAAGATCGCCGCCATCACCCGTTATTCCACGGTGGGCATCGGCCTTCTGCAGGGCTTTGCCTACTACATGATGCTCCGCAACAACTCCGCTACCTACCACATCCTCAACGACGCGGGCATGACCTTCTGGGGCGGCCTGGTCATCGTGATGACCTTCACTGCCGGCTCCGCGCTGGTCATGTGGCTGGGTGAGCAGATCACCGAGCACGGCATCGGCAACGGCATCTCCATGATCCTCTTTGCCGGTATCGTCAGCCGCTTCCCCGCCGGCATCCGCAACCTGGTGCTCCAGGCTGTGAACGGCACCATCAACTGGGTGGCAGTGGTCCTCATGCTGCTGGGCGCGCTGGCTATGGTCGTGCTGATCATCATCATCAACGACTCCGAGCGGCGCATCCCCGTGCAGTACTCCAAGCGCGTGGTGGGTCAGAAGATGTACGGCGGTCAGTCCACGCATCTGCCCATGAAGGTGAATATGAGCGGCGTTATGCCCATCATCTTCGCCCAGTCCATCGCCTCCCTGCCCGCTACCATCTGCATGCTGGTGGGCGGCAATCAGGACAGCTGGTTCATGCGGATCTTTGACTCCGGCACCATCTCCTATGCCATCATCTACCTGCTGCTGATCATCTTCTTCGCGTACTTCTACGCCACCATCCAGTTCAACCCCGTGGAGGTGGCCAACAACCTGAAGAAGAACGGCGGCTTCATCCCCGGCTACCGCCCGGGCAAGCCCACCAGCGCTTTCATCCAGCGCGTCCTCAATAAGGTGACGCTTTTCGGCGCCGTCTATCTGGGCATTATCGCCTGCGTCCCCATCGTCATCAGCGCCTGCTCCGAGGCGGCCCGCAACACGGGCATCTCTCTGGGCGGCACCTCCATCATCATTGTGGTGGGCGTGGCCCTGGAGACCGTGCAGGCTCTCGAGGCCCAGATGATGATGCGCAACTACAAGGGTTTCCTTGACTAAGGAGGAGCACGAGTATGAAGCTGATTCTTTTGGGCGCTCCCGGCGCCGGCAAAGGTACTCAGGCGGATATCCTCAGCGCCAAGCTGGGCATCCCCACCATCTCCACCGGCAATATTCTCCGTGCCGCCGTCAAGGCCGGCACTCCCATCGGTCTGAAGGCCCAGTCCTATATGCAGGCCGGCCAGCTGGTGCCCGATGAGGTCATCATCGGCATCATGCGCGAGCGGCTGCAGGAGAGCGACTGCGCCAACGGCTACATCCTCGACGGTATGCCCCGCACCATCCCTCAGGCGGAAGCCCTGGTGGCCGGCGGCGTGGACATCGATGTGGCTCTGTCCATCGAGATCGCCGACGAGGTGATCGTGGAGCGCATGTCCGGCCGGCGCACCTGCCCCGACTGCGGCGCTTCCTACCATGTGGTCAACAGCCCCTCCAAGGTGGAGGGCGTCTGCGACAAGTGCGGCGCCCAGCTCACCATCCGCAAGGATGACGAGCCCGAGGTCGTGAAAGCCCGCCTGGTCACCTATCACAAGGAGACCGAGCCGCTGAAGGACTTCTACGCCAAGCTGGGCAAGCTGAAGACCGTGGACAATCAGCCCAGCATCGCCCAGACCTCGGAAGAGATCTTCCGCGTTCTGGGGATTTGAACCCGACAGACGATGATTCACATTAAATCATCACGGGAAATCCAGCTCATGCGCGAAGCCGGCCGGATCGCGGCCGGTGCGCGCACGGCTGCCCGGCTGGCTTTGCGGCCGGGTATCACCACGGGCGAGATCGACCAGGCGGTGCACGCCTACATTCTCTCCCAAAACGCAGTGCCAACCTTCCTCGGGTATAGCGGCTTCCCCGCAAGCTCCTGCATTTCGGTGAACGACGAGGTCATCCACGGCATCCCCGGCAAACGGGTGATCCACGAGGGCGACATCGTGTCGATCGATGTGGGCGCCACATACAAGGGCTATGTGGGCGACTGCGCCGGCACCTACCCGGTGGGCCAGGTCAGTAAAGAGGCGCTGGAGCTCATCGACATCACCCGCACGAGCTTCTTTGAGGGAATCAAGCTGGCTCGTGCCGGAAACCGGCTCTCGGACGTCTCCCATGCCATCCAGCAGTATGTGGAATCCCACGGCTGCAGCGTGGTGCGCGACTATGTGGGCCACGGGATCGGCGCGGAGATGCATGAAGATCCGCAGGTACCGAACTACGGCCGGCCGGGACATGGGCCCCTGCTGGCCAGCGGCATGACGATCGCTGTAGAACCCATGGTGAACGCCGGCGTGTACGGCGTGAGGACGCTCAGCAATGAGTGGACGGTGGTGACGCTGGACGGAAAGCTCTCCGCCCATTACGAGAACACCATTCTCATCACCAACGACGAAGCAGAGATACTGACTATGGCTGACGACATTTGAGGAGGGACAGCATGGCGAAAGACGAAGCGATTGAACTCGAGGGGACAGTTGTGGAATCCCTGCCCAACACCACCTTTAAGGTGGACATCGGCAACGGGCATACCATTCTGGCCCACATCTCCGGCAAGCTGCGGATGAACTTTATCCGTATCCTGCCCGGCGACAAGGTCACGGTGCAGATGAGCCCCTACGACCTGACCCGGGGCCGCATCACCTGGCGGTCCAAATAACCGACCCGACGAAGAACAAACAGGAGGGTAAAGCAATGAAAGTACGTCCCAGCGTCAAGCCCATGTGCGAGAAGTGCAAGATCATCAAGCGCAACGGCAAAGTTATGTGCATTTGCAGCAACCCCAAGCACAAGCAGCGTCAGGGCTGAGCAGATGGAACAACCAATGGGCATGCAAAGTTGTGCCCGCAGGCGAGCCCCCATTATGCCAGGGACACCGCACGCCTGAGTATGGCATAAAATCATTGAAAGGATGATTGCAAACTATGGCACGAATCAGCGGCGTTGACCTGCCCAGAGACAAGAGGATCGAGATTGCTCTCACCTACGTCTACGGCATCGGCAGAACCAGCGCGACCAAGATCGTAGAAGCCACGGGGATCAACCCCGACACCCGCGTCCGGGACCTGACCGATGAGGAAGAGGCCCGTATCCGCGAATGCATTGACCAGCACTACCTGGTGGAGGGCGACCTCCGCCGTCAGACCGCGATGGACATCAAGCGCCTGATGGAGATCGGCTCTTACCGCGGCCAGCGCCACCGCAAGGGTCTGCCCGTGCGCGGCCAGCGCAGCAAGACCAACGCCCGCACCCGTAAGGGCCCCAAGCGCACCATCGCCAACAAGAAGAAGTAAAGGAGGGACTGATTCATGGCTACGCAGCAGAAGGGCAAGAAGGTTGTCCGTACTCGCCGCCGCGAGAAAAAGAACATCGAGAAGGGCCAGGTTCATATCAGCTCTTCCTTCAACAACACCATGGTTACCATCACCGATACCCACGGCAACGCCATTTCCTGGGCCAGCGCCGGCGGTCTGGGTTTCCGGGGCAGCCGGAAGTCCACCCCCTTCGCCGCCCAGTCCGCCGCCGAGACGGCTGCCCGTGCCGCTATGGAGCACGGCCTCAAGTCCGTTGAGGTCTTTGTGAAGGGTCCCGGTTCCGGGCGCGAGGCTGCGATCCGCGCGCTGCAGACCGCCGGGCTTGAAGTGACGATGATCAAGGACGTGACCCCCATCCCCCACAACGGATGCCGTCCGCCCAAGCGTCGCCGCGTCTGATCAAAGGAGGTAAGGATAATGGCAAGATATACCGAGGCTGTCTGCCGGCTCTGCCGCCGGGAGGGACAGAAGCTCTTTCTGAAGGGCGATAAGTGCTACACCGACAAGTGCGCCATGGTCACCCGCGCCAAGGTGCCCGGTCAGCACGGTGATGGCCGCAGCAAGACCTCCGAATACGGTCTGCAGCTGCGCGAGAAACAGAAAACCAAGCGCTACTACGGCGTGCTGGAGAAGCAGTTCCGTTCCTACTACGAGATGGCCGAGCGCCGTCCCGGTCAGACCGGCCAGAACCTGCTCTCCATCCTTGAGACCCGTCTGGACAACGTGGTCTACCGTCTCGGCTTCGCCATGAGCCGTGCGGAGGCCCGCCAGCTCATCACCCACGGCCATTTCACCGTCAACGGCCGCAAGGTCAACATCCCCAGCTATCTGGTGAAGCCCGGCATGGTGATCGCCCTCAAGGAAAGCAGCCGCGACCTGGAGAAGATCAAGGCCAGCGTGGAAGCCAATGCCTTCCGTCAGCCTCCCAAGTGGCTGGAGTACGACGCTCAGAATCTGGTCGCCAAGGTGACCGCCGTTCCCGAGCGTGACGACATCGATCTGCCCATCGAGGAGCATCTCATCGTCGAGCTGTACTCCAAGTAATACCCCCGCCAATTGGAAAGCTGTCTAAAAAGCGGTACCCCTCGGGTACTGACTATCTAAAGGAGGGTACTACATGATCGAAATCGAAAAGCCGCGCATCGAGTGCATCGAATCCCCGGCTGACGAGTCCTATGGCAAATTCATCGTCGAGCCCCTTGAGCGTGGCTATGGCACTACCCTCGGCAATGCCCTGAGGCGCGTGCTCCTCTCCTCCCTGCCCGGTACCGCGGTCTGCCGTGTGAAGATTGCCGGTATCCAGCATGAGTTTTCCACCATTCCCGGCGTCAAGGAAGACGTCACCGAGATCATTCTGAACGTCAAGAGCATTACCGCCCGGCTCCACTGCCAGGGCACCAAGACCGTCTATATCGAATCCAGCGGCGAAGGCGAAGTCACGGCCGGTGACATCAAGGCCGACGCCGAGGTGGAGATCCTCAACCCCGAGCTGCACCTGGCCACTCTCGGCCCCGACGGCGCCATCTCCATGGAGCTGACCCTCAGCCATGGCCGTGGCTACGTCTCCGCCGAGCGGAACAAGGTGGCCGGCGCCGCCGTGGGCACCATACCCGTGGACTCCATCTACACGCCCGTGCTCAAGGTGAACTACAGCGTGGAGAATACCCGCGTGGGCAATCAGACGGACTATGACAAGCTCACCATCGAAGTCTGGACGGATAAGACTCTTACCGCCCGCGACGCCGTTTCTCTGGGCGCTCAGATCCTCTGTGAACACTTCACCCTCTTCACGGACCTCTCCGACGCGGCCAAGGGCCACACCATCGTGGAGACCCCCAGGGACGACACCAAGGACAAGGTGCTGGAAATGACCATCGAGGAGCTGGATCTTTCGGTCCGAAGCTTCAACTGTCTCAAGCGCGCGAACATCAACACCGTCGAGGACCTGATCTCCAAGACCCAGGAGGAGATGATGAAGGTCCGCAACCTGGGCCGCAAGTCTCTGGAAGAAGTCGAGCACAAGCTCGAGATGATGGGACTGAGCCTGGCCCGGGACGACAACCAGTGACTAATATTCGGAGGTAATCGACATGCCTGTTAACAGAAAACTCGGCAAGACCACCGATCAGCGCATGGCCATGCTCCGCCAGCAGGTCACCGACCTTCTGGCTCTGGGGCACATGGAGACCACCATCTCCCGCGCCAAGGAGATCGCTCCTCTCGCGGAGAAGAGGATCACCCTGGGCAAGAAGGGCGGCCTGAACAATTACCGTCAGGCTCTCTCCTTCATCACCCGCGAGGATGTGGCCAAGAAGCTGTTCGACGAGGTCGCGCCCAAGTACGCCGAGCGCAACGGCGGCTACACCCGCATCGTCCGGCTGGGCGAGCGCCGGGGCGACGGCGCCGAGATGGCTCTCATCGAACTGGTGTAAGAGCGGCTATACAAGATCACGAGTCCGGAGCGTCCCCCCTGGGGATGCGCCGGGCTCTTTTTTCTCTGCCGGGAGGTTTGGCGCAGGGGCTTTGGGGCGGGCGGGCCGTATTTCCTCTTTTCCTTCCGGGTAAAAAGTGGTAGAATAGAAGCGCGGCATTGTCCGCGATATCCCATCTGCGGAAAGGAACAGGAGCCATGGCATTTGTCCATCTTCATGTGCACACGGAGTATTCTCTGCTGGACGGGGCCTGCCGGATCCCGGCGCTGGCCAGGCGGGCCAGGGAGCTGGGGCAGACGGCGCTGGCGGTGACGGATCACGGCGTCATGTACGGGGCCGTGGCGTTCTACCGGGCCTGCCAGGCGGAGGGAGTGCGCCCCATCATCGGCTGCGAGGTCTATGTGGCCCCCCGGAGCCGCTTCCAGAAGGAGCACGACCCCGACAGCAACTACACCCACCTGATCCTCCTGTGCAAAAACGAGACGGGCTACCGCAACCTCTGCTATCTGGTCTCCTGCGGCTTTACAGAGGGGTTCTATATCAAACCGCGCATTGACTGGGAGCTGCTCGCCCAGCGGGCCGAGGGGCTTGTCTGTCTCTCCGGCTGCGTGGGCGGTTACATCTCCCAGAGCCTGATCCACGACGACTACGCCGCCGCCAAGGCCAAGGCCGAGGAACTGCGGGGACTTTTCGGGGACGATTTCTATCTGGAGATCCAGGATCACGGGATGGCCGAGGAGCGGAAAGCGGCCCTGCTGCTCCGCCGCCTCTCCCAGGAGACGGGCATCCCCCTGGCTGCCACCAACGACGCCCACTATATCCGCCGGGAGGACGCCAAAAACCAGGATGTGCTGATGTGCATCCAGACGGGCAAGACCGTGGATATGGAGGAGCGGATGCGCTTCGACTCGGAGGAGCTGTATCTCAAGAGCGAGGAGGAGATGCGCGCGCTGTTCCCCGACCTGCCCGGAGCCATCGACATCACCGCCGCCATTGCGGAGAAATGCCGCTACGACTTTGAATTCGGACACTACCACCTGCCCGAATACCGCCTCCCGGAGGGAGAGACGGACAGCTACGCCTACCTCTGCAAGCTCTGCGGGGAGGGCTTCGCCCGGCGTTACCCCGGGGATGACGGAAAGGTGCGCGGGCAGCTGCAATACGAGCTGGAGATGATCCGGCGCATGGGCTTTGTGGACTACTTCCTGATCGTCTGGGACTTTGTCCACTACGCCAAATCCAACGGCATCCCCGTGGGGCCGGGCCGCGGCAGCGCCGCCGGGAGCGTGGTGAGCTATACGCTCAACATCACGGACATTGACCCCATCCGCTACAACCTCTTCTTCGAACGCTTTCTCAACCCCGAGCGCGTGAGTATGCCGGATATCGACATGGACTTCTGCGTCCGCCGGCGGGGCGAGGTCATCGACTATGTGAACCGGAAGTACGGCAGCGACCATGTGGCCCAGATCGTCACCTTCGGCACCATGGCGGCGCGGATGGCCGTCCGGGACGTGGGCAGGGCGCTGAACATGGGCTACGCCGAGTGCGACGCGGTGGCCAAGCAGATCCCCATGGCGCTGGGCATGACGCTGGACGAGGCGCTGAAGCTCTCCAAGCCCCTGCGGGAAATGTACGAGGGGGATGAGGCGGTCCACAACATGGTGGACACCGCCCGGGCTCTGGAGGGGATGCCCCGCCATGCCTCCACCCACGCCGCCGGCGTGGTGATCACCCAGCGGCCGGTGTACGAGTATGTGCCCCTGGCCAAAAACGACGAGAGCGTGGTGACCCAGTACACCATGACCACGCTGGAGGAGCTGGGGCTGCTGAAGATGGACTTTCTGGGGCTGCGCAACCTGACGGTACTGGAGGACGCCGCCGTACTGGTGCGGCAGGAGGACCCCACCTTCACCGTGGACGGTATCCCCGACGATGTGCCCGAGGTCTATGAGATGCTCTCCCAGGGCCGCACCTCCGGCGTGTTCCAGCTGGAGTCCACGGGCATGACCGGGGTCAGCGTGGCCCTCCGGCCCCGGAGTCTGGAGGACATCACCGCCATCATCGCCCTTTACCGCCCCGGCCCCATGGACTCCATCCCCCGCTTCCTCGAGTGCAGCCAGCACCCGGAGAAGATCGTCTACAAGCACCCGCTGCTGGAGCCCATCCTCTCCGTCACCTATGGCTGTATGGTTTATCAGGAGCAGGTGCAGCAGGTGTTCCGGGAGCTGGCGGGCTATTCGCTGGGGCAGGCGGACGTGATCCGCCGGGCCATGAGCAAGAAGAAGCACGCGGTCATCGACGCGGAGCGGGTGGCCTTTATCCACGGCGACCCCGAGCGGAACATCCCCGGGGCAGTGGCCAACGGCGTCCCCGAGGACGTGGCCGCGAGCATCTACGACGAGATCGTGGACTTCGCCAACTACGCCTTCAACAAGGCCCACGCCGTGTCCTACGCCCTGGTCTGCTACCGCACCGCCTACATGAAGTGCTTCTGGCCCAGGCAGTATATGGCGGCGCTGCTGACCAGCGTGCTGGACAACTCCACCAAGGTGGCGGAGTACATCGCCGAGTGCCGCAGCATGGGGATCCAGTTGCTGCCGCCGGACGTGAACGAGTCCGGGGCGGACTTCACCGTGGCCGGGGAGAACATCCGCTTCGGCCTGGTGGCCATCAAGGGCATCGGCCGGGGCTTTATCGACGCGCTGATGGCCGAGCGGGCGGAGAACGGCCCCTTCACGGCGCTGGACGAGTTCTGCCGGCGGATGTACGGCCACGATCTCAACCGGAGATGCGTGGAGTCCCTCATCCGCTCCGGCGCCTTCGACTCCTTCGGCTGCAAGCGCAAGGCCATGCTGGAGGTGGTCGATCTGGTGATCGAGGGGGTCAACAGCGAGGGGCGGCGGAATATTGCCGGACAGATGGATCTCTTCGGCATGGCCGAGGAAGCTGCGCCCGGCGCCTTAAAACTGCCGGAGGTGGAGGAGTTCACCCGGCGGGAGCTGATGAGCATGGAACGGGAGACCACCGGACTCTACCTCAGCGGTCACCCCATGGACGAATACCGGGACCGGGCCAGGGACGCGGGGGCCGTGGCCATCGGCGGTATCCTCTCGGACTTCGCCGAGGGGCAGCCCCAGCGTTTCCGGGACGGGCAGGAGGTGACCGTGGCCGGTGTCGTCGCCGCCAACCGCACCCGCACCACCCGGAACAACAGCCTCATGAGCTATATCACGCTGGAGGACGACACCGGCAGCATGGAGCTTATCGCCTTCCAGCGGGCGCTGGATCAGGGGGGCAGCTATGTCAAGGACGACGCGGCGCTGCTCGTCCGGGGCAGGATCTCCCTCCGGGACGAGAAGGAGCCCCAGCTGATGGTGGACAGCATCCGTCCCCTCAGCGATCTGGAAAAGCCCTCCGCCGCCCCCCGGCAGGAGGGCGCGGCCGGGGACAAGACCCTCTATGTGCGCATCCCCGGCCGGGAGCATCCCCTCTTCCGGCGGATCGAGCTGCTGCTGACCATGTTCCCCGGGGACGGGCGCATGGTGCTCTACTTCGAGGATACGAAAAAGCGCGTGGGCGCCCCCTGTCTGCTCCACGAATCCCTCATCGCGGAGCTGCGGGAACTCTGCGGCGGGGAGAATGTGGTGCTCAAATAGGGGAAAAGCCGTCTCTTCCCGGCGTGGACGGGGGAGGCGGGCGCCGCTCTTTTTTCCCCAAGGGATTGACTTTTTCTTCCATAATATTATACTCAGAACTGTAAGCGAAAGATCGGAGGCTACGGATATGAATTCTGACAGCATTTTGTATATTGGCGTGGACGACCACGACCTGGATCTCTTTGAGAGCCAGTATGTGGTGCCCAACGGCGTCTCGTATAATTCCTATGTGATCATGGACGACAAGATCGCGGTCATGGACACTACGGACGGGAGAAAGGTGGACGAGTGGCTCGAAAACCTGAGCGCCGCCCTTCAGGGCAGAACGCCCGACTATCTGGTGGTGCACCACATGGAGCCCGACCACTCCTCGGCCATCAAGGCTGTGGCGGAGCGGTACCCCGCCATGCAGCTTGTGGGCAACGCCAAGACCTTCGCCATGGCCCAGCAGTTTTTCGGAGAGGGTTTCCAGCAGCGGCAGGTCGTGGTGAAAGAGGGCGACACGCTGGAGCTTGGCCATCACACACTGCAATTCTTTACGGCGCCCATGATGCACTGGCCCGAGGTCATGGTCAGCTATGAGTCCACGGAGAAGGTGCTCTTCTCCGCCGACGGCTTCGGCAAGTTCGGCACGCTGGACACCCGGGAGGACTGGGACTGCGAGGCGAGACGGTATTATTTCAACATCATGGGCAAGTACGGCGCGCAGGTGCGCTCGCTGCTGAAAAAGACGGCGGCGCTGGACATCCGCACCATCTGCCCCCTCCACGGCCCCATCCTCACGGGGGATCTGAGCCATTATCTGGAGCTGTACGACATCTGGAGCGGCTACCGGCCCGAGAACAAGGGCGTTCTGGTGGCCTGCGCGTCCATCCATGGCCACACCCGGGACGCCGCCAGGCTGCTGGCGGACAAGCTGAGCGCCCGGGGCGAGAAGGTGGCGTTTGCCGATCTGACCCGGGACGATATGGCCGAGGCCGTGGAGGACGCCTTCCGCTACGACCGCATGGTGGTGGCCTGCTGCACCTACGACGGGGGGCTGTTCCCGCCTGCCGAGGAGTTCATTGCCCATCTCAAGGCCAAGAGCTACCAGAGCCGCACCGTGGGACTGATGGAGAACGGGAGCTGGGCCCCCGCGGCGGGCAAGCTGATGAAGGCCGCCTTTGAGGGCATGAAGAATATCACCGTGCTGGAGCCCGTCGTCAGCATCCGCTCCGCTCTGAACGCGGATTCGGAGGCTGCGATGGATCGGCTGGCGGAGGAACTGACCCGGGAATAAACCCACATTCCGTGGATTTTTCGAACACATTTTACAAGGAGGAAAAAACATGAAGTACGTTTGCGATTTGTGCGGTTGGGTCTACGATGAGGCCGAAGGCTGCCCCGATGCGGGTATCGCCCCGGGCACCAAGTTTGAAGATCTTCCCGAGGACTTCGAGTGCCCCCTGTGCGGCGCCGGTAAGGACTCTTTCAGCGAGGAATAAGCCGCTGCCGGAAACAACCAGGCAAAGCGTGCCCGACAGCCCGCTGCGTACGCAGCGACTGCCCCGGGCACGCTTTTTCACCCGCGGCGCGGGCGTGGCACGCTCCGAATCGCTATGAAAGCGCTATATTTCCCGGTCTTCCGGAAAAAATAAACCGTCCGCCCCCTTTACAAGCGGGAAATCCGTGCTATAATCGACATATGACGAAAAAGGAGGCGCTGCGCCGTGCCAAGACCCCAGCGATGCCGCCGCGTGTGCCGCGAACCGGATTATGTCAGCTTTCTGCCCGAGGGCGGGGAGGAGGGCGACGCGGTGAGTCTCTCTGTGGATGAGTTCGAGGTGCTGCGGCTGGTGGACTACGAAAAACAGACCCATGAACAATGCGCCCGGCGTATGGACATATCCCGCACCACCGTGACGGAGATTTGCGAGAGCGCCCGGAGAAAGGTCATGGACGCCCTGCTCCACGGGAAAAAGCTGCTGGTCACCGGCGGCAACTACCGGCTCTGCCAGGGCAGGGAGCGGGACGGCGGCCGCTGCTGCGGCAGCGAGTGCCACTGCCGCGAGGGACAGGAAAATCAAAAAAATCAGGATAAAGGAGTCTGACAACATGAGGATTGCAGTCACTTACGACAAGGAAACCGGCAACATCTTCCCCCACTTTGGCCACTGCGAGGCCTTCAAGATTTACGAGATCCGGGAGAAGAAGGTGGCGCTGAGCTATGTGCTGGACGCCGCAGGCAGCGGCCACGAGGCGCTGGCGGACTTTCTCGTGGAGAACAAGGTGGACGCGGTGATCTGCGGGGGCATCGGCGGAGGCGCTTACGGCGCGCTGTACGAGGCCGGCATCCTGCTCTACGGCGGCGTCGTGGGCAACGCGGACGCGGCGATCAACGCCCTGCTCACCGACAAACTGGTGTATGTCCGGGAGTCCAACTGCGCCCACCATGGCGAGGACGGCTGCCACTGTCATGGGGAAGAGGGCTGCGCCTGCGATGGCGAGGACTGCGAAGGCTGCGCGGGCTGCGGGGACGAGGTTTTCGCCAACGAGCTGTAAGAGAGATCCCGGGGAGCACATGCGACACCATGCGATCGGCATGGGGCGCTCCATCCCCGGAAAAAGCCGCGCCCCGTACGCCGGGGCGCGGCTTTTTCCCGTGACCGGGGACGCCCTCCTGCGTCCATTGATTGACAAAAGAGGGAGAACCGGGTAAACTGTATATACTGTTAAGACCTGCGCATACGGAAGGGGGAGAGGGTTATGCTGAGTGAGGAGATCCGCCGGCTTTATCAGCATTTCCGGCTGCGGAATTACCGCGCACTCTTTGGGCGTATCCGGGAAAAGGATGGCTCCCTCTCCGCCACGGAGGCTTTCGCGGCGGATGTGATCTTTCTGCTGGGCTCGCCCACCATCACCCAACTGGCCGAGACGCTGGGCATCTCCCAGCCCAACGCCACCTACAAGGTGAACAACCTTGCCGCCAAGGGCTATGTGAACCGGCACACCCCGGAGGACGACCGCCGGGAGTGCAGGCTGAGCGTGGCGGAGCGGTTCCACACCTACTATGACACCAGCGACAGCTTCATCCAGACGGCGGTGGAGCAGCTTGGGGAGAGATACAGCGGGGAGGAGCTGGAGAAGTTTGAGGAAATGCTCCGCGCGCTCAACGAGGCTGTGGAGTCGCAGGATATAAAAGGGCGCGGGCAGGGAATGACCGGGAAAGAGGAGGAGCTATGAGCGAGAGCCATGTGCACGGCGGAGAACACCCCCATGTCCACACCGCCCAGGAAAAGAAAACGGTGGTCAACCGTCTCTCCCGGATCATCGGGCATCTGGAGGCGGTGAAGCGGATGGTGGAGAACGACAGCGATTGCAGCGAAGTGCTCATTCAGCTGGCGGCGGTTCGCTCCGCCCTGAACGGCGCGGGGAGACTGGTGCTGAAAAACCACATCGACCGCTGCATCGTGGAAGCTTTGGAAGAGGGAGACACCGACTCTCTCGACGCGCTGAACGAGGCCATTGAGAAGTTCCTGAAATAAAAAGGCTGTGGCGACGGCACGGGACGCGGATGCGCCGGATGCCGCTTTCTGTCACAGCCTTTTTTGCCGCGCCGCGCTCTCAGGCGGCGACCTCTTCAAATTCCCTGACGAGGGCGGGGTCCGCCTTGCCGCACAGGGACACCAGCACGATGACCAGAGAGCTGAAGAGGAAGGCGGGCAGGAGGCAGTAGACGCCCCAGACGCCGCCCAGGGGATTGAGCACCAGCTTCCAGAAGAACACCATGGCGCCGCCGGCGATCATACCGGCGATGGCGGCGGGGTAGGTGGTGCGCTTCCAGAAGAGGGAGAAGAGCATCAGCGGGCCGAAAGCCGCGCCAAAGCCCGCCCAGGCGAAGGACGTGATGCCGAAGATGGTGGAGTTGGAGTTCCGGGCGATGATCATGGCGATCAGGGTGATGGTCACCAGGGTGAGGCGGGAGCAGCGGAGCACCTGCTGCTCGGTGGCGTCCTTTTTCATGATGCCACGGTAGAGGTTCTGACTGACGGCGCTGGCAGAGATCAGCAGATAGGAGTCCGAGGAGCTGATGGAGGCGGCCAGCACCCCCGCGCAGGCAAAGCCCGCCAGCACCGGGGGCAGGAAGGCTGTGGCCGCGTCGATGAACACGTTCTCCGCCTCGGCGTTGGAGAGGTAGTCCAGCCCCGGCACGCTCCGGGCCACGATGCCGATGAGCACGGCGGCGGCCATGGAGATGGTGACCCAGACGATGGCCACGCGGCGGGAGCGGCCCAGCTCCTCCTCGCTGCGGATGCCCATGAAGCGCAGCAGTACCTGCGGCATACCGAAGTAGCCCAGACCCCAGGAAAGGGTGGAGCAGATGGTGAGGAAGCCGTAGGGGGAGCCGGCGCCGAAGGCGTTCACCTCCGTGGCGGAGGGGGAGGCGGTGCGGAACAGGGAGAAGAAGCCGTCGTAGCTCCGGGCGTTGGCGATGACCGCGCCCATGCCGCCGGCGGCGCCCACGCTCAGCACCAGAATGAGTACCAGCACGGTGATCATCACCACCGCCTGCATGAAGTCCGAGGCGCTCTCCGCCAGGAAGCCGCCCAGGAAGGTATAGAGCAGCACGAAGAGGGCCGCGGCGGCCATCATGGCCTCATAGGGCAGACCGAAGAGGTGGGAGAAGAGCTTGCCGCAGGCGCTCAGGCACTGGGCCGCGTAGACAGAGAAGAAGATCAGGATGATGAAAGAGGAGACCGTGAGCAGAAGGGGCTTTTTCTCCCGGAAACGCAGGGAGAAAAAGTCGGGAATCGTAAAGGCGTTTACCTTGACACTGTAGCGGCGCAGACGCCGGGAGACGAACAGGAAGTTCAGGTAGGTGCCCGCCGCCAGACCGATGGCTGTCCAGCCCACGTCTGCGAGACCTGTCCAGTAGGCCAGACCGGGGAGACCCATGAGCAGGTAGCCGGACATATCCGAGGCCTCCGCGCTGAACGCCGTCACCCATGGGCCCAGCGACCGTCCGCCCAGGAAGAAGGACTCCGCGTCCCTGTTGGCCCGGCGGGAGAAGAGAAAGCCGATGAGGATGACCGCGGCCATATAGAGAACCATGGCCAGAAGATGCTGCATGCTGGATGAACTCATGGAAAACACTCCCTTGACAGATTATACATGAGAAATTATAATGCTTTTGATTACAAAAGCTAATGGAATGTCGGTATCATAAACCTGTCAACGGAAAAAAGCAAGAGGGAATTTCACGAAATGGACACGAAAAAGTACGAAGTTTTTGCAAAAACGGTAGAATTGGGCTCCCTCACCCGGGCGGCGGAGGAGCTGGGGCTTACCCAGTCGGGGGTGAGCCACATTCTGGCGGCCATGGAGGAGGAACTGGGCTTCACGCTGCTCAAGCGCAGCCGCGCGGGGGTGCGCCTCACCGCCGAGGGGGAGCAGCTGCTGCCCTGCATCCGGGAGATCGTGCGGCAGGAGGGGCTGCTGCGGGAGCGGGCCGCCTCCCTCCGGGGCGGGGTGTCCGGCACGGTGCGCATCGGCACCTTTACCAGCGTGGCTACCCACTGGCTGCCGGGGATGATGCAGTCCTTCCAGACGGCATACCCGGGGGTGGAATTCCGCCTCTTCAACGGGGACTACCACGATGTGGACGGCTGGCTTCGGGACGGCAGCGTGGATCTGGGCTTCGTGGCGCTGCCACTGTCGGACAAGGACTGGGAGTGCATCGTGCTGCGGGACGACCCGCTGCTGGCGGTGCTGCCCAAGGGCCACCCGCTGGCGGGGGGCGAGGTGTGCCGGGTGGAGGAGCTGGCCAGGGAGCCGTTCATCTCCCTGCTGGAGAGCTCGGATCACGATGCCCGCCGGGCGCTGGAGCAGTACGGGGCCAAGCCCAATGTGAAATACAGCACCAAAGACGACTATGCCGTGATGGCCATGGTGGGGCAGGGCATGGGCGTGAGCGTCATGCCCTCGCTGCTGCTGCGGGGGCACCAGGAAAACCTGGTGTGCCTCCCGCTCGCGCCCGCCTCCTCCCGCACGCTGGCGCTGGCGCTTCCCGCCGGGGAGAAGACCGGCCCGGCGGCCCGGCGTTTCGCGGAGTTCGCCGCGGAATGGGTGCGGGAGAACGGGTAATTTTCCCTGCAATTTAAGGCGTTCTGTCTTGCAATGGGTTGCAGGGCATGATATAATGTATCAGCTTTTTGTAGCCGCCGCCGAAAGGCGGTGGAAAAGAGACGCTGCGCGGACTGCGCGCGGCATGAAATTTGTGAACCAAGGCTGTGAAGAGCCCTGTTCAAATCAAAAAATCTCATAGGAGGAAAAAAGATGAAGAAGTTCTTCGCACTGCTTCTCGCTCTGTCCATGGTTCTCAGCCTGGTCGCCTGCGGAAGCACCAAGAAGGCCGAAGAGACGCCCGCTCCCGTCGAGGAGACGCCCGCCGCCGAGCCTGTCGAAGAAACGCCCGCCGCGGAGCCTGTGGCTGTCCCCGGCCCCGACGCCACCGACGAGGAGATCTACGACTACGTCCTGGGCGACTACTACGAGGCCTACACCAAGGCTCTCGAGAGCATGGACATCTCTGAGCGCTACGCTCTCGAGGCCATTGCCGAGGCCAAGCTGCTCCAGGCCAGCGTGATGCAGCCCAGCACCGCCAGAGGCGGCGCCTACCGCATCGGCCGCACCGTGCCCAGAAGCGCCAGCACCGTGCTCTGGGGCAACGACGAGGATCGGCAGCACTACCTGATGGTGACCACCGAACCCATCACCACCGAGGACTACAACGCCATCAAGACCCTGTGGAACGAGGCCCCCGACGCCGAGACCTATGTGGCCAACACCAAGGCCTACCTGGCCGACAAGGGCTACGAGCTCAAGGACGAGTACCAGTATCCCCAGAGCGCCGATCCCCAGACCTGGGACGTGCTGGGCACCTACCTGCAGGCCGACGCCGAGGCTCTGGTGCAGACCTATGAGGGTCTGATGGAGTACGACCAGAAGAACGTCCTGCAGCCCGCTCTGGCCGAGAGCTACACCGCCAACGAGGAAATGACCGTCTTCACCTTCAAGCTCCGCGAGGGTGTCAAGTGGGTCGACTCCCAGGGCCGTGAGATCGGCGAGGTCACCGCTGACGACTGGGTGGCCGGCATGCAGCACATGCTGGACGCGCAGGCCGGCCTTGAGTGGCTAGTGGACGGCGTCATCGAGGGCGCCAGCGAGTACATGAACGGCGAGACCACCGATTTCGCCACCGTCGGCGTCAAGGCGCTGGACGACTACACCCTGGAGTACACTCTCACCGAGCCCACTCCCTACTTCATGACCATGCTGGGCTACAGCATCTTTGCTCCCATGAACCGCGCTTACTTCCTGGCCCAGGGCGGCGCCTTCGGCGTTGCCGAGTTTGCTGAGGCCAAGGAGAAGGCCACCTACACCTACGGCACCGGCCCCGACACCATCGCCTACAACGGTCCCTTCCTGATCACCAGCTTCACCGAGAAGAACACCATGGTCTTCTCCGCCAACCCCACCTACTACGCTCCCGAGAAGATGGGCGTGCACAGCCTGGTCTGGAAGTTTGACGACGGCACCGACGCCACCAAGACCTACAACGACATGAAGGCCGGCGATATCGACGCTGCCGGTCTGAACACCTCCACCATGGAGATCGCCAAGGAAGACGGCCTGTTTGACGACTACGCCGCCGTTTCCGAGACCGACGCCACCAGCTTCGTTGCCTGGCTGAACGTCAACCGCAAGGCCTACGCCAACTACAACGACTCCACTCTCGGCGTCTCCGAGCAGACCGACGAGATGAAGGAGCTGGTCCGCGCTGCCATGCTGAACGTGCACTTCCGCCGCGCTGTGCACTACGCCATCGACCGCGCCACCGCCAACGCCCAGCGCCGCGGCGAGGATCTGAAGTACAACTCCCTCATCAACGCCTACGTTCCCGGCAACTTCGTCTACCTGGAGCATGATGTGACCGTGGACATCAACGGCACCGCCACCACCTTCCCCGCCGGCACCGCCTACGGCGAGATCCGCCAGGCTCAGCTGGAGGCCGACGGCAGCCACATCAAGGCGTTCGACGCCGAGACCGGCCTGGGCACCGGCTTTGACGGCTGGTACAACCCCGAGGTCGCTGCCAAAGAGCTGGCCATCGCTGTGGAAGAGCTGAAGGCTCAGGGCTATGAGATCACCGCGGAGAACCCCGTGCACCTGGATCTGGCCAACTACTCCGGCTCCGAGCCCTTCAAGAACGAGGGCCAGGCCTACAAGAAGAGCATCGAGGCCGCTCTGGGCGGACTGGTCGTTGTGGACATCGTCCCCTACGAGACCGCTCAGGACTGGTATGACGCCACCTACTATCCCAACACCGGCGCCGAGATGAACTACGACATCGGCACCAACGGCGGCTGGGGCCCCGACTACGGCGATCCCAAGAGCTACCTGGATACCATGCTGCCCGGCGGCAACGGTATGACCAAGAGCTTCGGACTGTTCTAAGTCGTCCTTTTGTTCCCATGGCGGGGTGTGAGGCCCCGCATCAGCGGGGGGGCCGGATTGATCGCGATCCGGCCCCTTTGCCCCACTTTCTTTCATGTCATGCTGAGGAGCCCTCTTTGGAGGGCGACGGCACATCCGGAAAACACAGCCGGTTTTGGCAGAGTGCAAACGGGCGGTTCTTTGGGAAAAGAGGATTCCTCAGTTTGACATGTAAGATCTGACCCAAAGCAGGGGTACACTGCTCCCACCGCAGGGCACGGCGCTGCGCCGTTTCCTTCGGAGACTATATAAATATCGAAGCTGCCACCCGGCGGCAAAGCGAGAGTGGTATTATGACGAAATATGTAATCAACAGGCTGATACGCGGACTGATCTCCGTGGCGGTCATGGTGATCATCGTGATGGTGATGATCTTTACCCTGATGGACCGCCAGCTGATCTTTGCCGCCGACCCTGTCTTCAGCAAGCAGGTGCACAACTCCCGCACCACCTATCAGTACCGGAAGTGGGAGGAGTACGGGTATTTGGACTATGTGACCTTTGCCGACTATCTGCTCCAGCAGACCAGAAGCGGCGTCATCGACGAGGAGACCCGCGCTAAGGCCGTGACGCTGGGCCGCACCCCGGAGCAGGACTCCGACCTCACCGCCCAATATGTGGCCGAGTTCACGGACTACTACCGTTCCAGGGGTTACGAGGTCACCCGCATGGACACGGTCATGAACGGGCGGAAGGTGGCCAACGGCGGGCAGGCGGTGCTCTTTGCCGCCAAGGACAAGCCCATCTGGAACCGGGCGGTCCGCTACTTCACCCACATCTTCGTTTTTGACAACATCCACCGGGTGGAGGAGGATGTGGGAGAGCGGAAGCTCACCTTTACGCTCTACGACCCGGTGTACGGCGGCAAGAAGTTCTCCCCCGCCATTATGGGCAACGGGACGCTGCACCGCTACCTGCTCTACTGCGACAACCGCTTCCCCTACATCCACCAGAACTTCCTGACCATCAACCTGGGCAAGTCTTTCGTGGTCAATCAGGGCGTGGACGTCTTTGAGACCATGACGCGCAGCCAGGGCGCCTATATCCCCTCCACCATCACCTACCCCACGGGGCTCACGGAGGTCAGCGCCGACGATCTGCACACGGCCACCTATGTGGCCGGCTCCCTGAAGGCCGGCGAGCTGCTCTTCGGCAGCCGCTACACCGATGACTATACCCAGACCGTCACGGTCAAGGGCGGCCGCTCCAAGATGGGCTACTCCTTCATCTTCGGCATCTTCGCCGTGGCGCTGGCCTACCTGCTGGGCCTGCCGCTGGGCGTGCTGATGGCGCTGAAGGCCGACAAGCTGATCGACAAGATCGGCACCTTCTACATCATCTTCGTCACCGCCGTGCCCAGTCTGTCCTATATCTTTATGGTCAAGACACTGGGCTATGCCATGGGCATCCCCACCTCTTTCGATCTGGAGTCGAGCAACAAGATGATGTACCTTCTGCCCATCATCTCCCTGGCCATCCCCTCCGTCGCCCGGCTCATGCGCTGGATGCGCCGGTACATGATCGACCAGCGGAACTCCGACTATGTGAAGTTCGCCCGTTCCAACGGTCTGGGCGAGGGCGAGATCTTCACCAAGCACATTATGCGCAATGCCGTGGTGCCCATCGTGCAGGGCATCCCCGCCAGCATCCTCTTCAGTCTGGTGGGCGCGTTCTATACCGAGAAAGTCTATGCCATCCCCGGCACCGGCGGATTGATGGTAACGGCCATCCAGACCTACGACAATAATGTGATCGTGGGCGTGTGCCTGTTCTACGGCCTGCTCAGCGTGGTCTCCCTGATCCTGGGCGACGTGCTGATGGCGGCGGTGGATCCGCGGATCAGCTTCAATACGAAAGCCAGGTGAGCCATATGAACGACAATTTCATCAAAGTTGACGACCTGGGGCTCAGCGAGGAGGAGCTGTTCTCCTGGCATCCCAACGACAGTCTGGAAGCCGAGAAGATCACCGCGCCCCGCTACTCCTACTGGAAGAGCGTGTTCCGGGTGTTTTTCAAGAAGAAGATCAATGTGTTCGTGCTGCTGTTGCTGGCTTTCGTGATCGTGTTCGCCTTCGTCTACCCCGTATTCTCGGGCTACGATGAGTTTGAAAACCTCATGGACAGCTCTGCCAAGCACCTGACGCCCGCGGCCGCCATGGCCAAGTTCGGCTACAATATCCACTGGATCCTGGGCGCGGGCGCCTCCGGCAACTCCACCTTCGACGCGGTCTGGGAGGGCGCCCGGGTGTCCATCGCCCTGGCGCTGGTCTGCGCCACCATCAACATGACCGTGGGCGTCCTGGCCGGAGCTCTCTGGGGCTACTCCAAGCGGGGCGACAAGATCATGTTGGAGGTCTACAACGTGGTGGGCAACATCCCCTACCAGCTGCTGTGCTCCGTGCTGGTGCTGATCTTCCGGCCCAAGTTCTGGACCATGGTCTTTGCCCTGACCATCACCGGCTGGCTGGCCATCGCCCACTTCTTCCGTACCCAGGTGCTGATCATCCGCGACAGGGAGTACAATCTGGCCTCCCGCTGCCTGGGCACCCCCACCATGCGCATCGCCACCAAGAACCTGCTGCCGTTCCTGACCTCCATCATCGTCACCCAGGCGGCGGTGGAGATCCCCTCCTACATTGGCATGGAGGTTTTCCTCTCCTTCATCGGCCTGGGCCTGACCCAGACCACCCTCGGCAAGCTGATCACCAACGCGCAGAGCGCCATGCTCACTCCCGGCTGGGAGATGGAGTTCTGGAGCCCTGTCATTCTCGCCTCCATCATCGCCATCGTACTGTATGTGGCCGGTCAGAATCTGGGCGACGCTTCCGACCCCAGAACGCATATGTGAGGTAGACTATGGAAGAGAAAAAGATATTACTGTCCGTAAAGGACCTGGTGGTCAAGTTCCGCGTCCGCGGCCGGGTGCTCACCGCCATCCGCGGGGTGTCGCTGGACATCTATGAGAACGAGTCCATTGCCATCGTGGGCGAGTCCGGCTCCGGCAAGTCCGTGCTGACCAAAACCTTCTCCGGCATGACCGACGAGAACGGCTTTATCGAGCGGGGCACGATCACCTTCCAGGATGATCTGCTCTCCGACGTCGCCATCCCCAACAACGACGGCACCCGCGCCGCCGTGGCCGAGGTGAAAAAAGCGCTGGACGCCATCGCCCCGCTGGCCTTCGGCGCAGAGACGGAGAAAAAGCGCATCGAGCTGGAGAGTGAGAAGAAGCGCCGCGCCACGCTCAGCGAAGAGGAAGAAGAGAGTTACCGCCAGCAGCTGGAAGAGCTTCGTTTCCGCCGCACGGAGGAGTTCAACCGCCGCCAGACGCTGGACAGCAGGCGGGAAAAGGAGGCCTACCGGGCTTCCGGGGCCGCCATCCGGCGGATGGACGAGCAGATCAAGGCGCTGGAGAAGCAGCGGGGAGAGGCGATCCGCCGCCACAGCGCCGAAGCGTCCGGGGATACCGCCTGGCAGGAGAGCTACCGCCGGAGAAAGGCGGAGCTGGACGAGCGCTACCAAAAGGAGACCGCCCGGCCCATCACCGCGGAAATGAGCGAGCAGAACGGGATGCTGGCCCGGGAAGTGGTCATGTCCCTCGACGGACTCAAACCCTGGAAGCGCCGCAAGGCCAGGAAGAAGCTGCTGGACGCTCTCCGGGACGCCATGCGTCTGGGCGTGGATCTTGCCGACGGCGGGCAGCGCCGCTCGGTCTTTGAGACGGTGGCCTTCCATGTGGCCTTCGTGGGCGAGGACGAGAAGGAGCTGCGGGGCCGCAAGACCTGGAATTTGGCCAATATGAAGGACAAGAATGACTGGCTGAAGGTGCGCGGCACCCGGATCGCCACCATTTTCCAGGATCCCATGACCTCGCTGAACCCCATCCTCACCATCGGCAAGCAGATCACCTCCGTGATCATGAAGCACCAGAACTGCTCCGAGGCCGAGGCCCGGAACCGTGCGCTGGAGCTGATGCTCAAGGTGGGCATCCCCAACGCCGAGAGCCGCTTTGACGACTATCCCTTCCAGTACTCCGGCGGTATGCGCCAGCGGGTGGTCATCGCCATCGCCCTCTCCTGCCAGCCCAAGATCCTCATCTGCGACGAGCCCACCACGGCGCTGGATGTGACCATTCAGGCGCAGATCCTGAAGCTCATCAAGGATCTGCAGAAGGAATTCAAATACACCATCGTCTTTATCACCCACGACCTGGGCGTGGTGGCCAATGTGGCCGACCGGGTGGCGGTGCTTTACGCTGGGCAGATCGTGGAGCTGGGCACCGTGGAGGAGGTCTTTTACGACCCCCGCCATCCCTACACCTGGGCCATGCTGTCCTCCCTGCCCCAGCTGGCGCAGCGCAACACCCAGCTCTATTCCATCACCGGCACACCCCCGTCCCTCTATAACGAGATCGTGGGCGACCCCTTCGCCCCCCGCAACCCCTACTGCCTGACCATCGACACACTCAAGGATCCCCCCATGTTCCGGATCAGCGAGACACACTTCGCCAAGACCTGGCTGCTGGATCCAAGAGCGCCCAGGGTGGAAAAGCCCGAGGCCATTCAGAACCTCCATGAGAAGCTCATGGCTGCGTTCAATATTTAAGGACAGGAGATGATCGACGTGGCAAAAGAAACCATGAACAGCGATGCCGCCACGCGGCATCTCCCGGAGCACGGCCCTCTGGACGAAAACGGCCGCGAGATCCTGCTGACGCTGAAAAATGTGGACATCACCTTCGGCAAGGGTGAGAACGCCGTCAAGGCGGTGAAAAACGCCAGCTTCAACATTTATAAGGGCGAGACCTTCTCGCTGGTGGGCGAGTCAGGCTCCGGCAAGACCACCATCGGCCGGGCGGTCATCCGCGTAAATCCTCTGGCCGCCGGCGAGATCCTCTACAAGGGCGTGCGCATCTCCGGCAACATCCCCTCCGCCCTGGACCGGGAGGTCATCCGTAACATCCAGATGGTGTTTCAGGACCCCACCGCCTCGCTGAACGAGCGGGCCACCGTGGACTACATCATCTCCGAGGGACTTTATAACTTCCACCTCTTTGAAGACGAGGCCGACCGGGTGCGGAAGGTGGAGAACATGATCAACGAGGTGGGCCTGCTCCCCGAGCACCTGACCCGTTACCCCCACGAGTTCTCCGGCGGTCAGCGCCAGCGTATCGGTCTGGCCCGGGCCATGGTCATGGAGCCGGAGCTGGTGGTGGCCGACGAGCCTATCTCCGCCCTGGATGTGTCCATCCGCGCCCAGGTGCTGAATTTGCTCAAGAAGTTCCAGGCGGAGAAGGGCGTCAGCTACCTTTTCATCGCCCACGACCTCTCCATCGTCCGCTTCATCTCCGACAGGATCGCCGTGATCTACAAGGGCGACATCGTGGAGATCGCCGAGGCGGAGGAGCTGTTCCAGTACCCCCTGCACCCCTACACCCGCTCGCTGATCTCCGCCATCCCCATCCCCGACCCCCAGTTGGAGAAGAACAAGGTGCTCTTTACCTACGACCCCGCCATCCACGACTACTCCGAGGACAAGCCCGAGATGGTGTGCATCGGCCACGAGCACTATGTCTACGGCAACAGGAAGGAGATCGAGGAATACCGGGCCGTCCGGGACAGGGGCGAGCCTATCAAGAGCGTCACCATCCGGGGGGTCAACGCCCCCGAGGACGCGGGCGAGGGCGTGGAGCAGCAGATCATCCCCCATGTGGAGATCACCACCCCCGTCCACGACACGGGCAGCGTGTGGTACACCATCCTCTCGTTCCTCCTGCCCCTGCTGGGTCTGGCAGGAGCGGCAGTGTTCAGGCACTTCCACTTCTATCAGAACTATAAGGCCTGCCGCAAGGGCGCCCTGTGGGGCTTCGCCGTGCTGCTGGCGGTGATCGTGATATTTCTTATCTTCATCGGGCTTGCCCTGTTGTAGGCGGCCCCGGAGAGGGTGGGCGCGAAAGCGCCCACCCTCATTCTTTTTCCGTGCCCTTCCCCTCCCGGGAGGCGTCCAGCCCCCGGGCGATCCGATAGCGGAGTATAGCCGAACGGCTGCACCGGGGGAACTTCTCCCGCCGCAGCCGCTCCAGCACCGGTTCCCACTCCGGTTTTAGGCACCACCACCGTCCGCTGGGAATACACAGACATCTACTCCACCTCCTTATAGTGTATCACCGTATCAGTTATTCACTATGGCCCTATTATAGAGCATCGGTGATACACCTGTCAAGGGCTTTTCCGGGAAAAGATGCTTTACATCAGTGTATCACTGTGCTATGATATACACCGAGGAGGTGATCGCATGGCGACAAAGAGGCCGCGCTACATGATCTCTGTGGATGACGAGATGTTCAACGCCATCGAGGATTTCCGCTTTGAGCACCGCTTCCAGACCCGTTCGGAGGCTACGACGGCGCTGATCCGGCTGGGACTGGAGCAGCTGAAGAAGGAAGAGGCGGAGAAAAAAGCCTCCCGGGACGTGCCCGGGGACGAGGGCTGAGAGAAATTCAAAAAGAGAAAAGGATTTTTGCCATGATGGAATACAGAAGCACCAGAGGCGGCGGCGCGGTGGACGCGCCGCGGGCGCTGATGGAGGGGCTGGCTGCGGACAGGGGACTGTATGTGCCCGCGGCCTGGCCGGAGTTTGACTGGCGCAGCGCCCTGCAGGGGGACGAGTACGCCATGGAGGCGCGGATCCTGGAGGCGATGATGCCCGGCTGCGCCGACGAGGAGATGATCCGCCGGGCCTATGCCGGGAAGTTCACGGACGGACAGCTCTGCCCGCTGAAGGCGGTGGGGGATGTGTGGGCCATGGAGCTCTACCACGGGCCCACCTCGGCCTTTAAGGACGTGGCGCTGACCATGCTGCCCCACCTGATGAGCCGGGCCCGGCAGGGGCAGGGCAGCCGCCGGGTGAGTATCCTCACCGCCACCTCCGGGGACACGGGCAAGGCCGCGCTGGAGGGCTTTCACGATGTGGAGGGCACGGGCATCGCCGTGTTCTACCCGGAGAAGGGCGTCTCGCAGGTACAGCGGCTCCAGATGGCCACCCAGGAGGGGCGCAATGTCCGGGTCTGCGCCGTCCGAGGCAACTTTGACGACTGCCAGAGCGCGGTGAAGGAGGCGTTTGTGCGTCTCAGCGCCCAGTTGCCCCCGGAGGAGGCCCTCTCCTCCGCCAACTCCATCAACATCGGGCGGCTGATGCCCCAGATCACCTACTACTTCGCCTGCTATGCCGAGCTATGCCGCCGGGGTGCGATCCGGCTGGGGGAGACGGTGAATTTCTCCGTGCCCACAGGAAATTTCGGGGACATTCTGGCGGGGTACTACGCCAAAAAGCTGGGGCTTCCGGTGGGGCGTCTCCTCTGCGCCTCCAACGAAAACCATGTGCTCACGGACTTCTTCCGCACCGGCGTCTACGATAAGCGCCGCCCCTTCCGCCTGACCACCTCCCCCTCCATGGACATTCTGGTGTCCTCCAATCTGGAGCGGCTCCTCTTCGACGGCTGCGGGGAGGACGCCGGGCAGGTGCGCGGCTTTATGGAGCGGCTGGAGCGGGAGGGCAGCTTTTGCATCGGCGGGGATATGCTGCGCAGGCTGCGGGAGAGCTTCGAGGCGGACTACTGCACGGAGGAGGAGACGGCAGAGGAGATCGCCCGGCTCTGGCGGGAGCGGCGCTATCTCTGCGACCCCCACAGCGCCGTGGGCTTCGCCTGCGGCAGGCGCTACCGGGAGCAGAGCGGGGACGGGCGGCCCATGGTGGTGCTCTCCACGGCTTCGCCCTTCAAATTCCCTGCCGCCGTGCTCGCGGCGCTGGGCGAGCGGGAAGAGGGGGACGAGTTTGCCGGGATGGCGCGGCTGGCCGCCCTCACGGGGCAGACGCCTCCCCCTGCGCTGGCTGCCCTCCGGGAAAAGAGGGTGCTGCATCGGGATGTGATCGACCGGGAGGAGATCGTGGACTATGTGGCGCGCTGGCTGAGGGAGGAGGGAGCGCCATGCTGATCCGCCTGCCCGCCACCTCGGCCAATCTGGGCCCGGGTTTTGACTGCTTCGGCATCGCCTGGCAGTGCTATGACGAGATCGAGTTTTTCCCCTCGGACACGGTGCACATCGAGGGCTGCGCCGGGGAATACCGGAATGAGAACAACCTGGCCCTCCGGGGCTGGCGTGCCGCCTTCGCCGCCGCCGGGCGGCGGGCGGAGAATGTCCGCATCCGCTTCGGCAGGACGGAGATCCCCGTGTGCCGGGGGCTGGGTTCCTCGGCGGCCCTCTCCGCCGGGGGCGCCGCCGCGGCGGACGCCCTTTTCTCTCTGGGACTGGGTCGGCAGGGAATTCTGGACGCCGCCGCGGCGGTGGAGGGGCACCCGGACAACGCGGCCCCGGCCATCTTCGGGGGGCTGACCGCCTCCGCCGTGGTGGATGGCCGGGCGAAGACCGTAGCCTTTCCTGTGTCGGAGAAGCTCCGCTTCACGGCGTTGATCCCGGATTTTGAGCTGTCCACGGCGCTCTCCCGCTCGGTGCTGCCGGAGAAGGTGAGCCGGGGCGACGCCATCTTCAACGTGTCCCGGGCCGCGCTGCTGCTCCACGCTATGGGCGAGGGCGACCTTTCGCTGCTGGCGGCGGCCATGGAGGACAGGCTCCACCAGCCCTACCGCTGGGGGCTGATCCGGGGCGGAGAGCGGGCGGCCGGGCTGGCCCGGGACTGCGGCGCCGCCGCCGTGTGCATTTCCGGAGCGGGCCCCACGCTGCTGTGTGTGGCGGGGGAGGAGGATTTCCCACGGAAGATCCGGGAGGCCCTGGCCGGGGCGCTGCCCGGCTGGACGGTGCGGGCGCTGCCCGTGGAGCGCCGGGGCATCGCCGCGGCGGAATAAGAGGAGAGAAGCGAGTACGAGCCGGAGGCGAAGCTCTGGCTGAAGCGGTTTTGGATCGGGCTGTAAGGTTCGGAAAGAGAAAAAGAGCCGCCGGCTTTCATGGAAAGCCGGCGGCTCTTCAGCCTGTCAAAGAACCCCGGTTTGCAGCAAGTGAAACCGGGGTTTTGGCAGCCGCGATGCTGTTTTGTGTGGGCGCAGTACATCTCGTCACGGAGGCCCAGGCGTCCCCGGATGGCAGCGCCGCTTATTCCACGGTTCCGTCCACACGATCGAGATTTTTCCACCCGTACCGGAGAATGGAAACGATCATGGAGCATTCCGTGACGAGCTCGTCCAGAATACCGGCCCAGGAGCCGACGATCACATCATAGATGATCCACAGCGGCGAGTTGACGAACATACCGGCGAGACGGATCTTGCGCCCGTTGTGGGTATAACCGCCGATGGTGGCGGCGATATTGGCCGCCACGGGCAAAAGGGATATCCACCCCGCCCAGGTGAAAGCGAGCGCCGCGAGCTGCATCGCGCAAATGATCACGCACATGGATCTGCTGTGGCCGAATTTCCACTTACTCCCCAGACAAAAGGCGCGGAAGGAGTTGATCAGGTAGCTGACCCCGCCGGTGACCGCACCCAGCAGGAGCAGGTGGGTCGTATAGCATACATACGAGAGAAACTGCACGCGGAACAGATTTTTGTTGTCCCTGCACTGGTAGGACGCAAAAAACAGCGCCGTGCCAACAAAGCCTATGATCTGTACAAACATTTCCCGACCATCCAATACAAGAGAATAACCCCAGCGTTTCACTATACCATATGCCCTGCCGGACGTCCATAAAAAGCTGCTTTTCCTGCGAAAAGCCCGCTCAGATCCCGCCTTGCCCCCGGGCGGTTGCCGGAAGAGCCGGGGCGGAATTCGTTTTGGACAGAATGGGATAGCGGAACGGTGAGATCATCATGGTGGAAAACGGCAGCATTTTTGAGCGCATTTTTTGGTTTTTCCCCGTGACAAATCCTCTGGGCAGTGATAGACTGCCAATAAGCAGAAATTTGGGGAAAGGGAACGAAATATGGAGAGCGTAAAGGAAATTTACCGACTGGACGATGAGTTCGAGAGCGAGGAGACCGCGCGGTATGTGAAGCCCTTTATGTTTATCAAAGGCTTTGCGGCGGGGCGGCGGCTGCCCCAGACCCAGCTGGCTCTCTCTCTGGCCCGGCGGCTGCACGAGGGGCAGCGGAGGCTGGACGGCCAACCCTACCTGACCCACCCGCTGACCGTCTGCTCCGCGCTCATCTCCTACGGCATCGACGATGATGTGACGCTGGCTGCGGCGCTGCTCCACGACACGCTGGAGGACTGCGCGGACAAGCTGCCCCTGGGCGGCAGGGAGCTGGTGGTGGAGTACGGGCTGGATCCGGAGGTGCTGGAGCTGGTGCGGATGCTGACCAAGCAGTCCGGGCTGGACGATCAGCAGTTGAGCGCCTACTTCAAGCGGATCGAGTCCGACCCCCGGGCCGCTCTGGTCAAGCTCTCCGACCGGCTCCACAACAGCAGCACTCTTTACACCTTCACCTACCCGAAAATGCGCAAGTACCTGCGGGAGACGGACAAGTTCCTCATCCCAATGGGTTCCTACTGCAAGAAGTATTACCCCACCTATGCCAACGCCTTCAGCATCCTCAAGCGGGAGATCGAAAGTCTCAATCAAAGCATGGGGGCCATGCTGGAAAAGCTGGACGGCGGCGGGGAGAAGCGGGCGCTGTGAAAGCGCAGCGCCCACAAAAGAAAAGGGACTGAGCGGCGCCAGGGGCGCCGCTCAGTCCCGCTTTCTATCGTATCATGCCGCACTCCCGCATGGAGACGTACTCACTGCCGCAGATGATCAGATGATCGCTGAGCTCCACGCCCACCAGATTCAGGGCGCTGCGGAGCTGCCGTGTGGTAAGTTCGTCCTCCCGGGAGGGGACCAGCACCCCGCTCAGGTGATTGTGGGCCAGTATCACATAGCTGGCGTTCTTTTCCAGCACCAGCGAAACCAACTGCCGCGCCCGGATCTCCGCGGCGTTCACCACCCCGCGTCCCACCTCCTGGCAGCTGATGAGCCGCCGCCGGGCGTCCAGCAGCAGCGTGTAGACCACCTCGTCCTTTTCATAGGCAAAGTAGGGCAGCAAATAGCGTCCCGCCGCCGCCACCGTATCCATGGGCTCACCCTGGGGCGTCTTCCCGATGAGGTAGCGCCGGGAGATGGCGGGGATCAGGCACAGCAGCGTGGCGGCGTTTTCCTTGATGCCGTCGACCTTCATCAGTTCCTCGGGCCCGGCCTCCAGTACGGCGTTGAGACTGCCGAAGCGATCGAGCAGGGCGTGGGCCAGCGGGTTGGTATCCCCCTGGGGTATTGTGAAGAACAGCAGCAGCTCCAGGACGTTCACATCGTCGAAATTCTCCAGACCGTATTCGAGAAAGCGCCGCTTCATCCGCTGGCGGTGCCCTGTGTGAATGTTTCTGACCTCTTTCATGACAGCGACATATTGGCGTAGGCGTTGAGATCCGTACCCGCCGTATGCCCGGCAAGGTACTCGTAGTAGCCCTGACAGCCGATCATGGCGGCGTTGTCCCCGCAAAGGCGCATGGGGGGCACGAAGAGCGCGTCCCCGCTCTCCTGACAGGCGGCGGTGAAGTCCGCGCGGATGCGGGAGTTGGCCGCCACGCCCCCGGCCACGGCCACCTTGCCGTAGCCCAGCTCCCGGGCCGCCGCCATGGTGCGCGGCACCAGAGAATCGCTGACGGCCCTGCACAGGGAGGCGGCCAGCCCCGCCCGGTCCAGCTCCTCCCCGGTCTGCTCGCAGTGGTGGGCGATGTTGATGACGGCGGTCTTGAGCCCGGAAAAGCTCATGTCATAGGGATTTTCCCCCACATAGGGCCGGGGCAGCGCATAGCGGTCGTCCCGTCCCTCCCGGGCCAGCGCGTCGATGGGCGCGCCGCCGGGGTAGGGGAGACCCAGCACCCGGGCGGATTTGTCAAAACACTCGCCCGCCGCGTCGTCCCGGGTCTGGCCCAGAATGCGCAGGCGGGTATAGTCCTGCACGTCCACCAGCAGCGTGTTGCCTCCGGAGATGGCCAGACAGAGGAACGGCGGCTCCAGCTCCGGGAAAGCGATGTAGTTGGCGGCGATGTGGCCCCGGACATGGTGTACGGGGATCAGCGGCAGGCGCAGCGCCATGGCGGCGGACTTGGCGAAGTTTACCCCCACCAGCACCGCGCCGATGAGTCCCGGCGCGTAGGATACGGCCACCGCGTCCAGATCCCGCCGCTCAACGCCCGCATCCCGGATGGCCCGTTCGGCCAGTTGGGAGATTACCTCCACATGGCTCCTGGAGGCGATCTCGGGCACCACGCCGCCGTAGATGGCGTGGAGGTCGGCCTGGGAAAAGATCTGGTCGGTGAGCACGCGCCGCCCGTTTTCGGTGACGGCCACGGCTGTCTCGTCGCAGGTGGATTCCACAGAGAGTATCAGCATTTTACCAACCTTCCTTGAAAAAATATGTCATCAGCACGGCGTTGTCCGCCGGCCGCTCGTAGTAGTGCTTTTGCAGCCCCACCTCCACGAAGCCCCGGGAGGCGTAGAGGGCGCGGGCGGGGGCGTTTTGTTCCCGCACCTCCAGCGTGAGAAAGCGCAGGTCGTTTTCCCGCCCCCAGCGCAAAAGCGCGTTCAGCAGCGCGTCGCCCACGCCCTCCCGCCGGTGGGCGGGGGCGACGGCGATGTTGCCCATATATCCCTCGTCCAGCACTGCCCGGGCGTCGGCGTAGCCAAGAAAGGCTCCGTCCTCCTCCGCCACAAAGAAGTGCGGAAGAGCCCGGGCGATCTCACCCTCGCTCCGGGGGAGGGAGAAGCAGAGCGTCTCCAGCTCCACGATGTCGGGCAGATCGGCCCCGGTGGCCGCACGGATCGTCCGTCCCATGGCCCGCCCCCTCAGTGGGCGTCCGCCCAGCTGTGGCCCTGCCGGGCCTCGGCCACCAGCGGCACGGAGTAGCGCACGGCGCTCTCCATCTCCTCGGTGAGCACCCGGGCCACCCGCTCGCCCTCCTGCTCGGGGCACTCCACGATCAGCTCGTCGTGCACCTGCAAAATGAGCCTTCCCTGTAAGCCCTCGGCCTTCAGCCGGCGCTGTACGTTCACCATGGCCAGTTTGATCACGTCCGCGGCGGTGCCCTGAATGGGCATGTTCAGCGCCACGCGCTCCCCGAAGGAGCGGGTGGGGAAGTCCCGGGCCCGAAGCTCCGGCAGGTTGCGGCGGCGGTGGAAGAGCGTCTCCACATAGCCCTGTTCCCGGCCCTGCTCCACCACGGCCTTCTGGTAGTCGCGCACCCCGGAAAACCGGGCGAAGTAGGCGTCCATATAGTCCTTGGCCTCGTTGACGTACACGCCCAGATCCTGCGAGAGGGAGAAAGCGGAGATGCCGTAGACGATGCCGAAGTTCACGGCCTTGGCCCGCCGCCGCAGCTCCGGCGTGACCTCCTCCGGCGGCACCCCAAAGACCTGGGAGGCAGTGGCCGTGTGGATGTCCTGCCCGGAGAGGAAGGCCGCACGCATATTCTCATCCCCGGAGATGTGGGCCAGCAGCCGCAGTTCGATCTGGGAATAGTCCGCGTCCACCAGCACATTGCCCTCGCCCGCCACGAACATCTGCCGCAGCAGCGCCCCGGACTCCCGCCGGACGGGGATGTTCTGCAAATTCGGCTCCCGGGAGGAGAGTCGCCCGGTGTCGGTGACGGTCATCTGGAAGGTGGTGTGGATGCGCCCGTCGGGGGCGATGACCTTCAAAAGGCCGTCGGCATAGGTGGATTTGAGCTTGCTCAGCTCCCGGAAGTCCAGCACCCCCTGCACGATGGGGTAGTCCTCCCGGAGCTTTTCCAGCACCTCCGCGCCGGTGGAGTAGCCGGTTTTGGTCTTTTTCCCGCCGGGGAGGCCCAGCTCCTGAAAGAGCACCGTGCCCAGCTGCTTGGGGGAGTTGATGTTGAACTCGTGTCCCGCGCAGTCCCAGACAAAGCGCTGCGAGCGCTCGATGCCCGCGTTGAGACTCTCGCCGTAGTGCCGCAGCGCCTCCCGGTCCACCAGAAAGCCCCGGCACTCCATCTCCGCGAGCACCTTGCACAAGGGCATCTCGATCCCGTCGAACAGCTCCTCCACGCCCATCTCCCGGAGGAGGGGGCGCAGCGTCTCCTCCAGCGCGGCCACGGCGGCGGCCCGGGAGGCCATCCCGGCCACGCGCTCCGCCTCCGACACGGTCTCCTCCCCGTCAAAGAGGGAGCTTTGCGCCTGGGCTTGTCCGGCGGTGTAGGGGGTGAAGCCCCCGTAGCGGAGCGTGAGCGTTTCCAGCTCGTAGCTGCCGGCGGTGGCGTCCAGCAGATAGGCCGCCAGCGCGCTGTCAAAAACGAAGCCGTCCGCCTCTACGCCCTGCTCCAGCGCCCGGCGGAGGAGGTTTTTCACATGGTGCCCCGCCTTTTTCCGGGCGGGGTCCAGGATCTTCCCCATGGCGGCGGCGTAGTCCCCGGCGTAGTGCCGCCGCGAAAGCAGGGCGGCCACGTTTTCGCTCTCCGAGAGGTCGTAGGTGAAGAGGAGATCTCCGCTCTCCTCCTCCCACCAGAGGTATAGGGCCTGCTCCCCGCTCTCATCGAGGCACTGCTCCAGCTCCCGGGGGGAGGTGAGAATGCGGGAGGTGCAGCAGCCGGACACCTGCGCCGGGGCGCCCTCTTCCGGCCCGCTCTCCGGCCGGAGCCCCCACTTTTCCATGAATTTCGTAAAGCTCAGCCGCCGGAAGAGTTCGTAGATCTCCCCGGTGCGGGGCATGACCCAGCTTTCCGGCGCATAGTCCACCGGGGCGTTCCGGGCGATGGTGGCCAGCTCGTAGCTCTCGTAGGCGCTCTCCCGGCCCGCTTCCAGCTTTTTGCGAACGGCGGGCTTGATGGCGTCCTCCTCCAGATGTTCGTAGACCCCGTCCAGGGAGCCGAAGCGGCGTATCAGCTCCAGCGCGGTCTTTTCCCCGATCCCCGGAACGCCGGGGAGATTGTCGCTGCTGTCGCCCATGAGGGCTTTGAGATCCACCATGCCCCCGGGCTCGAAGCCGTACTCCTCCCGGAAGCTCTCCGGCGTGTAGACGGTGGTGGTGCTCTGGCCCAGCCGGGTCTTTACATTCAGCACCCGCACATGCTCGTCCACCAACTGCAAAGCGTCCTTGTCCCCGCTGACCACCACGCACTCCCAGCCCGTCCCGCCGGCCCGGAGGGAGATGGTGCCCAGCAGATCGTCGGCCTCCCAGCCGCTGAGCTCCCGGCGGGGGATGTCCATGGCGTCCAGCACCTCCTTGAGCAGGGGGATCTGCCGGGCCAGCTCCTCGGGCATGGGCCGCCGCCCGGCCTTGTAGGCCGCGTAGCGCTTGTGGCGGAAGGTGGGGGCGGGCACATCGAAGGTCACGCACAGAGCGTCGGGACTCTCCTCGTCCAGCAGCCGCTGGAGGATGGAGAGGAAGCCGTACACCGCGTTGGTGGGCGTCCCGTCCGGGGCGGTGAGCATACGGATGCCGTAGAAGGCCCGGTTGACGAGACTGTTCCCGTCGAGTATCATCAGCTTCATTTTCTGCTCTCCTCTCCCCGAAGCTCGATAAGCCGGTCACGCAGCACGGCGGCGTACTCGTATTCCAGCATCTTGGCCGCCTTTTTCATTTCCTTCTCCAGCCGCTCGATCTCCTGGCGGCGCTCGTGGTCGGTCATCTTCACGCCGCCCTTTTTCTCCACCGCCGGGCCGCTGATCTCCAGCAGCTCCCGGACGTTCTTGACGATGGTTTTGGGTACGATGCCGTGCTCGGCGTTGTAGCGCTGCTGGATCTCCCGGCGGCGCTCGGTCTCGTCGATGGCCGCGCGCATGGAGGGGGTGATCCTGTCGCCGTACATGATGACGGTGCCCCCCGCGTTGCGGGCGGCCCGGCCGATGGTCTGGATCAGGGAGGTCTCGCTGCGGAGGAAGCCCTCCTTGTCCGCGTCCAGAATGGCGATCAGACTCACCTCGGGCAAGTCAAGACCCTCCCGCAGCAGATTGATGCCCACCAGCACGTCGAACTCCCCCAAACGCAGGTCGCGGATGATCTCCATGCGCTCGATGGCGCCGATGTCGTGGTGCATATACCGGGTCCTGATGCCGCTGCCCAGCAGGTACTCCGTGAGATCCTCGGCCATGCGCTTGGTGAGGGTGGTCACCAGCGTGCGCTCCCGGCGACGGATGCGCTCCTGGATCTCCCCGATGAGATCGTCGATCTGCCCCTCCACGGGGCGTACCTCCACCACCGGGTCGGTGAGGCCCGTGGGACGGATGATCTGCTCGGCGATCTGCCCGGAGCGCTGGCGCTCGTAGTCCCCCGGGGTGGCGGAAACATAGATGGCCTGATGGACGCGCTGCTGAAATTCCTCGAATTTTAGCGGGCGGTTGTCAAAGGCGGAGGGCAGGCGGAAGCCGTACTCCACCAGCGTCTCCTTTCTGGCCCGGTCTCCCCGGTACATGGCCCGCACCTGGGGCAGCGTCACATGGCTCTCGTCTACAAAGAGGACGAAATCTTTGGGGAAGTAGTCCAGCAGCGTCATGGGGGCGCTGCCGGGGGCGCGGTTGGAGATGATGCGGGAGTAGTTCTCAATGCCCGAGCAGTAGCCCAGCTCCTGGATCATCTCGATGTCGTAATCCACCCGCTGCCGGATGCGCTGGGCCTCCAGCAGCTTGTCGTTCTCCTTGAACCAGCGCTCCCGCTCGTCGCACTCCCGGCGGATCTCCCGGATGGCCCGTTCCAGCTTGTCGTGGGAGGTGACATAGTGGGAGGCGGGGTAGATGACCACATGGCTGAGCACCCGGTCGGCAATGCCGGTGAGAGGGTTGAACTCGCTGATGCGCTCGATCTCGTCCCCGAAGAACTCGATGCGGATGGCCCGGTCTTTCCAGTAGGCCGGGTAGACCTCCACCGTGTCCCCCCGCACCCGGAACATATTGCGCTCAAAGGCCATGTCGTTGCGCTCGTAACGGTCCTCGATGAGCCGGGCGAAGAGGTTTTCCATGCCGAATTCCGTCCCCACCCGCAGCGAGATGGCCATGCGCTCGAAATCCTCCGGCTCGCCCAGACCGTAGATGCAGCTCACCGACGCCACCACGATCACATCCCGCCGCTCCAGCAGGGAGAAGGTGGCCGACAGGCGCAGCCGGTCGATCTCCTCGTTGGTGGAGGCGTCTTTTTCAATATAGGTGTCCGTGGAGGGCACATAGGCCTCGGGCTGGTAGTAGTCGTAGTAGGAGACGAAGTACTCCACCGCGTTGTCCGGGAAAAACTCCCGGAACTCGCTGCAAAGCTGAGCGGCCAGCGTCTTGTTGTGGGCCAGCACCAGCGCGGGGCGCTGCAGCCGCTCGATGATCTTGGCCATGGTGTAGGTCTTGCCCGAGCCGGTGACGCCCAGCAGCGTCTGCTCGTCAATCCCCATCTCCACTCCCCGGCAGAGCTTCTCAATGGCCTGGGGCTGATCCCCGGCGGGCTGGTATTCGCTTACCACGCGGAATTCCGGCATTGCGTTTCCTCCTTGCCTCTCAGTTCTCTTCCGTCTCCTCTTCGCCCTCTCCCTCGTCCCGTTGACCGAGCTTTTTGAACAGGGGGCGGCGCCGCTCCGGCACCTTTTCCATGATGTCCTCCACGGCGCCCCCGGCCAGTTCTTTCACCGTCAGCTCCGCCACCCGGGAGATAAAGCTCTGGAGGGCGGGGTTTTTCCGCCCGGCGCGCAGCACCTCCAGCACCTGCCGTATGCCCTGCTCGCGCAGCTCTGTCAGGGTGCGCGCCCCGGTGGACTGGAGGGCGTCAAAAAGGGCGTCTACAAAGTCCCGGCAGGACTCGCTGTCCATGCCCTCCAGGGTGCGGTCCAGCGCCGCGTCCCAGGCCCGGCTGGAGAGCGACAGCTCCTCGCAGCGGAGAAAGCCGGTGCCCAGAACCTGCCAGTAGAACCCGTCGTGGGACTCGGGGGGGCCTTTGCTGCTGTTGACGATGACGCTCTCGCCCACCGGGAAGAGGATCGTGCCCACGATGGAGTGCTGAGGGAGAATGGTGACCATCCTCTCCCGGATGCGGGCGAGACCCTCGCCGTCCCCCACCCCGTTGCGAAAGCCCGGGCCGTCGTTGTTATAGATCATCACGATCCGATCCTGTATCTCCGAGGGCGCCAGCACCCCCGCGTAGATGGCCAGATTGCCGCCCTTGGAGTGGCCGCCCAGATAGAGCGGACCCTCGATCTCCCCGGCTACGCGCAGCAGATAGTCCAGCGCGTCCTTCTGGGCGGGCACCTCGTCCAGCACGCACATCATGAAGTCCTCCCGCCAGCCGGCCAGCGTGTCGTCGGTGCCCCGGTAGGACACATAGGTGCTCCCGTCCGGCAGATGGACGCACACGGCGGAGAACTGCTCCCCCTGCTCGTCGTCGCAGAGGTTCACAAAGTGGCTCAGTGTCACATCCCGGAAACGCACCGTCTCCGAGGCCCGGCGCAGCAGGGGCAGCACATAGGGAGAGGAGAGCACGCCCAGATTGTCGCCCCGTTCGCCCCAGAGCGCGGCGTAGCGATCCAGCGTGTCGCCCAGACCTACCCGCTGCCCGCCCTCTGGCACGATCATACTGAAGTCCGGCATCCCCATCTGGGAGCAGAGATAATTGTCCACTTCGTTAAAAGGAGAGACGGTCAGGGGAATATCTCCCCGCCAGTCAAGATAATCCATAATATTCGGCATAAATTTCTCCTTTTATTACCACAAGATTTCAAATAACCACGAGTCTTGCCCGCCGTAATTCTGTATTTTCATTTCTCTGCCCATTTTATGCTCCGTTGGGCGAAAAGCGCAACGCCCCCGGCGGGAAGACCGGAGGACGTTGGGCTTTGGCGCCGTTCTCAGCTGACGATGCCACGGATGAAGGGGGGACGCTGGGGCATCTCCGCGGAGAAACGGTAGCAGCCCAGCAGTTCCGCCTCCGCCCGGGCCGCGCTCTCCCCGTCGGCGGCGTGGATCACGGCCAGTTCGCCGCCCTTTTGCACCCTGTCGCCCACCTTGGCGCGGAGGACAACGCCCACGGAGAGGTCGATGGCGCTCTCCTTGGTTGCCCGGCCGCCGCCGAGAAGCATGGACACATGGCCCACGCCCTTCGCGTCGATGGCGGTCACATAGCCATCCTCCGGGGCGGCCACGGTGCGCTGCACCGGGGCGAGGGGCAGCAGAGAGGTGTCGTACACGGCGCGCTCGTCTCCGCCCTGAGCCTTGACCATGGCGGCCAGCCGCCCCAGGGCCGAGCCGTCGGCAATGCACCGCTCCAGCCGCGCCCGGGCGGCGGTCTCGTCCTTTTCCGCGCCGCTGCGCACGAGGATGTTGGCGCCCAGCGTCAGACAGAGCTCCTTCAGATCGGGCACATCCTCCCCACGAAGCACCGCGATGGCCTCCCTGACCTCCAGGGCGTTGCCCACGGTGTAGCCCAGAGGCTGATCCATGTCTGTGACCACGGCGGCCATGTTCCGCCCGGCCAGCTTGCCCACGCTCACCATCTCCCGGGCCAGCGTGAAAGCGTCCTCCTCGCGCTCCATGAACGCGCCGCTGCCGGTCTTGACATCCAGCACGATGGTGTGGGCCCCGGAGGCCAGCTTCTTGGACATGATGCTCGAGACGATCAGCGGGATGGAGGGCACGGTGCCGGTCACGTCCCGGAGGGCGTAGAGGAGCTTATCCGCCGGGGCCAGCGTGCCGGACTGCCCGGCGATGACGAAGCCCGCCGTCCGGGCGTTTTCCAGAAACCTCTCCCGGCTCATCTCCACGGAGAAGCCCGGGAAGGATTCCAGCTTGTCGATGGTGCCGCCGGTGTGGCCCAGACCACGGCCGGACCTCTTTGCCATGATGATGCCGCAGGAGGCCACCAGCGGGCAGAGCACCAGCGAGGTCTTGTCGCCCACGCCGCCGGTGGAGTGCTTGTCGGCGGTGAGCTCGCCGAGAGGGGAGAGATCCACCGTGTCCCCGGAGGCGGCCATGGCGAGGGTGAGCTCGGTGGTCTCCCGCTCGTTCATACCCTGAAAATAGATGGCCATGCACAGTGCGCTCATCTGGTAATCCGGAATGTCGCCTCTGGTGTAGCCTTCAATGATATAGCGAATTTCCCCGGCGCTCAACACGCCGCCGTCGCGTTTTTTCTCAATGAGATCGGTCATTCTCACAGCGATCACCTCAAGGAAAATCATACCATAGCTATCCCCATTTCGCAAGGGGAGAGTGGGCCGCGGCGGACTTTTCCTGCCGCGGCGCAAGTCTTTGGGGGGAGGGAGTTTGCAGTGGGGAGAAAATGATGTATAATGGGAAAAACGACGGGAAGAAGGGGTGGAGAGCATGTTGAGACTGATCCTTGGACGGGCGGGCACCGGCAAGACCGGCATGATCATGGAAGAGATCCGCCGGAGGGTGGCGGCGGAGCAGGGGGGGAATATCCTCATCGTCCCCGAACAGTACAGCTACGAGGCCGAGCGGGAGCTGCTGCGCCTGGCGGGAGATACTGCCTCCCTTTACGCGGAGGTGCTCTCCTTCACCCGGCTGGCCCACGCTGTGGCCCGGGAGGTGGGCGGCAGCGCCAGGGTGTATACGGACAAGGGGGGGCGGGCGCTCCAGATGGCGCTCGCCTTGCAGCGCTGCGCCCCGGAGCTGCGGCTCTACGGCAGCGCCCGGCAGCGCTCCGAGACCATCCGCCCCCTGCTGTCGGCCATGGACGAGCTGCGCTGCGGCTGCATCGGCGGCGACGAGCTGCGCGAGGCCGCCGGGGCGTGCACGGGCCAGCTCCGGCAGAAGCTGCTGGATCTGGCGCTGCTGCAGGAGGCCATGGCGGCGCTGGAGCAGCAGACCGGGGCCGACCCCGGCACCCGGCTGGACACTCTGGCCGATGATATCCCCCGCAGCGCCCTCCTCCGGGGGGGACAGATCTATATCGACGGCTTTACGGACTTCACCGCCCAGGAGCGGCGGGTGATCCGGCAGCTCTGGCTCTGCGGGGATGTGACCGTGTGTCTCACCTGCGCGGGGCTGAACGAGGAGCGGGAGGAGTTCGCCTCCGCGGCGCGCACCGCCCTCTCGCTGCGGCGGGAGGCCGTGGAGGACGGGGTGCCCGTCAAGGAATTGCAGGTGCCGGACAACGGGGAGGAGGGGCCGCTGGGCTTTCTCGAAAAGCAGCTCTTTTCCTATACGGACATCTCCCGGGACGGGGAGGGCCGCATCCGGCTGATCACCGCTCCCGACGCGGCGGCGGAGTGCGAACTGGCCGCCGGGGAGGCGCTGCGACTGGTGCGGGAGACGGGCTGCCGCTGGCGGGACATTGCCATCGCCGTGCGGGGGTTTGAGGATTACAGGCCGCTGCTGGAGAGCGCCTTCGCCCGCGCCGGCGTCCCGCTCTACCTCTCCCACCGCGCGGACGTGCTGGAAAAGCCCCTGCCCACGCTGATCCTCTCCGCCTTCGCCGTGGTGAGCGGGGGGTGGAGCTACGAGGATGTGTTCACCTATCTGAAAACCGGGCTCACGCCCCTCGCCCCGGAGCAGGTGGACGAGCTGGAGAACTATGTGCTGCTCTGGGACATCCGGGGCGGGGCCTGGTGGGGCGAGCGGCCCTGGCGGCAGCACCCGGAGGGGTACAACAAGGAGTATACCGGGGAGGTCAACGAGCGGCTGCGGCGCATCGACGGGCTGCGGCGGCAGGTGGCCGCGCCGCTGAGGGCTCTGCAGGAGGGAGGACGGGAGGCCAAAACCGCCCGGGAGCAGTGCCGCGTCACCGCTGCGTTCTGGGATGCGATCTCCCTGGGGGAGCGGCTGGACGGACACGCCGGGGCGCTGCGGAAGCTGGGAAGGGAGCAGGAAGCGGAGGAGTGTTTGCAGCTCTGGGACGTGGCCGTGGAGGCGCTGGAGCAGTGCGCGCGGGTGCTGGGAGACAGCCCCATGGATCCCGAGGAGTTCGCCCGGCTCTTCAAGCTGCTGCTGTCCCAGTACGATGTGGGCACCATCCCCGTGGCGGTGGATCGCGTCACCGCCGGAGACTTTGACCGTATGCGCCGCCGCTCGCTGCGGCATCTGCTGGTGCTGGGGGCCACGGACGAGCGATTGCCCCGGATCGACGGCGAGGGGGGCGTTTTCACCGACAGCGAGCGGGAGACGCTGCGCACCCTCTCACTGGAGGTGGAGGACGGGGATGACAGGCTGAGTCGGGAATTTTCCCTTATCTATAATGTGTTCACCCTGCCCTCGGAGAGTCTCTGGGTCTCCCGGCCCCTCTTTACCTCCGGGGGGCAGGAGCAGCGCGCCTCCTTTGTCTCCGAGCGCATCGCCCGGCTCTTCTCCCTGTCGGAGGAGGCGGGGGATCTGACGGAGGCCCGCAGCGGCTCCTACCGGGGCGCGCTGGAGCTGGCCGCCTCGGGCAACGCCGAGGCCCGGGCCTACTTCGAGGGGGACGCGGAGGCGGAGAGCGAGCTGGAGCGGCTCTCCCGGGCGGCGGCCTACCGGCGGGGGAGTCTGGGCCGGGACGGGGTGCGCGCCCTCTACGGCAGCGAGCCCTGGCTCACCGCCAGCCGCATCGACACCTTCGCCGCCTGCAAATTCCAGTATTTCCTCCGCTACGGCCTCCGGGCCAGACCCCGGGAGGCGGCGGGCTTCAACCCCCCGGATCTGGGCACCTTTCTCCACCATGTGCTGGAGCGCTGCGCCCGGGAGGCGGGGGAGCGGGGCGGCTTTGCCGCCGTCAGCGACGAGCAGGTGCGGGAGATGGCGGGACGGTACACGGAGGAGTATATCCACGAGCATCTGGAGGACTTCCGGGAGAAAAGCCCCCGCTTTGTCTACCTGTTCCGGCGGCTGCAAAAGACCGTGGAGCAGGTGGTGCTGGATACCGCCGGGGAGCTGAGGAATTCCGACTTCCGGCCGCTGGATTTCGAGCTGAACTTCTCCGGCGAGGAGGATCTCGGCCCCGAGCGGCTGGGGGAGGGGGAGAGCTCGCTGGTGCTCACCGGGCAGGTAGACCGGGTGGACGGTTGGGAGAAGGACGGCAAGCTCTACATCCGCGTCACGGACTACAAGACCGGGCGCAGGGAGTTCTCCCTCTCGGATGTGTGGTACGGCATGAATTTGCAGATGCTCCTCTATCTCTTCGCTCTGCAGCGGGAGGGGGAGCGGCGCTACGGCAAACCCGTGGAGCCGGCGGGTGTGCTCTATGTCCCGGCCCGGGACGAGATCATCCGCGCCCCCGCGATGCTGACCGATCAGGAGATCCTGGCGGAAAAGGCCAAAAAGCTCCGCCGCAGCGGACTGCTGCTGGATGAGGAGGCGGTGCTGCGGGCCATGGAGAAGGGCGGGGAGGGCTTCCGCTACCTGCCGCTGAAACTCAATAAGGACAAGGAGATCGCGGGGGATGCGCTGGCCTCCGCCGAACAGTTGGGACAGCTCTCAGGCTATATTGCGGAGCTGTTGCAGGAGATGGCCGGGGAGCTGCGCCGGGGCAGCATCCAGGCCGACCCCTGGTACCGCAGCAGCAGCGAGGGGGCGTGCGTGTATTGCAGCTACTTCGACGCCTGCCGCTTCGACGAAACGCGGGACAAGCCCCGCTACAAGACCAATTTGAAGGCCCCGGAATTCTGGAAGAAGCTGGAAGAGAGGAGGGACAAGGAATGCCCCTGACCCCATCACAGGAACAGGCCGCCTCGGTACGTGGCAGGCCGCTGCTCGTCTCCGCCGCCGCCGGCAGCGGAAAGACCCGGGTGCTGGTGGAGCGGCTCATGCGCTATGTGGACGACGGCGCGGACATTGACGAGTTCCTGATCATCACCTATACCCGCGCCGCCGCCGCGGAGCTGCGGGGGCGCATCCTCCGGGAGCTGAACGGGCGATTGGCCCTGGACCCGTCCAACAAACGGCTGCGCCGCCAGACGGAGCTCTGCCCCCGGGCGCCCATCGGCACCATCGACAGCATCTGCGGCCGCATCCTCCGGAACTATGTGCACCTGAGCGCCCTCACCCCGGATTTCCGCGTGATGGAGGAGGACCGGGCCGCCGCCATGCGCCGCGCCGCCCTCAACCGGGTGCTGGAGCAGTGTTATGAGCACATCGGGGAGGATACGGACTTCCGCGCGCTGGTGGACAGCGTGGGCGCGGGGCGGGATGACGGGAAGCTGGTGGAGCTGGTGCTCTCCCTCTACGAATCCCTCCGCTCCCACCCCCACCCCGAGGAGTGGATGGCCCGGTGCGCCCAGTCGCTGGATCTCTCGGCAGTGGAGGACGCGGGCGAGACGGTCTGGGGGGAGTATGTGCTCCGCTCCGCCGCCCTCCGGGCGGACTACTGGGCGGAGCGGCTGGAGGACTGTCTCCGGCGGATGGCCGGGGACGAGGCGGTGGAGCGCGCCTACGGCGAGGGCTTCGCCGCCGCCGCCGAGGGGCTGCGCGCCGTGGGCCGTTCTGCCCGGCTGGGCTGGGATCGCACGGCGGCGTGCTTCCCGCTGGCCATGAAGATCAAGGGCTGCCGCAGCCAGTCGGACACGAAGCAGTATTGCAAGGCCGTGTGGGACGCCTGCCGGGACGCCTGCAAGGCGCTGGAAGCGGAGTTCGCCTCGCCCTCCGCGCCGCTGCTGGCGGACATGGCCGCCACGGCCCCCGCCCTCCGCGCTCTGCTGGCGCTGACGGAGAAGCTGGACGCCGCCTACGCCGCCGACAAGCGCCGTGCCTCGCTGGTGGATTTCTCCGATCAGGAGCACATGGTGCTGAATTTGCTGGAGAACGGGGAAAACGGCGTGGCCGCCGAGCTGTCCGGACAGTGGCGGGAGGTGATGGTGGACGAGTATCAGGATGTGAACGACTGCCAGGACCGGCTCTTCACCCTCCTCTCCGGCGGGGGTCGGAAGCTCTTTCTGGTGGGCGATGTGAAGCAGTCCATCTACCGCTTCCGTCTGGCCAACCCCGGTATCTTCCTGCGGCGGTACGAAGAGTTTGCGCCGCTGGAGGAGGACAGGGAGGGAACGCAGGGGGCGAGAATTCTCCTGCGGGAGAATTTCCGCTCCTCCCCGGCGGTGATCGACGGGGTGAACGCCGTGTTCGCCGCCATCCTCTCCAAAGAGCTGGGGGAGATGGACTATGACGAGGGGGCGAGGCTGGTACACGGACGGAGCGAGGCGGACAACTACGCCGCCCCCGCCGTGGACTTCACCCTCTACGATGTGCCCGACGAGGAAGAAGAGGGGGAGAGCCGCGCCGCCGGGGAGGCGGAGGCCGCCGCCGTGGCGGAGAGGATCCGTGCGCTGGTGAAGGGCGGCACCCCCGTCCCCGATGGGGAGGGCGGGCTGCGGCCGCTGCGCTACGGGGATGTGGCCATTCTGCTCCGCTCCTACAAAGCCGTCTCGCCCCGCTACCGCGCGGCGCTCTCCGCCGCCGGGGTGCCCTGCGCCGCGGCCCAGGGGAACGGCTTCTTCAAATCCATGGAGGTGTCGCTGCTGCTCTCCTGCCTTGCCATCATCGACAACCCCCGGCAGGACATTCCTCTCATCGCCGTGCTCCGCTCCCCGCTCTGCGGCTTCACCCCCGACGAGCTGGCGGCCATCCGCGGCAAAGACCGCGCCGCCGATTTCTATACGGCGCTGACGCTGGCGGCGGAGGACGACGAGCGCTGCGCGAAATTTCTCCGGCGGCTCCGCGATTACCGTACGCTGGCCCCGGAGCTCTCCGTGCCGGAGCTGCTGCGGGAGCTGTGCGTCCGCGAGGACGTGCCCGCCCTGCTCTCGGCCATGCCCGACGCCCACGCCCGGCGGCAGAATTTGCAGGCGCTGGAGGACTACGCGGCACAGTTCCAACAGAGCGGACAGCAGGGGCTGTTCCGCTTCCTCGCGTGGATGAAGCGCCTGGCGGAGAACGGGGAGGAACCCTTTGCCGCGGGCGGCGGCGGGGACGAGGTGCAGATCATGAGCATCCACCGCTCCAAGGGTCTGGAGTTCCCGGTGGTGTTCCTCTCGGACACCGCCCACCGCTTCAACCTCTCCGACAGTCAGGACGCGGTGCTGGTGCACCCGCGACTGGGCATCGCCGCCAGACGAACGGACGCGGAGCGGGGGATCGAGTACCCCACCCTGGCTTGGCGGGCCATCGCCGCGTGCCTCCGCTCGGAGAGCCTCTCCGAAGAGATGCGGGTGCTCTATGTGGCCATGACCCGGGCCCGGGAACGGCTCTATATCACCGCCGCGTGGCGCTCCGCCGGGAAGAAGCTGGAGAAGCTCGACCCGGAGACCGTGCTGCCCGTGCCGCCGGTACTGCTGGCGGGGGATCGGAGCATGGCCCAGTGGCTGTGCCGCTGCGCCCGGGGGGAGGGGAGTTCCCTCTGTTTCCGGGTGGAGACGCCGGGGGCGGAGAGCACGGCGGCCGCGGCACAGGAGAGCGGGCGCGGCGCGGCGGCGGCAAAACCCCTGCACATCCGGGAAAAGCTGGACTGGCGCTATCCCTGGGCCGGGTCGGAGGAGCTGCCCTCCAAGCTCACCGCTTCGGAGTGGAAGGCCGGGGAGCTGCCTGATGAGGAGGCTGCCGTACCCCGACCCGTGGAGACCGGCCGGCCCCGCCGGCAGGTGACTTTCGCGGAGGGAGAGCGGCCGTTGAGCGGCGCCGAACGGGGCACCGCCGTCCATCTGGCACTGCAATTCATCGACTATGCCCGCTGCACGACGCGGCAGGGAATTGAAGAGGAGATTCAACGGCTGCGCGTGCTGGGCCACCTGACGGCGCAGCAGGCCGAGTCCGTCGATCCGGCGGTGCTGCTCCGCTTTTTCCGCTCTCCTCTGGGTCAACGCATCCTCCGCGCCGACCATGTCTACCGGGAACAGCGTTTCACGCTGCTGCTCCCCGCCGATGCGCTGGGCGGCAGCGGGGAGGACCAGGTGCTCTTTCAGGGCGTGGTGGACTGCTGCATCGAGGAGCAGGGGGAACTGACCGTCATCGACTATAAGACCGACTATGTGACCGGGGAGACCCTGACTGCCAGAGCGGAGCACTATGCCCCCCAGGTGCGCGCCTACGCCATGGCCATGGAGCGCATCCGCAAAAAGCCCGTGAAGGAGGGGCTGCTCTGCTTCCTGCGCACCGCCCGGGCGGTGGAGATCCCGCTGAAAGAGGATGAATAACGAAAAAAGCCCGGCGGAGCGCCCTTTTGGCGCCCCGTCGGGCTTTGCGGTTTTGGTATGTACTACCGCCGGAGCAGCGCTTCCTCCACTTCGGAGAGCTGCTGGGGGGTGTTCACCCCGAGGATCTCCTTGCCCAGATGGCGGCAGCACACGCCCACCTTTTCCCCCAGCTCCATGAGGATGGCGGGGGTGTCGGTGAGGTAGTACTCCCCCTGGGCGTTTTCGTTTTTCAGCAGTCCCAGCGCCCGGCGCAGGGCCGCCGCATCAAAGATGTAGACGGCGCTGTTGAGCTCCCGGATCTCCCGCTGCCGGGGCGTGCAGTCCTTTTCCTCCACGATGGAGACGAACTCCCCGTTTTCGTTGCGCAGCACCCGACCATAGCCTTTGGAGGGGATGTCGGCGGTGCCGGTGAGGATGGTGCAGGCGTTCCCGGCGCGGCGGTGCTCCTCCAGAAGACCCCGATAGGTGTCCCGGGTGAGCAGGGGCATATCTCCCGCGCCCACCAGTACATCGCCCTCGTAGTCCCCCAGCGCCTTCATGCCGCACCCGGCGGCGTGGCCGGTACCCAGTTGCTCGCTCTGCTCGCACCAGGCGTAGTCAGGGAAGGCGGCGACCACCTGCTCCTTTTTGTAGCCCAGCACCAGCAGAATGTCCTCCCGGGGCAGAAAGTCCAGCGCGCGCAGCACATGCCGCAGCAGCGGTTCCCCCGCCGCCAGACGCATGACCTTCGGCGCGTCCACGCCCTCGGTTTGCAGCCGGGTGCCCTTTCCCGCCGCCAGAATGATCGCTTTCACAGCTTTTTCCATGCCCTTTTCCTCCCTCAGCTTTTTCTGCATCATAGCACACCGCGCCCCGCCGGACAAGAGCCGCAGGAAAAAAAGAAAAAGGTGCAAAAATCCCTTGACAATCCCTCCTATCGGTGTTATTATGTCCAAGCTGACAAGCGCGAGTGGTGGAATTGGCAGACTCGCTAGATTCAGGTTCTAGTGTCCACTCCGGACGTGCGGGTTCAAGTCCCGCCTCGCGCACCATGAGTCCCCCGGAACTTTTCGGTTCCGGGGGTTTTTTCTTTCCCCGGAGGATGCCGCCGGCACGAAAAAAGCTGTACTTTCTCCGCGTCTTATTATATTATAGTGGTATGCGTGGGGGCGTCTCGCTCCCCGGGACGGGAATGATATTTGCCGCAAGGAGGATGGCATATGAGATACGATATTCAGGGCAACGATATGCCTGTGGTGATCTGCCACCTGGACAGCAACGAGAGCATGATCTCCGAGGCCGGTTCCATGGTATGGATGAGCCCCAATATGCAGATGGAGACCAACGCCGGAGGACTGGGCCGGGCGCTGGGACGGATGTTCGCCGGAGAGTCGGCTTTCCGCAACGTGTACACCGCCCGGAACGGGGAGGGCATGATCGCCTTCGCCTCCAGATTTCCCGGCAGCATCGTAGTCCGGGAGGTGACCCCCGAGCGGCCCATCATCGCCCAGAAATCCGCCTTTCTGGCCGCCACGGCGGGGGTGGAGCTGTCGGTGTATCTGCAAAAGAAGGCCGGGGCCGGGTTTTTCGGCGGCGAAGGCTTCGTGATGCAGAAGATCAGCGGCCGGGGACTGGTGTTTCTGGAGCTGGACGGCAGCGCCATCAGCTATGATCTGGGCGTGGGCGAGCAGCTGGTGGTGGACACCGGCCATGTGGCCCTGGTGGACGGCAGCTGCCGGATCGACATACAGTCCGTCCGGGGGGCGAAAAACGTCCTCTTCGGCGGCGAGGGACTGTTCAACACCGTGCTCACCGGCCCCGGCAGGGTGACGCTTCAGACCATGCCGGTCTCGAAGCTGGTGGAGCTCATCGCCTCCCGTATGCCCACCGGGGGAAACGGATAAGCGGATCAGGAAAAAAGACCTGCCCTTAGCGGGGTGTTCGTAAGACAGTTAAATAGGCAAAAGGCGTGACGGAAGTGGTCACGCCTTTTGCCTTAAGAGGATAGCCGAAAGTTGCCCAAGGGGTGCGTCCCCTTGTTCGAAATGCAGTGAGCAAAACGTCCCGGACTTTCAGACGTCCGGGGTGTTCAGTCTCAGTGAGTGCATATACGGAGCTTGGCACGTATAGAAGTGCGCCCTTTCGTTCGAAAAATGGAAGTAATTCATTTCTTCCGTGCTTTCATAAATGCTACAGTGTTCAATCCAATGGTAACAAAAACCAAAACAACCTGTTTAATCATATCATACGGTTTCAATCGATGGAAGAACAGTCCCGGTAGACATTACTGGCAAGACTGAAACTGTTTTACGAACGCTCCCGATTCGGGGCAGGTATTCCTGCCAGATGTTGGTGGTCAGCAGCTTCTGCCCTTTTCCATTCGCCCCGCATTTCCCTTCGCAGGGGCAATTCCTGCATCGTTCCGGCGTGCTGCGGTAGCTGCGTTTCCCGTTGCGATCCGTGGTTGTGTGCCGCAACCGTTCCCCCTGTGGACAAATGTACTCGTCCTTCACAGGATCATATGTATACTCCCAGGGCTTGTATCGGTCTTTCTTTCCGTTGTATCTGGTATAGGGCAGAAGTGGTGGACACCGTCTGCTCTTTCGTCCCGCCTTTCGGCGTGTCATCATCATCTTCGTCTTCGATGGGATCCTTTGCCAGTTTCTCGCGCTCTGCGTTTACCTCCTGCCGCAGCTGCTCTGAGTATATCTTTGCTGTCTGGGCCACACGCTCTTTCTGAAACTTCTTCTTGTTGGCGCTGGCCTTGATGTGAGTGCCGTCGATGAAAACAACACTGGGGTCTACCATACCCCCGTTTTCTTCATTATACAGAAAATGGGGGTGTTTGGAAAGTTTTTTGACAAGCTGAAAGACCTGCCCTCCGGGGCAGGTCTTTTTGCTCGTTTTCCTTCAAGGGAGAGGGGGTTGGGGCTGTCAGCCCACGCTGCCGTCGAAGAAGGCGTAGTGGTCGGGGAAATCCTCATAAGCCGCCGTCTCGCCGGTCTCCCGGATCTCCAAATTTTTCGCCACCCGGGTTATGGTGTCCATGTCCAGCTGACCGGCGACCACGACAATCCAGCCAGAGCGGGCGTTGGACAAGACCGCGTAGTTATATTTCAGATTTCTCTCCGGGGCGTCAAATTCCGGCCTGGCTTCCATGACCTGGCTCCCGCAAAAGCGCAGCACGTCCACATCCTGCCCGTCCCAGTGCTCCTCGGCGATCTCCCCGGGCGTCTGGTAGAGCATCAGCAGGGCGCCCCCGTCGTTGAACTCCGCCATGGAGTAGGTCTTGATCTCCAGCGGCTGCGTATACCCGCTGTATTCCGGTATATAGTTGGGGCCGGCCTGCCAGCACAGGGACTCGGCGGTGAGGCGGGTGAACCAGCTGTCCGCCGTCAGAGCGTCGCCGGGCGCGCTGAGGTCCAGCCGCTGCGGCAGCTCAAAGGGCAGCCAGCCGGGGCGGAATTCGATCTTTTGGCTCACCGCCGTGTCCGGGAACGTCACCGCCAGCTTGGCGTCGCTCCATTCGATATAGCCGCCGGGGTTTTCCACCCAGCTGATGCGGAAGGTCTCGCTTTGCTCCGGGACGCGGTAGGAGAAGGCGAAGAACGCGGCGAAGGCCGTTGCGGCCAGCAGCGCCGTTATGGCCGCGGCGATCAGGATGGCCCGGGTCATTTTTCGGACCCTGGCTGTCTGGGGAAGATGCATGAGTTTGTCCTCCTTTTCATAACCGAGGAGGTCTGCGGCGGAGAGGATGTACGCATCCCGTATGCCGCCCATTTCGTCAAAAAGCCTGTCGCGGTTCAACACAAGACCTCCTCCTTCAGATAGGTTTGGAGCTTTTTTCTGGTACGCTGAAGTATGCTGTTGATCGCGGCCTTGCTCCGGCCCGTCCGCCCGGAGAGCTCGGAGACGGACGCGGCAAAGAAATACCGGGCCACAAAGACGTCCCGCACCCCGGGGTCCAGTTCGGAGAGAAAGCGGTCGATGTGCTCGGAAAGCTCTCGGCTCTCCAGATGCTGCTGGGGGTCGGGACCGCCGCTCACACATTCGGCCAGCTCGTCCAGAACGAGGGGGAGCTGGCCGTCCCCGCGCTTTTGGGCGCGGCGGCTCCGGAAACGGGTGATGGCCAGGTTGCGCGTTACCCGCGCAAGATAACAGGACAGCTTCTGCGGCCGTTCGGGCGGGATGGAATTCCAGGCCCGGAGCCAGGTGTCGTTGACACATTCCTCCGAATCCTGCTCGTTGCACAGGATGTTATCCGCCACCCGGAAGCAGAGTTTGCCGTATTTTGCCGCCGTCTCCGCCAGGGCCGCGTCCTGTCTTTGCGCGAACAGGAAAAGGATCTTTTCATCGTCCATGGAAGCTCCTCCGTTGTGTGTAAGAACGTTCTCACCCTATATGACGCAAAAGGAGGGAAAAATCATCGGGAAGCGCGGAAAGTTTTCCGGGAAGAAAGGAAAAGACCTGCCCCCCGGGCAGGTCTTTTCTGCTGTCATGCCCCCTCCCAGAGGAGACGGAGGATCTGCACGGCGTTGGCCGCTGCGCCCTTGCGCAGCTGGTCGCCGCAGCACCAGAGATTCAGCCCGTCCCCGGTGAGGTCTTCCCGGATGCGGCCCACCCACACGGCGTCCTGGTCGCTGCTGTCCAGGGGCGTGGGGTAGTCCCGGCCCTCCAGATCCTCCGCCACGGCGCAGCCGGGGAAGGCGGCGATGGCCGCGCGGGCCTCCCCGGGGCTGATCTTCCGCTCGGTACGCACGGTGACGGAGATGGAGTGGGAGCGCAGCACGGGCACCCGCACGCAGGTGCAGCTCACGCGCAGCTCCGGCAGATGGAGGATCTTCCTCCCCTCGTTCTGCATCTTCATCTCCTCGTCGGTGTAGCCGTTGGGCAGCTCCCGGCCGATAAAGGGGATCACATTGCAGGCGATTTGGGCGGGGAATACGCTCCGGTGCAGCTCCCGCCCCGCCGCCCGGTCGGCAAGCTGCTGCTCCAGCTCCTGCAGACCCGCCGCGCCGGCCCCGGACACCGCCTGATAGGTGCAGGCAACCATGCTGCGGATGGGGGAGAGTCTGGCGAGAGCCGCCACGGCCAGCAGCGTGATGATGGACGAGCAGTTGGGGTTGGCGATGATGCCGCGGTGGGTGAAGGCGTCGGCGCCGTTGATCTCCGGAACTACCAGCGGCACGCCCTCCTCCAGACGGAACGCGGAGCTGTTGTCAATGTACACCGCGCCGCTCTTCACGATGGCCGGGGCGAAGCGCCGGGACATATCGCTCTCCACCGCGCCCAGCACGAAGTCCAGCCCCTCGAAGCTGGTCTCGTCCGCTGCGCGCAGCGTGATCTCCTCCCCCCGGAAGGGGAGCGTCTTCCCCGCGCTCCTCTCGCTGCACAGCAAACGCAGCTCGCTGACCGGGAGGCCGTATTCCTCCAGCAGCTTCATCATTTCTCTGCCCACGGCGCCGGTGGCGCCCAGAATGGCAATACGCAGTTCTTTCATGTTCTGTCCTTTCTCAGCCCGCAAAACCCTCGTAGAGGATGCGGATGGCCGTCTCAAAATGCCGGTTGTCCACGCCGATGATGATGGACAGCTCGTCGGCCCCCTGGGCGATGGTGCGGATGTTGACCCCCTGCTCGCCCAGTGCCCGGAAGAGCTTGCCGGAGATGCCCGGGCGGAAGGTCATCTTCCGGCCCACCGCCGCCACCAGGGCGATGCCGTCCTGCACCTGCACGTCGTCGGGGCGGCAGTCCCTGTGGATCCTGGCCACAATGTGGTAGAGGTTTTCTCCCAGTTTGGCCGAGGAGGCCACCAGCGCGAAGCTGTCCAGCCCCAGCGTGATGTGCTCCACCTGCACATGGCACTCGTCCAGCATTTCCAGCGTCCGCCGCAGCTCCTCGCTGCCCCGCATATCCCGCTTGCGCACGGTGAGCACCGTGAAATTCCGCCGCCCGGCTACGCCGGTAAGAAACCGCTCCGACTCCGCCTCCCCGGCGACCTCCTCCACGATCATGGTGCCCTCGTCCCCGGGACGGTTGGTGTTGCGGATGTTCAGCGGGATGCCCCGTTCCTTCACCGGGAGGATGGACTCCTCGTGGAGCACCGACGCCCCCATAAAGGCCAGCTCCCGCAGCTCGGCGTAGGTGATCTTCGCGATGGGCCGGGGGTTGGGCACGATCTTCGGGTCGGCCATGAGAATGCCGGACACGTCCGTCCAGTTCTCGTACACGTCCGCGTCCGCCGCCGCCGCCAGCAGCGCGCCGGTGATGTCGCTGCCGCCACGGCTCATGACCCGGATCCGGCCCGAGGGCAAACTGCCGTAGAAGCCCGGCAGCACCAGCGTGTCGTGCCGCCGAAGTACCTCCCGCAGCGCCTCTTCCGTCTTTTCCCGGTCCAGCTCCCCGTCGAAGCCGAAGAGCACGCACTCCGCCGCGTCCACAAAATCATACCCCAGATACTCCGCCATGAGCCGCGCCGTGAAGTACTCGCCCCGGCTCACCAGCTCGTCCTGGGAGGTGTCCCGGCTGAGGGTGGCGCAGTATTCGTCAAAGGCCGTCCCCACGTCCCACCGCAGCCCCAGCTCCTCCCGGATGGCGGTGAAGCGGCTTCGGATCTGGGCGAGGATGTCCCCGCAGCTGACCCCGTAGGTCAGATGGGCGTGGCAGAGATAGAGCAGATCCGTGAGCTTGTGATCGTCCCCGCTGCGCTTGCCCGCCGCGGACACCACCACCAGCCGCCGGGCCGGGTCGGACTCCACGATGGCCTTCACCCGGGCAAACTGCTCCGCCCCCGCCACCGAGGAGCCGCCAAATTTGATCGCTTTCAGCATTCTTCTTCCTCCCAGGCCGCAAAAAAGATCTCTTCTCCCGCCCCGCGGCGCGCTGCGGCCCATTGATGGATGGCCGCGGGAGTCATGGGGGCGGTCAGCAGCCGCGCTGTGCCCGCCTCTCCTTCAAAATGCCGCTCCGCCTCCAGCGCGGCGGCGGCGGACCCGGGGCAGCGCACATAGTAGCGCCGCCGCAGCAGTCCGCCCTCCGCCCGGCAGGGCCGGCAGCCCCGGGGCAGCATGCTCCGCTCCCCCTCCAGAATGCCCTCCAGATCCCGCAGCACCGCCGAGGCGGTGGGGTAACGCCCCGCACCCTGGCCCAGCAGCGTGATCTGCCCGGCGTTTTTCGCCCGGTACCAGGCCAGATTGCCGTTTTCCAGCACCGCCGCGGCCGGGGAGGCGGCGGGGCAGACCGTGGGCTCCACCAGCGCGCAGAGCCGTCCTCCCTGCATCTCCGCCCGGCCCATCAGCCGGCAGCGCCGACCCAGCGCCGCCAGCGCCGCCACGTCTGCGGCGGTAAAGGACTCGATGCCCTCCCGAAGCAGCCCCTCCGTGGGGAGCAGCCCCCAGGCCGCCGCGCAGCCCAGCACCACCTTCCGCAGCGCGTCCAGCCCCGAGAGATCGGCGCCGGGGTCGGCCTCGGCGTAGCCCAGACTCTGCGCCCCGGAGAGCGCCCGGGCAAAGTCCTGACCCCGACGCTCCATGGCGTCGAGGATGTAGTTGCAGGTGCCGTTGAGGATGCCGCCCAGCGCCGTGACGTCGTCTCCGCTGCCCACGGCCCGGGCGAGGTTGTGCAGAAAGGGCACGCCGCCCCCGCAGGCGGCGCCAAAGAGAAAGGCGACTCCCTTTTCCTCCGCCAGCGCCGCCAGCGCCGGCGCGTGGGCGGCTACCAGCATTTTGTTGGCGGTGACAAAGTGCCGCCCGGCGGTCAGGGCCGCTTTGGCGTATCGGTAGGCCGCGTCCACGCCGCCCATGACCTCCACCACAGCCCCGACCTCTCCGTCGTCGAGGATCTCCTCCATGGCGGTGACCTTCCAGGACTCGTCCGCCTTGCCCGGCCGCACCAGCACCGGCCCCGCCTCCAGAGTCGGGGAGGCGAGGAGCATCTGGCGCACGCCCACGCCCACTGTGCCGTAACCCAGCAGCGCCACTTTCATTGCAACTCCTCCTGTCTCTAATATAAAAACATTTGTTTTTATAGCGCGGTCATTGTAGCACATCCCGCCTGCCTTGGCAAGGGACAGAATACACAGTTTTTGCCCCCGAAATTCGTTGCCTGTCCGCTTTTCGCCTGCTTTCGCCCGGGCGGGGGGACGGGACGGGGAAGAGAAGCGGGGGGGGGGGGCGGCCCCGCGCGGCGCGCGCCGTGGTTTTGCGCCCC